>CAVPNO010000137.1:0-51204 GCA_963706455.1 uncultured Acidobacteriota bacterium | reverse complement strand
CGCTCAAGCAACTGATCGAGCAGCGACTGCGCGGCGCATCGCGGCCAATATCGCGGAGCGCACCGACTTGCTGGCGGGAAAAAGCGACACGCATATCCGCGTTTACGACGCCCAAAATAGTAACCGGGCTGGTGTCACCTTGCCGCGCTTTACCTCGCATTTTCACAACCGCCGCGCGCGGATGCAGTAATTTCAACAACTTAAGAAAAGCCGCGGCGGGTGGGTGGTCATTTTGCTGTGGACCGGCAATCTGGGTGAGCAATTTTGATCAGACGCCTACGGCCAAGGAGCGCATGCGAGTACCGGAGAGTGCCCATGCCGATAACAGATCAGTACTGGCAATACGCTAAGGAGGCGATCCTCTCGGCCTGCGACGCTAAAACCGACGGTGACAGGCAGGGGCTGCTTGAGCTTGCGCGGACCTGGACGCAAGCGGCATTAGTAGAGCGGCAATCTATCAATCGCACCAGCCCGTCTGAAGCCCGCGCCGTGTAAGGTTGCTCCCGGTTTCAATTTTTTTGGGGAGACGACCCAGGTAACGTTTGAAAAGTGCTGGATGCTGGCCCGACCAATCCTCACACTTCCTTGCATCTCTCTGGAGGATTACGTGTTCAGCGCCAGTGGCCGGCACAAACAGGGAGGCCCCGACTTCGGTCGGGGCCTCTATTTGTTCAGCCGTCTCAGTTGGCGGCCTCATTCGTCTTTTCGACTTACAATGTCGCTTAGTGGCCCATAGCGTCAATTCGGACTCATACCTGGAATGGTCGCTATCGGAGGCATAGCTGATCGAGTAGCAAAACCGCAAGCACCCATCCGTTGTATGGCCGTTGGCTAGCAACGATATCGACTTCTCGCGCTGCTCGGTCTGGAGCCGCAGCCATCACGAGTTCGGCGCGCTGTTCATTAGCCACCAGGCGAAAGCCTCCCAAGGCCGCCATGGCACTCGCGCATCTGACTGTGCGTATGGGAATACAGCGCATCTGCGTAAGATCGAGCCTATCGCCGACACGCAAACCGGCTTGAAATGCAGGCGAGGCAGTTTGCTCTAGGAAGGGCCCCTGAGTGTCGGTGATGATGCCATCGTTGTTTGCGTAGAAACCGAAAGATCCCAGTGGTTGATACAACCGATAGAAATCCGGGACGATCATCGCCAGCGCCCGCGCCTCATTTGTGCCTCCTCACAGGGTTGATTTGAACGCCTGGATGGCGTTTACGATCTCATTTTCGTTTCGGTGCGACGTTCCCTCGAACCGAGCATTCTCCTCGATCATCAGTGTTCGATGGAGAATATCGCCTTCAACAACACCGGTGCTATTTACCTTGACGCGGTTGGCGCGGATGGTGCCCTTAAGGTGGCCGCCAACTGTCACTTCCTCTGCGACGACGTCACCCAGTATCTGTGCGCCTTCAGCGATCACGACATTCGAGGCGCGTACCTCACCTTCGACGCGACCAAAAATAGTCAGACCCCCATGGCCGATAACCTTCCCGAAGATCGAAAGCGGCTTCTGGATTTCCCCCTGCGTAGACGCGACGACTCGATCGTTATGTGACTGAGCTTCTTTAGCAAACACCATGTCCCTCTCCCTAAAATGGCACTTTCGCAAATTAATTCTCAGCAGCGATGGAACGCTCGGCGCGGTTTGTCCTCGTTCTCCTGCTGCGCCATGGCGGTCTTGTTGCCGCTGAATTCAGCGAAGACCATTAGCAACTCGTTGGCACCGTTAAGCCAATGAACACGTACGCTGTCGTTGGTGTAGGTGTACTTCGTGATCTGGAACACATTGACCGGTCTGTCGTCGTGAAATTTCACAGTCAACGTGTCCGGCGTGAAGACGTAGTCAGTGACGTCACCACACCATTGCCCGGCGATGTCTTCATATGCGGTCGCATCGGCGATGTCTGCCGTCAGTATCCAACCTGCACATAACGCTATAAGAGCCACGGTCTGTTTGTTCATCTGAGGACCTCGGACTTAATGCAGTTTGAAGTTATGCCTCGTCACTGCGGACTAAATCCGCTTTAGCGGACATTCTTATGCGGGGAGTCTATTTTCACAATCGACGTGCTACGCTGGCTAATAACTTATAGGGGGAAGGCAATGCGCAAAGCATGGATCAGCGCGGCATTGGCCACGGCGCTTGCGCTACTGGCAGGCCCTCTTTGGGCGCAGCAGCGCGCTCCAACCACTGTGGTCGCCTGTAGCGGCACCTTCGCTAAGGACTCAAGTCACCTCGAACTTGTGACGGCATTTAAGCCAAAAAACATTACTTTCACCGATGTCGAGTCCAGTGACGGTAGCAAAGTCCCCGCTTCGATATTGTTCCCTAATGATCCAAAGCGTCGACTCGAAGTATGGTGGTCCAATCGAACCACCCGTAGCGATATTCATCTGATCGTCATCGGCGACCAGTCAACCTGGACCGCGCCGGGTGGCTTGCGGCTCGGTCAGACTTTGGAGCAAGTCGAAAAGATCAATCACAAGGCGTTCAAGCTCAAAGGTTTCGACAAGGACCGCATCGCGACCGTGAGCGACTGGGATGGCGGAGAGCTAGCTACGCTTGCTGGCGACTGCAGTGCAGGCCTTGGTCTACGCGCCGATGCAAAGGCTTCAGCTGAAAAGATCAATGCGCTTTCAGCCGACAAGGAATACAGTTCCTCCGATCCGGCAATTCGCGCGGCAAAGCCGACAGTCAGCGAAATTCTAATCGGCTATTGAAGCTTCAACCGCCCGAGGCTGGTCCATGATAAAATCTGAACTCATAGAGCGCATCTCCTCGCAGAACCCGCACCTTTTTGAGCGCGTCATAGAGAAGGTCGTCAACGCGATATTGGACGAAATGGTCGAAGCTTTGCGTCGCGGAGACTGAGTCGAACTGCGGGGGTTCGGAGCCTTTTCGGTCAGGCTCCGAGAAGCACGCACGGCGCGCAACCCCCGTATTGGTGCTGCCGTCGCGGTCGCAGAGAGAGCTCTCCCTTCTTCAAGACAGGAAAGGAGATGCGCGCGCGGCTTAATCGGGAAACCGTGCCGTCAGACTGACTCGCGTCCCTGCATCTATCCCAAAAAGAAAGGGACCGGCCCTTCCATGACAGCCGGTCCCCTCCCAATGCTCGTTACAGCATTTACCCCTTAGTTACGACCGGTGGCGGCGGCGGGGCTTTGCCCTTGCCGTACGGCGCTCCGTATTGTGCGAAGGCCGCGACGCTGAAGAGAGTCACCGCCGCTGCCGTCAGTATAGCGAGTGCTTTCATGGCACCCTCCTTTGTCATGACAACCGAAAACGGTAACCGACGAAATAATGCCGCGACTAGTGCTGGAAAGACACACTGAGAATTTCAATTAAGGCAGATCATGATTAATTGGAGATCAAACAAATGCACTGCCACAAAGGCAATGTTACGATAAAATAGCGAATAATTGCCATGCTCGCCGGACCTAATCTTGGCAGGGATGGGGGCGAATGACCGAAACGTCGTTAGTGTTGCGTCCGCTTATTGCTGCTGCGTTCGGCGGCCTCATTGCTGCTTCGGTGATGCCCTGTGCCTATCGGAAACTCATACGCGGAGATATTGATGGTGTAGTCCGCCCAGAACAGGTATCGCAAGCATGCGACCGACGGTGTGGACAGCGCGAGAGACCGGGGAGTCCTTGTGCAATGATAAATGCGTACGGACTTCGTTGTAATAGTTTTGATATGATTTCAGAAGATGGCGAAGGTGCCGCTCGCCAAGTACAACGACATGGTCAAGACATTCGCGTCGGATTGAACCGATGAGCCTCTCCGCATATCCGTTCTGCCACGGCGAATGCGGCGCGATCGGCCGGTCCCTTATTCCCATCGCTCGAAGGCGTTCTTCTCCGCGTAGGGATATGCGTGTTTGCGATAGCCGTAGTAGCCGTAATAGGAGCTGTCGTTGCACGCTGAGGCCGTTCAAGACGAGGCCGACATAGTGCTTTCCACCCTGTCTCAAGATCTGGTAACTGCGCTGCACCTGGGGGCGTTCCGTCATGCGCAAGCGGACCAACAAGCAAGGTCGCATCGGTCAGAGTGTTGAGCTCCAACCGAATCTGATACCGGCAATACGGGTGCGCTATCGAGCACAATGAAGTCGTAGTTGAGATCGAAGACTTCGAGCCAAGTTCGGGTAGCGTCGGACTGCAATAGGTCTGACGGATTCGGCGGTGTCCTGCCGGCAATCAGAACGTCGAGGTTCTCAATGCCGGGCACGGGCTGGATGGGCGGAGTCGCCTGCTGGCCCGCGAGCAATTCGCTCAATCCTGGACCCTCGGGAAGACCGAACCAGCGGCGCAGCGTACCCCGTCGCAGGTCGGTATCGATAAGCAACGTGCGTCTCCCGGTCTGGGCCAGAATGGTTGCGAAATTGATTGCGCAGAGCGATTTGCCCTCACCGGCAATTCCGCTGGTGACCAACAATACTTTGGGAGGAGCATCGGTCCGCGAAAGAAGCAACGCCGTCGCGAATCGATCGCATTGCTTCAACGTACGTGGAGCGTGGTTCATCAAGGGCAAGCACCCTCCTGGCGGAGCCGTTTCGGGTGCTTGACAAGTGCGAGTGGGGCAGGACGCCCAACGGTAGATTCCTTGAACAGCTCTTCGAGCTCATGTGCAGTGTTCACCTTGTTATCGAGCGTGTCGGTCAACAATGCACCGCAACAGCCGAGAAACCATCCGCCACACAAGGCGATCGCCATGTACAACGGGACGTTGGGTATCTTCGGCTTCGCCAGTGTGCGGCCAGGATCGACAACGGTGATGTTTGATGAGCGCAGCCCTTCAAGCACGCCTGCTTCCTTAAGTCGTTTCAGCAAATCTTCATAAAGCGCGCGGCTATCATCGGCCTCCTGGCGAACGATCGCAAATTCGATGGCCTTGTCATTCAGCATGTCAGCCTGGTTCTTGGCGGTCTGATAGTTCTGGCGTGTACCCGCCTCTGCTTGCGCCGCAATTTCAAAATCGCTTTGCGCTCGGCTCTTGATCCGTTCGATTTCCTGCTGGATCGAATGTTCAAGACCCGCTATGTTCCCCTGAAGCTCTCCTATCTTGGGATAAGCTGGCCCGAACTTTGCTTCCGCTTCCTGCAAGGAGGCCTGCTGCGTGGCCTGCTGTTGACGTAGGTTCTGAATCAGGCTGAGCGAGTTGTTCATCATCTGCGAGCTACCGCCCATAGTGTTGCCGGCCAAGCCGGATAACATCTCGGCATTGCCTGTCGCGGCAGCCTCTGCGATGGCCCCCTTCAGAATTCGGTTCTGCTCGGCGGAATTCCTCGCCGAGGTCGCCTGTTGCAACTGATCCAGTACACCGGAGTAAGCCTGTTCGCGACCTTGCGCGTCAACGGTCCCAAGGCTGTAAACGCCCGACTGGCGCTGCAAGTTGACCACTTTCGCTTGCAGGTCCTCGCTGTCCTTTCTGAGATCGCCAAGCTGATCGCTCAACCATTTCGATGCCTGACTCGTCGCATCGTAGCGCGTTTGGAACGTGTAGTCGGACAGAGCTCGCGTCATGGTGTTTACCACTGCCGCCGCGAGTCTTGGGTCGGGGTCGGTGTAGTCGATTTCGATCAGGCGTGTCCCGCTGACCGGCTTCACCTTCAGATTTTTCGAGAAGATCTTGAGCGCCCTTTGCCGCCGCTGTGGAGCATCTTCGAGTTTCGCGCCGACGGGATCGGGAACCCCCTGAGGAGAGATCTTTCCCAGGATCCAACTCACCGGACTCCAACGCGGACGAAAGTCGTAGGTGTCCTCCATCCCGAGAGACTCGATCGTTCGCAGAGCGAGGCTATCCGATTGGAGGATGTTTGCCTGGGTCTGCAAATCGATATTGGCATCGAGGGCGTCGGAAGCGCCGCCGGAAGCGGAACTCATCAGGGTGTCCAACCCCATGGCAGTCCGCGCCTTCCTTTTGCACCTGCACAGTGCCGGTGGCCTGATACCGACGCGTACACAGCGTGCAATAGATCGCCGCCAGAATGCATAACGTCAGCATGACACCGTAGACCACAGATCTTCTGCGACGATAGATCTGGAGCAGGTCGCGTAACGTTAATTCTTTTTGTGCTTGTGATTCCACAGTAAGCTCCTCTCAACTTCTTTCGCGAACCTCTTCAAAGTAGCCGATTATGCTCCCCATTACACCGAATGCGATGGGTAGTTCTATAGTGTCTTTCTCGTTCTTCGTCTTGGGCGCGTAACTTCGATGACCCACTACTTCAAAGTCTGTCGTTCACTGCGAGAGCTACACACCCTTCATAGCGAACACCACCGTGTGCAGCAGGATAGCCATATCCATGAAGAAGTTCCGATGACGGATGTAATAGAGGTCATATTGAATGTTTTCATGGATGAGGAAGGCCCGGTCAGCACTGAGCTGCCAGAGTCCTGTCACACCGGGGATTACATTCAACCGCTGCCGCTGCCGTTCGTTGTAAGTGTCCACGATGAACGGCATTTCGGGTCGCGGACCGACCAGTGACATGTCACCGTTTAGAATGTTGACGAGTTGGGCCAGTTCGTCGAGACTTGTGCGCCGCAGCCAGCGGCCGACCCGCGTGATTCTTGGATCATCGGCTCCCGTGGGGTGATAGTCATACTTGGGCGCGTCGACATGCATAGAGCGAAACTTGTGCATCTCGAACAGCTTGCCTTCTCGCCCGACCCGCAATTGCCGAAAGAAAATCGGCCCCTTTGAATCTAAGCGGATGGCGATAGCAATTGCTGCCCATATCGGAGACGTTAGTATCAGCAAAGCAAGTGCCGCGCCGAAATCGAAGATTCGTTTTGTGATCTCATACACGCGCTCCCGCGTTGGCTGGCTCAGGGATGCGATAAGGACGCCGTCGATGTCGACATAGTCTGTCGGCGATTCAGAACTATATGAAAGCTGAGGAACAAATGCGACATTGGCCCCGGCCGCAAAAGCCACGGCCGCGACTTCCTTGAGGCGTTCTCCAGATAGCGTTGGGATTCCGACTACGACCAGGCCGATGCCGCGATCCCGGAGAATGTTCCTGGTCAGGGGCCCGGCGATCACCGGAGCTGACCGTTCGCGTTTATAGCCGTAGGCGTAAATCTCCTGGCCAGCGAGACTCTTGTCGTCATCCACAACCGCAACCGGGTTCAATCCAAGCTTCGGCGAGCGGACGAGCGCAGAAAACACGCGGTGCCCAGTGAATCCCGCGCCGTACACAATCACGTTCTGCAAACCGTGGCCGCGCTTATGCAGGTTCCGGATCAGCAAGAATGCGAATTGCTTTTCGGCAATCAAACACAGTGGAACCAACACTACAGCCAAAACAACGACCCAACGTGAGAATGGTGGCAAGAGGAAGAAGGTAATCGGGAAGAGAACGCTGAATGCCTGAGTGGAAACTCGCAGAACTCTCTCCGTTTCGCGAATGCGCAATAGGCTGCTGGCACGTTTGTAAGCTCCATCGTGATCCAGCATTAGCACAAAGACGACTGAGAAACCGAGGGCTGTCAAAACTACGGCGCCCGCGGAATAATGAAGGCGTCTGCCCATCCGCAGGAATTCATAGGCCGCACAGGCCAACGTAGATCCCAACATGACCGCGGCGAAGTCGGCCATTCGCTCGAAGGAAGCGGCGACTACCTCGAAACGTTCACGGAGCTTCGGAAGCGCGGTTGTTGCGAAGGCTGAAGACCTTCCGGTCGATACGGCGGAATCCAATAGGTCTATGGAACCCATTTTTGGTATTCCTCACAATGAAAGATGAGTCTGAAAGACCAGGGCAGGTGTGATGACTAACCTTATTGCAACGCAACGACCCTGGAGTGGCGCGATTTGCTTCCGAGATCCCTCGCAAGGAACAATGCGAAAATCATCATTTTTGCGAACAACGATTTATCTGGCACCCATGCTGATTGACACATGCATTCGGCGTTGCCTATCTCAGGTTCGTCGTGCCTATCCGCTTAACGGGTCAATTCAATGGATCGATAGACTCTCTACTTCATTTCGGCCGGGGCCCGAAGGCGGACGCGATGGCCACCTCCGGAGGGATGGGAACATAACCCTGGTCGCCGACGAAACGGAACGTCTGCCTGGTGTACATGTGCACGTTGAGAAGACGATGCGTCATGTAGTGCTTGTAGACCATGATTTCCCCGTCGTTGCCGACAAATGAGAATGCTTGGGCCCGCTGTTCTCCGACCAAGTCGATGAGCGGGGCCCAGTTCGAGGTCTGAGCCAGAAATGAGCGAGTATCCATGATGTTGGGCTTTCTTTCTTCCTCTCGTCTGCGATATCGCCGGTCGCTTATGATTCACCTTTTCCGCGTTCTGCATTTGCATTTCGGCGCAAACATTCGTCGAGCAGCGCGCTCTTGCGCGGGAGAATGTCAGATGTGCCTTCAATTGGTTCAACGCAGAACTAAAGACTCAGCGGAGGTCATGAGGGTCGACAAGGGTTACAACGATCTGCGACTTGATGCCGCCGGAGTTCCCGACGACGTTATGTGCGGATTTGTCCCCGTCTCAACCTTTGAGTCCCCTCTTTCGATGCGTGCGTTTCTTATCTTTGTGTGTAGGCTATGCGATACCAGGACCGCACAGCATGTGAAGCCGAGAACAAACGCGATCAGTGTCACATTGCCTCCGCATGACTTTCCGCGGGAGTCGCGGCCGGTTCTAGATCGTCGGCATCAACTTCAACAGCTACGCTCTGCATGATCGCATCCAGTGAAAGGACCACACGGAATTCGTTCTTTTTGCGAACCAGGATTCCTTCGACACCAGCCATTATGCCGGCCTTGATTCGCACCTTTTCCCCCACCTTCAGGTAGGGGTGCGGCTCGACCTTGCGGGTTTGGATGCCGCGCCGTAACGCTTCGATCTCGACGTCGGGCAGTGGCCAAGGCTCCTTTGACGAACCGACGATTGAAAGCACGCCCGGCAGGCCAAGGACAGCGCCGCGTAAGCGCGAGCCGATTCGAACAAATACGTAGGTTGGGAAGAGAGGAAGCTCAAGGACCACCGGACAGCTCTTTTTCCATTGCCTCGAAGTTCGATACAAAGGAACAAATGTCTCGATGCCTCGTTCCGTCAGCAGCTCAGCTACGTGCTTCTCATGTCGCGGGATCGTGTAAGCTGCGAACCACTGTGGATTCGGATCCGGAACAACCGAACAGAATCTACCGGTGTTGCTGATGCGAATGCTCGTTGCTAGTTCGCTCGTTGACAAGGCTTCGCCATCCTTACTCGGAAGGGTCTGTTTTCCACAGGTTGTTTGAATCAAAGCTAATGGATCTCAAACGGGGCGTCTCAACGTAGCGCCCCACCATACATCTTGCTTACATCACTCGCTCGGCAGCTTTCAGATGTGCCACCACCGATTCCGATGTTTCCAGATAAAAATGAACCGAGGCGGCAAAACCACGTTCCTGACCACCCTGGGCTTTGCGATCCTGCGGCTCGACTCGAAGCACCACGCCTTCGCCGATCAAATGGGCTCCCGATCGTGCATCTGAAAGATTCGGCAGAAGAATGTCCATTTGGACCCGTGCTCCAACTGGTGGCAATTCGCTTGCCGTAATGTAAGCTCCGGTAGTATCGATGTCCCGCGTCATGCCTTCTCCGCTCTGCAGGGGTTCGTCGGGAAAGGCCCAACAGAAGAAAACCGGAGCGCTCAGTTGGTAGCGGTGGTACTGTCTCCGCTCCAGGCCCGTTGCGTTTGCGTATGGAGCTTTCATGCACCGTGCTCCCGATCCCGGTCGAATGATTAAGAAAGTCCAATGTAAGCCGACACGTATATCTCCACAAGAGAGCAAAAGTCTTACGGCCGTTCCACTCCGTTGCATGACGAAAACCAGAGAGATGTTTGGCGCATACACTCGTGTGGCAGCCCGGGCGATTGAACTTCACGTCCAGAGCACGCATGAGAGATTTAGCTATGGGTAAGCCGTAGAGAAGGATTTCTCTAGCTAGACGTGAAAAGCAAGTTTCTTTCCAGAGAACCGAGGTAACCATCGCAACATTTCTTTGATTACCGTCACTCCACTCGCCCGTAATGAGATCTCATGTTTAAAGATGAGGCAGCTGTTGACTGGGCTGAAATTGGAAGTTCATGATTGTCAATACCACACCAAAGCGTAGTGCGGGCCCTGGCATTACGATTCGAACGACAATATGCTTACCACCTTAATCTTGCATTGAGGTTGTGCCTGCCGTTTATGGCGGAAGCAATTTTCTCAATCATGAGTTGAATCATTTACTCCGGAGCGTTGTTATGGCACCTGAACGGGCTCCCATTTCCATCCTGATCGCATCTCCGAGTGCGATGAACAGCAAATTAATGGCAACGGCGTTGAACCGGCAGTCGCGGTTTCGCGCACTCAGCATCGTCAGTACCGCAGCCGAAGTGCGCGAAGTAGTGAAGACAGAGGCCGTCGAAATTGCCCTGATTCGGGACACTCTGACGGATGGCCCTCTCTCTGGATTCAGGGCCCTGCGTCATTTGCGTGAAGATGCTCCCCAGGTGAAGACCATCCTGTTAGTCGATAAGCCAGAGCCGAACCTTGTATTTGATGCCTTTCGAGCTGGCGCAAAGGGTATTTTTTGCCCTTCGCAGTCGGACTTCAAAGTGCTCTGCCGGTGCGTCGATCGTGTTCACTCGGGTCAGATCTGGGCCAAGAGCAGCGAGCTTTCGTACGTATTGGACATGTTCGCGAAGATCGCGCCGATGCGTGTGGTCGATCCATCGGGAATACGACTGCTGACCAAGCGAGAAGAGGATGTTGTCCGACTGCTTGGGGATGGCCTGCAGAATCGGGAAATCGCCCGGGAACTCAATCTAAGCGAACATACCGTCAAGAACTACCTATTTCATATTTTCGACAAGCTGGGCGTCTCCTCCCGCGTCGAATTAATCTTGTATGCAGTCAGCTGCAGCAAGCGACTGCCGCTGACGAGTGTCGAGACTAACGAAGACGAAGCCGCAATTGGTGCGGGGAGAGATGGACGAACATTGAATCGTGCAGATGCGGCTTGAGGCTTCGCAATTAGGCTGGCCGGGCGACGACCTGGCTTTTGCCGCTGTGTATGGCACCAGATTGCTCCCAACTCGCAGTTATGCAGATACGCAAAAAGAGCATCAACATTGGGTGGCTGGCAGAACGGCAAGATGATGAGGCACTGGATGGCTTCGGCGTTTATCAGCATCGAAGCGATTCTCATTTGGGAAATCGGGGAATCTGCAGTGAGCTCTTGGTGAACCACAGGTGCAGGGTGCCGGCTGAGTTGAGTGAGTAAGTTTCCACGATCGGGAACTCATGCGAGGAGTTCAGCGATGGAGGTCGCGGGCAGGTTGAGCAATAGCTATTCGGATCTCCACCCCAGAACCCGAAAATGCCCGAGCCCGCCAGTCAACCGGGTTTACGGAAGCGTTTGGGACCGGTGTCCCACGCACTGTATCACTTTCGTATCACAGCGGGGATATTTTGAGATGGAGTTGCTTTCGACTAAACCCTTAATTTTCTATGGTGAGCCCGGAGCGGCTCGAACGCTCGACCCACGCCTTAAAAGGGCGTTGCTCTACCAACTGAGCTACGGGCTCTCACCGGTGGGCAACGTCGATCGAACCGGAGTCCGTTGCCGTTCTGCGCTCCTTCAAGTCTACCTTAGCCACCGGCGGACTGTCAGAGTTGGGCGCTTCCCTCCGGCGAGCTGCCCTCACGCTGGATCCGCGGGAAAGCGGATGGGCCGTTCCCAGCGCCGTCGAGCGAGCGCAGCCACACCTGCACATCCGCTCGCAACGTTGCGACATCGATTCCGCCGAAACAATCTGGGCACCCTTCCAACCGCCGCGAGGCTCTCTCCAGAAGCGTCCGCGCCCCGGCGATGTTTGCGTTTCGATAGTGGTGCATCGCGACCGTCACCTGGATGAGTCCCTGCAGGAAGTTCTTCTCCGGGTCCTGCAGCTGCCGCCACACGTCTTCCCAGTGTTCGTGCGCGTCAAAGAACTCTTGGTTGCGGTAGCAGGCCAGGCCGGCCGCCAGTCCTTCGCTGTTCCAATCGAGTGGCATGGCTAGTGCTCGTGTTTGCCAGGACGGAGCATCAGGTCCCGGATGGCCTCGCGCGGATCCTTGCCTTGTTCCAGGATCAACTCCATCTGCTCGGTGATGGGCATTTCGATGCGCCGCTGGCGCGCCAGGCCCAGCGCCGCGCGCGTGGTATGCACGCCCTCAGCCACCTTGCCGCCTAGCGATGCGAGGATCTCCGGCAGCTTGCGACCCAGGCCCAGCCCCACGCCCACGGATCGGTTGCGTGACAGTGAGCCCGTGCAGGTGAGCACCAGGTCGCCCACACCCGATAACCCGGCAAGCGTCTCGCGCCGCCCGCCGCAGGCGACCGCCAGGCGGGTGATCTCCGCGATGCCGCGCGTGATGAGCGCGGCGGAGGAGTTGTATCCCAGACCCACGCCTGCCGCGATTCCGGCGGCGATCGCGACCACGTTCTTCAGCGCCCCGCCCATCTCCACCCCGATCACGTCGGTCGAGGTGTAGAGCCGCAGCGACTCCGAAGAGAATTCGCGCTGCACCAGTCCGGCAATGGCCGGGTCGTCGAACGCCACCGTCACCGCGGTGGGCTGGCCTTCGGCCACCTCCTGCGCGAAGCTCGGGCCGGAAAGCGCGCCGACCTGGATCGACAATCCCGCGGTATTCTCGGCGATCACCTGTGTCATGCGCAGCAGCGTCCCGTTCTCCACGCCCTTGGTGGCGCTGACAATGATCTGGCCCGTGCGCATCTGCGGGCCCAGCCGCGCCAGTGTGGAGCGCAGAAACTCCGATGGCACGACCGACACGATGATGTCGGCCGGCGCCACCGCTTCGTGGTCCCCGGTAACGGTCACGGCCGGCGGGAGCTTGAAGCCGGGAAGAAACTGGATGTTCTCGCCGGCATCGACAATCTCTTTCGCCGCTTCCGGGCTGTGCGCCCAGATGGTTACCGGGCGGCCATTGCGCGACAGCGACAGCGCAAGCGCAGTGCCCCACGCACCCGAGCCGAGCACGACGATCTTCGGCGCCATAGGCAGGATGGTCATGCGGTCTTGGCGGCTCCGAATCGATGCTCGTTGCCCGCCAGCAGGCGGCGAATATTGGGATGATGCTTGACGATGATGAGCAGAGCTACGATGGCCTGCACGGCGATGAAGAATGCCGGCCGCGGGCCGCGAACCAGGAAGTACGCGAAGATGGGAAAGCTGGCGGCGCCGAGAATGGATCCCAGCGAAACGTAGCGCGTGAGTCCGAACACGATGAAGAACAGCGTGATGGCGGCCAGGGCCGCCCACGGAGCCGCAACCAGGAACACGCCGAAGCCGGTTGCCACGCCCTTGCCCCCGCGAAACTTCAGCCACACGGGGAACATGTGCCCCAGAACGGCGAATAGCGCCGCCCACGCTTCCACGTTGCGCTGCGGCACCATGGGCAGCACGTGCGGGGCGATGGCCGCGGCCAAAAGCACGGCGGCCGCGCCCTTCACCACGTCGAGCGCAAACGTTGCCAGGCCGAGACCCTTGCCCCCGGAACGCAGCACATTGGTCGCGCCGATGTTGCCGCTGCCCACGGTACGGATATCCTGGCGCCGGAAGATGAGCACCAGCAGATATCCCACCGGAACGGACCCCAGCAGATAAGCGGCGGCCGCGATCCAGATAAATGCAAGGAGCATACGGCCTGAGTTTAACAGGGTAAGGCCGCGGTCGAAATGCGGGTGTCCCCAGCCTGCCCTGAGCGAAGTCGAGGGGTCTCGATTTTGAAACCTGGATACGAAACTCGCTTAGAACATTTCGTCCGCGGACGGACCATAGATTGCGGGAACCTTGGCGTCGTTGAGCCTCAGATAGACCGTCAATTGCCCGCGGTGGTGCGCCAGGTGGCTGAACACCGCGTTCGCGATCATGATGTAGCGGGGTTCCTCCGACACCGTGCGGCCCCCCATTTTGAAGGCCCATGGCGTGAGCAGATGTTCGTTGGTGGTCGCTTCCAGCGATCGCCGGGCGCCGGCCACTGCGTTATCGACCATGGCCACGAGCTGCTCGCTCTTTTCGGGCACCTTGGGACGAAATCCGTTGTTCGACGCTTCGTCGAGGTTCAGTTCATCGCGCTCGATCATCAAGCGTGATCCAGCCCAGCATGCTGGCAACCAGCGACGCAAGGTAGCCCATCGGCATCGACTTCTCGTGCGGCTTGAAATCGTTGCAGCCCTCGGGCACGCGGGCCACCGCCTTGCGGGTTGAAGCTGCCTCCCGCTCCAATTGGTCGATCAGGTAATTCTTCAAGTCCATAATGCAATCTCCTTCGGGAATGCTTATGTGAGTCTCAGTCGCCGGCGAGCGCGGCGTACTTTGAGACATCGCAATGCTTGAACATCGCGAACCACGCCTCGATCGACGCTGCCGAGTAAAGGTTGAGCCGGTTGAAGATCTCGCGCGCGAAGTCCACCGGCGCCAGACCGGTCGCGGTGATCACGTTCTTGTCGGTCACCGCGGGAACGCCGCAGTAGAACGCCGTTCCGCGATAGCCGGTGGAGATCAGGTATTCCCGGGCATTGCTGGTGTGGCGCAGGTGGTCGAGCAGTCCCGCGCGCGCCAGCGCGAGAGTGGCCGCGCAGATGGCCGCCACCGGCACGCCCGCAGCAATAAACTCCGCCGCCAGGGCAAGCGCCTCGGCATTGCCGCCGTTTTCCCAGGTCTCTCCGCCCGGCAGGATCAGCATGGCGCTGGAGTCGGGCGTGATGCTGCTCAGTGTGACATCGGGCTGGATCCGCACGCCGCCCATGGTCCTGACAGGCGCCAGAGTGGCCGCTGCCGTCACCACGTGGTAACGACCAGGCTCAGTCTGGAAGCGCGGATTATTGATAGCCGCCACGGCGTACGCCGCTTCCCAATCGGCCATGGTATCGAATACGAAGAGATGAACGATCTGCTTGCCGGGTGTGTTCATGGGGAACCCTGCCTTCCGTCTACATTTCCATGATCGTTCTTCATATATGACAATCCGTGTCATAATTAAGGCCGCAACGTAAATATATGAGAAAAACTTCCAGGACGGAGCCGGCGTGAAGTCCGACCGGCTGCTTTCGGTGCTGCTGCTGCTGCAGGCCAAAGGTCGCGTCACCGAGCGCGAACTGGCCGAGAGGCTGGAGGTTTCGCAGCGCACCATTCATCGCGACCTCGAGGCGCTGAGTGCCTCCCGCGTGCCGGTGGTGGCGCTGCGCGGGTCGCAGGGTGGATGGGAACTGGAGAAGGGCTGGCGCACCCAGGTTCCCGGCCTCGATGAATCTGAAATGCGCGCGCTGCTGATGGCGCAGCCGCGCGTGGTCGGCCATCCGCGACTGGTCGCCGCGGCGGAAAGCGCGCTCAACAAGCTCATGGCGTCCCTTCCCGGGCCCATGCGCGAACAGGCCGCGGCCATGCGCGAGCGCCTGCACGTGGATCCCACGGGCTGGTGGGAGACCGGCGAGGACCTGTCCATGTTGTCCGTCGTTCAGGATGCCGTGGCGCGGCAGCGGCAACTGTCGTTTGACTACGTGCGCGCCGACGGCGAGCGCAGCGCCCGCACGGTCGATCCCCTGGGCCTGGTGGCCAAAGGCACCATCTGGTACATGGTGGCCCGCGGCGCCAGCGGGTTGCGGACATTCCGTGTCTCCCGCATGAGCGGCGCAGCCGTGCTGGCGGGCGGATTCGAGCGACCGGCGAAGTTCGATCTGGCCGCTTACTGGGCGCGGACCACATCCGAACTCGAAGGCCGGCGAAGGCGCTATTCGGTTGTGCTGGCGCTGACTCCGGGGGCTGCGCAGACGCTGGGACCGCGCTGCCCCCTGTCCCCGGTGACGCCTCCCAGGGGTTTCGTGGTCCCCGAAGGATGGCTCACGGTGCGCGCGGAATTCGACCACGAAGACTTTGCGCGTTTCGTGGTTCTGGGGCTGGGAATGCGCGCCCGCGTGATCGAGCCGGCGGAGTTCCGTCAAACCATCCATGACGAGGCGCTTGCGGTGACCGGCCTGTCAACGCAATGAGAAACACAGGGACGCGCTCTCTGCCGGCGTTCATGTATACTCGTCCCGCTTTCGGCATGCGTGTGCAAATTCCCTTGAGAGGTGAAATCAATGCCCAGTTATCTTGTGCAGGCCGCATACACCAGCGAGGCCGTAGCTTCCCTCATAAACCATCCCCAGAACCGAGGCGAGATTGTTCGGAAAACCATTGAGAAGCTCGGCGGCAAACTGATTGGCTCGTGGCTGTGCTTCGGCGATTATGACATCGTGCTTATCGCCGAGATGCCCGACCAGGTCAGCGCTGCGGCCATCGCCCTTGCGGCTGCGGGCGGTGGTTCGTTGAAAGCCATCAAGACGACACCGCTGTTAACCGCGGAAGAAGGCCTTGCGGCAGCCCAGAAAGCCGCCACCTCGGGATATCTGCCGGTTCAGAAGTAACGGCGGGCGGACTCGGGGTCTACGGTTGGGGGACGAGATGTGTTTTCTCAATCGACCATGATCTCGCCCGGCAGGATGGGCCGTGTGCGCGGCAGAATTCCGCGCCACGCCAGCCTGCCCATGAACGCCAGGGCGCCGGCGAAGACGATGAGCTTGATCAGGTCGCCGGGCTCGCCGCGGGGCAGGGTCTTCCACAGTACCAGAAGCAGAGTTTGCGCGGTGGTCACGGCCCACACGGAGCCGTAGAAGTAGCGCCGTTCCGTGCCTTCGCCTTTTGTGGATCGGCCCACGCGCGGCAAAAGGCCGGCCGCCCCCAGCAGCAGGATCACGGCGCACAAGGGTAGGTACGCATACTGGTAAAGCTGCTTCATGATCCACATCCCGCTAACCACGGCGACCGCCAGTCCGGCGAGATTCAGCAGCGCGAAATTCAGCACCGCATTCCACGCGAAGGTGTAGCAGACCTTGCGGTAGAGCGGGTTCGGCCGGTCCTCGTCGAAGCGCAGGATATAGGGCGCCGGTTCGACTCCGGGCAGTTGCCCTGCAAGGCCGGCGATTCCCGTCCCGATCAGCACCGCGCCCAGCCATGCGGAGTTAGCCCAGCTGAAACCGTGAGCGAACAGGCTGAAGGTCAGCGGCCCGGGCGCCAGGAAGAACACCCATATCCAGATGGGCCAGTGCGCGAACCGGTAGTAAATCTTGTTACGCACGCGCATTTTGCGGGCGTCCGCATATTCCACCCTGCCGCTGTATCGCATTCCTTTGAAGTTTTTCAAACCTGGCGAGAGCGCGTCAATTTGGGATCACGTATCCTGAGTTTTGCATTCGATTCTCCCAGCGCATCTTCTCCTCATCCTCATCGTCGCGGCCAGCATCCTGCTGATGCTGCTGCGACCGCGCGCCATTGGGGAAGTCTGGTGGATCGGCGCCGGCGCGGTACTGCTTGTCGCAACGCGGCTGATTCCTTTGCGACTCGCCGGGCAGGCGATCGCCGCCGGGACCGACGTGTACCTGTTCCTTGCCGGGATGATGCTGCTGGCGGAAATGGCGCAGTATTTCGGCGTGTTCGGGTGGATGGCCTATGTTGCCGAACAGCACGCGAACGGGTCGGCCGTTCGGCTCTTCACGCTCATCTATCTCGTGGGGACGCTGGTCACGGTGTTCCTGTCGAACGATGCGACCGCGGTGGTGCTGACGCCCGCGGTGCTGGCGGCGGTGCGCCGTGCCGAGGCTCAGCCCTTGCCGCACCTGTTCGCCTGTGCCCTCATCGCCAACGCCGCTTCGTTTGTGCTGCCTATTTCGAATCCGGCAAACCTGGTGGTGTTCCGCGGACATATGCCTCCGCTGGGCCATTGGCTGGCGTCGTTTGCCTTGCCTTCGTTGTTATCGATCCTGTCGACCTACCTGGTGTTGCGCTGGTGCTTTCGCCGCGAACTGCGCGCGCGGTTGCCAGTGGACCGGGAACGCACGCACCTCACCGGCAATGGAAGGCTGGTGCTCGCCGGCATCATCCTGGTGGCGCTCGTGCTGATGGCCGTTTCCGCCATGAACATCGACCTGGGGCTTCCCACGTGCATCTGCGCGCTGGCGGTCACCGGCGTCATCGCCATCAAGGCGCGCAGCAATCCGCTGAGAATTGCACTTCGCGTGAGCTGGAGCGTGATCCCGCTCGTCGCCGGCCTGTTCATCCTCATGGAGGCCATTGTTTCCGTCGGCGCTCTGCGTTACACCGCCGCCGCTCTGGCCTGGGCGGAGAAGCTGCCCCCAGCCGCCGGCGCGTTGCTTACCGGAGCGGTGGTGGGCTTGGGCAACAACCTGATCAACAACCTGCCGCTTGGCCTGATTGCCGGCAGCACACTTCATTCCGCCCATGTGCAGGGGATCATTCAAAACGCGGTTCTTATCGGAGTGGATCTCGGCCCCAATCTCTCCGTCAGCGGATCGCTGGCCACGATACTCTGGCTGATCGCCCTGCGCCGGGCGGGCCTGCACGTGGGGTTCGGAACATTTCTGAAGGTAGGCGTGATCGCGATGCCGGTAGCGCTGGGGCTGGCGTTGGCAAGTGCGGCGTTGTTGTGAATTCCAGGTCTCAAAACCGGGGACCAGGGGCGCCCGGATGCGGTGAATCCCGTTCCTACATCAACCGCCGGCGGATCAGGTCCAGGGCCTGCGTCGACGCCCATTGCCGTATGCGCTCACGCGACCCGCGGAATGTGTGCTCGAGAACTTCAGTCTTCTGCCCGTCGCTGAGCGCGATATATACACGACCCACAGGCTTCTTTTCCGTGCCGCCGTTCGGCCCGGCCACGCCCGTGACTCCCAGGCCGATGGTTGCCCCGGTGCGCTGGCGAATGCCTGCAGCCAGCGCCTTGGCCACCTCTTCCGACACCGCGCCGTGTTGCGAGATCAGGTCGGGCGGAACGTTGGCGAACGAAATCTTCAGTTGATTGGAGTAGACCACCGCCCCACCCAGAAACGACCGCGAACTGCCCGGCACCGAGGTGATGCGTTCCGCGATCAGTCCGCCCGTACAGCTCTCCGCAATGGCGAGGGTCGCCTGCCGAAGCCCCAGGTAATACAAAACAATCTGCTCCAGCGAATCGCCCTGCGAAGAATAGAGCCAGTCGTCCAGAGCCTCTTCCAGTTTGGTCGCCAGTTCGTCCACCCGGGCCTGGGCCGCTTCCTCCGTCGGTTTGGAGCAGAGCAGGGTGAGCTGGATATCCCCGGCATGCGCCAGGATCGTCGTCTCGACATCTGGGTATTCGGTGTAGATCGGCGAAAGCAGCTTGTCGGCCTGCGACTCCGGGATCATCGCCGCCTTCAGCGTGCGCCTTGCGATGAAGCGAGGGGGAATCACTTCGCGCAGCCGCGGCAGGCACTCGGACTCAAACAGCGGCTTGCACTCGCTCGGAGGGCCGGGGATCAGCATGATCAGCTTGCGATAGCCCTCGTACAGGGTATCCAGCCACTGCCCGGGCGCGCTGCCGTTGGGGTTGGGAATCGCCGTGGCGCCGGCGATCACGTCGGCCTGTTTCAGGTTGTTCGAAGGCATGGCAATGCGCCAGGTGGCGGCGCGGGCGTGGAGCGCGGCCACCTGCTGGTTGTCGCGGTGCAACGTCAGCCCCAGCGCTTCGGCGGCGGCCTCGCGAGTCAGGTCGTCCTCGGTCGGGCCCAGCCCACCCACCATGATCAGAATGTCGGTGCGGCCCAGCGCCGAGCGGATGGCGTTGACCAGATCCTTCCGGCGATCGCCCACGATGGTCTTGAACGCCACCCCGACTCCCACCCCGTTCAGCTTCTCGGTGATGAAAAGGGAATTGGTGTCCTGGCGGTACGGCGTGAGCATTTCCGAGCCGATGGCGATGATTTCAGCTTTCATAAAGACATCTTCCAGCTCCTAGCCTCTAGCTTCTGCCGGGGTTGTGCGGACGCGCAGCTGGTTGCCTGCTTTCCGAGCGATCGCACGGATTGACTTGCAAGGGAACAAGCTGGAAGCCAGGAGCTGGCGGCTAGAAGCTAGTAGAGATTCAGTCCGTCGACGCCCAAGTCCACATCATAAACGGCTTCGCTGGTGGCCAGAACCGCCGTACCGAGGGGTGAGAAAGCCAGGCCGACGAGGTTGTTTCCCGACAGGACCAGGCTTGCGTCGCCTTGCGGACTGATGCGGACGATCCCGCGGCGGCCGCGATGGCAGGCGGCTACGTAGACGCTCCCATCTTTGGCGATGGCCAGCCCCTGGGGGCGTCCCAGCCCGCGGTGCCAGGCGCGCGTGTCGCCGTTGGGTTCGATCAGCCAGATGGCGTCATTGGAGGAGAGCGTTGGGCCGGTCACGAATAACATGCCCGCGCGATTGACCGCCATGTGATACGCCGAAACGCTCGGCTCCAGCGTGGCGTGGACGAAGATCTTGCGTTCCGTGTTGATCTTGAAGATCGTTCCGCTGCGGTCGCCGACGTAGAGGTTTCCCTGCCGGTCGAACGCCGCCCCGGTGGCCACGCCCATTCCCTCGGCGTAGACGGTGAACTCGCCTGCCGCGTCGACGCGGTAGACCGTGCCTTCGGCTCGCGACGTCACGAAGAGGTCGCCTTCGGCATTGAAAGTGAGGCCGGTGGCGTTGAGTATGCCGGTGACGAACGGGGTGCCGCGCCCGTCGGGGCTGACCCGCACCACGGAAACCGGGGTGGCTTTGCCGCGCTGGCCTGAGATGGTCGCGTAAATCATGCCCGAGCGGCTGACCGCGGGACTGGTAACCGGGTGCAAGCCCGAAGTCAGTTCGCGCGCCACTCGCAGCGCCGCGCCGTTGCTCGCGCCGTGGGGCGTGCGCACCTCCACCATGCCCGTGGATGCGTTTTCGGGAACCCGGAAAATCAGGCGCCCCGGGCGGCTCAGCGCCACCTGGCCGGCGGCTCCGCCTACCAGGACTGCGGGCGGCCCGAAAGAATTGGGTCCCAGGTGGCTGCCGGTCAATTCCACTTCGCCCAGCGGCAGGGCCGCGGGTGGATTCACGTCGTTAATGCGAGGCTCGGGATAAGTCTCAGCGGGTTGGGTGCGGGAGCGTGCCATGGCTAGATCCAGGTCCGCAATACGGCTGCTATAACCCAAGCATACATCCCGGCAGCGACATCGTCGAAAACGATGCCCCAGCCGCCGGGCAGGCGCTCCAATTGCCTGGCGGGAAACGGCTTGGTGATGTCGAACAGCCGGAACAGAATCAGCGCGATGAGGGCGTGGCGCCAGTCGGCCGGGCTGCCCAGCAGCGCGATCCACTGGCCGGCTACCTCGTCGATCACCACGAATCCCGGATCGTGCCGGCCGCTCTCGCGGGCGGCAATCGTCGCCGCCGGCACGCCGAGCGCAATGGATAAGACGATTCCGGCAATGAGCGAGAGAAGGAGGGTTGCGGAGGAAGGATGAACGATGCGGGAGAAGGCGGCCCACAGGAGGACCGCGGCGACCGAACCCCACGTCCCGGGCCCCGGCTTGCCCAGCCCCGCGCCGAAGAATGTGGCCACGGTCCAGGCCCAGAGGGTCTTGTGGCCCTTTGCGGCCTGGGATGGCGTGCTGCTCTGCCGAGCCGCAGTCTCACTCATTCTGCGAGCCCTTGTCGCGGCCTCCGCTCAGGCCGCCCAGGTCCTCTAGTACTTCCGGATCCACGACCGGCGAGCTGATCTTGTACACCCCCATGGCCCATTTGCCCAGATCGATCTTCCGGCAGCGATCGCTGCAGAACGGAAAATCCTCATCCGCCGCCCGGACGATCATGCCGCAGGTGGGGCATTTAAGGGATTTCTTCGAATTTTTCTTAGCCGGAGTCATGTTTCTGCAGTCTATTATCCCGCGATGAGCGGATAAGACTTCGTTCACCTGCTGAGCATCACAGCGCTTCGCCCACCACCCGCGCCACCACGTCGTACTCATGCGCCTCGGTGATCTCGGCGCGATAGAATCGCCCGGCCTCCAGCGTTTCCAACTCCCCGAAGTCGTTGATGTACACCTTGCCGTCGATTTCCGGGGCATGGAACTGGGTGCGGCCCTCCCACAGCAGCGGCGTTTCCTCGCTCTCGCCCTCGGCCAGGATCACCAACTCGCGTCCCACCCATTGCTGCTTGGCCTGCTTCGAGATGCGCTGCTGCAGCTGCATCAGCCGCCGCTTGCGCGATTCGATGGTGCGCCTCGGAACTTTCTCGCCGAACGAATAGGCTCCCGAGCCTTCTTCATCGGAGTAGCCGAACACGCCCAGCCAGTCGAACTTCGCCTCCTTGACGAAATCCTCCAGCACGGTCAGGTCTTCCGCCGTTTCGCCCGGAAAGCCGACGATGAACGACGTGCGCAGAGCGATCCCCGGGACCGCCGAACGCACCTTGTCCAAAGTCTTTAAAAAAATCTCCGCCCCGGCGCCGCGCTTCATGCGTCTTCAGCACTTCAGGCGAAGCGTGCTGCAGCGGCACATCCAGATATTTGCAGATGTTGTCGTGCCTGGCGATGGTCTCCAGCAGCCGGCCCGTAATGCGGTTCGGGTAAGCGTAAAGAAAACGCAGCCAGCGCAGCCCCTCGATGCGCGCCAGCCTGTCCAGCAGCGTGGCCAGCCCGTCTTTCAGGCCCAGGTCTTCGCCGTAGCAGGTGGTGTCCTGCCCGATGAGCGTGATCTCGCGTACCCCACGCGCGACAAGCTGTTCCGCCTCCGTCGACCACCGACTCGAACCGCCGCGAGCGGAATTTGCCGCGCAGATTCGGGATGACGCAGAACGTGCAGGGATGGTCGCAGCCCTCGGCGATCTTGATATACGCCGAGGTGCGGCCGGTCGAAATCAACCGCGGCGTCGCTTCGTCGTAAAGATACGTCGGCAGCATGTGCGCGGCGCCCTGCCAGGCATCGCGGCGGAAGCGGCCCTGCTGCTCGCGCAGATCGCCCTCGGGCCGAAAGCCGCTCGTCTCGTTCTTATGCGTTCCGGCCTCAGACTCCTTGCCAGCGCGCGTATCCGAGAGCGGCATTCCCATTCAGGATGTTGAACGGCGACGGCGCCGCCAACGGCGGGCGCGCGATGCCGGCCGCCTCCAGGATCGCTTCCAGTTCCCCTGTGCCCACCACGGCGTCCACTTCGGGTATGTTTTTACGGATTTCGTCGCGATAGCGCTCCACCAGGCACCCGGCAACGATCAGCCTGCTGGCCCGGCCCTCGGTCTTGTGGCGCGCCATCTCCAGGATTGTGTCCACCGATTCCTGCTTGGCCGTATCGATAAAGCTGCAGGTGTTCACCACCAGGATATCGGCCTCTTCAGGGCGCGCAGTCAGGCGCGCCCCGGCGCGATCCAGCAGGCCCATCATGACCTCGGAATCGACCAGGTTTTTGGGGCAGCCTAACGAAATAAAGCCCACGGTGGGCGCCGTGGGTTGGGTAACTTTGCTCACATCCTTATTTTAGCCGGAGTTCCATCCTCCGCGAACGTAACCTCGCCGTCATCTCGTTAATAGTCCTTTCATCTCTCTGCAACAGAACCCTCATTTTCCCGGACTAGGCTGGACTCGCCCGACCTTTGCGAGACGTTCGCTGTCCCGCTCCCTGTCAGCACTGCCCAAGCCTTGCGCAAACGGCTTGCACGTGCCTCGAACGATTTCCCCCCAGGAGTCGACCAATGAAACATCATGCAGTTCCATTTCCAGGGCTGGTGATCGCGTCCTTGATGATCTGTTTGGGACTCACAACCGCGGCCAGGGCGCAAAACCAGCCCGGATCCGTTTCCGGTACGCTGACCGATTCCGCCGGCGCCGTATTGAGAGGGGCCCAGGTATCCATCCCCGCCAAATCCATCATTGTTTCCACCGACGAAGAGGGCCGCTTCTTTTTCAGTGGACTGCAACCCGGCGACTATTCGATTTCCGTCAGCTACATCGGCTTCGAGAACCTGACGAAACACGTGACCGTCAATCCGGGAGAATCGACTATGGTGAGCCTGCAACTCCAGGTCGAGTCACAAAAGCAGAGTGTGCTGGTGACGGCCGGAGGCGCTTCGGCGGAAGTGGAGGCGGTAAATGAAGAGCGCGCCGCGGACAACCTCATTCAGGTGATGCCCACGCAGACGATCATGAGCCTGCCGGACCGCAACCTGGGCGACGCGATCAGCCGTATGGCCAGCGTCGCGCTGACCCGCAACGAGGGCCAGGACAATTTTGTGGGGGTGCGCGGAGGCGAGCCCCGCCTTACTAATACCACCGTCGACGGCTTCAACATGCCTTCCCAGGATCCCGGCATACGCGAATTCGATTTCTTCTCGGTTCCCACCGGTATCGTGGATTCGGTCAAGATGAGCAAGACCCTCGAGGCCAACATGGACGGAGACGGGATCGGAGGCTCACTCAATCTCGTAACCAAGACCGCCAGCGACACCCCTACCTACCAAATCACCGCCCTGGGCGGCATCGGTGCCATGGGCGGCTTCACGCCGATCGAGAACGTCCGTCCCAACGCGCAGGTGTACGGTACGTGGGGCAGGCGCTTCGGGGCCGGCAAGAAGCTCGGTTTCATCGTCGGCGGCGAATATGACTTCGATGGCAGCGGCTATAACGACGTCGAGCCCACCCCGGACGAGACCACGCTCGCCAACGGCCAAACCGTACCATGGGATGACGCCCAGGATCTCCGCACGTATATGTTCCACCGCCCCCGCTACGGAGTGGGCGGCAGCCTCGATTACCGCATCAAGCCCGGCTCCACGATCTTCTTGCGCTATTTCTATTCCTTCACGCGCGACAATGGCGACAAGTCCGTTTACACCCTTTTCGACAATACGCCGGGCGTCCAGGTCATCAATCCCGGCAACACCGGCTGCACCGGCACCGACCCCACCACAGGGGCAACCGCTCCGCCTTGCAACACCCCGCCACGCTATTACAACCAGCTTGAAAATGCCCGGATCTATTCCGACAGCCTTCAGCTCAGCGGCACGCACGTGCTGAACAACACCTGGTATTCGTGGAGCGCCGCGGCCGGATCCGGCTACTTCGGCGACGAACCTTTCGACTCCGGCGACTTCACCAACACCGCCAGCACCAGCATGTGCCAGTTCAACCAGGCCGCTACCAAGGACTACTACGTGCCGCAGTGGACGTCGGGGTGTTTCGACGAGATCAACAGCCCGCAGAACTATTTCCTCACCGACACGCGGCGCGAGTTCGGCCACGAGGAGCAGATCAACATCGGCATCGACGGCGCGGGCGCATTCCGATGGCACCTCGGCGGCCACCCCTCGACATTTGAGTACGGCGGCAAATTCCGCAACATGCACAAATACAACAACCAGTACACCTCGGTCGAGAATTACAACGGCGCCGGCGCCGGCGTCCCGATGTCGAACTTCCCCAACCAGCTCAAGCAACCGAACTACTACAACGGCGCGTACAAGGACGGCTACAACGTGTGGTTCGGCGCGGTCCAGGACTACGTCAACCAGCACCCCGCCGATTTCACTGTCGATAACAGCGACAAGGGCGTGGATTCCTCCAACTACTCGCTGGTGGAGCACATCCCCGCCGGTTTCGTGATGAACACCACCGACTTCTCCAACGGGATCCGCCTGGTCCTTGGGCTGCGCGCCGAAGTCACCAAGGTGAATGTGCGCAACCTGGTCGTTCGATCCCAACGGCAACGCTATCGCCGAACAAGTTCTCAGGTTCCTATTACAACCTGCTGCCCAGCGCCTCGCTGCGTTTCAATGCCGGGCACGACAGCTATATGCGCCTCATCTACGCGCGCGGCGTCTCCCGCCCCGAAGAGTTTCAGCTGGCGGAAGACATAAGTTGGGGCACCGGTGGAAACGGCGCCTATAAAAACACGGTTTCCTTCGGCAACCCCAACCTGAAGGCCGAGACCGGCGACGACATCGACGTCCTCTACGAGCACTACTTCAAGACCTTCGGCGTGGTGTCAGGCGGGTATTTCTTCAAGCATCTCGCAGATCCGCCCGTCAGCACCCAGACGGTACTCCACAACTACCTGCCGCCGGGCGCGCCGTCTTCACTTAAAGGCGATTGGCTCGCCACCGACTACATCAACGCCGGCAGCGCCTGGATCAGCGGCGTGGAATTGCAGTACCTGCAGCACTGGTCCAATCTGCCCGGCTTCCTCGGCGGCCTGGGCATGAATGCCAACTACAGCTACATCGGCTCCCAGACCAGCGGCATTGCCGGCCGCAGCGACAAGCCGCGCCTGCTGGAGAACGCCCCCAACCTGTTCAACATCGGCCCCACTTACAATCGCGGTCGTCTCTCCATGCAAATGAACATCAACTTCAACCAGGCCAGCATCTATGTTTACCAATTCACCGACGGGGCTCCGGGCGGACCAACGGGCCCGCTTGGCGACAACTACAACTACGACCACACCCAGGTCGACGCCCAGGGCAGTTACGCGCTTCCGCACGGCTTTAAGTTGCTCGTCTCCGGTCTGAACCTCACCAACGAGGACTTCGGCTTTTACTACGGCAGCCCGAAATTCGACACCCAGCGCGAGTTCTACCACCAGACCTATATGTTTGGCCTGAGCTGGACTCCCGCGCGAGAACGGTAAGGCGGCTCGCGAGAGCCGGATTCGGATTCGCTGGACGCCGACGAAACGGGAATAACCGGCCACACATCCTTCGGTCCGCTTTTTGCAGGTGGATCGAAGGATCAATCAACTTCGCGCGCTCTACTTCTTTCCCGACTTCGGTTGCACGCCCGCTGCGGCGAGCATGCTCTTTGCATCCGACGCGTACGGCCCGCTGGGTTCAAGGTCGAGGTATTTCTGGAGCGCCTCGGCGCACCCCGCCGGCAGAACCAACTTCTGGGTTTTGGAATCGATAATGGCCTGTGCCGCCAGGCCCTGGCCCTTGTAGAAATAAAGAGCGGCGCGCGTTGGATCAACCGCAATTGCCTTGTCTGCGGCGGTCACCTGTTCCACTGCATTGCCGGTCTGCAGGAAAAGAATGGCCTCGTTGCGAAAATACAGAGGAGCCTGCGGCGGATTCGCGGCGGCCGCCTTGTCAAACGATTCCCTGGCCTCGGGAACCTTGTTCTGACGGATGTACACCTCGCCCAAGCCTGATAGCGCCGCGCCCTGGAGTTCGGCAGTGTCCTCTTTTTTGGTAGCCGACGCCGAGTGCGACACGCTCACGTGCGCCACGGTCCCTTTACCGTCCTGGTAGAACCCACCCGAAGGCGCCTCTTTCTGCGCGGCTTCGCCATTGGTCAGCGCCGCCTTGAAGCTGATCTCGGCATCGTCGTATTTCTTCTGACCCAATTGCGCATTGCCCAGCTCAAGCCACAGCGGCTGCATGGTCGGCCGCAGGTTGGCGTCTTTGTGCATCAGCGTTTCGGCGTCCGCGTAGCGCTTTTCGGCGTTGGCCGCGCGCGCCACCTTCAGGTCGGCGTTGGCCGCTTCCACGCTCAGCGTCCCGGGCGCGGACGATCCAGGTTTCAGGTCCGGCGATGCGCCCAAAGGCGGCAGGCCCTGCGCCGGCGGCTTCGCGTCCGGCGATCCGCCCAGCGGCGGAAGACCCTGCGCACCGGCAAGTGTGGAACCGATAAGGGACGATAAAGCGAAGAGCAGGAACCGTGACTTCATTTTGAGCGCTCCTTGAGCTCGGTCAGGACGACGCAGAAAGGATACTCCTGGCGACGCAGAAATTGCGCGCCGCTGTGCGTCGCTTCGCCCCGGATGACAAGACATTATTTTTGCAGTCCGCCATAGCCCCTGAGGGCTGTCATCGACGGTTCAAACATCCATGCAGACGGCTCTAAGTCCGGTTCAGGTTCTTCAGAATGTCGCGGATGTTTCCATTGATGTCGTCTTGCAGCGGCGAGTCGTCGACTTCGGAGAATCGCGGATGCCCCTGCGACTGGATGCGCGCCAGGAACTCCGCGTATCCGTTGGATTGCATTGATCGCAGCGTTTTCACCGTGAATCGTTTCTGCATTTCCTCCACCGGGATTCCGTCTCGCCTGGCTTCCTCTACCTTGCCCGTGAGCTCTTCGATGTAGTTGCGCTGGTTGGTCATCACCACGCGGTCCGACTGCATGGGCCCGTGCCCGCCCAGCACGTACTGGAAGTCGGCCTGCTTCACCTTGTCGATCGTCTCCGGCCATGCGTGCGGATAACCATCGCCCAGGTTCGGCACCCATCCATGACTGGCGTCGCCGGTGGCGATCGCGCGACGCTGCGGGCAGAAGACGAACACATCGCCTGCGGTGTGCGCATGGCCGTGAAACTCGAGATGCAGGTCAAACGCCGGATCGCGCAGCTGATACGAATTGTCGAACGTGATGGTCGGCAGCTCCGGCGCATAGTCCTTCATCTCCGCCTGGTAGGCCTCGAGCTGCCGGATCTGCGCAGCGCAGAATTCCTTCTCCGCCGCGGACGCAGAACTCTCCGCGCGTTTGCGCAGCTTTTCGATCTCGGGCGGAACCTGCGCAAGCGACTCCTTCG
The DNA here is from genome assembly GCA_963706455.1 of uncultured Acidobacteriota bacterium. Classification (GTDB taxonomy): domain Bacteria; phylum Acidobacteriota; class Terriglobia; order Terriglobales; family Acidobacteriaceae; genus Telmatobacter. Next base: position 22,773 of record CAVPNO010000137.1, on the reverse strand, counting down.
CCCGCTCCACCGAAAACTCCGACATCAGCTGCTTGGTCGCGTTCGTGGCAATGAAATCCACCTTCTGTCCGGTCTTGGCATACGCCGGACTGCCTTGCGTGTGATCCCAGTGGAAATGGGTGTTAATGACGTAGCGCACCGGCTTGTCGGTTAACTCGCGCTTGATCTGCGCCACCAGCGACGCGGCGGCGGATGGCTTGGAGTGCGCGTCCACTACCACCACGTCCTTCGATCGCACAAAGACGGCGCCGTTGCAATTGATCATGGCCTGCGGCCGCGCCTTGGCGAAGTAGACGCCTTCGGCGGCTTTCTCCAGGTCGAACAGCTTGTCGTCGGCCGGGCCTGCCGCCCGCGCCCACGCGGCCCTGTGCCACGCCAGTTCCACGGCCGACGCCCCGGCCAGCGCGCTTCCCATCAGGACCTTCAGAAAGTCCCGCCGCGACCGCGGGCCGCGCTCCGGCTCGACGTGATTGCGCGAGTGAGCATGCGTATGGCCGTGGTGCGAGTGGCCGTGAACCTGTTCACACATCCATTTCTCCCCTTCCGCAAATCGCTCTCATTCTGTACCGCCGGCGCTCCCGGGGGCAATCGAAAACCTTCACCCCAAGTCGGGCCTGCACGCGGTGGTAAAATCAGGCGTGCCGGGTCCTACGCGACGTAATCCCGCCAACCCCGCCAGGTCCGGAAGGAAGCAACGGTAACGGGCTAGTACGGGCGCAGTAGGTCACCCGGTACTTTAATGGGGCGCCATTGGCGCCTTTATTCTTGCCGTGAAGGATGAGCTCGCCAGCTTCCCCTCACGAACAGATATTTTCGTGGGGACCCCGGGGGCGGCCCGGCTCATCGGATGTTTCACGATGGTTGCCCAGGCGCAAATCTCCGCCCAGAGTTCGCGCCGTGGAGGAGATTGCTTTGACTCTCAGTGTTCGTCCCATAGTGGGCCGGCGCGCCAAAATCACCGCGCTCGGCACATATGCGCCTCCGCAAGTGCTCACCAATCGAGACTTCGAAAAAATGGTCGAGACCACCGACGAGTGGATCATTTCCCGCACCGGTATCCGCGAGCGGCACGTCCTCGCCAAGGGCCTGGGCACCAGCGACATGTGCGTCGAAGCGGCGAAGAAGTGCCTTGCGGCGCGGGGTATCGGGGCCGACGAGGTGGAAGTGATCATCGTGGGCACGGTGACGCCCGACATGATGTTCCCCTCCACGGCCTGCCTCGTGCAGGACAAGCTCGGCGCTCACCACACGTGGGGATTCGATGTGTCGGCGGGCTGCTCGGGGTTCGTGTTTGCCCTCCAGGCGGGCGTGCGGCTGGTGGAGAGCGGCGCCCATTCCAAGGTGCTGGTGTGCGGCGCCGACGCCAACACACGCATGACCGACTACACCGACCGGGCCACCTGCGTCCTGTTCGGCGATGGCGCCGGCGCTGTCCTCGTCGAGCCGGCCGCAGCGGGCGAGATCGGCATCATTGACTTCGTGTGCGAGATCGACGGCTCGGGAGGCGTTTCGCTCAACCTGAAGGGCGGCGGCAGCCTGAATCCGCCCACCCACGAGACCGTCGACGCCAAGATGCATTACATCTACCAGGACGGCCAGGCGGTGTATAAATTTGCCGTCCGCAAGATGGCCGAAGCGACGTTAAAGCTGTTGGAGCGCAACGGCGTCACCGGCGCCGATCTCGGTTCCTTCATCCCCCACCAGGCCAACAAGCGCATTATTACCTCGACGGCCGACCGGCTGGGCATGGATCCCGCGCGCGTGATCATCAACATCGACAAGTACGGCAACACCTCCGCGGGCACCATTCCGCTGGCCATGGAGACGGCTATCGAGGAAGGCAAGCTGAAGAAGGGCGACCTGGTGCTGCTGGCCGCCGTGGGCGCGGGATTTACCGTAGGAACGGCTTTGTTGCGCTGGGAAATCTGAAAAGCAGCTTCTGGCTTCTAGCCGCCAGCTTCTAGCTCCGATGGCGCGGAGACCGTGGCCCATCGTTCCGCGATCTTGTCGCCTTCGAATCGCCACTCCACGAAGCCGTGGAACTCCATGCGGCGGCCGGTCTTCGCATTTGTGCCTTCCCAGCGATTGCGGCACATGACCTTGTCCCCTTCGGCAATCATTTCGTGGATGGTGATGCGCAAATCGGGAAAGAGCGAGTACATGGCCCGCATCATGGTTTCGTCGCCTTCGACGCCGGTCGGCTTGCCTCCCGGGCCGTCGTGATCGCAGAAGTCCGCAGTCATGTTCTGGCGGATGACTTCGGCTTTTTGAAGGTTCACAAAATCTTCGAAGTGGCGGCGTATCAGTGCCTTCATTTCGGCGGTGGACAGGGAAGTGGCCATGCATGCCTCCGTGGGCGCGATTATAGGCGATGCCGATGATCGGATGAACAACACCTGCTGGATGGCGCCAGCCTACACTGCGATGGCGCTCATCGAAAATTCATACGCCGGCAGGATGTTCAGTTCCGCGGCCTTGCGGAAGAAGCACCGCATCCCCTCCTGGCATTCCTCGTCGAGCACGTAGTGAATGTTCGCGGTGAAGTAGGACCGAATGACGTCCTCGGGCAGGGGCAGGCGTTCCGTCCATTGCGCAACCAGTGCCTCGATGTTCTCCAGGCCGTGGTCGCGGGAGCGAATCAGGTCGCCGGCGATGCTTGCTTCCAGAGCTTCGCTCCACCCAGTGGCAAAAGGCGCGGTTCCCCACACGGCGGAAACGAAGGGAAGCCCGGTGAATGCGCGCCACTCCTCGGCCAGGTCGTGGTAGACCAGTTCCTCGCCGGTGCGCTCTTCGCGGTTGTAACGCTCTTCGAGAGCCAGCAGCGCAGGATCGCCGATCACGATGGCGGCATCGGCCCGGTCGAGCATCCTGTCCAGCTCCCCGGGCATGGGCACATACTCGAGCGACCGGTTGCCCCAGTGATGAAACAAGATGCGCGCGTGCGCGATGGTCGTCCGGCTCGCCGTGTCCGCCGCTACCGTTCGCAAATCCTGGAGGGTCTGACGGGCCCGTCGCACAAGCAGCAGCGATCGCACGCGGTGCTTGGAGGCGATGGTGCACCCGGGGAGCACGCGCAGGCCCGGGACCACCGCAAGCGATGCAACCGGTACCAGCCCGATGTCCGCGGTTCCGGCCGCGAGACGGTCCGCGCACTCCGAAGGCAGCATCCAGTCCACCTGGTAGCGGGACGCCAGTTGCGTGTTGAGGGGCGGGTGCTCGAAATCCCACATCAGCGGCGCCGGGTTCAGAAAGCGAATCGCGGCAATGCGCAGAGGCGCTGGAACGGGGACGGGCACATCCCAAGTGTAAATTGCCGGGGTTTGGACGCGGGTCGCGCCATCGCGTGGCTGGCGCCTACGCCACCGCAGCGCTTTCGTGCAGGGCAGCCCGTGCCTGCCCAAGCCGCAGCAGCAGCAGGTAAATCAAGGTCGTCAATCCCGACACCGCTCCCGCAAGGTATACCGCCGACATCGAACTTCCCAGAATTCCCGCAAAACCGGGACCGGTGTAGAGCGCTACCACCAGAACCACTGCCGGCCCGATGGCTATCCCGATGGCCCAGTACATCCAGAAGCGCCACCCGCGTATATTGCGCACCAGCAGCACGATGGGCAGAGCAAGCACCCAAACCACCAGGCTCGGAATGATGATCCAGAGGTCGAACGATAGAATCATCATCCACAATCCTGCGGCGCTGAGGTGGCCGTGCGAGTTGGCAATCACCAGCTGCGCGGCGGCGCAGGCTCCGCTTACGCCCGCGCCTGCGACGGTGCTTATAAGCGAATAGATCAAGCGCTTCCACCAGGGAACCATCTCGTTTACTCGTGCGCTCATTGTAGCCCCGTTTCAGGCGCTGCGTTTTGTCTTTTGTTCCGCGCTGCAGCGGGTGGTATGTTCGATGCCATCATGATGCGATCCTTGGGTTTGCTTCCCCCGGTTCTCCTGGCTCTTTCCGTGTCGGCCCAACAGCCTCCAGCGCCTGCAGTGACCCAGGCCGTGCTGGCAGGCAAACTCATCGACGTGCGCACCGGCGAGGTTCGCACCCGCGCCTACATCCTCATCGCCGGCGATCGCGTGCAGTCCATCGCCGATGCGGCGCCATCCGGCATCACGGTCACCGATCTCTCGGCGTACACGGTGCTCCCCGGCCTGATCGATGCCCACGGACACATCCTTTCCAATCCCACCTCCCAGAACTTCGCCACCCATTTGCGCACATCCATTCCCCAGGCGACGCTCTGGGGGGTGTATAACCTCCGCCTCTGGCTCGACCACGGTTTCACCTCCGTGCGCGACGCCTGCGAAGGCCCGCCCGACTATCCCCAGTTCGCGCTGCGCGACTCGGTCAAGCGGGGCCTCATCCTCGGCCCGCGTATTACGGCCGCCGGTGGGTGCATCTCCGTGACCGGCGGTCACGGAGATGGCTCGCCCCTGCCCGCTGACCTCGATCTGCCGCGCCGCCAGAACGTGGCCGACACCGTTGACGACATCGACCATGTAGTTAGACGCGATATCAAGTACGGCGCCGACTGGATCAAGCTGATGGCCACCGGCGGGGTCATGGATCCCATCTCCGACTTCCATGTGCAGGAACTCAGCGAAGCGCAGATGGCCGAGGCGGTGATCGTAGCCCATCGCGCGGGCAAGAAGGTGATGGCGCACGCCGAGGGAGCGGAGGGTATCAAGGCGGCCGTGCGCGCCGGCGTGGATTCCGTCGAGCACGGAACCATGCTCGACGAGGAAGGCGCGCGCCTGATGGAAGAGCATCACACCTGGCTCGTGCCCACGCTTTACTGCTTCCAGCACGACATGCAGACGGGACTGAGCAAGGGCCGCGATCCCGACTCCTTCGCCAAGGGTCAGGAGATTATGGCCGCGCAGGGGCCGGCATTCAAGCGCGCGCTCGACCATCACATCCGCGTCGTCTACGGCGTGGACGATGACGACGTGGACGAATCGGTTTCAAAGGAGTTCGGCGCGCTGGTGCGAGGCGGGCTGTCAACCCTGGGCGCGCTGCAGGCGGCCACCATTAACGCCGCCACCATGTTCGGTAAAGACAAGGATGTAGGCACGCTCGATCCGGGTCGTTTCGCCGACATCATCGCCGTTAAAGGCGATCCGCTGAACGACATCACAATCATGGAACACGTGGACTTCGTCATGCAGGGTGGAAAGATTATCAAGGATCCCGGCCACCCGGACCGGAATCCAGTGATCCACGTGAAATAGCAGTGGCGCTCCAATTAGTTCTTCCTCCAGATGGCTCTTAGAGTATGCGGGCTCCCGATGATTGCATTATCCCCCCAGGTGCCGCCGCAGTTCCTCGGGATGGTGCGAGTGCTCGAATGCTGTTTCGCGCGTGACCCTTTCACTGCGTACCAGCTCCGCCAGCGACTGCTCCATGGTCATCATGCCATCGGCGCGGCTGGTTTCGATATGCGCCCGGATCTGGTGATCGTGCCCCTGGCGAATCAGGTTGCGAATGCCGCTGCTTGCCAGCATGATCTCTACCGCCGGCACCCGGCCAACTCCACCTGCGGCCGGCAACAATCGCTGCGAGATCACGGCCAGCAGTGCCATGGAAAGCTGTTGCCGTATCTGCGACTGGTACCCCGACGGAAAAATATCCAGAATGCGCAGTACCGTCTGGGCGGCGTCATTCGTATGCAGCGAGCTGAACACCAGGTGACCGGTTTCGGCCGCCGTCAGGGCCGCGGCCATCGTCTCCGCATCCCGCATCTCCCCGATCAGGATGACATTGGGCACCTGCCGCATGGCCGCGCGCACGGCCTCGGCGAAGCTGGGCGTGTCGTGCCCCAGTTCGATTTGCTCCACCACCGAAGTGCGGTTGGTGTGCTCGAACTCGATGGGATCCTCAATGGTGATGATGTGGTCACGCCGCCTGGTGTTCACCAGTTCCAACAGGGCCGCAAGGCTTGAGCTCTTGCCGCACCCCGTCGGTCCGGTGAGGAGCACCAGCCCCTGCTTGCGTTCGGCCAGTTGCGCCAGTGCCGGCGGCAGGTGCAGGCTTTCCAGCGTGGGCACCTGTTCGGGAAGTACGCGGATGGCCGCCGCCAGCGTTCCCCGCTGGTAATGGAAATTGGCGCGAAAGCGCCCGATCGAGCGGCGCACGAACGAAAAATCCAGCGACCGCCGGACCTGCAGTTCCTGTTGCTGCTCGGCCGTGAGGATCGGCAGCAGTATGCCGCGCAGATCCGCATCCGAAAGCACGCGTCCTACTCCGGGCGTCAGCGCGCCATTGGTGCGCAGCACCACCGCGGAGCCCGCCACCAGCAACAGGTCCGATGCGCTGCGCTGCACGGCCGCCGCCAGCATTTGATCCAGCAGCGCCTTCTCGTCCGTCCGTTCCCGCCGCGCCGAGCGGTTCAGCTCGTCCACCAACCGGCTGAGCTCGCCTTCGTATTCACCCATGCTGCGAGAATATTGAAACTTCAGCGGGATCGGCAATCTGCTCCGGAGGAATTGGGGGGAGAATCTCCGGGAGAGTGACAAAAACGCAAGAGCTCTCCGCCGAGTCCGGGGGTTCTCCACCCACCGGTGTCAGGTGATGACCTGGAGTGCTGTCCGGCACAGCCCACCCTCCCGCGCCCCCGGCTACACTCGTTGTGGCCCAGGAGAATTCGTGTCCACCCCAAGCCGCCGCGTGCTGGTCATTAATCCGGGATCGACATCCACCAAGTTCGGTGTCTTTTTGCCATCCGGAGCCGAATGGGGGACCGCCGTCCTGCACGGCGACGACGAACTGGACCAGTTCCGCGGCCAATCCCCCCTGGCGCAGGCGGATTTCCGCGCCGGCTTGATCGCCGCTGCGCTCCGCCACGCCGGTTACGATCTCCGCGCCTTTGCCGCCGTCGCGGGCCGCGGCGGGTTTCTCCCCCCTCTTCCCTGCGGCACGTACCTCGTTGACGACGCCATGGTGGACGAACTCCACCGCGCCCCCCGCGGCGAGCACGCCTCCAATCTCGGCGCCGTTCTGGCTTTGCGGTTCGCCCGCCAGGCCGGCGTCGATGCCTACATCGTCGACCCCGTCACGTCGGATGAGTGGCAGCCCTGCGCGCGGATTTCCGGCTCGCCGCTGGTGCCCCGCTGGGCCGTCGGGCACGTGCTCAACTCCCGGGCGGTCGCCCGCCGCTACGCCGCCGAACGGGGTCGCCGTTACGAGCATCTGCATCTGGTTGTGGCTCACCTCGGCAGTGGCATCACGGTTTCCGCCCACCGCGACGGCTGCATGATCGACAACAACACCCCCGAAGAAGGTCCCTTTGGCCCCGACCGTTCCGGGTCGCTCCCGGTCCGCGGCCTCATCAAAGTCGCCACCAGCGGGGTATTCACGCAGAAGCAGCTTGATCGCAAAGTGTTCGGCGAGGGCGGCCTCTTCGCTTACCTCGGGACCCGCGATCTGAAAGAAGTGGAGCGCCGCATCGATGCCGGAGACGCCCAGGCCGCGGCAGTCTTCGACGCCATGACCTACCAGATCGCCAAGGAAGTTGGCGCCATGGCCGCCGTTCTCGAGGGCCGTGCCGACGCCATCGTTCTCACCGGCGGCATGGCGTTCTCCGACCGCCTCGTCCGAAAGCTTCGCACTTACATTGAATGGATCGCGCCCGTCGCCGTTTATCCCGGAGAAGACGAACTTCGCGCCCTGGCCGAAGGCGTCTTTCGTGTCCTCGACGGCCAGGAGACCGCCCGCCGCCTCTGGGACGAGGGCCGCGCCCCTCAGAACGACAAGATCCGCGAAGCGCTTGTCATCGGGCTGGAGTGATTCCTTCCCTGACGGTGATCAAAACCCGCGATCGGATCCGCATGACTCGGGTGCGACCGGAAGGTCATTCACGCGCGACTCGCGTTACTGAACGAGAACCGGCACGACTCCCGGGTCCGTCGTGACTCTTGCATCGGTTCCCACCAGGCGCACGCCTTTGCTCTTTGCGCCGCTCACGTGAACCGATGCAATGCGCGACTCCCGCACCGTCACATCCTCCGCATCCGTGAGCCGCACCACCGGCTCACTCGAACCCGGCGCCGCGTCGATCCGCGCATCCTCGAGCCGAAGATCCTGCACCTGCTCGGCTACCAGCCCCGACCGCCACGTCTCCGCATGGGGCTCATCCCAGCGGACCTCCACATCTTTCAACGCCACATCCCGCGCATATTTCAGCGTCATCGCCGTCGCGGTGCTCTCATAGGGTGCATCCGGGGCGTGCGACACAAACAGCCGCACGTGGTTGAACCGAATTCCCTGGAGCCAGCTGTCCGGGTGCCCGGTCATTCCCGACGTCCCTTGCCCGTGCGCGATCACATTGCTGATCGTCACGTTGCGGATGATGCCGGCGGCCGGTTCGTTATCGTAGTGCCGCCCGTCGATGTCGCTTCTTCGCTTGATGTTGAAATGAATCGGGTCGCCATCGCCCCACCAGAACCAGTCGAAGCGCCGGCAATCGATCGTCACGTTGTCGATCACCACGTCTTCCACCACGCCGCCGTCGAACACCATGAACGCGAGGCCGCGATTGGAATTGGTGATCACCACGTTGCTGATGGTCACGTGGCGCACCGCCTTCGAGTTCCCGTCGCAGAACTTGATGGCCGCCGAAGACGACGACAGCCGGCTGTTGGTCACCGTAACGTTTTCTGTCGGCAGCACCGGACCCCACGCCGGCGTCGAGTAGAAGCAAATCGCGTCATCCCCGGTCTCGATGGTGCAGTTGGCGATGCGCACATCCTGGCAGCCGTCGGGATCAATGCCGTCGGCCCACACCGCATCCTTTTGCGAAGAGTAAATGTACACGCCGTCAACCACCAGGTGCTTGCAAGCGTACGGATTGATCGTCCAGCTTCGCGAGCGCAAGAAACTTCAGCCCCGCGATCCGCACATCCGTGCACCGCAGAAGCAGGACCATGCGCGGGTAGACGGTTTCCTTCCCCTGCCCGGTCGGAAACGACCGCATCAGCGGCTTGCCCGCGGCTTCCATCTGCCGCTGGTTGGGCAGGATGTAGTGGTCGGTGATCGTGTTCGAGATGCCACTCATAGCTGGCCTGCCCATCCAGGGTGCCAGCGCCTTCAAGCGCGATATCGTGCAAATCCTCGCCGTAGATCAGCGCGGCCTTCTTCGCATCGTCGTACTGGCTCCCATCGAGCGTCGCATAAATCGTGGCTCCGGCCTCGATATACAGCCGCACTCCCGAACGCAGATGAAGCTGCCCCGACGTATACTCGCCCGGCGGCACATACACCCGGCCGCCTCCCACCTTGCCGCAGGCGTCGATCGCTTTCTGGATCGCGGGACGCGCATCGTCCGCCTTGCTCCCGGTGGCGCCATAGTCGCGGACATCGAAAACTCGCTGCGCCGCCGCTCCCGCCCCGCCCAGGGCCAAGATTGCGCACCAGGCCAACACGTTCTTCAACCCCAGGAAAATCATCCAGCCATCATGCATCACCCGCCGCTCACCCAACAAGACCAGGATGAGCATTGACCGCGCCGGCAACCAATCCAGTCCGGGGACCTGCTCTTTCCGCCTCGCCAGGCGCCATTCCTTCCGGGTGCGCGACCACTCAGGAACCATCCGCGACAATACAGCCAGAGCAGCGAACGTAATAACATTTGCTCATGAACCCACAACGTTTTAGGAAGACGTGGATGTGGCTGGTTGGTGTCTTGATAGGCTCATTCGTCGTCGCGATCGGCATACTCGCTGCTGCTTCGTGGATACAGAAGCAAATTCAAGAGGCGAGAGCCACTCTGGTAGAGTACGGCGACGCTTTGGTTGCCGGGAAGTACCAGCAGGCTTATGCTCTCCGCGACTTGGAACTCCAGCGAGTATTGAGCGAATCGGAGTTTGAAAAGACTCATGAACTCGCGGCATCTCGCAACGGGAAACTTGAGAAAGTGTTTCTTGAACCCTCCCAGAAGGTATGGGATCAAAACGGCATGACCATCATTATCAACTCCCGACTCATTTATGAACACGCCGAGAACCGTTTTGTCGTAACGATGAAAAAAGAAGGAAATAACTGGCTCGTGCACGATGCGCGATATAGCGCGCAATAGCCTCACGCTTATCGACTCGTCTGGATTCTGGACGCATCCCCCCACTCGGAACCTACCGGCCGGCCAGCATCTTCACCGCATTTTGTTGCGCCAGAATTGCAGAGAATTATCCCCTTCCGGCGCACAATGGAAGCAGGATCAATTCACTCATCGGAAAGCTGTGCCATGACCCGACTCGCCGGAAATCCGCCTGTCCTGCCCGGAATCGCCGCCAAATGCGCCTCAACCCCTTGGGATCGTGAGGTTTGGACCCGCCCGCGCTCGGCCCGGCTTCTTTCCCCACTGTGTGGCTGTGTATTCAGCCCAAGTTGCTGATCATGCGCTCGTTAGCTCAAAGCCCGGCACACAGCCACACAGCCACTGTGTGAGAAATCCCCAGGTGAGGCAGATCACACGACGAACCCGGTAGGTGCGCCGCATCACACCGACGGCAGGCCGTCGCACCGCCCTCGATCCACGGCAACCCGGCCTAGATCTTCTCCAGGTTGGCGAACTTTTCCATCAGCTTCTTCATACCGTGGCGGGTGAACATCACCGTGACCTTGGCGTCTTCTCCCTCGCCTTCCCGCATCAGCACCGAGCCGTCGCCATACTTGCTGTGGCGGACGCGGTCGCCTTTCTTCAGGCCGGTAGCCCCGGTCGTCGCCGGAATGTCCATTGCCGGGCGTGCCAGCGATCCCGGCTTGACCGGGCCGCCCTTGCCGCCGAAGAACCGCGCGATGTTGTCGATGGAGCCAACCCCCGGCCCTTCGCCCTTTGCCGGCGGTTCGTTGCCGGTCAAGGAGCCGGGCTTGGCCTTCATCCACGGCGCCACGAATGGCTTCGAGTTTCCCCCGCCGCTTTGCGCACCGCCGAAGCGGCTCTGCGAGCCCGGTGTTTCCTGGCTCTCGTCCTCGTAGTTGTAGTGCCGGCTCTCGTAGCCGTCGCCGGTTCCCTGACGGCCGTGCGAAGAATAGCGCGATCCATAACTCGACCCTGCATAGGCCCACGCAGCCGCCCGGGTGGCGCCGAGGTTCTCAATCAACTGTTCCGGTACCTCCTCGAGGAAACGCGAAGGAATGCTCATCTCCGGAGCGTCATTCCCATAGCGGCGGCGGAAGTTGGCCCGGGTCAGGATGAGTGTGTTCATGGCCCGCGTCATGCCGACATAGCAGAGCCGGCGCTCCTCTTCGAGTTCCTCGGGAACGTTGAGCGTCCGCGAATGGGGAAACAGGCCTTCCTCCATCCCGGACAGAAACACCAGCGGGAATTCGAGCCCCTTGGCCGCATGCAGCGTCATCAGCGTCACGCGCGCTCCGGGATCGTACTGGTCGGTGTCGGACGCCAGCGCCGCGTGGTCCAGGAAATCGGCCAGCGTCTCCCCGCGAACTTCGGCATCGTGGGCGGCGTTGGCCAGCTCCTTCAGGTTTTCAATCCGGCTGAACGCTTCCGGCGTGGCTTCCGCTTCCAGCGCCTTGATGTACCCCGTGCGGTCGATGATGAAGCGGATCAGCTCCGGAAGCGTGGCCGGATCACCGGGTTTGCGGAATGCGCTTTCTTCATTCTGGCCAGGGTCCGATGTGGAATCAGTTTCCATCCCAGGTCTCAAAATCGAGACCTCGGGCACCCCGTTTTCTGACGCGGTCGGCGGTTTCGGCATCTTCAGGAACGGCCGCTTCGGCGTTTCCGCAAACGGATTGAAGCTGGCCGGATCCAGCAACGGCAACTGCTCCGCGTTACCCCCGAACATAAAGTCGGTTTCAGCAGCGGCCTCCAGCGCCTCGGCAACTTCCTCCTCCGGCGCCGGCGCCGAGGCCCCGAACGCAAACCCCGCATCGCCCAGGCCGGCGTCAGCCTCCGCCACATCCGCCGCAAGCTTGCCGGCAAAATCGGGATCCATCATCGCCTGCGCATCCAGGATGAGCTGGCGGAACGAATCCAGCGCCATCATCGCCCGCGCCCCGATCAGCCGGTTATTGAGTGCCGTCCCCATCGCATCCCAGGTCGACGCACCGGTCTCCAGAGCCAGCCGTTCGATGGTGCCCAGCGTGGTCGCGCCGATGCCCCGGGGAGGCGTGTTGACCACTCTGTTAAGCGCCATGGAGTCATGCGGATTCTTTACCAATCTCAAGTAGCCCATCAGGTCCTTGATCTCCGCCCGCTCGTAGAAACTGAACCCGCCCACCATCGAATATTTGACGCCGTAGCGACGCAGTGCCTCTTCCACCAGCCGCGACTGCGAGTTGGTCCGGTAGAGCACCGCGCAATGCGGATCCTCGCCCGTTTCCACCGCCTCGCGGAGAAACTTCTGCACCCGGTCGGCGATGAACAGCGCCTCGTTTTCGCCGTCCGGCGCTTCGTAGTAGCCGATCAGCGATCCGCCCTGCCGGTCAGTCCACAGCTTCTTTCCTTTTCGCCGCAGGTTATGCGCCACCACCGCGCCCGCAGCGGACAGAATATTCTGCGTCGAGCGGTAGTTCTGCTCCAGCCGCACGATGTGCGCGTTGGGAAAGTCCTTCTCGAATTCCAGGATGTTGCGGATGTCGGCGCCGCGCCACGAGTAGATGCTCTGGTCCTCGTCGCCCACCGCGCACACGTTCTTGTGCTCGCCCCCCAGCAACTTCATCAACTCGTACTGCGGCCGGTTGGTGTCCTGGTACTCATCCACCAGCACGTAGCGGAAGCGCCGCTGGTAGCGCTCGCGGGTGGGTTCGGAAACCTTCAGCAGCCGGCCGGCTTCCAGCAGCAGGTCGTCGAAGTCCATCGCGTTGTTCTTGCGCAGCTCGGCTTTGTATGACTGGTAAATGTGGGCGATTCGCTCGCCGTTCGGGTCCCGCGAGCCAAGGTAGTAGTCCTGCGGATCGACCATATGGTTCTTCGCCCACGAGATCCGGCTCAGCACCGTCCGCGGGGTCAGCTGCTTGATGTCCAGCCCCATGCGCCGCATGATCTGCTTCACCAGGGTGGCCTGATCGTTCTCGTCGAAGATGGCAAACGACCGTGTGAGGCCTTCGCCGTTAACCTTCAGGGCCTCGATATCCCGCCGCAGGATGCGCACGCACAAGGAGTGAAAAGTCGAAATGAGCGGCTTGGCGACCGACGCGTGGCCCAGCAGCTTATCCACCCGCTCAGCCATTTCCGCAGCCGCCTTGTTGGTAAACGTCACGGCCAGGATCGAGTCCGGCGGAACACCCTTCTCCTCGATCAGCCACGCGATGCGGCTGGTGATCACGCGCGTCTTCCCCGAGCCCGCCCCAGCCAGGATGAGGAGAGGGCCCTCGGTCGCCTCCACAGCGGCGCGCTGTTCTGGATTCAACTTGGCGATGAGCGACTGCGACAAAGCGGCGTCCGGAGGGAAGGGTCCTTCTCCAGTTTACCTGTCTGGAGGATCGGCGCGGAGCGCGGCAGGACGGGTCTGCGCCAGTCCGCTTGTGAGGCAATTCACATCAGTGACACCAATCACACCAACTTGCGAAAAATAAGGGTACGCTCGTAACCAAATTACAGCACTACTTATAACGGTCCTGGAGGGGTGACGCGGTATCCCCCGGGCGCCCCTGCTGGACCGTATCGAATAGGTGCTGATCCTTCGCGGAGAGACTACGGCGCGACGGATCAAGACCCGACGGCATCCCGCCGGCCTTTTTCTGTTCCCAGGGCACATCCGCGAGGCAGGATCCATGCGCTCCCCCGGCGGCATCCGGGGATGAAAACCGCTACCCGCTCCTGGGGGACCGGTGAACGGCCGGACGGTTCAAGCGCACAGGAAAGGGAAGCGCGATGCACGCCGGGATCGTCAGGATTTTCTCCACATTCGTGTTCGTCGCCACGTTTGCAGGCTACGGATCGGCATCCCCATTGAGCAGCAGGATTCTTTCGCTGGTTCCTCCCGGCGCAGAGATCGTCGCCGGATTTGAGAACCACCCCGATTCGACGTCCGGGCGCCTCCTTCTGACCACCCATAACAACCGCCTCGACCTCGCGGACTGGCAGGCCTTGACAGGCGTCGACAGCAGCCGCAGGTTCGACGAAGTCATCGAAGCAGCGGCATCGGATGGGGCCGGGGATCTCTCCGAGCACTTGCTGCTGGTGGCGGGCCGGCTCGACCGCGAGCTGATCTTTCGCTCCCTGGAAGAGAACGGAGTGCAATCGACCGGCTTTCAGGGACAGAGGATCATGGTGATCAAGCCTTTCGCGCGAGAGCGCGGCGACATGCTCCAGGACCGCTGGTTCGTAATCCTCGAAAACCGTATCGGGATTCTTGGCACCCCCGGTATCGTCCAGCGCGCTCTCCAGCGGTACGCGGACCACTCGGTGCCCGACTCGGTACTGGAGGAGAGACTCAGCCTGCTGCGACCCGACGTGACCTCCTGGAACGTGCTGGCCCGCTCGCCGCAGACCGAAAACAGGTTCGCGTTCGCTCAGCCGCACAGCGCTTGGGCGGAACTGCAGGAGGGCACGGACCTGCTTATGGTCGGCGTCCGGTTCGGATCCAAAATCCGGATAGACTTTTCACTGCATGCCCGCGCTGACGGGAACGCAGAAAATTTCGCCCGGAAAGCGGCCTTCTTCACCGATGCGATCATCGCCGGACCGGATGGCACTCCGGTATCCCCGGCCGAGTCAGAGCGCCAGGTCGCGAAGTTCATGGTCGGAGCCAATCACGTTCAGGGTTCGGTGGAACTGTCGAAACAGAAATTCGAAGCCTGGTGCGAACAATTCTCCCGGCGAACTCCGTTGCCGTCCGCATCGTCCGCATCGGCCGGGAATTAGTGCCCATTCCGAAGAATTCTCTTCGGTATCCGTCTTGAGCCGGCATCCGTTGCGCGCCGGCGCGCGGTGATCTGTGGCACTCCGGAACCCAGGGCGCGAATTTACACTCAAAAGCGGTTTATGCCTAGTGGGACTCTGGAAGGCGGGCTCGAGCAAAGCTCGGCAGGCGGTGTGAATCGATCCGCCGGGACTCCGGCCATCGATCATGCCCGCTGGACGCCGTCCGCCAATCCCTGGGCCATTGCCATCTCCGTGATGACCGCCACCTTCATGGTGGTGCTCGACTCCTCGGTGGCTAACGTGGCCCTGCCGCACATCGCCGGCAGCCTTTCCGTCTCCACCGATGAAGCAACGTGGGTTCTCACCAGCTACCTGGTCTCCAATGCCATCATGCTTCCGGCCACCGGATGGATCAGCCGCCGCATCGGCCGCAAACGTCTTCTTAGCCTGTCCATCATCCTGTTCACCGGCGCCTCCATGCTGTGCGGCATGGCCATCAACATGCCCATGCTCATCCTGGCTCGCATTCTGCAGGGGATCGGCGGAGGCGGCATGCAGCCTCTGGCGCAGTCGATTCTGCTGGAGAGCTTCCCGCCGATCGAGCACGGCAAGGCCATGGCGGTTTACGGCACGGGCATCGTTGTGGCCCCGGTCATCGGACCGACGCTCGGTGGATGGATCACCGACAGCTACTCCTGGCGCTGGATCTTCTACATCAACCTGCCGGTCGGGGTGCTGGCCTTCTTTCTGGCCAGCATGTTCATCGAGGACCCTCCCTACCTGCGCGTGAAGTTCCGGGGAAGAATCGATTCCCTCGGCTTCGGCCTCATGGCCTTGTGGCTGGCCACGCTGCAACTGGTACTGGACAAGGGACAGGAAGCGGATTGGTTTGAGGCCGACTGGATTCGCTGGACCGCCGCGGTCTCGTGCGTGGCCCTGGTGATGTTCGTGGTGCGCGAACTCAGCCATCGCGAACCCATCGTTCAGCTGCGCGTGCTCCTCAATCGCGACTTCGCCGTCGGAACCATGATCACGGGGCTCTATGGAGTGGTCCTTTACAGCACCACGGCCCTGTTGCCGCTTTTCCTGCAAACGCTGCTCGGATATCCCGCCCTCGACAGCGGACTGGCTGTGAGCCCGCGCGGCCTGGGTTCGATGGCCTCCATGTTGATCGCCGGCGCGATCGCCAATCGCGTCGACAGCCGCCTGATGCTGGCCTTCGGGTTCTTTGTCCTTGGAACCTCAACCCTCATGCTGAGCAATGTCAACCTGGGCGTTTCCATGACCTCGGTCGTGGTGCCGAATCTCCTGAACGGGTTCGCCGGGGGCTTCATCTTTGTCCCCCTCACGACCCTGGCGATGAGCCGCCTGCGCCGGCAGGACGTGGGCAACGCCGCGGGAATTTACAACCTGGTGCGCAATATCGGCGGCAGCATCGGCATCGCCTGCACCACTGCCTTCCTGGTGCGCATGGGCCAGGTGCACCAGAATTACCTCGGCGCCAACCTGGCGTCCACAGACCCATCGCTGACCAATGCGGCGCGAGGCCTGGCCGGTTATCTCGCGACGGGCGGCTCTGATCCGGTCGACGCGCAGCACAAGGCCCTCGGGGCTATGTACCAGATGGTGCAGCAGCAGGCGTCCCTCATGGCTTATGTCGACAGCTTTCGCCTTCTCGGCTATATGTCGCTGCTGTGCGTTCCCGTGGTGCTCCTGTTCCGCGGGTCAAGGCGGTCGATCACGCGCGAACCGGCGACGCACGGCGAATGATCTTGCCAGCGTCTAGTGTGCGCTTGTTTGGGAATCATCAAGTAAAGGGCGCGGAGTGGCAGGGTCCAGCGGAGCGCTCCGCGAACCGGTCGAGGTTGCCGTGCCCCCCGGGGCCTTGCTGTCCGATTCCGGCCGGGGACCCGAACTGAGGCGGTAAATTTCCTTCCAACCGGAGTGGAAATTCCGGATGGTTTTATCGAGGAGACCGAACTCCTCGTCCATGAGCGCGGGAACGACGCTTGGCGGGGCAGGCGTACCCGGCGTGCAGGTCAGGCACAACTTGGTGAACTGGAACCGGAATACAACATCGTTGCCCTGCAGAACGGCATAGTCCTGGGCGGAGTCGTGCCGCAACTCCGCGCCTTCCGGAAGGAGTTCGAGGTACAGTTTGGCAAATCGGGCATCGCGGGGCTCAAAACGCACGTGGTGGAGGGAAATCACCAGCTTTCCTTCCGCTTCGGGCGACACATTGTTTCCGCGGCTGATTGACCCGGTTACATACCAGCAGAGCGCGTACTCCATGTTGTCGGGAGGGAGCTTGCCGGGCGGCATCTGCGGTGCGGATTCTTTCGCGGTTTTGCAGAACGCCACGTAGTGGAAGAACCCGGGACTCTGCTCGAACCGGAGAGCTTGCGCCCCACCGAGCAGGGCCGGCTGTCCTTCAGCGTGCGAGCGATCGGGCACAGGGGCCGAAGCGGCGGCCGCCACCGGCGCGGGAGGCGGGGTGTCGGGCGGCGCGGCCACCGAATCCGAAGCGGCGGGAGCGCTCGGCGCGGTGGCAATCACCGGAGGCGGTTCCGGGGCGGCGGGCGGCGGTTCGGGCGCAGCGGCAGCACGGACCGGCTGAACGGGCATCTGCGATTCGGCCTGCCTGGGTTCAATCAGCCCGTCAATCTGCTTCCAGCCGGAGTCGAACTGCCGGATGCCGGCGTAGAGAAGAGTGAATTCCCGGTCGAGCAGCGCGGGAACGAGTGCGGGCGAATTGGCTGTTCCCGGCACGCACTCCGGGCAGAGATCGTTGAAGCGGAACCTGAGGGAAAGACCGCTGCTCCGTAAGAGTGCGCCAGGCTGGCCAGGCTGGTGGTCCAGTTGCACCTGGTCAGGAGGAAGATCCACGTATAGAGCTTCGTATTGCATATTGCGCGGCACGAAGCGAACGTGGTGCGCAGAGATGACCAGTTTCCCGTCGGCCTCGGCGGACGCCTGGCTGGAGCCGCGCGCCACAACTGTCTTCACGTACCAGCAGACCGCCGGTTCGGTAATCTCAGGCGGGAGGTTGGGCGCGGGGACCTGTTGCGTGGATTGCGTGAGCGTCCTGCACAAAGCCGCATAGTGGAAGGATCCGGGGCCCTGCTCAAAGCGAACGGCTTTGTCCCCGCCGATTACGGCCGGTTCCTGGGCCGCGAACGCCGGCCGAGAATCAAGAAATCCGGAAAGCAATACCCCGGCGCACAAGAACACACAAAGCATTCGTCCCATGCCCTCGCTCCGATCCATGCGTGATGTAAGAATTCCCGGAGATTGGCAACCAGCGGCGCGGCGCGTAAATAAAACAGGGAAGGAATCTTGCCGTCAGGCGTCCGGGGTCCGTGCCCCGATCTCTAAGCAGGTTTCCCATCCCGCCCTTCTATACCGGGAATCACTTCCCGTGATGCAGGCTTCAGGGATGGTCGAAAATGATTGTAAGCCGGGCGCATCAACGGACGGAAGCGATTTATCAGAAATAAAGCACTCGTCGCCCGCAAGAAACCGCTTCCGCTATGCTGAACCTGCCATGACACCACAGAAGAGTCCGCGCCGGGTGGCCGTATACTGCGGATCGGCAAACGGCACGCATCCGGCGTTTCTGGCCGAAGCGCGGGATCTTGGCAAGGCCATTGCCGATGCCGGCATGGGCGTGGTGTACGGTGGGGCCAACGTAGGGCTCATGGGCGCCGTGGCCGACGCCGCCCTGGCCGCCGGGGCAGAAGTGATCGGCGTTCTGCCAGAAGTTCTGGCCGGTCGCGAAATCGCCCACACGGGCCTCACGCGCCTCGAGAGTGTGGGCACCATGCACCAGCGCAAGGCGCGCATGGTGGCGCTGGCCGAGGCGTTCCTCATTCTTCCCGGCGGCTATGGCACGCTGGACGAAATGCTGGAAATCATCACCTGGTCCCAGCTGCGCCTGCACGACAAACCCTGCATCCTGATCAACACGCTCGGCTTCTGGGACGGCTTTTTGGATTTTCTTGACCACACGGTCGGGGCGGGCTTCCTGAAACCGGAAAACCGCGCCCTGCTGCTGGTGGCAGCGACCGCAGCCGAAGCGGTGGGAAGAATCAGGGAAGGGAACAGGGACTAGGCAACAGGGCCCAAAGGCAGGCTGGTCTGTTCCCTGTTCCCTAATCCCTTTCCCCTGCTTCTACGGCACCAGCATCCTGTACGCCATCCCGTTGCGATAAACGATGGCGCTGCGCATCGGGCTCCAGACAGCGGGCGGGGCCATGATCCGCGGCGGCGGAGGCGCATACGTATACGAGTAGACCTGCGGAATCACCGGGACGGTGTAGGCGTACACCGGCATCGGCGCCACGTAGACAGGCTGCTGGACGACGTACACCGGCGGAGGCGCATAGACCGGCTGCGGCGGTGGGTAATTCGCGTAAGTCGGCTGCGGAGGGCCGTAGTCCTGCGGAGCAGAGGCGGTGGGCTGGGGTTCCGGCTGCGGCTCAGCCGGCTGCGGCGGCGGTGCATTGTCGGCCGAAGGACGATGTGCCAGGCCGTAAGGATCGCGGTCCAGCGGCTGCCCTTGCGGAACACGCAGGTCGTCCATCAGCTTCACGGTCATCCGCGTTTCCGCCTTCAGGGTGGGATAGGGGCCCCGGCGAGGCAACTCCAGCAAGTCGATCGGCCACAGCACCGGGATCATCCACAAGATCGTGTCCCGGGTCGCATGTCCCTTGCCCATGATGCGCCCCTGGCGGTCGATGTTGAAGCCCGGCACATCCACCACTTTTGCGTCCAGCGGAACGACGGTGTCCGGCTCGATGACCATGTGATCGAAGGTGAGCTGCATCCAGCCCTTGCCCACGAAATGGCCGGGATCGCGGTAGTCCTCGAACCGGCCCACCAGGTAGCTGTCATAGGGCAGCACCGATCGCCCCATGTGCACGCCATGGCTGACACGGCACAAAACGGGATCGCCGATGGCCATGGTTTTGGAAGAAAGTCTGGGTTCGGAAGTGGTGCATTGGATGAGAGAACCGGCCGGAAGCAACTGGTCGGAGGTGTAGTCAGCGGCGGAGACGGCGAGCGGGGCGGTAAACAGGATGGAAAGAGCAAGGGTGCTCTTCATGTTGATCCTCCAGGTCAAAACAGCTCAAGCGAAAAGAGCGGAAGGAACCTTTCAGGGGTGTTGCCCACCAGACCCCCGGCGATTGCCTTCGAGCTGGGCAGTGGTAATGCGAGTGGTGCAGAACTGCGAGGAAAAAAGAGTCGAGCTGAAAAGCCTGCGGAAACCTTTAACGGATGTGAGTGGTGAAAGGTCGCACTTCCCCCATTGAACCGTTCAACCCGGATCGGAAAGCAGAGTTGCGAAAATTTTTAAGACACGGAACACGGGAACAAGAAAGCACGGACCGTGGGCACTGAGGACAGCTACCTGTACTCGTTCCTTGTTCCCGCTTTGATCAATTCGGCGTGCCGGCGGCGTCCGCTTCCGCGAACCGGCACTCCTGGCACTGGCACTGGCGGCGCAGGTAATCCCAGGAGTAGATGCCGCTGGTGTGGCCGTCGAGCCAGTTGAACTGGATGGCGTAGCGGCCTACGCCTTGGGCGCTGGCCGGCTTGGCGGGAGGCGTGTACATGGGCAGCAGTTCGGCCGGCTTCTTTTTCGGCTGTCCGGGCTTGCGGCCTTCCTGCTGACGCTCGTCGTTGCAGGTGGCGCAGGGGCACGCGTCGCGCAGCCATTTGAAGCCCCAGGCGCTGCGGTGGCCGTCGGCCCAGTCGATTTCCAGCCCCGTGCCCTCGGTCAGCAGCACCCGCACCTTTTCCGGCGTCATCGCAATCCGCGGCAGAGGGCGTTCTGGCTCTGCCTGCCGGGCGCTCTCTTCCCGTGTGCTGACGCGGATGCCTTCGTGACTCATAGCCACAGTTTACAGGGAACAGGGGACAGAGGGCAGGGAACAGAGACACTGTTCACTTTCCACTGGTTTTCCAGAAATACCATCCCGCCATGCCGAAGCCGATCGCGATTACGATGCCGCGGAGAACCGGCTGGGGAATCATCCGCGCAAAGCGCGCGGAGGTGTAGCCGCCGATCGCGCAAACCGCCATGGCCACCAGGCAGTAGCGCCACTCGACCTGGTTGCCGATCACGAAGATGAGGAACGCGATGCCGTTGGCGGCGGTCGTAGAGACCACTTTGAGGGCGTTGATTTCGTTCAGATCCTCGAAGCCGAACAGCGACAGGACGGTCATGATGAGAAAGCCCGCGCCCGCGCCGAAGTACCCAACATAGAAACAAACCGCGATGATGGCAAGAAACACCAGCACCCGCCGCGGGGGCCGGGGCGGATACGCTTCCGAATGCCGATGGCGCATCGCCTTGAGCTGGTCGAGCCATCGCGACACGGGCCGACTGACGGCGAAGATGATGGCCGCAATAAGCAGCAGCCACGGTACCAGGTGCATGAAGGTGCTTTGCGGCGTTCTCAGCAGGACCAGGGCGCCGGCCGTGCCTCCCAGTATTCCAGCCACTCCCAAGGGAAGCACCAGGCGCGAGTTCTTCCGTATGTCCTCGCGATAGGCTGCGATCGAGGTCACCTGCCCCGGCCAAAGAGCGACGGTATTGGTGGCGTTGGCCTGGACCGGCTGGATGCCCGTGGCCAGCAGGGCGGGGAAAGAAAGAAACGAACCACCGCCGGCCACGGCGTTCAGCACGCCGGCCAGAAACGCGGCGATGATCAGCCAGACCCAATGCCAATTGATTGCGGCAGAGGCGACAAGGAGCACGTTTCGATCTTATAGGGCGGAAGCTGCCGGGAAGTTAGTTCTGTTCGTGCATTGCCGATACACACATTCAACTTCTTCCGTCGGAGGCTCCGTCCATCCCAAAGATTGTGATTGTCAGACGGGTCTCTGCCGTTTGCTGCTATGGCTGCAAAGAGCCGCCACCGTCGACTGAATCAATAACGTGCTGGCCCGATATAGAATCGGTTGCAGGAGAAAGGCGATCCGCATGGAAACCGAGAAGATTATTGCTGAGTTAGACGCAGAGATTGAAAAGCTACAACAAGCTCGTACCTTGATTCTCAATTCAGGTACGACCGCGGACCAGACGCGGGAGCCGAATCGCGTTCGCAAGTCCAGCCGTGCAACCAGAAAGCCTGCGCGGCGGCAACTTAGTGCCGAAGCCCGGAAGCGAATCGCAGACGCGCAACGGAAGCGCTGGGCCAAGGCGAGACGAGCCAAGTCCACAGCGGCAAAACCGGCAGCAAAGAAGAAAGCCCGTCGAACGACGGCGAAGAAGGCAGCCGTAAAGAAAGCTGCTCCGAAGTCCGCACCGAAGAAAGCCGTTCCCGCAGCGAAGCCGGAATCACCAGTATCTTCAGTGACCTCTTAAAAGCCGATCACCGCCCGCTCTTCCATCGGGATTCCGTTCCCACGCCTGGTCGCCAGTCGAAAACTGGCTGGCCATGTGATAGTGAGTCTCAATATAGGTCCGCAACGCTTGAAGGGGCGCTGCGTCGTAAGCCGGCGTGTCCGCGATTTGTGTATAGGGGCGAATCACGAGCAAGGGGACTCGCCGTTCTTCGAGCACTTGAATCGAGCGCGCGATATGCTCTGGCCGGTAGTACGCCCCAAACCGAGCACTGCCGGCAGGAAGCGGATGGGCCCTTCAAGATGCTCTCTCCGGCAAGGGTCGTCAGCAGCAAGGCTGCTGTCGCCAGAACCACCATCAGCAGATTCGGTATCCACAGCCGCACCCCGAAAGTCTGGAACAATAGCGCGTACGCCAGGTCCGTTCCGGCGGGCAGGAACTCGAAAAAGTCCCGGTATGGCATCTGTCCCGCCACGATGCGAGCTCCATTGGTCGCATACAGCATTTGATCGCCCCAGAAAAGGATGGGCGTATGCGGCAAGACGAAAGTCCGCGCATAACAGGCGAAAAAGCCCACCAAACCAATCGCCGCATGCATTA
>CAVPNO010000136.1:0-137176 GCA_963706455.1 uncultured Acidobacteriota bacterium | reverse complement strand
AGCCGCCGGCATGGTGGCGCTGCACAGGATGTCGGACGCTGGCTTGCAGACGGTGCGCAGATCCACCGCCGTGTGTCCGGCGGGCTCGCTGACCCCGTTCTGGAATCCGAGATACGAGAAGAGGTTGCCGCCCGCGGGCACTCGATCCTGCCGCGGCCGCACATAGAGCTGTCCCACCATGCCCATCTGGAGGTGCTCGGGAGGCGTGATGTGGCAGTGCCAGAAATACGTTCCCGCGTCGGGAGCAAGATAGTAGTAAGTGAAACTGGCGCCGATGTTGATGGCCACTGATGCGTCCGGCACGCCGTCATAGAACGAGGAGGCGTTGGGATAGCCGTGGAAGTGGACCGTGTGCTGCTCGAACAGGTCGGGGCGCATGATCATGCCCACGTTGGTGAGCGTGAGAAAAAACTCGTCGTCCTCGTCAAAGGCAGCCAGGGGGCCCGGGATATTCCCGTTCATCACGCCGACATCCATGATCGGCCGCGGATCGACATGGCCGTCGATCGCCGCCGGCGATGCGGCGGTCGCAGCCAGGTCGTTGCCGGTATCGGCAGCGATTCCTGACAGAGTGGCGGTGTACTGGAACGGATATTCGGACACTCCGTCGGGGCTCAATCCGGTTGTCGTGGACACACACGTGAGTGTCCAATTTCCCGCATAGCCCGCCGGGGTTGCCGTGCCTCCCTCAGCTACTGCATTGCTAATCACCACTTGCTGGCCCACCGGAATGCCCACCGGGGAATCCGCCCAGCCGGTCACCGTGAAAGCCGATGTAGGAGCGGGGCAGGTCCCTGTCGTCGTGGCAGGCGTGGTGACCGCAAGCGGCCCCTCTTCGAGGTTAGCGACTGTAACCAGGTAGGCGATGTCGGGACTCAGGCCAACCGCGCCATTCCACGTAAACAACGGGTTCGTGGCCGGGTTATTGGCCGTCGGCCAGGGCGCCGCGCCGCTGGTCGCACCGTCGGTCGTTGCCGGGTCGCCGCGCGTCAGCGGAATTGTGCTGACCGAGTTGTAGGGGGTGTTGAAGATGTTCGGGAACTGCGTGGAGGGGCGGCCGGCTGCGACGTCCGCCAGGCCGGAGAGCGGCCCGAACGAGAACATGAACGTCTGCGTGCCGTCGGCCTCGGTCATGTAGCCGTCACCGCCCGAGATCTGCTGGCACTTGATCGCGCCGTTCACCGTGTTGCCGCCTGTCCCGCTGGTGACCGGGTACATAAAATCCCCACTCGTCCCGGCGGGTGTGGGGGGGTTGGTTAGAGTCGCGGGATGGAATTGGGTCGGGCCGTTGTACGGGGGTTCCGTATTGTTGCACCCTGGGTTCAGCGGGTTCGCGCTACAACTGGTCCCCGTCATTGGGTGCGTGATTGTGCTTGTTGGGCACTGAACTCTGAAGGACTGCGCCATCGCGGGCACCGCTACAAATACGCTCATCAGCAACGAGCACAATACGAGTGCGCCCACCTTTTTGCTCGACATTCCTTTTCCTCCTGAGCCGAGAGACTGCGCTGCGAATATGCCTTCAAAGCCATTCCGCGCGGACCGTTTCAAAATCCCTTTATGGAGGATCGGTCATTTTGATCTGGCGCAAGTAGGGGAGCAAAGTCGCCTCTGTTTCACTTGCGGGACGTACCTTTGACTGCATGCTCGCTTCCGGAAGCCCGGGATCGGAGGATTTTACTGAGTGTTTGCTCTTTCTTTGTACGCGTACAAATAAGGGCAAATTGGCCGTTTATCTGCCTTCTCCTCATTCGCATTTCGCGGGCAATTCCGGCGCTAGTCTTCAACCGGCGCAGGGCGCCAGCGTCTAGGATCCGCCGTCTCGTTCATGGTCGACTGGGCTCGTTTTGTTTCGAGAGGTCAAATTTCGGAGCAAATGCAGGACGGCGTTTCCCACTGGATTCGGGCGCTCGGGGCCGGACGTTCGGTCTGCCGGACCAAACGTAAACCCTTGTAAAACTTGTAAAAAAGGATTCTCCTGCCGTCCCACCGTCTTAATTGCTCTTGAGCAAATTCGAATGGTTCCTTTCGGCCGATAGTTGATTCAGACAGCTGTCAGCGCCAGAGTCGCAAGCAAGCAGCGATTCATCGTTACCAACTTTCGGCGGGCGCCCCTGAACCGGAGACCGCCGTTTCTGTGTGAATTTGCAAGATCGATGCCGGGACGATTCATCTTAATTTTCCTTCCCGCAATGATCATGCAAACCCACATTCAGGAAGCGAAGCCCCTTGCCCCTGTTAATGCGGAAACTAGCTTAATGTTCTCTCCCGGCGCGCAATAAAGGAAAGGATTCGATCCTTTCCCGACGAAGCAGATTTCGACGCCGGCCAATTGGTAGACAAATCCCCTGCTGTAAAACAAACCCCCGGACCGGAGACCGATTTGGCATGGAATTACTCATAGAAAACGTAATAGAGAACCCGTCCGCATATATGGGCACTCGCGTCAGCGAGGAGCGAATGACGGCTCCCCGCATGCCGGAGATGACCCTGGCAGATTTCGTTGAGTCCAGATTTGTTCCTGAGTATGTTGCCGACAAAAGACCCTCAGGACGTGCCCATTTCTACGGAATTCTCAAACACATTTTGAGCGCGGAACGCGTGGACCGTGCGTTCCAGGCGAGTGGGCGGAGTGCCAGACAGAAACCATCGGCCGATTGGCCATACATGGATTCGATCAGTCTGTCCGAAATTTCCCCCGATCGCGTTGAAGACTTGATCGCGAAGCTGGTGCAGCGGGGATACTCGATTCAGACAGCCACCCACATTCGCAATGTCCTCCGCTCCATCTTTGCGCACGCGATCAAGGCGGGCTGCTTCGCGGGAACCAATCCCGCAAGCCTGGTGACGCTTCCCGCGATGGCTCGCAAGTCGGTGCACTCGCTCAGCATGAATCAGTTGACCCAGTTGATGATGCATTTGCAAAATCCGGAGCGGGAAATTGCGCTGATTTCGCTGTTTACCGAAATGCGGGTCGCGGAGATCTGCGGACTGCAGTGGAAATATGTAAACCTCAGTGCCGCGCGAACAAGAATTAATGGTGACTGGTTGCCGCCCATGACCATCGCCGTTCGAAAGCAAAGCTATCGCTCGCAAGTGACTCCCGTGATGGAGCACCGGAAAAGGAATCACCGGATCCCGGAATTGCTGTCGTACATTCTCGGCGCCCTCAGGGATCGAAGCAAATCCACCAACCCCGAAGATTTCCTGCTGGCCTCGCGGAATGGAACGCCCGTCAGCCAGGAAAACCTGGGCGCCAGAAGGCTCAAGAAAATCGGAACCGCCCTCGATATGCCCTGGCTTTCGTGGGACGTGTTTCACCGTACCCACTTCGCCTTGATTTCAACCTCGGGGAAGGACTTGCAACAAGACCTGAAGCGAGCGATATCGATAGAAGCGACCTTGGCACCTACTCGTCGTGACATCTCCGGAAATGCCCGGTTTGCACGCTAAAACGGCGCTCTCGAATAAAAAACGTTCGCATCGGCGACGGACGCCAATGGGTCCATTGCTGACCCGCGGCGAAGGAGGAAACGCGCCATGACCTTGCTCGATTCATTTCCTGGATCGATTTCAGTTTCGCGAATGGCCCGCAATCATGAGGGCCATTCCATCGCGCAGACGCCCACCGTGGGCGACCCGCTGCCATCGCCCGACCGGCGTGCAAACCAAGATTCAAGCCTTAGCCTGGCTGCGTTTGTAGGAAACAACTTCATCCCTGAACATGTCGCGCAGAAAAGCTTCGCCGGACGCAAACATTATCAGGCAATGCTCAAGCACATCTTGCGGCCTGAGACCGTAGACTCGCTTTTTAGCCAATCTTCCGATTCCAGAAGGCGCATGAAGGCCATCCCAGGCTGGCCTTATCTGGACGACGTTGAGGTCTCCCAACTTGCCGAAAAGCACGTGTACGACCTGACCGCGGCAGCCGTCGCTCAGGGATATTCGCCCCAGACCGTAAAGCACATCCGCAACGTGGTCGGAGCCATCATCTCTCATGCAAAGCGCAGGATGCTTTTCACCGGCGATAATCCCGCATTTGCCGTGGAGCTTCCGCCGGTGAGCCCAAAACGAGGACACAGGCTGACGATTAGCGAAGCTAAATCGATCCTGAAATTGATGCACTATCCCGAAAAAGAAATGGCACTCCTTACCATGATTACGGGAATGAGCATCCAGGAAATATGCGGCACGCAATGGAGGCAAGTAAACCTCACCGCCGCCCCTGTCGAATACGACGACAGAACCATCCCGCCCGGGCACATATTCGTAACCCAGCATTGGATTCCCGAAGGGGTCGTGAGCCTGGCTGCCAACCGGGCCCGATTCGTGGAAGTCTCCAATCCATTGGCGCGCGTGCTTCAAAATCTGAAGCACGAAACAGGATTCTCACGCGCTGAAAACTTCGTGCTGGGAACCTCGTCCGGAGCCCCAATTTGCCCGACCAGCCTGCGCATTCTGCGGCTCAAACCGATTGGGCGCCAACTCGGCATGCCTTGGCTGACGTGGCAGGTCCTCAAGGGCGCGCACGAGACACTCCTGTCGGAACTGCGGCTTCAGCTCAACACCGATCTGGTCCTGAGTGCAAACGTTTTGCCGGCCAGGAGGTGAGGAACTCATTTCCCTCACGCAGAGACAACCGGGCCTGAGGCTCCAGTTCACACGTCCGACAGCGTCGATCGCCTTGCGTCGAACATGCCTGCAATTGGAGCGGTTGTACGCTTGTTGCTTTGGGTACCTTGAAACATCCAGCGTCCGGCTCACTGCGGATCAGGTTCAACTTCCGATGATCCCATGACCAGCGCCTGGTCCCGTTCCAGAGAACTGCGACGAATATCCTGGGAGCGCGCCAGCGCCTTCTGCGCCAGTTCCGTTTCGCCCAGCTTTCGATACGCCTGGTACAACTGATAATGGATGTTTCCGAAGTGATCGAGCGCCGCCGCCTTTTCGAGTCTCGGTACCGCGTCGGCAAACTGGCCCATGCGCACGTATGCTGTCCCTAGCAGGCCGCTGGCTTCATTCAAGTTCGGTTGAAGTTGCAGCGCACGCCCGAGAAAAGGCACGGCCTTTTCATTCTCGTTATCCAGGACGTACAGCCGTCCAAGCAGGTAGAGCGTCTTGGTGCGCGAGGGATCCAGGGCCTCGGCCTTTTCCAACTCTCTCTGCGCATCGTCGTCGGAGCGATTATCCAGGTAGAATTCACCGAATGCTTCGTGCAGTTCCGCCTCATCGGGCCGCACGCGAAGGGCCGCCTCGTATTCCTTGATCGCATCGTCACGATCCCGGCGAAAAGCGAAGCCTTCGGCACGCAGTTGGTAAGTTCGCCATGAATCGGGAAAAGAAGCTTCCAGCTGCGAGTACGATTCCGCTCCCAGCGCCTGGTAGGTTCTCTCCAACCAATAACTGGCCTCGGAATTTGCACTGTTGTCGCCATGCACCCGGGCTAACGCATCGGCCGCGCGCTCGTATTCCTGTAACACAAACCACGTCTTTCCGAGAAGAAGATAGGACGACCCGGTCAAAGGCTTCTTACTCTGAAGAATTGCTATGCAGCGGGAATAGAGATGGAGTTCGCAGGGATCGGGATCAGGATGTTCCCGCGAAGGAGAGCTGAGGGCGGGATGCCATTTCTCGAGGTCGCCCTGGAACGACTGCGATTCGCGTTCGGAAGAAGCGCCGTCATTCATCGAGGCGTAAAGAGCGGACTTCAGAAAATGTTTCGCCGGCTCCTCCGGCTGATCCTGCAAGCGCGATATGGAAGCCGTTGCCGTCTCCCGGGACAGTTCGATCGTGGGGAATTCTGGATGGGTCTTGAAGAATTCCGGAGAGTTCCGCCATACAGCGCTCAACGAGGCGAGCGCTTCGACCGCTTGGCCCTTGACGAGTTGCAAGTTTGCCAAACCAAGCCAGGCTCGCTCATCTCTGGAATCAAGCTTAAGCCCGCGTCGGAATTCTGTTTCTGCCTCCTCCAGTTTTCCCGCATGCAGATCGGATTCGCCCAGCACGGTATGCAATCCGAATTGCAAAGGATCTATCCCGAGAGCCTTCTGATATTCCTGCGTGGCGTCGACCCAGCGATCGCGTTCCAAAAGCGTATCCCCAAGGAATCGATGTCCCCACGCTGAATCGGGATACAGGCGAGCGCCCCGATAGGCAAGACGCGCCGCCAGGTCCAGATATTGGTGCCCGATTTTGAATAAAGCATCCGCCTTGTCCGAATCGAGGCTCTTGACCTTGCGGTATTGTTCCGCTGCGCCTTGAAAGTTCTCCTGGGTCAGGTCATACAACGCCATCGCGTCGTGCGCATCCCTGCTGGAGGGGTCCAGCTTCAACGCATGCTCCAGGTACGGTGCCGCTTTTTCCGGCGAGCCGAGCTTAAGATAGTCCATCCCAACAATGACATTGAGTCCAACCAGGTTTGGCCGTTCGCTCAGAGCGGGAGCCAGATATCGGGCCGCCGCATCATAGTCGAGAAGGCTCTGGTAAGCGAGCCCCAGGTTGACCTTCGCCTCCACCAGGGTCGGGTCCAGCGCCAGGACTTTCTTGAATTGTTCCACCGCCCGCGGAAAGTCGCCCTGCCGGAGAGCCGCCTGACCCCCGCGAAAACTTGTTTCGACGTCCTGCTGCGGCGATTGGCCGGCCGCCGTGGGTGGCATTAGCCCAAAAAGCACAAGGAGAGAAATCGCGACATAGATACGACCATCGCGTGGCCGATCGAACCTCAAGCACGCAAGCCTATGGAGGAATTGGAATGGAAAGCGAACCAGACGAAGTTCCCTTGGAATGCTCATGTATCGTTTGGAATGCCGCAACTTGACCGCAACCGAAAACCCACAACGGCTGGGGACCAAAACGACCCCAAAAAAACGGTGTCCGGACAGGCTGCGGAGCCCGCCCGGACACAAACGAACCATCAGAAGGTTATTCGCCCGGCAAATTGAACCACGCGTGGCAGGTTGTATTGACCGCTCACCTGACCGATGGTCCCGCCCCACCCGGCGGGCGGATCAAACTGCGTTCGGTTGAACAGGTTAAAGAACTCGCCCCGGAACTCGAAGCCAAATCGACCATCCGGGCCGAACTTCGTGTTCTTGAAAGCGGCGAAGTCGAAGTTCTTTTGTCCGTCGTCGCGTATGTTGGGCTCGGTGCGCGAATCTGTTCCGAAGCCGTAGTAATTGGGGGCGCCTGCAGTGAATACCGACGTATCGTACCATTCCAGCAACTTCTGGCTCCTGGAACCGCCCATCAGGTGCGAATAGCCTGTTCTCGTCGGCCGTGCGCAGCCCGGATCCTGAAGGCCGGAGTTGCTGAGCGCGCCCGGACAGCCACCGATGACGATCGGGTAGCCGGACTGGAAGGTGATGATGGTATTAATACCCCACCCGCCAACCACCTTGTCGGCAACCCCACTCATGTTGCCGCCGATAGCTTTCCCGTGTCCAACCGGCAGATCCAGGACGCTGCCAATCACCAGCCGCTGCGGAACATCGAAGCCGTCGAGGCTACGCTCTCCGCGCAGGTTATTGGCGTTGGCATCCCCCCAACCGGGGGCCGCGGCCTCGAGCCAGTTGATCTCCGAGTTGGTATTGTCGATCAGTTTGGAGATCGTGTAGGTGGCAAGCAATTGGGCCCCGGCGGAGAACCGCTTCTGCAGTTTCATCTGCATCGAGTGGTACGTCGAACTCCGGTTATCGACTTCCTCCAGAGCGAAGCCATCGAACTGCGGGAAGGGCACCTCCAACTGATCGGGTTTTACGAACGGGGTGGTTCCTATTCCACCCGACGTCACCGGGCCGGTGCACCCCGTGCAGCTGCCTGCAAACGGATTGGCAACCAGGGTTTGCACGCCAGTAATTGGATTCACGCCGATCAGATTATCCACGTCCGTCTGACTTTGCGGCAGGAGTGCGGTCGGGAGCTGATCCAGGTCCTGAGTGTGCATGGGCAAATGCGTGCCTTTGGACCCCGCATACGCAATATCTACCAGGAAATCTCCGTGGAATTGGCGCTGAAGGTCCAGGTTCCATTGCTGAACGTAAGGAGCCTGTTCGTTACCTCTCGCCGCTCCATTTCCATTCCCTTGAACATCGATCAACGCCTGGTTTCTGCCGAACGGCGGAGTGATTCCGCCCACGGAAGAAGGGAACGGGTTGGAGATTGGGTACCTGGGCGTAACCCCGTCGCCCTGATAAGTCAGCCAGGGCGTGTTGAAGGAGTTGATAAACAGGTTATGCGGCGCATCATCCCAGCGCACGTCCACCGGCAGATAGAACATTCCGTAGCCGGTCCGGATCACCGTATTCGTGTTCAGCTGGTAGGAAAAACCGACACGAGGGCTCACGTGGTTCCAGTTGGGAAACGCCGTGCGACCCGAATGACGGCTTGAGGCTACCAGGTCGTATCCGCCCTTCAGGCTAGGAAACGCGCTTTGTACCGCACTACTCATCGCCAGCAATGGGCTCGCCTCGGTTTCATTGAGGGTCACGATGCGGTTGAAGCGCTCCGTCCAGTCCCCTTGCAAGTCGACGCGGACGCCAAGATTGAGGATGAATCTCTTGCCGAGGTTCCAGGTGTCGCCGGCATAAATCGCCGTGTAAAGATTCTGATCGGCGGTTTTGGCCGGTTCGGTGGCGCTGCCGCTATCCCCGTAGCCCAGAAGGAACGAGGCGACGCCATTGCCACCCGCCGATGCCTGTGAACCTACGTTGCCAAGGGCGACGTTGTTGGGGTTTTCCGCTGTCGTCTTGGCGTTGAACTGGTAGAGGCCGGCGGGATCGTTGCTCTGGTAATAATTGTTCCTCAGGATGCGCTCTTCGAATCCGACCTTGATCGTGTGCTTGCCCAGAATCTCGGTAAACGCCGGATCAAAGCTGTAGGTGTCGTCAAATGCACCGATGCCGCTGCCCGTACCCTGTGCGCACCAGCCGCCGCCCCAGCGGTTGTCGCCGGATGCGTCCGATACGCACATCGTCGGGATATGGGTATAGGTCATTTCGCTGGCCAGCGCCGCCCAGTTCGCGCCAAACGGCGTCAAGTCAATGCCTTCGCTGAGCGGCACACGCAGGTAGACGTAGCGCGTGTACCCGACGTGCAGGTCCAGGATCGACTTCTGTGAAAGCGTGATGGTGTCACCCAGCGAAACCTGGTGAGCGGTGGTGGTTTCCGTGCAACGATCGGTACAGATCTGGCCGAACGGCGCATCGGGAAGCGACAGGATGTGCGAATAGGTGTACCGTCCAAAAATACCCTGCTTCGTGCCGGGGTGAAAGTCAATGCGCCCGTTGTACTGGTTCACATCGCCGCCGGAGCTGAAACTGTCAGCGAAGTTGCCATTAGCATTGGGAGTAATGTTCGGCTCCGGGAAGTATGTCTTGATCACATACGCAGCGGTGGGGTCTATCCGGCCCGGGGGAATGACGTTGGGTGTGCCGTTGTATGAGAACTGGGTGCGGCACTGGCCGTTTCCTCCATTGCAATCAGCCGGGCCGCCATTGGCCGTACCGCTGGTGGTCGGGTCGTAGATTTTGAATACCGATCCACCTGGGTTGGTTCCACTGTTGGAAAAGTCTCCACTACGCTCTGCATCGGTGGGAACCCATGTCTCGAACGGGTTTCCTTTGCGCAGCCGGAAGCCCTCATAGCTGCCGAAGAAGAACATCTTGTCGCGAAGCACCGGTCCTCCGGCGTTGGCTCCAAACTGGTTCTGCGTAAAGGGCGGACGCAAGACCCCGTTTCGATTATCAAAGTAGTCGTTCGCGTTCAGCACCTTGTTGCGGATGAACTCGTAAAGCGAACCATGGAATTTGTTGGTTCCCGATTTGGTTGTCAGGTTGATCACTCCGCCGGCAAACCGCCCGTATTCCGGCCCCAGATTGTTCGTCTGAACCTTGAATTCCTCGACGGCGTCCTGGGTCGGAATCACGGTGACCACATTCAGGTATGCGCCATTGGTGGGTACGCCATCGATCAGGATCTGGCTTTGACCGGCCATGCCTCCACCCATCTGAAAATCTCCCAGCGCGAAGGGATTGGCGCCCACCGGGTTGCCCGTCGAGGAGTTGCCCGCCGAAGGCTGACCCTGCGGCACAACCCCTGGCACCAGCTCCGCCAGTGCAATCGGGTTGCGGCCATTCAGCGGCAGATCGGTGACGGTTCGTTGTTCGATCACTTGCCCCAGGGAATTCGTTTCCGGTTGCAGCAGCGGCGCTTCGCCGGTAACCTCCACCGTCTCCGAGGCCGCGCCCACCGGCAAAACAATGTCGACCCTCAGCCCGCTTTCCACTTCCACAATGATCGGTTCACGGACGAAGCTCTTGAAGCCGG
Source organism: uncultured Acidobacteriota bacterium (assembly GCA_963706455.1). Taxonomy (GTDB): domain Bacteria; phylum Acidobacteriota; class Terriglobia; order Terriglobales; family Acidobacteriaceae; genus Telmatobacter. Next base: position 126,853 of record CAVPNO010000136.1, on the reverse strand, counting down.
ACTTTTCGACCTGGATTTTATAGCGACCGGGCGAAATATTCGGGAACGAATAGCTGCCCGACGAATCGCTTGATATCTGGTTCTTGGTATTGGTGTCGAGATTGGTCAACGTCACAGTGGCCTGTCCGATGGAAGCGCCGCTACTGTCTGAAACCGTTCCGGCGATCTTTCCAAATACATTCTGGCCAAATACCACTGCAGGAATGGCTGCCCAGAGAAGGACAACCATTAGGGGAACTCCTGACCTCCGAATGTTCATCACTTTCCTCCAGTCGTTATCGTCTTTCCTCCTCTTTGTTTCTCTTGCCACACATTTCTCTTGCAAGACACACGTCTGATATCGTTACCAACGATGGCAGAGTTTATAGGTGGAGCTTATTAGTCTTGTCAAGCGAAGAATGACCAGTGGAGAGCCCGGATTGCAATAAATCGATTCTCGCAATCTACAGCGAGAGTGTGACGATGGTTGCGGAGTGCAGACCAGCCGCCCCGTTTCCGGGAACACACCAGGAATCAGGCGATCCGCTCATGCTTTGGACCAGCCGTGGCTTGCCACCGGCCCGATCCCTTCTTTAAGCGTAAGCAGTTGATCGGCAGGAAGCTGCCTAAACGATTCACGGAGCCCGCTTGGCCAATGAACATCAACGTCTACGGTGCTCACGTTTCCCAGCCCGAAATGCAAACGAGGGTCGTTGCAGGAAAAGAAACTGGACTGGCTCAGCACGGCTTGCGCTTGAGTCTTATCGCCGTAATGGACTAGAACCGTGGCCCCAATGGCACTGCGGTTGGATTTTACGCCCTCCAGTTTTATCTTCACCCAGTGATTCGATTTACTGTTGAGATCGTTCCGTAGCAGCGACGGAGGTTCGTTCAAGTTGATCACCATGACATCGATATCACCGTCGTTATCGAAGTCGCCAAACGCGCATCCCCGGCTGCAGTGGGGTGCGGCTACACCTTGACCTGCCCCTTCGATGAGTTCTTCAAAAATACCGTTGCCTAGATTTCTAAAAACCGCGCGGGGCGTTTTGTTGGGATACTGCGGCAGGGCTCGTTCCACCTGCGGGTACACGTGCCCGGTGACCATGAATATGTCGGGAAATCCATCGTTGTCCAGATCAACGATCCCCGCTCCCCAACAGATATATCGCGTTTCGACGCCGATGCGCGCGGCCCGGGTAACGTCATCGAAATTGCCCTTTCCATCGTTGCGGTAAAGAATATTGGTGTCATCCAAAAAATGGGTTTTGAAAAGATCCAGGTGCCCAGCGAGATCGCAGTCGCCCACGCCCACTCCCATGCCGGCCTGTTCCATGCCATCCTCGCTCAGCCCAACGCCTCGCAGAACTCCCTCTTCCCGAAACGTCCCATCGCGATGATTCATGAACAGCAGACTCGGAGTGGAATCGCAAGCGACGTAGATGTCCTGCCACCCATCCTCATCGAAATCGGCCGCCACCACCGTCAGGCCATATGTCGGAGGGGCCTGATCGATGCGCGCCTCCCTGGTGACCTCGGTGAATGTCCCGTTGCCATTATTCCGATACAGAGAATGCTTGCCCGTTTTCAACCCGCGAGGCCCGCATTCCACCGGCACCCCTTTCCACCGGCAATAAGTGCTCTGCCCGGGAAGTCCCGCGCTCTCGATTGTGAAGTCCACGTAGTTTGAAACGAACAGGTCAAGGTGCCCGTCGCGGTTATAGTCCACGAAGGTGCAGCCCGCGCCATACCTTACATGGTCGCTCCAAAGTCCCGCCTCTTTGGTCACATCCGTGAAGGTTCCGTTGCCGTTGTTGCGGTAAAGAGAATTCTGCCCATAGCGCGTGCAGAATATATCGTCGAATCCATCATTGTTGTAGTCCCCTACGCAAACCCCGCACGCGAACCCAACCGAATGCAAACCGGACTTTTCCGTCACATCGGTAAATGTGCCGTCGCGGTTGTTTTTGTAGAGCCGGTTCGAAGCGCCTTCGGGAGCTCCTCCAAGGCGGGTACCCGAAAGGACGAACAAATCCATCCATCCATCGTTGTCGTAATCGATGAATGCGCAGCCGCATCCGGTCGATTCCACGATGTACTTCTTGCTTTCTTCGTCGCCGTAAATCACCGGCGCGTGCAGGCCTGCATCTGCCGCCACGTCGATAAAATGTGCGTTGAACGGGCGCCCGGACGGAGCGCCTCTCGGCATGGGCTTGACGGTGTGACCACCCATGCCCTGCTGCGCTATCAACCGATTCGCGGGAATGGAAAGCGTGGCCCCTACCCCAAGTTGGATAAACCTACGACGGCTGGAATTCATGGGTTAAGGGGAAACTAAATACGTTCAGGTTCGTGCGCCGTTCATCTTAGCACGGCGCTTGGCTTCGGATCACCTCGTACCGGAACACGAGACAACATGCATCGTTCCTTCATCATCATAATCGCGTCAAGGCGGCGCTCCGTCCGCTTTACGGAGCAGGTTCCTCCATGATTCGCGTTCCTTGCCCACCGAAATGTGTCGCCATCGCTTTTGCGGCCGCGTGTCTTGCCTGGTCGCTCACCGCCTGCGGAGGTGGTGGCGCGAAAAGTTCCTCAGCACCAACCGGTCCGCTTTCGCCCACCACCACGCTGCAGGCGGAAACAGGCAACAACACCAGCGCGGCGAATTCCTTTGCGCCGCAGACCAACGGCAATCTCGGCGCCGGCAACGTCAGCAAACTCCCCCTCCGATCGCTGATCCCCGGCGGATCCAACACCAAAATCTACGTCACGTGGCTCGGCTGGTTCGGCAGGCAGGACCACATGAGCGTCGGCTACAACTCCGACGACGCCGGGCAGGTCCACAGCCAGGTGGAGGACATGATCAGTCGAGGCATCAATGGCGCCATCTCCGCCTGGTATGGCGCCGGCAACCCCAACACCAGCATCGACAATGCCACGCAGTTGCTGAAAACTGAGGCCGAATCCCATCAAGGTCAATTCCAGTTCGCCATCATGGAAGACATGGGAGCACTAAATACCGCGGCTATCGCGAATGGATGCGATGTTACCGATCAGCTCATCAACGACTTGATCTATGTGGCGTCCGAATACGAATCCTCGCCGGCGTACATGCGCATCAATAACCGCCCGGTCGTTTTCTTCTTCTTTGTTGACGGTTACTACATTGACTGGAACCGCGTCAGTTCCTCCATCCCTGGCAATCCTCTGCTGATTTTTCAAGGTCCCGATGGCCTGACCCGGAAACTATCCGACGGCGGATTCTCCTGGGTTCTCATCAACTCGAACAACCCGTTCGATCCCGAATTAGGCGCCCAAGATACTTTCTACCAGGCCGCCATGCAGGCTTCCGGGCGCCTCGTTTTCGCGGCCGCCTACAAGGGCTTCAACGACACCCTGGCCGCGTGGGGAACCAATCGCGTGATTCATCAGCACTGCGGCCAAACCTGGCTGCAAACATTCAGCGAGGCGGGCAAGTTCTATTCCGGAAACAACCCGCTGCCCGCCATGCAGATCGCCACCTGGAACGACTACGAGGAGGGAACCGCGATCGAGCCTGGCATCGACAACTGCATTTATCTCACGCCGTCGCAGTCGGGCGCGACCATCGGCTGGCAGGTCAACGGCGGCGACGAAAGCACCGTTGACCATTACACCGTGTTCATCAGCACCGACGGCGCAAACCTTGCCAAATTGTCCGATGTGCCGGCAGGCACACATACGTTCGACCTGAGCACACTGAACCTCCCCACCGCCACCTATTCTGTCTACGTCAAAGCTACCGCCAAGCCCAGCATCCAAAACAAAATGTCGCCGGCCATCGCTTACCATCCCGGCGACAAGCCACCGGGCATCGCACTCAACATTTCACAAACGGGCCCGCTGACATATAACGCCTCGACCGCGGGCTCGACCGGAAACATCGCCAAAACGCATATTGATTTTGGCGATGGCACGGTAGCCGACAGTGCGTCCGCGTCGCACACCTATGCGAGCGTGGGAACCTACCTCGTTACAGCCTCTGTTTACGATGCGGCGGGTGCGTCATCCGTGGCGGAGCGGCAGATCTCGGTAAAACCATCGTCCGGCGGCGTCACCATCGCCGCACCCGGCAACGGCGCCACGCTGAACTGGCCGACTACGCTTCAGGCTTCCGCCAATCCCGGAATTTCCGTTCCCGTAATGCGGGTGCTGATCGATGGTCAGCAGGCATATGCCGACAACGGCGACACGCTGAATACCTCTCTGAAGGTCAATACGGGAACTCATCAGATCACGGTGCAATCGCTCGATAATGCGGGAAACACCACCGCCAGCGCGTCGCTCAACGTGGACGCGGAACCCGACGACATTCCTCCCGTCGCCGGCGTCACCATCCATCCGCTAACCAGCATATCCCCAACCACCGTCCTTGGTTGCACGGCCGCTTCCACCGATGCCGACGGGTTTGTGAACAGCTACGAGTTGGAGTTCTCCAACGGCAGGCAGTTCACCACACCGGCGGCGGTCGAAACCTTTTCCGCACCCGGGACTTACACAGCCACCGCCACGGTAATGGATCAGTTCGGCGCCACCGGCAGCGCGTCCACGACCTTCAGTGTCGGCGGGGCAACTGCGCCCGGAGCCGTGGCGCCATCCGCGTCTCGGACGCAGCAACAGGCCCCCAGACAGAAGCCATTCCCGCCCATGCGGCCGCCATGGTGAAGAGCCAAGTCAAAACTGGCATCTGCTCTGCGCGCACTTACGCCAAGCCGGCTGGATGAGACTAACTCAAGCGAAAAACGCCCGGTTCTTCTCGGCGAAATCGCCCTTGCCGGCCGGCAGATCGGACTCGGGGAAGATGGCGTTCTGGGCGCACAAGTCGGCGCAGCTGCCGCAGTCGATGCACTCGTCGGGATTGATGTACACCTGGGAAACGCTGCCGGCGCGGGGATCGCCCTCTGCCGGCGAGATCGCGCTCGTAGCGCACTCCGCCACGCAGACAAAATCCTTGATGCACGCATCCGTTACCACATAAGCCATAAAACGACTCCTTTGTGCGCACATCCTTTCGCGGCGGCGCCTCAGGTTTGAGGCTATCGAACCACCCGAAAGCGCATCCGTGACTCGAATCACAGGCAAGCAGTCGTCAGTTCTAAGCCATCCGTTCTCAGCGCATGCTTCCCCGATCCACAACTGAAACCTGACAACAGGAAACTGACAACGTATTCTGGTTCCATGTCCAGCGAGAAGCTCCCCCTCTTCCTTTGGATCACTGTGCCTCTTTCAGTTTTCGCGATCGCCGCCGGGATGGCGGCCTCTCGCGGCTCCAGGCCGGAGAACGCGGAAAACGCTTGGACCTTCGCCGTGTCAGGCGACAGCCGCAATTGCGGCGATTTCGTCATGCCCGCCATCGCCTCCAAAGTCAAGGCGGAGAACGACGCCTTCTATTGGCATCTGGGAGATTTCCGCTGGATGTCTTCCGAAGACGAAGACATGAAGGCCATGGAAACGCCGGGCGCGGCCATGCCGAAGGCTGAATACCAGCAGCGGGCGTGGGACGACTTCCTCACCCGGCAGGTCGCGGCCTTCGACACCGTTCCTTTGTTCCTCGGCCGGGGCAATCATGAAACCGTCCCGCCTATGACCCGGGAGGGATACATCGCCAAATTCTCGCCCCTGCTGGACCGCCCAGAGATCGCAGCGCAGCGCAAGGAAGATGGCGAGGATGCCGCCCCAATCAGCCCCTGGTACCACTGGGTCCGCAACGGCGTCGATTTCGTCACCCTCGACAACTCTACCCACGACGAGTTCAGCGACGCGCAACTGCGGTGGCTGCGCGGCGTACTCGATCGCGACCTCGATCCCCGTTCCAGCATTCGCGCCATCGTGGCAGGCATGCACGAGGCTCTGCCGCATTCCACCGGCTCCGAGCATGCCATGGACGATTGGGATCGCGGCGTCCACTCCGGCGAACTCGTGTATCACTGGTTCTACGACGCGCAAGCCGCGGGCAAGCGCGTCTACCTGATCGCCAGCCACTCGCATTACTATTCGCCCAACATCTTCAACACTGGCTATTGGAAAGAACACACCCGCAAAGTCGTGCCCGGATGGATCATCGGCGGTGCCGGCGCGCACCGCTACCAGTTGCCCCGCGATGCAGAGAAGGGCGCCAAGACAAACATCTATGGATTCCTGCGCGGAACGGTACACTCGGATGGAGCCATCGACTTCAGTCTCATCGAACTAAGCGAATCGGACCTCGTGCAGGCCAAGTGGAAAGACTCACCGGCCGTCGCCATTCACGATTGCTATGTGAACAACCACGATTAGCCTCTTGACCCGTAAATTCTGGTACCAAAACTCCGATGCCGCCCCAGATTCGGCACGCCCCCCCGGGCCCTGTTGTAATTCCCATTACTTTCGTTACCTTAATTTCCAGTTACAAAATGTGCCCTTGGTGATTCACATCACTTCCTGATTGCTCGCCGATCGAAATACTGATCCTACGAAATCCAAAAAGCTTTTTCTGAGAAAGCTATAAGAATCCCTCGCTTTTTCGGGCACAGGATTTGTGTGCCCGCCATCCTCGCCTTGGATTGGAACCTGGATCGCATCGGGCCATTCGCGCCGGCGCCTTCCTTTCTCGAATGTCGTTCCATTTATTTTGCTTTGATCCGAGGTTATTTATGAAAATCTCCCGACGGGAATTCCTGAATTACTGTACCGGCTCGGCCGCTGCCCTGGGCCTTGCCGCGACGATCGGTCCACTCGAAAAGGCGTTGGCTTCCACCAGCGGGCCTCCCATCATCTGGATCAAGGGTGCATCCTGCACCGGTTGCACTGTGTCGCTGGCCAACCGCGTTTCCACCAGCGCGCCGGTGGACGTGGCCGACCTGCTGATTCACACCATCGACCTTATGTATCACCCCACGCTGATGGGCGCGGCCGGCGATCTTGCTGTGCAGCAGTTGGGCGCCGCGGCCGCGGGCAAGTTTGTTCTCGCGGTCGAAGGGGGGATCCCCACCATCTACAACGGCAAGACGTGCACCATCTATACGCAGAACGGCGTGGACGTAACCGCGCTGGCCGCCGTGCAGCAACTGGCGCCGCTGGCCACCGCCGTGCTATCGATCGGCACCTGCGCGTCCTTCGGCGGGATGGCGGCCGCCAACCCCAACCCCACCCAGATCCAGAGCCTCAGCGCTGCTTCGGGCGTGTCGACTATCAATATTCCCGGCTGCCCGCCGCATCCGGACTGGATCGTGTGGACGATCGCGCAACTGCTGGCAGGCACTCCCCCGGCACTCGACACCTCGGGCCGGCCGACCACGCTCTACGGCAGCACGGTACACAGCCAGTGCTCGCGGCAAAGCAAGGCGTGGGCGACGTCGCTCGCTTCCACCGGCCTCTGCAACGGCAACCTGGGCTGCAAGGGCCGGCAGACACACGCGGATTGCCCGACACGGCAATGGAACAACGGGCAGAACTGGTGCGTGGGGACCGTGACCAGCAACGGCAACGGCGCCGACTCGCTTTGCCAGGGCTGCACGGAGAATGGATTCCCTGACAAATTTGCACCTCTGTTCAGCACCAATGGAGCCACGCCGTCCGGGCACAAGGTTGTGGACCACACGACGTGCATGACATGCCACACCAACGGCCGGCCGGATTAGTGCGGTTTCGGAGCACGGTCCATCGCACAACCATGGAGATTGAATATGGCACAGATTACGATTGTTGATCCCGTGACCCGTATCGAAGGACATATGAAAGTCCAGGTCACGATCGATACTGTCAACGGCAAGCAGAAGGTCACGGCCGCACAGTGCACCGGGACCCAGTTCAGAGGATTCGAAAAGATCCTCGTCGGGCGCGATACCAAGGATGCTCCTTACATCACCGAGCGCATCTGCGGCGTCTGCCCCGTGTCGCACGCCATCGCGGCATCGAAGGCCCTGGAAGCCGCTGCGGGCGTCACCATTACCGACAACGCGCGCATTCTGCGTAACCTGGTGCTGGGCGCCAATTTCATCCAGTCGCACATCCTGCATTTCTACCTGCTGGCGGCGCTGGACTACATTACTCCGCCGGCCTCGGCGCCATTCACGCCGGTGTGGAACGTGGACCTGATGCGCAGCAGTTCCATGTCGCAGATCGCAACCAACTTTGTCACCGCCATCGGGATGCGGCGCCAGGCGCACGAGATGGCGGCCATTTTCGCGGGGAGAATGCCGGGGCTCTCAGCCATCCAGGCGGGCGGGTTCACGACCAAGCCGACCAGCAGCATGATCTCGAATTTCACCAACTATCTGAACACGCTGATCGGATTCATCAACAACAACTACATCCCCGACGCGCAGCTGTTGTCGAGCGTCTATAGCGACTACCACCAGATCGGGGTGGGGGGCAACCTGATCGCGTACGGGGTCTTCGACTTGGACGACACCGCCAATCCTAGCCGCCTGCTGCAGCGGGGCGTGGTTTACTCGACGACCCTGACGACCGTGCGGACGATGGCGCCGACCAACATTCTCGAGTCGGTCACCAATTCCTGGTACGACAACTCCACCAATAACCTGAATCCGGCCAAGGGCAGCACGGTGCCCGTGGATCCAGCAACCAAGGCGGCGGCTTACTCGTGGCTGAAGGCGCCTCGATATGGCACTCACCCCTGCGAAGCCGGACCGCTGGCGCGGATGTGGGTCAACGGCGACTATCGGCAAAGCATTTCGGTGATGGACCGCCACGTCGCACGCGCCTTCGAGGCCCAGAAGATCGCCAACGCCATGCTGGGCTGGCTCAGCCAGTTGAGTGTAGGCGCGCCCGTCTACACGCCGGTGACGGCGCCCTTCAACGCGTCGGGCATCGGAATGACCGAGGCGCCGCGCGGCGCGCTCGGACACTGGCTGACCACCGCGCCCAGCACCACGCTGGCCGCCAACGGGATGGCCTCGATCGGCAGTTACCAGATCATTACGCCCACCTGCTGGAATGCGTCGCCCATGGACTCGAACGGGTATCACGGCCCGCTCGAAAACGCACTGATCAATACGCCGGTGGCCAACGCCTCGCAGCCGGTGGAAGTGCTGCGCGTGGTGCATTCGTTCGATCCGTGCATGTCGTGCGCGGTGCACGTTATGCGCCCCGACGGCAAGCCCGTGACCGTCATCAACGCCCAACCCGACTTTTAACGACAACCTGGGTGCCCCACCTTCGCGGCGTCTTCTGTCGCTAAGGTGGGAAACCCTTAACGCCCCGAGCCCACCATGAACACCTTGATCCTTGGCCTTGGCAATCTCCTCCTCTCCGACGAGGGCGTCGGCGTGCATGTCGCCCGCGTCCTCGCGGACAGGAATCTGCCCTCCGGTGTTTCGGTGGTCGAAGCGGGAACCGCATTTCTCGACGTGCTGCCCGAAATCGAGAAAGCCGACCGCATCGTGATCGTCGATGCCATGGAGGGCGGCGGCGTGCCGGGCAGCGTGTATCGCGTGCCATTTCAGCAATGCCGGCACCCGGAGATGCTTGCCTCTCTGCACGGGTTCGACATGTCGCGCGTACTGTTTATGGCGGGAAATCACCGCGCCCCTGAGGTAACGGTGTTCGGCGTTGAGCCGGCTCGCATCGAATGGGGAACGGAAGTCTCGCCGGCAGTGCAACGGGTGCTGCCGATGATTGCAGACGCAATCCTGCAAGAAGTGACGCGACCGTAAGTCAGCAATAACCTCGACGCCGGAGCTATCTTACGATCAGATACCGGATTCCAATACTTACTCCCCCGGCCGAAATGGTTGGGCGACGATACACCCAGAGTGCGCCCACCAATGGGATTTCTATCGTCTAAAGCTCATGGATGCGGCTGCGATTGCAAGGGAAGTCAATTCCTGCTTTCGGTTAAACTGAGTCGGGATCATTCGGCATTCGAATCTGTCATGTTGCGGAACGCTTGCGCGGCATCGCAATCGTCTCGGCTGAAAGCCCGCTGACATCGCGCTTCCGGTCGATCCGAAGAGCAACTCGCGTATCGTCTAGACGGGAAATAGGAATGCAATCTACAATCCTTTCTCCCAGTCCCCTTGAAATTGAGGTCGCGAAAGGAATCAGAACATGGCCATGATGGACACCATCCTCAGTACCCCGGTGGATATCGCCGCACTGCGGGCAGACAACAAACCAAGCGAGGCCTTGACCGATGGCGCATTCACCAATCTCCTGCACTACGCCAAAGTCCATTGGAGCTACACGGCGAGCGGGAGCACCGGTGGCGATGACCTGCTGGCCGGAACGGCGTTTGCATCGCCCTGCGGCGGTATCGCGACTGCCTTGCGCAGAGTGTTTGTGAACGGACTGAACATCGCCGATGAGGACGTGGAATATATCCGCGTCACCGGCTACCTGTGGACAGGTCCAACCTATCTTTGCTACGACCAAAAGGTAAAAGGTAACCTCCGCAGACTCGACACCCCCGGCAACTACGGCAACGGATGCATCTTCAACGAGCACTACTACCTGAAATGCAATGGGAAGTATTACGATCCCTGCCTCTCCACCACCTACAAAGTGAAGAATCAGTCCATCAAGGAAGAATTCAATGGTCCGCTTCAAAACACGTCCTATGGAGTCGGACAAAACGCCGGAAGGATGCTGCTGACCGCGGACAAGAAAACCTGCATCGTGTATCTGCCCAAGGAACCAGTTCAAGGATTCCGCGGAGCGTGGGGAATGTTTGAGGCTTCCAAAAAGAACGTCGAAAAAGCCCTGGGAAGCCAGGTATTCAAACAGGAAATGGCCATCCAGGGCGGGACCACCCAGTTCGCCAAGGCCGTGAACACCCTCCCATAGGCCCCTATGTCGCAACACGCATTCAGGTGCGTCTTTGCCGGCGAATTCCATCATCGGACTATGGTGTTTCAAGCAGGGATGAATTTGGAAACAACCTGGTTTTCGGGTCATTCCGGGTTCACGGCATTCCCTCAGGAGGAATATCGCCGGACGGCCCGCTTTGCGGCGGCCCTCTACTGGCACGCCATGAACGCGAGCGCATCGACCGAAACCGTGCTCCCGCCGGCTGCCAGCATAAACGCGGCCGTGGTCTGCTCGGACGGGGAGCAGTCGGCGACGCTTCCAGACGATGGAACGATCGCCAGCCCATCGATCTTGTAGGTCGCCAGCGTCACGTTGGCCGTAATCGTAGTTCCGCTCGAAGACCATGCCCCCACGTTGGCCGAAGCCGACGAGACGGCGAGCGAGTAGTTGGCGCAGTCTGTGCCGGCCGGACAGCTCAGTGAGCCTCCCGGGGCCGCCGTCTCCACCGAAAGGGTGGCGGAGTTTTGCGTCAACGTAGGCGGCAATGGGATCGTATACGTCACCGCGTTCACGGCCTCGAGCACGCTTACGTCGACATCGGCAACCGTGCCCGCCATGCTGCTGTTCTGCGAAGTGACCGTCCCGTTCAGGGTCGAGGCGCTCAAAGCCGCCGACGACAGGGCAAACAGATCGACACTGCCGGTAGTGCTCCCCACTGAAACGCCGGTGACGATGGAAGGCTCGTAAATCGCCCCGTCGGAGCGGGTTCCCACGATCACCACGTCATAGGTCCCGGCCGGCAACGGGCAGAAAACGAACGAGCCGTCGGTGGCGGCAAGCGTGGCTCTCTGCACCCGGTCGATCCCTCCGGCGTCCTTCTGCTCCACGGCCACCATCACCGAACCGTTCACCGGATTTCCCGAAGTGCCATCGAGCACCTTGCCGTTGATCGAGGTGGACGTGGTGCTGACCTCTCCGGAATGCAGAACCGGCTTCAGCCGATACTGCCCGTTGCCCTCGTGCACGATGGATTCGCAGGTAATGAAATCGATGTCCAGATCCTTCGTCTGCCCGGCCGATATGGTGAACGCTCCCGAAGCAATCTGCCCGGACGGGATCTTGAGACCGGTTTTCGACTCGCTGGAAAGCTGAAGCGTATGCACGCTGGAGTCGGCCGCCAGCACGACGCAATTGGCAGAACTGCCGCAGGCATTGTTGCTCACGGTGGCGCTGTTGTCCGCCAGGATGATGCGGATCTGCTGGTAGCTGCCGGGCTGCAATTGCATATTGTCACCCAGCGTCGCCAGAAAGCACCCGTTTGTGGCCTGTCCCAGCAAATCCACCTGCATTGAGGCGTTGGAGAGGCTAGGCGTCAGGTCCGTCCAGCCCGCGTCGTTGTCTCCCGCGGTTGCGCTGACGTTGGCCTGGACGTCGGTGATCGTGACGTACACATGGGAATAGGGCCCGCTGGGCGACTGGCACGTGGCCGGATCGCTCACCATGACACTGACCTGGGCCATGCCCGATCCGGTGGAAGTCGTCTTGGTCGCGCTGCTGCAGGCAACCACGATCAGTGTGAGGACCGTAAGCGAAACAAAAGTAAGGATGGTAAGCGAAATACCGGTCAAACGAATTTCGGACAGCCAGCGCTTCATGGAATCCTCCAGTGAGTCTCGCATGCGCAGAGATGTCCAGGGCAACTGCAGAAAAGGACAGCAGGGATTTCTAGGTGGCTGAACGCCTTTTTACTCTATTTAGTTGCCGCACGGCGCGGATCAACTTACCTGCGAGGGGGTACAAAAGTCAGTGGACAGCGAGCGAAAATTGTGGACGGGATCAGCCGGGAGCGCGATGCGGCGGCGCCCACCGCTTCTTATGAAAAGGAATCACTTATCGAAGAATCTGCCGTACTCTTGGTGCTATTCCCGAATGACCTTCACGAAGATCCCGTCCGGCAATTCGCCTTCCAGCAGATGGACCACGCCATCCTTGACGTAGCCCTCGAGAACCTGCCGTCCCGGCGCCGGTTGAGCATTCACGCGGCGCGGATCCGGCCCTTGTCCCAGTCCCTGTTCCGAGTTCCCGGTTCCCTCCTCCCGGTTTCTCCCCGTGCCCCGATCCATGGCCTCATTTGCCAGGCGGTCGGCTTCGGCGTTGCCGGCGCGAAGCGTATGGGTGATCTCGAAGCCATCGAGGGCACGGGCCTGGCGCCGGGCCTCCTCCCAGAGCGGGAGGAGGCCCGGGTTCTTGACCCTGTATTGGCCTTTCATTTGCTTGACCATGAGTTCGGAATCGGAAAACACGCGCAGGCGCCTTGCTCCCTGCTCTCCAGCCCATTTCAGCACGGCAATCAGCCCGCGGTATTCGGCGTAATTGTTGGTTTGCCTTCCCACGTACTCGCTCAGGCGGGCGACAACCCTGCCCTGTGGGTCCTCGACCACGGCTCCGTATCCGGCGGGGCCTGGATTGCCCCTCGACCCGCCATCGCAATGGGCGGTAAACCAACCGGCAGTCACCACCGGATCGGGTGCCTGGCTGTCAAAAAGACTTCCATTCATCGTTCTTCCAGTTTAGGCGAGCCCATAACGTCCGGCTGTGGAACGCATAGGGCCTGGGTCTGGGGCTAAGGACGGGAACCGGGGAGACCAAGTCATTCTAGTGACAACGGTCACCGATGAACCAGGCAAGGGGCTCACAAATCGATTTCTGGGCCGTCCATTCGAGTGCAACAGCGTGGTCTTACCAATCCCCTTGAAACGGAGATTTCATGGCGACGGACGCGGTGAGTTACCCTACTTCCACGGTTGGTTCAGCGGTTGTACCCTGGCCGACCGGCAGGACGGTACAATCCTCCCGAAGCATGGCTGCGACCACGGCAATGGACGGACCGAACCGCGGACAGGGGCGCCTGGCGTCCCGGACGCCGGAAACCGAGCTGATCCGCGAGGCTCAGGCGGGCTCGCGCACCGCCTTCGATGCCCTGGTCAAACAGTATGAGCAGCAGGTCCTCCGACTCGCGCTGCACCTGACCGGGAGCGAACACGACGCCGAGGATATCTACCAGGAAGCCTTTTTGAAGGCATATCGATATATCGGCAATTTCCGGTTCGAGTGCTCGTTTTATACGTGGATCTATCGCATTGTCACCAACTTGTGCCTGGACCAGTTGCGGCGGCGCAAGACCCGCCGGGAGGACCAGGCGGTGATCGTAGACCACTCCGGCGACGAGATCGACATGCTTTCTTCGGTCTCTGACGAGCGCTCCTTCTCGAACCCGGCCCGGGAACTGGATCGAAAAGTACTGGCGGGGCGGATCCAGGAAGCACTGGGCAAGCTGACGCCGCGCGAACGGATGGTTTTTGAACTGAAACATTACCAGGGTCTCCGCCTGCGCACGATCGGAGAAATGCTGAACACCACGGAAGAGACCGCCAAAAACACCCTTTTCCGGGCGACCAAGAAGTTGAGAGCACAATTGGCGGGCCTCCGCTAAAGGCAGGGACCAAGGGACTGAAGGACCGGATCGAGCGGGGATGTGGTTGAGAACTGCAAGGCTTTTTGAGGCTATGAGGACGTTGCTATGAATTGCGAACTCGCACATGAACGGATCGTGATGGGCGTCTACGGGGAGCTCGCCGATGACGCGGCTCACGAACTGGATCGCCACCTGGCTTCCTGCACGGAATGCCAGAAGGAACGCGATCAGCTTTTCGCCCTGAAGCTGCTGGCCGACGCCTATCCGGTGCAGGAACCGGCGGCCAACCTCGTGGCGCGTTCCCGCCTTCGCCTGGAGGAGGTGTTGGACAATATCCCTCCCAAGACCTGGCTAGAGCGGTTCGCCCAGCGCCTGGGCAACAATCTTGCCAGCTTGCAGGCGGCGCCCATAGCCGCTTGCCTCCTGCTGGTGATCGGCGGCGGAGCCGGGGCCCTGGGGGGATATCATGTGGCCCAGTCACGCGCGGCTCATCTGGTTGGAACCGGGGAAGTCCCCAGAGACCCTGCGCCGCCGGCGCCTGGCAACCCGATTGAAGTGGCGAGCGTATCCAGCATTGTCCGCCAACCTAACACCGAAAATGTCGAGGTGCACTTCAACAAGCTGGTTCCGGCGGAGATGACGGGCTCGCTGGACGACCCGGGTATCCGCCAGTTGCTGATGGTAGCTTCGCAGAATGCGACGACCGCCGATGTGCACGGCGATTCGATAGAATTGCTGGCGGATGAATGCCGCGCGGGGCACGGTTGCTCCGGAACGGCCGGCATTCGCGACGTCCTGATGGTCGTTCTGCGCTACGACCGTAATGCCGGGGTTCGCCAAAAGGCTCTCGAAGGCCTGCAGCCCTATGTGGCCGAAGATGTGCGCGTGCGCGATGCGGTTCTGGAAGCGCTGCTCAAAGACAGCGACCCGAAAATCCGCACCGCGGCTATCAAGATGCTCGAACCCGTGGATGCCGACACCAGTGTGCGCCAGGTACTGCATTCGGTGGCCAACTCGGATCGGAATCCGCAAATCCGGCTGGTTTCCCGGCAGGTTCTCAGCCGGGTGTCGGAGACTCAGTAGAACCTTATGGCAATCGCACCGTCGAACCATCAAGAGAGTGCGGGCCGTTCAACAGAAAATATGGGAGAGGACGCAATGAAGTACATTTTGAGGCCGTACATCGCGATCGCACTCGGTGTCCTGTTGAGTGCGGCGCCAGGAGCGAGAGCACAATCCACTCGCGTGGCGCAATTCCTGGAGAAAGTCGATCCCTTGCTGTCGCACGCTTCGCAGGGGTACCTTGGCGTACTGGTTTCCGATGTCGATAACGATTCAGTTCCGAAGCTCAAGCTGAAGGAAGTACGCGGCGCTCTGATCACCCTGATCGATCACGACGCCCCCGCCGGCCAGGTGGGACTGCGCGTGAATGACGTGGTGCTGGAATTGAACGGCACGAAAATCGAAGGCGCCGAGCAGTTTGGCCGCATGTTGCACGAAATGCCGGCGGGGCGCAAAATCACCGTTCTCATCAGCCGTGACGGGAACCAGCAGACGGTAGAAGTCCAGCTTTGCGACCGCAAGAAGATGGAGCAGGATGTTTGGAACAAACTCCGCCAGCAGGGAGACAGCATCAGCCCAGCGCCGGCCCTGGGAATCTTTACGGGCAGCGGCGAGGCGGGCACTCCCGGCTTCCACATGCCCTTTTTCGGCAGCACGCTGAATGTCGGAGCCGTCGTTGAGCCCCTAATGGCCCAAACCGCCGACGTTCTAGGCATTCAGACCGGCGTCCTGGTTAAGACTGTGACCCGCAAGAGCGAAGCCTCAACTGCCGGCTTGAAGCCCCATGACGTGATCCTCAAGGTCGGCACCGAATCCATCAGCACCACCGCCGACTGGGACCGTGCCCTGCGTTCCAACCAGAACAAGCCCGTCCAGGTCACCATTTTCCGCGACGGCAGGCAACAGGTCGTTACTCTGCAAGTCGATTCCAAGCACAACAAGAGCGAAGTCGATTTCCAGGAGGTCTTCCCGGGCCTTTTACCGGATGGACCGTGGCCCTCAGGCACGGAATTTGGTGCTTTGGGTGACGACGGCCGTTGCCCTCTGTTGGCGGAGGTCGATCCCAGCTTGGCCGCCGACGCACAGGCCGCAGCCGAGAAGCTTCGCGCGCAAGCCGAGGAACTGGCCAGGAACTTCCATCCCGAGCAATTCAAGATTGACGAGAAACAGCTCGATGAGCTGAAGAAACAGATGGAAGAGTTCCGTCAGAGCTTCAATCCTGACGACTTCAAAATCGACTCAAAGCAGATGGAAGAACTGCAACGCCGGATGGAAGAACTCCGCAAATCCATGCCGGAGCTCTTCAATAAGCAGTTGGAGCAACTCCAGCGCAACATGGAACAGTTGCGGAAGAATCTGAGCCGGCAAGTCTAATTCAATTTCGGTTAAGGTAAGAGTCGGCGCCATCGGAGATCCGGGGCGCCGTTTTCTTTTGCGGAACGACGAGGCCAAATCTGTGTAGAATCGCTCCGAGTCGGCCGCGTGCTTTCCCTTTCTCTCCTCATACCCTGGCGCGTGGCCGGGAAAGGTTCTGCCATGGCCACGAACACCATTACCAACTGGTTTGGCAACATCGTCTCCCACCCGGCTGTCGTGATCGACGCCAACTCGGTCGACGACGTCGTGCGCGTGCTCAAAGACCCGGTGACTTATCCTTCCCCGGTCCGCGCGGTTGGTTCCAATCATTCCACCGCGCCCTGTGGAGTGGCGGACGGCGGAACCCTGATCCGCATGAAGATGAACCGCATCCTGAACATCGGGTCCGACAGCCTGACGGTCGAAGCTGACTCCCGTCATATCGACATGGCGAAAGCGCTCGAGGCAAAGGGGCTGCAATTCTACGTAAATACCGAGATCGGCAACCTTTCAGCCGGCAGCGCCGCCATCGCGGGCACGAAGGATGCCTCGTTTCCGGGCGAATATGGCCAAGTGGGATCGTACATCACCGGCGTAAAGATGGTGTTGCCCGACGGCAACTTACTCGAAGTAACCGAAGACCAGAATCCGCAACTCATGCAGATTGTCAGGTCAAGTTACGGACTCCTCGGCATCGTGTACGAGGTGACTTATAAAATCAAGCCGCTTACGCCCATGCATGTCCATCACACGACGTACAGCCTGCAGGACTTTCTCTCGGCGCTGCCTGACCTGAAAGCCCTCGGCTACTCGATGATGTTTTATATCTTTCCCTTTGCGGACAAGATCACCGTGGAGTTCCGCAAGTATAATCCCGGGGCCACCGGCGAACCGAACCACTTCGCGTGGCAAAGCCGCAACGAGACCTGGGGCACCGTGGGTCCAAAGCTCGGTTATCACATCGAGGAGACGTGTTCCATTCCGGCGATCCGGTACGGGATGATCGATGCGCTGAATGCAGCCTGGCGTTCGCAACTGGAAACCATCGTATCCGGCGACTACACGGTCCCGCCGGACCAGATCATCGACTATCCGCTGATTTCCAACGACAGCCGTTACACCTTCAGCCTGTTTGCCTTTCCCGAGGATCAATATCCCGCCGTGATCACTGATTTTTTTAAGTTCTGCAACGACTATTACGCGCAGAAAGGCTATCGTTCGAACTTGCTCTACGTTGGTTATCGCATCGCGCAAGATCAGAAGGCATTGTTGTCTTATTCCTATGATGGGACGGTTATGACCGTCGATCCGGTCTCCACTGCCAATCCAGGGTGGTTTGATTTTCTGGATGCCTATAATCAATTCTGCGGCGACCGCAATGGGCGCCCACTCCTGAATCAAACCCCCGCCCTGACCGCGGCCATGGTGCAGAAGGCCTACGGGGAGAAACTCACGGCCCTCGAAACCGCTCGCAAACAATACGACCCGACCAACCGGCTGCTGAATGACTACTTCCGCACTTTACTCAGCTAACGTTTGGTGAATTCGAAGTCCGTTCCAAAACAAATGCAGGTGCTTCGACTGCGTCTGGAGCGAAAACGCGCCAAACTCCGCTCACGCAGCGAAACGACCTGCGTTTGCCTCTCTTCGTCTCAAAACGTCTTCATGTACTCAATCAACGCCCGCTTGTCCGCATCGGAAAGATTTGCGCCGAAGGTGTGCCCGCGGTCCTGGACGAAATCGGGGGCATTGTCAACGAGAAGAAACAATCCATTCAAGTGTCCCGTTCCCGTCAGGTGGCATAGCAGCCGGGAAAAGAAACCATCTGTGCGGAAGTTCTCCGGCGTGACCAGATCCACGTTGGCAATAAGATCAATGGGCGTGTTCTTCGCGATGCAAACGGTCCCACCTTCCTCATAGGTGAATGTGCTTGCCTGCGTGGTTCGCCGGATCGTCTTCAGTCCTGGTCTGCGATCCGGCCAGAGCAGCTTTTCCATCGCATCCTGATAGGCCGTGAGCCTTCCCTGTATGGAAGGGTCGCCGGTAACGATTCCCAGTGAGTTATTGTGAAAGAAAGGCGCGGTGGCCCAGACGTTGGCGAGGGTTGGCGTCCGATAGTATCCACGCCCACCGGTCGCGTTCACCGGCAACAACTTCAGGCGGGTATGCAGCGGATTGACTAAGTCGTCGATATGGACATCCGGCTGTTTCTTGTAAGTTTCCGACGAGAATTCCTGCCAGATATGCCCCTCTATCGCGTTACTGCCCATGGCGCGCTCGATGTTGGTCCCGATCTCCGAAACGGGATGGCGCACATCGTCGGAAAGAAAATTGTTGGCAAGAAAGTCATCGTCCATGACCGCCTTGCGATACCAGTCAATTGGATCGCCCTGGTAACCCTGGGGCGGGCGTTTGCTGGAATGGCAGCGGGCACAGTTCTCGGCGAAGACAATTCTTCCCCGCGCAACTGCATTGGTATCCTTGGGAAGGTACGCCGCTCCGCCGTCCGCATCGGCAAGGTGCAGAGGCGTCAATGTTCTCAGGAATGCCTCCAGGCCCTCCATCCGCGCCTGGGTAGCGGTCCATCCCTCGTTGCAGGCGCTGTTTTCCTTTCGCGCCTGTTTTGGATCGAAGGGGCTCTGCTGCCGCTTCAGGCCGTATACCGGATCGTGAAGCGTGGTCCAGATGCTCGCGCACACCCCGATATTTATGTAGACACGAAGCGCAGCGCACGCGGTGTCGTTGACGCCGGGCCTGGGAGTCGGGTCATCCAGGCACGCCGATCCGATCGAGTCGGCGCCATCCTTCAATACGTGATACACCTCGCGCTCGACTCCATCCGCTGTACGCTCCAGATGCTTGGGACGGTAGTTGACGTAGGCAATGTTATTGATCACGTTCGGATTGTTGATGTGATCGGTGGCCACCTGCGACGTCTCGGACGTTCCCGCGGGCTGGACATTGGCTACCTGCCAGCGGAAGTCAGTTGTCTTGAGTCCCCGCGACGGAGGGTACTTAGAAGTATTGAAGATCTGCTCCCGGAAATACTGGTTGCCGATCCCGGGATGGAGATTGTGCCACTCCGGGTTTTCCGGATCGGCCGGTGGGTGGAGCGGATTGAAGCCTACATGACAAAACCCGCATGCGATTCCGATAAGGTAAGGGGGTTCCACCTTGGCCGGATCGGCCATGTACTTATTCACATCCCACTCCGATGGCTTGAAGTTAGGATTGCGGAACTTGCGCATGCCGATAATTCCCGCAGGCTCGCCGGGTATGTCGGCTATCTTCGGCACGTCCGGGCTTGAGCAGTTATCGAGCCACAGGCCGTATGGATCGGGCTGGGTCGCTTTGGTGCAGTCCGGATCACTGATCACCCCGAATAACTTGAAGCGCTGCCCGCGATATCTCGAGTCCAGCGCCTGAAGCAGGTCGAACGTGCCATGGGACTGGACCGCCAGGATACGCCACAGGGCCTGGTCGCCGACCACCTGTTTCCCCGAGGCATCCAGGTCGCCGCCCGTCCAGAAGTACCACGTATCGCGCCCGTGCTCCTGCTCGGGGGTGAGGCCCGCATATCCCGACTGGTAGCAGCTCGCCTTCCCGCTTGGGCATGCGGAGTAGCTCTCCTGTGCGCTGCTTGGTGTTTCGAGGCGCGAAGACAGAAGCACGAAGCCAAGGAAAAGAAGGAAGAAGAAGCGCATGGGGGGACTCATGCCAACCTCCGTCCTGCGAGCCGATCGGGGCGCCGGCGCGAACTCAGTCAAGTCGGCCGACGCGTAAGTCCCAGCTCAACAAGTGAGAACGAATCTACCACGAGCAAGTTTTGGCGGCAATCCCCGCCCTGCCACCAACAGGGCAGGTATGGAACGGATGATTCCGCTTGCCGAATAGGATAAGTACCTGCAGCCAGGCAGCCGCAGGCATCTGAATTGAATCGCCGCCGACAGCACCGAGTTCTGCAAGGAAAAGGCAGCCGCGCGCAAGGAACTGAAGAACTATCGAGCACGGATGGATGAGTTGCTGGTCAAGCTGGCTGCGGAGAAGCAGCGACCTCGCGGTGGCCGGCATTGTGATGGGCGCGCTGGAGACTACTTCACTCCCTTGGCCGGATCCCAAGAACCCTGCAGCCTGCGGACGAATATCATCTGCCCGATGTGATAGGCATTGTGGGTTCCGACGTGCGCAATCAGCGACGCTTTTTCGGCCAGCTTCTGGTCGTCGGCCGTCTCCACCGCTTTTTCCCAGTCGGCCATCACCTGGTCGAGCTTCTTCACCAGTTCATCCCATTGCGCGGCGGTGAAGCTGTCGAAGGTCTCCTCGTTGTTGCCGCTAAAGGCGGGCGACTTCTCGCCTTTGAAACTGGCCAGCTCGCGTGTGTTCCAGAACCAGAGGTGATAGGCGAGCTGCCCGACGGAATGATTGCCTTTGCCGGGATTCCAGCCGGCCTGCTCGGCGGTCAAGCCCTGGACGGCGATCTTCGCGGGCACGAACCAGTCTTCGTTGGAGTGGGTGGTGCGGAGCTGCTCCAGGAGCACGCCGCGCAAATCCGTGGGCGGTTTTTTATCCTGGCCGCCCGCAAGCAGCGGCAGCGCCAACAGAAGGACGGGAATGAGTCTTTTCAATGCCATAACCTCGCAGGCAGAAACAATGGCGGAAGTATACGTGCGCGTCGAGGCGGAGACGGAGTTTGTGACGAGTGATTCCGCGCCGTCCACGCCGTGGTCAGTCCTGAAAGCGGCGCTCCGAGTCCGGTTCAGAACTTTGCGGGGCGGATGGAGGGAAGCGCCTTGGCACCGCACTAACGATCGGATCTCCAGTCTTCACCCCCTGCCGGACGTCGGCGATACACAAAGAACCGCGCAGTAGCGGCGCCAAAAATGAATCCGGCAATGTGCGCCAGGTAGGCCACTCCGCCCTGCCGGACGTTGGTGATGGATCCGGCGTCGAAAAGCTGAATCAGGAACCAGAAGCCGATCAGAAGGAAAGCCGGGATGAACGTGATGCGCACGAATATGAAGATGAAGAGAATCGATCGAATGCGATCCCGCGGATAGGTGACGATAAAGGCCCCCATCACCGCGGCGATGGCTCCGCTCGCGCCGAGGATGGGAACTTGAGAGTATGGATGGATCAACACCTGGGCGAGCATCGAGACCAAACCGCCGGCGAAATAGAAAATGAGGTACCGGCCGCGGCCCATGGCATCTTCCATTTCGGGACCGAAAGCCCACAGGTAGATCATGTTGCCTATGATGTGCAGCCATCCGCTGTGCATGAACATGGCGGTGATCAAGCGGATCCATTGGTGATCGGCCACAATCAGGACCGGGATCGCGGACCATGTGAAGACGAATGATCCCCCGCGCAGCAACTCGAGGAGAAACACGAAAGCGTTCACCACGATAATGCAGGTTGTGATGACGGAAGCACGGGAAAGGCGGCGAGATACGTCGCCGAGCGGGATCAAGCCTCCCATTGCGTCCTGCTCCTTCCTTTGGGGACACAAACGGAGTCCGCCGAAGTGCTTCTCCTGAGTCTACGACGTTCTTGTACCAGGGTGACTGGAATCACTTTGAATCGGACCCGCAGACCATACCATTACTGCAGGCTTCACGAGTTGACGTTTCCAGGGAGGAATTCCAGATGAATCTCGGCTTCATTGAGAGCAAGACCTACGACGAGATCGCGATTGGCGACACGGCCTCGACCGAACACGTGCTGACCACCGATGACGCTATGGCCTTTGCCTCGATTTCGGGGTTCCATTCCATGCTCAATGCCGACGAGTTGGTCGAGCGGGCGGGCGGCGTTCCTCCCACGGGGCCGAATATGTGGTGCGCTTCGCTGATTTCCGGCCTGTTCAGCATGAATATTCCCGGGCCGGGATGCACGCTCACCAACGTTTCCCTCTCTTTCCATCACCGAATCCGCGTGGGCGACCCGATTCTTGTCACGGTGCGGGTGACAGCCAAGGATGACGTGTCGAAGAGTATTACCTTCGACTGCCAAGCCATCAACGGCGCCGGGACGCAAATTTTTTCCGGAACCGCTCAGGTTTTGGCCCCGGATCAAAAGAACCGCTGGTCCACGCTGCCGGTGGCACAGCTGATTGTCAACAATCCGTACCGTCACTACCTGGGCTTGATCGCGCGCGCCAACGTCAAACCAGCCGTCAACACCGCAGTGGCGTGGCCGTGCGACGAAGTCTCGCTGGGCGGAGCCTACCAGGCATTCAAGGATCGGCTGATCGCGCCGATACTCGTCGGCCCCGAGAAGACGATTCGCGCCCTGGCGGAACGTATGCAAATTGACCTGGGAACGATCCGGATCGTGGATGTTGCCGAAAGCCGCCTTGCCGCCATGCGAGCCGTTGAACTGGCCAGGAAAGGCGAAGCGCAGATGCTGATGAAGGGTTCCCTGCACACCGATGAGCTGATGGGCGCGGTGGTGTCGCGCGACGGGGGAATGCGCATCGGCCGGCGAATCAGCCATGTGTTCGCGCTCGATGTTCCCTCCTATCACAAGACGCTGTTCGTCACCGATGCGGCAGTCAACATCCAGCCCGACCTGGAGACGAAGATCGATATCCTGCAGAATGCCATCGACATGATGCGGACGATCGAGATTCCCAATCCCAAGGTCGCGATTCTGTCGGCGGTGGAGTCAGTGAACCCGGCGATCCCATCCACGCTGGATGCCGCAGCGCTTTGCAAAATGGTCGATCGCGGACAGATCACCGGAGCGACGGTGGATGGTCCGCTGGCCTTCGATAACGCGATTTCGAGCGATGCGGCGCGGATCAAGAAAATCAAGTCTCCGGTGGCAGGGGACGTGGATTTGCTGATGGTTCCCAACCTGGAGGCGGGAAACATCCTCTTTAAGGAGCTGCAATACCTGGCGGGAGCGCTGGCCGCAGGAGTAGTTGTGGGGGCGAAGGTGCCGGTTGTCCTGACCAGCCGTGCCGACGGAGAGCTGGTTCGCATGGCCAGTTGCGCGCTGGGCGTCCTGTTGGCAAAACCGGCGCCGGAACTGAACTAGCGGAACGCGCCATGCGGAGCGCTCAATTATCTTGTGAACTTCGGCAGGGATTGGGTGACATTCTTTCGCCCCCTTGCGGGGCTGGACCCTTCCACCCACCCTCATCCCCAGGCTCGCGCCTGGGGCTACAATCTCGCGCCCGCTTCGCGGGCTTTACGCCTGGTCCCGGCGGTATCCGAATCACGCTGCGGAGCCACTCAGGGACTGTGTGGCTGTGTGGGGGTGATCCCGGAAATAACTGGAATTAAAGTAGTTGATGTCAGCCACACAGTCACACAGTCTCCTCATAGAAAACGCGCTCCGCGGTGCATGGAGCGGGATACCCGGCCTGGAGCCAAGAGCGTAAGAGTGCGGGCTCGGACATAATGGGCGCCCAACCCCTCCTTCGCTTCTATTGTGCCCCGGGCCAAGATAATTTTCGGCAATCATTCGGGTCGCTAAGTCAGGGGGTTAGCGGCAGACCGGCTTGACAGCGCTTCGGCGTGAGTCAGTGGAATGAATCCGCGATCCGTATTTTTGGTTCTTGGCGAGTTAGCGTCGCTTCGTGGCGTTGCAGGTTAGCGAGTTTGCGGTTCCGGAGGACCCGGAGGCTGATTTTATGCCTATTGCTGCTCGGGTTTGGTGGCCGGGGGCGCCGCGTCGGCCGGAGGCGACGGCACGCTTGGGGGCTGGGTCTGGATGGCTGCAGTCTGTCCGGCGGGCGGGCTGGCCGGCGTCACCACCGTAACCGGAAGCGTGAGGGTCTGCACGGTTTGTGGATCATCGCGGAGCTTGAGATAGAGCACGCCATTCGCCGGACGGGGAACGATCAGTTGCGACCCGGTAAAGTCGGGGGGAATATCGGTGGGATTGGAGAAATCCTCCGCAGCCGAGATGGACTCGGCGAGGAACAAGTTCGTCCCCACCAGCGTGCACGGCTTGGCGGGCACGTGCGCACAGCGAAGCTCCTTGAATACGGGGAGGCGGACTAGGGTGCCCAGCGGCATCCAATCCCCGGCGACTCCGTTGGAAGAGACGGCGCGGGCGCGGAGCGGTCCGAAGGCCGATGAGCCGAAGCGCGCCAGCGGCTCGACGGAGCCGAGGGCGGTTTTGGCGTCTTCCAGCATCAGGCTGCCGTCGGCCAGCGACAGCACGGTATGGAAGCTGCCATCGGCGGCGGCCACCTCGATGTTCTCGTTGCGCGGGAATGCTTGCGGCACCACGGACTTTACGAAGAACACGATGCGCGATCCCAGCGGCAGATCGTCCTGGCTGCCCAGGTGGACGGGCGACGGCGACGGCTGCGAATCTTCCTGGGTGCCCTTGCTGAGCAGGGTGACCTGTGGCCGCGGCAGGTTTACGGTGACCGGCACTTTCAACTGGCGTCCATCGCGAAGCTCGACTTTCGCCGAATAGGTCTTTTCCGGAGCGAGGTCGAGGGTCGAGCCTTCGGTGTTGAGCGTCAACTGGTCGAAGTCCTGCACGCGCGCCAGGTTCGCCGGGGTCCAGGTGATTCCGTTCAGGGTGGCCCTGGCGACCTCGTCCAGGCGCGTCCCCTTCAGCAGTGCGTCGTGGTCTCCGGCGCTGAGGGTGAGCCGCTCCAGAGACGCGGCCTCGGCGTAGGCATCGAGGTCCAGCGTGTCGGGCTTGTCGATCCCGTACTGATGAATTTCGAGCAGGAGGGTTTGGGGGGTGGCGTCCTTGAGGGGCACGGCCACTTCGAGCAGATCGGGTTTGGCGGCCTTCCACTTCAAGGGAAGCCCATCTCCCTTGTCGGGCTTGCGAAGGTTCACTTTCGCCACGCACAGTGTGCTTTCGCCCTTGACGTGCAGGGTGTCGTCACGGCCCACGATCAGGGCCGATTGATCGTCGGCAGCGACCGCCCATTTTCCCGGCCCGGCCGACAGCAGGTGGAAACGCGGCCCTTCCCAGTCGTCGAATCCCCATTTGCCGCGCACCACACCTGTCAGTTCGCCCGAGGGGAGTTGGGGAAGCGGTTTCTGGAGAACAAGCCCGCCCTTGGAGGGCTCAGCCGCAAGGGGCAAGTCCACGGGACCCTTCCCGGTCTCTATATGCAGGGCCAGGTCGTGGGCCATTTCAGTGGCGAAGACCAGCGGTGCGCCGTCGGCCTCGAACACCATGTCCGGTTTCTGCAAACAACTGCTCTCCAGCGGATTGCCAGGGTGGAGGGGCGGAGTTCTGGAGGGCCCGACGGGCGGCAGCGCCAGCACCACGACCGACTTGGGATCGCGAAACGATGGGGGCACATTCAGGCGCAGGTTGAGGGTGTCCTTGGTGGGCAGAGCCAGGGCGGGAATGTACTGGAAATGGGCCGTGTGCAAAGAGGCCAGGATCTTGGCGGTATCGACGATCGCCCCGACGTAGGGACTGAACTGGCCGCCACCGCCCATGCTCGAATAGCTGAGCTGGTTCATAAGGTCGCCGGTGGTCCCGTTGGCCAGTTGCGACACCAGCGACTGGGCGTTGGCGTCGTCGAGGACCATTCCGTCGGTGTGTTGCGCCAGGCAGGGCGCCTGCTGATCGGAGGGCTTGTCGAAGCATTGCTGGTCGAGCCGGATCCCGAGGGTGCGGGCGGCAGCTTCGGCACGTTCTTTCAGGGTTTTGGGATCGGTTTGGCTGGTGATCCGGACTTCGTTCAGGTAGGCGTCCAGGCGCATGCGGTCCCAACTGGCCGCCTGCAGGTCCTGGGTGGCGCGAACGAAGGCTCCGGGGCGGTCGTGGACGGCCTTGCGGAGAGTGCTGAAGTCTCCGCCGGTTTCGGGCACCAGGAACACCAAGGCCTGCTGAGCCTCCTGGGGCACGTTGACGAAGATGCCTTCGTTGCGCGCCTGGCGGGTCCAGGTGTCGGCGCGGGTGAACCAGTCGGACGGAGGGGGGTTGGTGGCCCCGCGAAGGAAAGCAACCACCAGGACGTAACGTTCGGATTGACTCTCGGGAAAGTCGGGGTGGATCCAAAGGCGGTCCCCGGGAAGCAGGTTTGGGGTCTGGCCGATGGGAAGGGTAACATCGCCCCGCTTCACATGAACATCGACTTTGGGTCCCGTGAGATCGAACGCCGGACTGTCGGCCCAAAGTACAGACACCAAGAGAAACAAAAAGCAGGTCAGCGGCAAACTACGGCGCATGAATCTATTGTAAGGGGAAGCAAGCAAACGGTCGCAAGTTCTTCTCCGGTACCTCGAAAGTACTCAAATGCGGGGAATTTTCACTCTAGATTCATGAGGGCTTATTGCCTATACTATGAAGGGGATAGTTTCGAATAGTAAAACCTTCTCGACTCAAGGTAAGGGTCGTTTTCAGCACAAAATCGATTACGTTTGGCGCCGGTCAAGCACCGGGGCCGATTTTCACCTTACATTTATTCGGGAATGGTCCGGGATCGGCACCACGCGGGCATTCTTGAGACCCGCACTGTGCTTGCTTCCGTCGTTAAAGAAAGCCGCCTGGGGAGTCCCGCAACGCCCGTCTTTGATGAGGCGCGAAGGACAGGATTATGGAGATGAACGCATGAAGTCGTCTAGACCTGTGCAAAGGAATATAGACCTTAGTAACCTGACCGTTCCAGATGCGGAAGAAATCATCGAAGAAGCCTTGGCGGAGTTATCGTTCTCCCAGGATCCCGGCCTGGCGCGCGCGCTGCGTTTTCTGGCGCCTCCCGGATACCAGGCAATCGTGGAATTGTGCAGCGAAAACGGGCGCAGCAAGCGGCGCAACGCCACGGCCGAAGACTGGTCGCCGGAATTCGACGAAGTGCGGATCTATTTTGAGCGCATCGACGACGGCGAGCCTGCGCCGCGTCCGGTGCGGACTTCGCGTCCGGCCATCGAACATCACATTGATCACGAGGACGATACCCAGGACGATCTGGTCCCGGCCGACCTCGATGCCCGGGTAAAAGAACTGTGCGCCGCGCTGGCAGAGGCTGAACGCGGCGGCCATGCATTCATTGCTCTGAAGTGGTTCCGCGATTCCTTTCTCCCCCGTAAGGCATACCGCTGGAACCAGAATCCTGAATCGCGGCAATCCGTCCTGGCCGAGGCCATCCAACGCGGTGTGGTCCTGACCAGCAAGATTGCCAATCCCAAGACTCCGGCTTACCCGACCACGACGATTCGTCTGAACCGGGCCGAAGCCGGAATTCCTGAGGAGGCGCAGCGTTTCCATCCCGTAGCGATTCAGGGGGACGGACTCGCCGCCTTAATTGAAGAGGAACGGGGGCCTATGTGAGCTGTTACTTCCTCGAAGCCACAGCCTTTGGCAAGTTGTTTGTGCGCGAGCCGGGGACCGATACTCTCATCCGCCTGATGGAGACGGTTGAGGACAATCGCAAGCTGATTGCTGCTTCAACCCCGCTGGAGGTCTACGCGGCGCTGCGACGGCGCGAGCGTGCCGGCGCCATAACCTCTGCGGACGCCGCAGCCGCCCTGGAAGTGCTGCGCCTCGAAGCCGCCCGTACCGTGCAACAGCCTTTGAATCCGGCGGTGCTGGAGTGTGCCCGGCAACTTCTGGACCGGAGCGCCTTGCGCTGGCCGGATGCCGTGCAGCTGGCGGCCGCCCTGGTGGCTCGCGAAATGTTCAACGGCACGGAGATTATCTTTGTCTCTGCGTCGCCGGTGCTGCTGGATGCAGCCCGGGCCGAGGGCCTGCACCTGCTGAATCCCACGATGGAGAAGGAAGTCGCCGCCGAGCAGGCGGAGGCGGTGTAAGAGAACAGGGGTTACGGGTTAGGGGTTTCCTTCTTCCAGCGCAGAACCGGCTTGCGGGCGGCGGCGACTTCGTCGAGGCGCGAAACGCGCGTGGAGTGCGGCGCCGTTTTGACCAGTTCCGGTGTTTCTTCCACTTCCCTGGCAATCGAGCGCATGGCGTCGATGAACAGATCGAGTTCTTCGACCGATTCGCTTTCGGTGGGCTCGATCATCAGCGCTCCCGGCACGATGAGCGGGAAGCTGACGGTGTAGGGGTGGAAGCCGTAGTCGATGAGCCGCTTGGCAATGTCGCCGGTCTTCACGCCTTTGGCCGCCTGCCGCTTGTCGCTGAAGACCACTTCGTGCATGGATGGCGTCTTGTAGGGGAGCTCGTAGAGGTCTTCGAGCTTCTTGCGGATGTAGTTGGCGTTCAGGACCGCGTCTTCGGTGGTCTGGCGGAGGCCGTCGGGGCCATTTGCCAGGATGTAGGCCAGCGCGCGAATGAACATGCCGGTGTTGCCGTAAAAGGCGCGGACGCGGCCGACGGATTGCGGGCGATCGTATTCCCAGTGCAGATCGCCGAGTCCCTCAGTCACAAGTCCCTGAGTCCCTCCGCCCTTGTTCCCTGTTCCCTGTTCCCTGTTTCCTGTCTTGCGAACGAGGACGGGGGTGGGCAGGAACGGCTCCAGGAATTTCTTGCAGGCTACCGGTCCGGAGCCCGGGCCGCCGCCCCCGTGAGGGGTGGAAAACGTCTTGTGCAGGTTGAGGTGCATCACGTCCACGCCGAAATCGCCGGGACGGACCTTGCCGACGAGGGCGTTCATGTTGGCGCCGTCCATGTAGAGCAGCGCGCCCCTGGCGTGGAGGATTTCGGCGATTTTGTGGATCTCGTTTTCGAAGACGCCCAGCGTGGAGGGGTTGGTAAGCATCAGCGCGGCGGTGTCTTCGTCGACCTGGCGGGCGAGAGCTTCGAGATCGATGCCGCCGAGCGGGTTCGACTTGAGGTTTTCGACCTGGTAGCCGCAGATGGCCGCGGTGGCGGGGTTGGTGCCGTGTGCGGAATCGGGGATGAGGACTTTTCGGCGGGGATTGCCGCGGGATTGGTGCCAGGCGCGGACCAGCAGGATGCCGGTGAATTCGCCATGCGCGCCGGCC
This sequence comes from uncultured Acidobacteriota bacterium, assembly GCA_963706455.1. GTDB lineage: Bacteria > Acidobacteriota > Terriglobia > Terriglobales > Acidobacteriaceae > Telmatobacter. The sequence goes on along the minus strand of CAVPNO010000136.1, from coordinate 97,312 downwards.
GCGGGCTGGAGGGTGATGGCGTCCATGCCGGTGATCTCGAGCAGGCAGCGCTGGAGCAGGTTGATGATTTCGAGAACGCCCTGCGCGAGCGATTCGGGACGGTAGGGATGCGCGTCGGCGAGGCCTTCGATCCGGGCCACGTACTCGTTCACGCGCGGGTTGTACTTCATGGTGCACGAGCCCAGCGGATACATGCCGAGGTCGATGGCGTAATTCCAGGTGGAGAGGCGCGTGAAGTGGCGGATGATCTCGATTTCGCTCAGCTCGGGGAGTTCGGGAGCGTCGTTGCGGTGGGTTTCGCGCAACAGGGCCTTCGGATCGACGGAAGGCACGTCGAGCGGCGGCATTTTGTATGCTCGCTTGCCGGGAGCGGATTTTTCGAAGACCAGGCCTTCGTTCTGCGTCTGGTGGGGGCGGACTTTGCCCAACGTCTTCCGCGGTACCGATATTTCAGCTGCCATTCTTCAATCCTCGATGTCGTTCACTGATCTCTGTTGCGATAAGCCTCGGTCTTTTCACGGCCTCTGGCGATCTCATCCGCACCGATACCGCTTTTCATTGCTGTGCCACTCCCAAAGCCCCATGAGACAGGAGGCCAGGATGGTCAGCGCAATTCCCCAGTACGCATAGGCGGCATGCACGCCATGAAACAAGTCCAGATGCAAAAGCGCTTCGAGACCGGCCAGTGTGCCGCCCAAGAACAACACATATCGCACAAGGATGAAGCGGAGCTTTCCGCGACTGCGGGCCTTCTCCCACCGGCCACGCCATTCTCCCTGTCGCGCAACGAGGAGATTGCGATCCTCCTTCAACATCCAATCATTCGTTCTGGGCATGCCCGTCCTCCTTTCAACAAGCCGACTATCTTCCCCGCTTATGCCTCCACCAGCCCTGCCGCCAGCACCTGCGCGGCGGTGTCGATGTTCTCGCGGGTGATGACTTCGGTGGCGCACCAGAGTGTCGCGTTGCGCAATTCGGGATACCAGCGGCTGAGCTCGATGCCGCCGACGATCTTGTTGTCGAAGAGGCGCTTGCTCCACAGCGTCGGCGACTCTTCGGTTTGGAGAACGAATTCGTGGAAGCGCGGCGCGCCTGTGAACAACAGCCTGGCCCCGGGCTGGCTGCTCAGGGCATCGGCGGCGTAGGCTGCCTTGGCGAGGTTGTGCTCGGCGAGTTCGCGGATACCTTCCTTGCCGTAGACCGTGAGGAAGACGGTCGCCATCAGGGCCACCAGCGCCTGGTTGGTGCAGATGTTGGAGGTGGCTTTCTCGCGGCGGATGTGCTGCTCGCGCGTGGAGAGCGTAAGCACAAAGCCGCGATTGCCGTCGTGATCGGCGGTCTGGCCGACGAGGCGGCCGGGCATCTGGCGCACGAATTGCTCTTTTGCAGCAATCACGCCGCAGAACGGGCCGCCGTAGCTGGGCGCCACGCCGAAGGATTGCGCCTCCATGCTGACGATATCGGCTTCGACGGGAGGACGGACGATGCCGAGCGAGACGGCTTCGGCGATGGAGACGATGAGCAGCGCGCCCTTCTGGTGCGCGATGTGGGCGATAGCGGGTATGTCCTCGATGATGCCGAAGAAATTGGGGCTCTGGACGAGGACGGCGGCGGTTTCGCTGGTTACGGCGGCTTCGAGTGCGGCAAGGTTGATGCGGCCGGTCCTGGCGTCGTAGCCGATGACGGCCACCGGCATCTCGCGGTGCTGCAGGTAGGTGTCGAGAACCTCTCGGTACTCGGGATGGACGGTGGCCGCGATCACCGCGCTGTGACGGCCGGTGACGCGCATGGCCATCAGCACGGCTTCGGCGGCTCCAGTGGACCCGTCGTACATGCTGGCGTTGGCCACGTCCATGCCGGTCAACTCGGCGATCATGGTCTGGAACTCGAAGATGGCCTGCAGCGTGCCCTGCGTGATCTCGGCCTGGTAGGGCGTGTAGCTGGTGAGGAACTCGCCGCGCTGCACCAGCGAATCGATAATCACGGGCCGGTAATGGCGATAGCAGCCGGCGCCCAGGAAGCTGGCGTAGTCGGTGGCGTTCTTCTGGCCGGCGGCGCGGAAGTAGGCGATGATCTCGCTTTCGGCCTGCTGGCGCGGCACATCGAGATCGCGCGCGAGACGGTATTCGGATGGAATGACGGAGAACAGGTCGTCGATCGAAGACGCGCCGATCTCGGCAAGCATCTTCCTGCGTTCCGCGGGCGATTTGGGTAGGTATCGCATGGTCAGCTTCTAGCTCCTAGCTTCTAGCATTTAGCTAAAAGCCGGTGCGGCGGCACTTGTGGCGCCCGCCGAAAAGCAACTTGAGTTTACGAAATGCCGCTTCGAGCTCCACCCTTCAAGCCTGTGGCCAGGAGCTAGAAGCCAGCAGCTTGTTTTCAGCTTCCAGTCTCTTCTGAAATGAACTTCTCGTAGGCGGCGGCGTCCAGCAGGGAGTTGAGCTCGTTCGGGTCGGACAATTCCACCTGGATGATCCAGGTCTCGTGAGGGGCGGAGTTGATCTTGTCGGGCTCGGTTTTGAGCACCTCATTCACCGCGGTGACCGTCCCGCTGACGGGTGAGTAGAGATCGCTCACGGCCTTGACGCTCTCCACCGATCCGAAGGTGGCATTGGCCGCGATCGAGTCGCCCAGCTTGGGCATGTCGACGTAGACGATGTCGCCCAGTGAATTTTGCGCGTAATCGGTGATGCCGACAGTGCCGGTTTTGCCGTCGACCGAAATCCACTCATGCTCGCGGGTGTAGCGGAGATTGGCAGGATAAGCCATGGAGGCTCCTCGTTCCTAAAAATCGCACAACTTTTCAGTTTAAGGGCTGGGGCGGAGAATGGGCGAACTGTGGAAGACAGTGACCAAGGGACCAGGGGTGCGCTGGACTACTTCGGCGGGCCGAAGCCGGCGTAGGGTTTCAGGGGAACAAAGGCAACGATCTCGAGCAGGCCTGCCTTGAAAAGCGGCAGGGACTCCACCGCGGCCCGGGCCTCCGCCTCGCTGGGGGCTTCCCAGAGGATGGCCGCACCACCGGCATCGGCGCGCGCCCAGATCTGGCGGGCGATCCCGGCGGCATACATTTCTTTCACTCGGGCGCCCTCTCCGGCAACGAGTTCCGGGGTGAAGGCTTCGGGCGGGAAGGCGTCAGTGCGGCGGCGGGAAATGCTCAAGAATTGCATGCCGCAATTTTAGGGTATGGAAGACGGGCAACGGGCGCGGCCTGTGGCGCTTTATCGCGTGATCAGCTCGTCGGAGTTGATGTGGTAGCCGGCGAGTTTGAACTCATTGCCGGACTTCTTCCACACAAAAGTCTCGGTAGCCTTGGCATTTTTGGAAAACGGCGTAGCGCATTCCGAGCGAATGAAAGTGCCCGAAGTATTCACCGTGACATTGATGCCGCCCTGGCCGCAGGTGAGAGGAGTCCCGAGTTTCTGTGCGATGGCATTGAAAAGCGCATCGGATTTTTCGCGCGTGGCGGCATCATGGTAGCTCTGATCGTCGTTGTTGTAGATTCCGGCCACATCGCCGTTGGCCATCTGCCGGCGCATGGCTGTTTCCAGCTTCAAAGCCTGATCCTGAGCGTCCTTGAGGGCGCCGAAGCAGCCATTGAGCACGGCCGCGCCCGCAAACAAGGCGGACAGCAAGAGCGGTTGGCGCATGGTTTTTCCCGAACAGCCTTATACCATGTTTTCGATTTGGATGCGCACGCAGTGTTTTACCCCTGAATCGGAGCGATGAGGATCGCGGATCCCCGGTCCCAAAACCTGGGACCCTTCGACTTCGCCCAGGGCAGGCTCCGGCACACCCAGCCTATGGAGCCTAGTGGTCCTGCGCGTGCACTTCGATCGTTGTGCCGGGAACTTTCGGCAGACCGCTGCCGGGCTCGGGGGGCGGCGGCTTCATCTGTGCACGGAACTCACCGATCTGACGGCAATTGGGAGCGTCGTCGAGCCGTGCGCCGCGAGAGATGAGATAGCGCGCCATGGTTATGGCGCCGGAAACACAGGCGTGATTCAGCGGAGTGTCGCCGTATGGGGTCGGTTGATTGACAGGCACACCGGCATGGAGCAAGGCGCGGACCAGCAACCGATCGTTTTCGCTGGCCGCCCTGGCGAGTTGGCTGACTGCGCCGCGTCCGGGCCCTGCAATTTCAACCGTTGCAAGCTGCCAGGCGCTATAGGGGACATAGGGCACGGCGAGAACGCATATCAGCACGGCACATTGCACCCAATCCAGGCGCGTGAAGCCTGGGCGTCCGGTGACGCGATTCCTGATAGCCCACAGCACAAACGCCGCCAGGCACACGTACCCGGCCAGCAGCGCGAGCACCCCCAAAATGAGCAGTCCGGGAAACAGATGAGCCGTGGAGAAACCGAGCATCTGGGGCCCTTCGCGCCGTGTGAGGATGGTCTGCTCGTAGACCATGCGAAGGTCGAAAGCGAGAGTGCCGAAGATGGCGGCCCACGTGCACCAGCGAAGGGGCCGCCCGATCTTGATTCGAGAACTCCCGGCCGATGAAAGAGCGTTCACGGTCAGTCTGCCTCCTGATTTCATTCCAACAGACTACTGCGCGAAGAACTCGCCGTGCCCGCCGTTGGCCCAGGGATTATAGTGCTCGGCGAATTCGGCGCGGTTCTGGACCGAGGGGTGGCTGTAGAGCCAGAATTCGATCAGCGGGTTGGGGTTGGGATCTTCCAGCCAGGCCTCTCCCAGGTGGTTGAAGCCCGATACGGCGGTCTTCTGGGGGTCGGGAACAAGGCCGTGGACGGCTTCCTGGCCGTAGACGTCGGCCTGGTGCTCGTAGTGGCGGCTCATGGTGTTGCCAGCCGGAGTGAGGAGGAAGTTCGCGATGGAGAAGGCGAACAGGAGGGTGAGAAAGCCGGCGCGTTCGGCCACGGAGCCGATCCGCCAGCGCGGCCCGAAGCGCCGCACCATCCACTCGGCAAACCGAGCGCAGGCCCAGAACATGAAGAACAGGGCGACGGCGATCATCGACAGCATTTGGGGGATGTGATTGAGCACGTAGTGGCCGCTTTCGTGGCCGAAGACGAACATGATTTCGTCGTCCGGCACCCGGTCGGTGACCGTATCCCACATGACAAAGCGCTTGGTGGAACCGATGCCCGTCACATAAGCATTCAGCCCATTGCTTTTGAGGCTGGCTTTCATCAGGAACATGCGCTCCGGAGGGATATTGGTCCCGGTGCGCGCGACCACTTCTTCGAGCCGGTTGGCCAGCGCGGCGTGATGGGCCGTGAGGGGCTCGAACTTGTTGAACAGCGGGTCGAAGACCAGGGGCGACACGAACACCGCCAGCAAAATCAGGGGCTGTGCCATCAGCCAGGCCCAAAGCCAGTAGCGGCGGGGCGAGGCGCGCACGATCCAGTTGAAGAACAGCAGGATCGGCGCGGCGATGAGGAGGCTGACTGCCAGCGCTTTACCCTGGTCTCCGAACCAGCCTCCCCAGCCCTGCACGCTGATGCCGTAATGGCGGCTGGCGGCGTGGCCGATGATGTCGAGCGGCAGGCCGGCGATGGTCGTGATCACAATGAAGGCGGCGAAGAAGAGCAGGCCCTGCAGCCAACGACGACCGGTCTTGCGTTGCGTCCAATTGGACAACCGTGCAGCCGCACGCGACGCCAGCAGCCACCACAGCACCGCCAGTCCCCAGAGCGTGCCGGCGAGGTCGGTTGTGAGGCGAATCCTGTTGAGGGCCTTGGCCTTCGCCAGCTTGTCGGGGGGCAGCGAGTAGGCCGGTTCGGATTTGAGCTGCGCCTGGGCGGTGGGCTGGGACGAATCCGGTGGAGGGGTGGATTGCGCCGCGGCAAACGCAGCCGATGCAGGGAGGAGCAAAATGAAAAGGCAGGCGGCCTGCACCCGCTTGAGTACCAAAGACACGAGTTTTTCCCCCTTATGGTGGATGTTCTGAGAGAATCGAAACTACCGATGTTCCCTTTTGTACCCCGTTTCACCCCTTCTTCTGTCAGGGCCACCCGGCACGCATCGCGGATCCTGGTCGCCGTTTCGGTAGCTGCCGCAACTCTAAGCGCGGCGGCCCGCGCGCAGCAAGGCAGTTCTGTTCTTCACCATGTCGGCCGGAACCCATCGGCGCACGCCGCGGCGGCGCCCAAGGCGGCTGATCCGGCGACTCCGGTCCTGCTCGACGCCATGACCAGCGAACTGCATCGCGCCTTCACCGCGCTAGGCAAAAGCGACGACAAGGACAAGCAGGTGCCGCCCTACTTCGTCAGCTACTCGGTGAGCGATGCGGACATGGTTTCGATCCGCGCGCAATATGGAGCGGTGGTCGACAGTGGGACCAACCATGTGCGGGTAGCCGACATCCAGGTGCGGCTCGGCGATCCGGCTCTCGACAATACGCACGGGTCGCATCGCGGCTCGGCGGTCAACAGCCTGGAGTTGCCGCTGGGGGATAATCGCGCGGCGCTGACCCGGACATTGTGGCTGGCGACCAACACCGGCTACAGCAATGCCCTGGACAACTACCTGCGCGTGAAAACCGAAGCCCAGGTGCGAGCCAAGGAAGAGGACAACTCGCCCGACTTCAGCCAGGAAGCCCCGCAGGTGTCGATTGGCAAGCCGGCCCCGCCGGCGCTGGTGGATCGCGCGATGTGGGAGAAGCGGGTTACGGACCTGTCGAAGATTTTCCGCGAGTACCCCGATGTGTACCAGAACGTTGCGATGCTTAATGTCCAGAACGAGACCGACTACTTCGCTTCGTCAGAGGGTTCAGAGGTGGTTGCGCCGCACGTCTCGGCGCGGCTAGTCCTGCTGGCTGTGACGCGCGCCGAGGACGGAATGGACCTGTTTCGCGCCCAGACGTTCGAGGCGGAGACCGCCGACGGGCTGCCGAAGCAGGCGGAACTGGAGGACGCCGCGCGCGAACTGGGCAAGAGCCTGGAAGCGCTGCGCAAGGCGCCGGTGACGGAGCCCTTCGATGGGCCGGTGATCCTTTCGGGGCGGGCCGCCGCGGTGTTCTTTCACGAGGTGCTGGGCCACCGGCTCGAAGGTCAGCGCCAGCGCGGCGAGGAAGAAGGACAGACGTTCACCAAGGAGCTGAACAAGGAAGTGCTGCCAAGTTTCCTTTCGGTTGCCGATGACCCCACGCTGGCAAAGATGGGCAACACCTGGCTTAGCGGTAATTATGAATACGATGATGAAGGCCAGAAGGCCCGCCGCGTGGAACTGATTCAGGACGGGGTACTGAAGACCTTCCTGATGTCGCGGCTGCCCATCGCCAGCTTCAGCGCTTCGAACGGCCACGGGCGCGCGCAGGTAGGGCGCATGCCGACCGGGCGCCAGGGAAACCTGATAGTGAGTTCGACCAAATCCGTGCCCGAATCGGAACTGCGCAGGCAACTGGTGGAGGAAGCGAAGAAGCAGGGCAAGCCGTATGGGCTCTATTTCGAGGACATCTCGTCGGGCTTCGCGGTGACCACGCGCAGCTCGCCGCAGGCTTTCCAGGTGATTCCGCTGGTGGTGTACCGGGTGTATGTGGACGGACGGCCCGACGAACTGGTACGGGGGGTGAGCATCGTGGGGACGCCGCTGGCGGCCATGAAGCGCATCCTGGCCACGGGCGACAAGAGCGAGGTGTTCAACGGCGAGTGCGGAGCCGAGTCGGGCACGGTGCCGGTGAGCGCCGTTTCACCGGCGATGCTGATGAGTGAAATGGAAACGCAGCGTCAGCCGCAGGGGACGGCGAGGCCGCCGATATTACCGATTCCCGGGGCGGAAAAACACGGATCGGGGAGCAAGGAACAGGGTACAGGGTACGACGCACAGAAGGAGGCCCAATGAACATCGAACGCTCAATAGCGATGCTAGCGGGAGCGGGCCTCATGTGCGTGCTTGCCGGAGCTCAAGCGAATCAGCCCACGCGCGCCGACGCGGAAAAGGACCCCGTCTTCAAGGCTATGCTGGCGGAACTGGATCGCAGCAAGAACGATCTTCAGCTCCACGGTTTTGAAAAGCCCTTCTTCATCCAGTACCGGGTGGAAGATGTTGCCACGTTCGATACCCGCGCCGAATACGGCGCCGGCGAAGGAGGACAGCACAGCCGCCAGCGGGTAGCGCGCGTGACGGTGCGGGTGGGCGACTACAAGACCGACAGTTCCGGGCAGCGCGGCGATGGCGCGGTGCAGTTGACGGCGCTCGATGACGATCCGATCGCCATCCGGTCCGCGCTCTGGAACGCTACCGACCAAGCTTATAAAAACGCGCTGTCGGCCTATGCGCAGAAGCAGGCGGACCTGAAGCAGGTGCAGACGCCGCCCCAGGCCGATGACTTCAGCAAACAAAAGCCGGTGATCGTGCTGGAAACGCCGCGCGAGCTGAAAATCGACGAATATGCATGGAACGAACGCGTCGCCCATGAAAGCGGGCTCTATCGCACCGATCCGACGGTGAAGGCCACCGAGAAGGATGTGCAGTACTCGACCTCCAGCTTCCATGCGCGCGCCTCGACTTCGTGGCTAGTCAATACCGAAGGCACCATCGTGCGCAAATCGAGCGAGGGCTACCAGGAGATCTTTGCCGTGGGCACGCAGGCCGACGACGGCATGCGGCTGGATCGCTCGTATGCCAGCACGGGCATTGCTCTCAAGGACCTGGATCCCCCGGAAGAATTTGCGAAACATGCAGTTTCAGAGATCGCTTCGCTCTCGGATCTGCGTAAGGCGCCGCTGGTCGAAGAGGAATATCACGGGCCGGTGCTGATGAGTTCCGATGCCAGCTCCGATATTCTGCGGGCGCTGGTGGCGACGGGCGTGACGGCCACGCGGCCGCGGCTGGGCACGGAAGCAAGGACCAACGGGCCCTTCGCCTCGAGCTACCACGCGCGGGTGCTGCCCGATTTCCTCAACGTGATCGATGACCCGGGCCTGAAGACCTTCGACGGCAAAGACCTGGTGGGCGCCTACGACGTGGACGATGAGGGCGTGCCGGGACAGGCGGTACAGCTGGTGACCGGCGGCAAGCTCCAGAACTACCTTCTGGGCCGCGAGCCCGTGAAGGACTTTGCCGAATCGAATGGCCACGGCCGCGCGCCGGTGGCCGGGCCGGCGAGGCCGGCGATCGGCGTGATGAAGGTGACCGCGGAAAGCGGCGTCTCCGACGAAGAGCTCAACCACAAGCTGATCGAGATGGCCAAAGACCGGGGGCTGAAGTGCGCCTACTACGTGGAAACGCTGGGTGGCGCATTCAATCCGCGGCTTCTCTACCGGGTGAACGTGGACGGCACGCGCGAGCTGGTGCGCGGCGCGGCGCTTGACGATCTCGACCAGCGGGCCCTGCGCTCGAGTGTGGAGGCGGCCGGCAAGAACCTGTGGGTGGCCAACTACATGAGCGACGTGCCCGAAACGGTACTCGCTCCGGCCCTGTTGCTGAGCGACGTCACAGTGAAGCGCGCGAACGAGAAGAACGAGAAGCTGCCGTTTTATCCGCCGCCGGATTGATTCCGGAGTGGAGGCGGGAGAAAACCGCAGTCGGGTATGGAACGGTGTTCTACCCAGAAGACTTCTTACGTCCCTTCCGGGACTGGGAATCATGTTGTCGGCTACCCCAGGATTCCGCTGCGCTCCATCCTGGGCTACCTTCTTGCGTTCCCTACGGGAACTACAGTATGTGCTCGACTGACCGCTGTGACTTTCCCGATGCAATTTTCAGGGAAGATCCTCGACTCCGTGCCGCGGCGCGGACATCCCTCAGGATGGCAATGCAGGAGTGGGCTTTTCGAGCATTGCGATGAAAAACCCATCCGTCCCCAGAGCGCCGGGGAGGAGGCGCAGAAATCCTTCGGGCGTGAGGCATGGCTTGAGGCGATCCGCGCCATCATGAGTCAAAACGCGGCGATCGCGCAACTGCTCAAGCTCAGTCTCGAGCGGAATGATGCGCGCGCCGCTCCCCTCGGAGATGGCGGAGGCAATCACCTGCTCGTTCTCTTCTGGTTCGAGAGAACAGGTGGAGTAGACGACGCGGCCGCCGGGCCTGACAGCGCGCAGCGCGCAGCGAAGGATGGCGCGCTGCCGCTCGGCCTGGCGCGGAAGGTCTTCAGGCTGCAGCCGGTAGCGGATTTCCGGATTGCGCCCGAGAGTGCCGGTTCCGCTGCACGGCACATCGGCCAGCGCAAGATCGAACTCAGAGTCAAAGGTCAGGACCGTCGCATCGGCGAGGCGGCATTCGACGCGGTGACCGAAACCGGCGAGCCGCTCGCGCAAAGGTTTCAGGCGGGAGCGGCTGGCTTCGCAGGCGACGACCTGTGCGTCGGGATTGCCTTCGGCCAAAATCAGCGTTTTGCCGCCGGGGGCGGCGCAGGTGTCGAGGATTCTTTTCGATTCTTTGGAGACGCTTGCCGCGACTTCGGCGACGAGTTGCGATCCTTCGTCCTGGAAGCGCACGCGGCCCTCGTGAAATGCGAGTGTGTGGGTGATGCTTCCGGATGCGACGATGCGTGCGGCCGTGAGGAGATTGCCGGGCGCCAGGCCGCCGCCGGATTCGATGACTTCCGACTCAACTTCGGGAGAGGCGAAGCGGACCGTATGTACCGGCTCCGATTGGTCAAAAACACAGATCGCACCGGCGGTGTCCGGTCCGAAGAACTTCGTCCAGCGCTCGACTAGCCAGGCGGGATGTGCGGCCAGAGCGGCAGGAGCTAAAGCCCGTTCAATTTTTTCGGCTTCCTGCCCTGAAATAAGGCTCTTAGTATCCCCCGCCGCGGATCCGATCTTCCGCAGGACGGCATTCACCAGGCCCGCCGCCGAGCGCAAGCCCGATCGCTTGGTTAGTTCGACACTCTCGTTGATGGCCGCGTGCGCGGGAATTCGATCCAGGTGCAGCAGTTGGAATGCGCCCAGCCGCAGCGCCGCCAGGACCGCCGGATCGAGCTTTGCCTGCGGTTTGCTCAGGGATGCGCGAATGGACTGGTCAAGTGAAATCTGCCAGCGCAACACGCCCAGCACCAGCGTAGTGGTGAGGCGCCGGTCGGCATCGGACATGCGCGCCATCAATGGATCGTCGCGCAGCAAATCGTCGGAGTGGCCGAGGCCGGCTTCGATGGCCAGCAGGATGGCGTGTGCTGCGCTCCGAGCGATGGAGATTTCCGTCATCGGCCCTCAACCCAGCCGCGTGCCCGTAACGACGTGCGCTCCGCGCAGAAACTCGAGCGCCGGCATGCGCTTTTTTCCTTCCAGCTGCACTTCGATCAGTTCTATCCAGGTGTTGCCGGCGCACGCCGCGAAGAGGCGCTGATCGCTGATGAGCACCTGGCCCGGTTGGGAGGAGCCGGATGCGCCAAAATCGGGAACATTGGCAACGCCCATCTGGTGGACGATGAGTTTCTTCCCCTCGAGGGCGGTGAATGCGCCGGGCCAAGGCTGAAAGGCGCGCCAGCGGTTGTTGATCTTCGACGCTGCGTGGGCGGCGAAGTTGATGCGTCCGTCTTCGCGCTCGAGCAGCGGAGCCAGCGTGGCGCGGGAATGATCCTGGGGCCTGGGCTGGATGGTTCCGTTTTCAAGACCGACAAGCGTATCCAGGACCAACGGCGCGCCCCCTATGGCCATCTCGTCCATCAATTCCGCGCCGGTCTGGTCGGGACGAATGACGAGCGCCTGCTGCAGCAGGATGGGACCGGTGTCGAGGCCCTCGTTCAACAGCATGGTGGTGTTGCCGGTGATCTCTTCACCCATCGCGATGGCCCATTGAATGGGGGCGGCGCCACGGTACCGGGGCAAAAGCGACGCATGCAGGTTGATGCAGCCAAATCGGGGCAGGGAGAGCATCCACGGCGGGATGATGCGCCCGTAAGCGACAACGATGATAGCGTCGGGCTTGATCGATTCCAGCTGGGCGCGGAATTCGGCGTGGTTGCGGATCTTGTCGGGCTGGATAACGGAGATTCCGGCGGCGAGGGCCGCCTGCTTGACGGGAGGGGCAACCAGTTCCTGGGTGCGGCCGACCGGGCGGTCAGGCTGGGTGACGGCCAGAGTGATGTGGTGACCCGCCCGGCGCAGAGCTTCAAAGGTGGGCACGGCGAAGCGGGGGGTCCCGCAGAAGACGATTCTCATGGGTGTGGGTTGGACCGAGGCCGGATGAGGTTTGTGCTATCCCAGGTCCCAAAACCGGGGACATGGGGCACCCAGGTTTGGAGGGTGGACGCCATGCAGGCTTTACCAGGCGCCTTCGCGCTGCATTTTGCGGACCTTGCGCAGGGCGAAGTCGCGCTTGAGCGCGCTCATTCGGAAGATAAACAGCATTCCATCGAGATGATCGATCTCGTGCTGGAATGCGCGCGACAGCAACTCCTCGCCATCCATCTCGAACCACTTGCCTCGTTCGTCCTGGGCGCGAATCGTCACCTTCGCCGCGCGCACCACCTTTTCGCGAATTTCGGGGAAACTCAGGCAGCCCTCCTCCTCGTACTGCTTGCCTTCGCGAAAAATGATCTCGGGATTAATGAGCACCAGCTTCTGCGCGGGATCCTTCCCCATGCTGAGGTCGATGACCGTAACACGCTTGGAAACGGCCACCTGCGGCGCGGCGAGGCCAATCCCCTGGGAGCCGTACATGGTCTCGAACATGTCGGCAACAAGCTGGCGCAGTTCGTCGTTGAATTCCGTCACCGGCTCGCCGGGCAGCTGCAGCACCGGCTCCGGGTATTTCACGATCTTGAGAATCACCTACTAAAAGCTCCTGATTTGTTCGATGTAGCCATCATAATTACGTTTCATCTCCGCCAGCGAATCGCCGCCGAACTTCTCGTGGGCCAGGCCGGCGAGGGTGAGGGCGACCATGGCTTCGGCGGCCACGCCGGCGGCCGGCACGACGCAAATATCCGAGCGTTCGTAGCTGGCTGCGGTCTTTTCACGCGTATCGAAGCGCACTGATTCGAGCGGTTTGCGGAGGGTGGAGATGGGCTTCAAGTAGCCGCGCACAACGATGTCTTCACCGTTGGAGACACCGCCCTCGATTCCCCCGGCATTGTTCTGGGGGCGGGTAAAGCGCGTGGGACGGCCGGTGTCGGTGGCGGAATAGTGAATTGGGTCATGTACTTTCGAGCCAAAAGACTCGGCCGCGGTGACTCCGCGCCCGATCTCGACAGCCTTCACCGCCTGCAGGCTCATCAACGACCAGGCGAGCAGGCCATCCAGGCGCTCATCCCAGTTGGCGTAGGTGCCCAGGCCTGCGGGAACTCCGTGGGCTACCACCTCGAAGATACCGTTGACAGTGTCGCCGGTGCGGGCCGCCTCTTCCACTTCCTCCTTCATGCGGGCTTCGGTGTCTGGATCGACGCAGGCGAGGACGACTTCGTTTCGCGTGGCGAGGGCGGCGATCTCTTCCCATGTGGCGGCACGTTCGAGTTCGACGCGGCCGACGCGGATGACGTGACTCGCAACCTCAATTCCCAGACAGAGAAGTAGCTGTTTGGCGAAGGCGCCGGCGGCGACGCGGGACGTGGACTCGCGGGCGGAGGCACGCTCCAGGACGTAGCGAGCGTCGGGGAAGTTGTGTTTGAGCGCGCCGGCCAGATCGGCATGGCCGGGACGCGGCGAGGCGACGGCCTGATGTTTGGCGGGATCGCCCGCCCCGACAGGCAGCTTTTCTTCCCAGTTCTTCCAGTCGCGGTTGACGATTTGGATGGCAATGGGCGAGCCGATGGTCTTGCCGTGGCGGACTCCGGAGAGGACGTGGGCCTTGTCGGTCTCGATCTTCATGCGGCCGCCGCGGCCGTAGCCCTGCTGGCGCCGCCACAGTTCGTGGTTTACGAATTCGAGATCGATCGGGACGCCGGCGGGCATGCCGGAAACCAGGGCGATCAGAGCCTCGCCATGCGACTCCCCTGCGGTGGAAAAACGGATCATGTCGATTCGATTGTAAAGGCAGGGGAAAGACGGGACCAGGAAACAGGGGCCAGGGAACCGGACCAGGCCCGGCAAAATGCAACGGTTGCGATCAGGTGGCTTGAAGAGCGGCGATTTGCTTGGCGCACTCGTCTACCCCGGCATCGACGTTCTCAGAGTGGTAAAGATCTCCCGCCTCTCTCCAAAGCCTGCATGCCTCCTCCACCGCGCCTGTCTGGCCCTTCAACAGGGCGTAGCCGCGAAGGGCGTTCGCGAGGTCGAGCCGGACTGCGCCCTGGCTGGCGCGGTAGGTTTCGAGAACCTCGGCATATAAGCGGTCCGATTCGTCCCGTCTTCCCTGCTCGCGCAATACGTCGGCGGCATGGCGGCATTGTGGGCGCACCGCAGAGGCTGGCGAGTTGGCGACAGGCTTCGGCTGCGAGCAGGTAATGGGTCTTCGAATGCTCCAGTTCCCCCAATGTGCGTTCGACGTAAGCCAGTTCCGCATAAAGAGTGCCGCGAAGGGTGCGGTTCTCGCTGCTGCGGCTCTCGTCGAGCGCCTTTTGGAATATGCTTCGCGCGTACTTGAGCCGATGTTCCCGTTTTGCCTGGCGACCGTGCTCCAGCAGCGAATCGGCAGTGAACTGCTTCATGGGAAAAAGCCTACCATCAACGCTCCAATCCCTATTTCCTATTCCCTGTTCGCTGATCCCTGCCTTACGATGGACGCCATGCCGTACTACCTCTTCAAGACCGAGCCGGACGCCTACTCCTTTGACGATTTCCTGCGCGACAAGGAGACGACGTGGGATGGGGTCACCAATCCCACCGCGGTGAAGAACCTGCGCGAGATGCCCAAGGGGACGAAGTGGATTTTTTACCACACTGGCGATGAGCGGCGCGCGGTCGGCACGGGCACGGTGACGAGCGTGGATGCGAGCGATCCGAAGGTGCCTGTCGTGCGCGTCAAAGTGGGCAAGCGGCTAAAGAGGCCAAAGACGCTCGACCAGATCAAGGCGGAGCCGCTGTTCAAGGACTCCCCGCTGGTGAGGATCGGGAGGCTTTCGGTGGTGCCGCTGACCGCGGAGCAATGGGGCTGGTTTTTGGCGTAGGCGCATTCCCAGGTCTCGAAATCGCGGACCTGGGACACCCAGCGAATCGTTATTGCCCGAATTGGCGCAGGTGATGGTCCGGGTGGAGATATCCCCAGCGCATCCATTGCGCCTCGGACATTCTCTTGAACATCGGGTGGGGACGGAACGCAAAGTCACGGGGTCGCCGGCTGAATCTCTCCATGGAGTCGATCAGCTTGCGCACATCGGATTCGAATTGCGCCGGGAGAGTGCCGCCTCCGGCGTGCTGGTCGAACTCGGGCCGGGTTGGAACTCCCTGGGGCCATTTCATCGGCGCGTAGAGAGCAATGTACTTGATCATCGGCCAGAGCGTGAACCCGCGCGGAATCTCCATGGGCTTGTCTCCCATGACTCCCAGGAACGCATCGTTCACGTGACAGATCATCTGCGGCGCAGTCATCTTTCCCCACAGGCGCGGCGTATCGGGGCGAATCCGTTCCAGGCGAATGACCAGGTCGTGCATACAGGCGGAATGGTTTAGTGCTTTCATGGCGCCAACCTCCAAGGGCGAACCGGAGTCCCTAGAACTGGTTGCATCAAATTCCTTCGGGACGAGGAAAAACGCCCCCTCAGGGGCTAAAGCCCGCGGTTTATCGGGGCTTTTGCGGCACGGATAAATCCGTGCCCTTTCAAAACAGCATTTATGCAATCAGTTCTATTCCTTATTCTCTGTTCCCTGTTCCGTGTTCTCTGTTCCCTGTTCTCTACCCTCTTCCAGCCAGGGGCGGGTGTTCAGTAATTGACGTGAATCGAGCGCCCATACGCGGCCGGTGAATTCGCCGGGAGATCGCCCTTCGCGGTCGCCTTTGTCGAACTCCATCTGCATGGCCATCATCTTGGCATCCATGTCGTCGAGGAAGCTCAACATCAGCGATTCGGGAATCATGGGAAGCTTGGGCGAGCCGAACTCCAATTTGCCGTGGTGCGACAGGATCATATGCAACACCAGGATCTTCAGCCGGGGCGGGAAGTCCGGGAGGCTGTTGATGGTGCGCTCGGCGAGCGCGGCGCCGATCTGAATGTGGCCGAGCAGCACGCCTTCCACGGTGTATTCGAAACCGGTGTCCCATGCAAGCTCGCGGACCTTTCCAATGTCGTGCAGAATCACGCCGGTCAGCAGCAGGTCGCGATGAAGAATGGGATAGTGCGGCACAACCCGATCGGCAAGAGATAGCAGACTGACCACGTGTTCCAGCAGTCCTCCCAGCCATGCATGGTGCAGTTGTTTGGCGGCCGGCGCCTCGCGGAACGAAGCCGAGATCCGCGGGTCGGCAAGGATGGTGCTCAGCAGCAGCTTCAAATGCGGATCGGTAAATGATTCGACTATGCCGAGCAACTGGTTCCACAGTGCATCGACGTCATACGTGGTCGCCGGCATCATGTCGGCCTTGTCCGCCTCGTGCGCATGGGCCTTGCGCAACTGCTCCACCTTCAATTGCAGACGATCATTGAAGCGCTGGACGTATCCGCGCACTTTGATCAAGTCGCCGCGGGCGGCGTCTTTCGCGATCCGGGGGTCTTCCGGCTCCCACGCGCGGGCCTCGATCTGGCCCGACTTATCGCAGAAGACCAGATGAAGATAGGGCTTGTTGGTCTGGGTCGTACGGAGCTGCCTGGCCAGAAGCAGAAAGAAACTGTCGAACTGCTTTCCTTCTTCAAAGGAAGCCAGGTCCGATACAAAAATGTCTTTCATTCTGGGGCAAGATTATCGTAAAGGGCCGGCAAGTGCCAGTTCCGGGGCAGGCGTCCGGGGAGCGCGTTTGGAGCTATACTTCTGGCCATGCAGGACGACCCGGTTCAATACTGGCAAGACCTCACCGCGAACTACGCGCAGATGAGCGACGGCGAACTGCTCGACCTTGCCTGGAAACCTGAAGACCTGACCGAAGTGGCGCGGCAGGTGCTTCGCGACGAGATGAAGAAGCGCGGGCTGGATGCGCGGCCAACGGAAAGTCCATCCCGCGCCTCCACCCCCGTGCGCCTGGATCGGCCCGCGGCGGTGCACTGGGAGCCGGCCCGATTTCGCCATGCCCCGCGCGAAGATCACGAAGAATCGGAGTTGCCTCATGAGTACACATGGAAGACGGACGTGCGCGAATGCAACACCCGGGAGGAGGCCCTGGATGTCGCAATGGTGCTGAAAGAAGCGGGCATCGAAAGCTGGATATCGACTCCCAATCTCAATTGGGGGCTGGCTGGACCGCGCATTCAGGTGGCTGCCGATCAGTTGGAGCAGGCGCAGGCAGTCCTGGCGAATTTCGTACCACCGAAGCCCCAGGAACGCGAAGAGATTCCCGAATTCGAAATCCCCACATGCCCCAAATGCGGCGCGAAGGATGACGTAGTGCTCGTGAGCGCGGATCCGGTCAACTCCTGGGTTTGCGAAGCCTGCGGCGCCCAGTGGACGGAGGCCGAGCCTTCGAACCCCGAGGGGGGAGGCGAAGATCAATCCCCCACCAGCTAGTTTAGAGCGCCGCAAACAGGGTGATTTACCGATGCTCCGCGATTTGGGTTGAACCTGGAGAGACCTCCCTCAGTAAGGGCTAAAGCGCAGTTCGTTTTGGACCATTTACTGCACGACTGAAAGTCGTTAACCCCCAAGGGGATGGTTTTAAATCGCGCTGGGCATTTATGAAACAAGCTCTAACAAATGATGCGGGGATGTTACGTTTGTTGGATTGATTTTTCCGCAATTTCGGTTATTGCCCGCGACACGGCAGGCAACCATTTCCGCGGATATTCATACTCGCGAAACCATATGGGAAAAAACGGGAGTGAATTTTCTAACACATTTCGCTATTTGCGCACAAGACTTGCATTTCCTCGCAACTCGACATACTATCCGCAATAGAAACCGGCCTGCTAAGCAGGTGGGTGATCAACGCTGGTTGAACCTACATTCATTGAACAGGGGCTCAACTCGACAATCGGTTCTGTGTGCCGTGTCCGCCAGTCCGGAATGCCTAAGGAACCGCGGAGAGCTCCACCGTCTTAGGACGGGTTCACCGGCGCATTGCCCACGGCCCAGCGGGTCGGATTTCTATTTTTGGTCCTACATAAATTGAACCAGGAGCACGAACCTCAGTTCCCGTGGGGAACGCAAGAAGTTCGCCCGGGATGCTCCGCTCTCATGCCGTATGCTCATCTCCAGTGCATCCGGTTCTGTTCCACTTCGGAGCCCTTCTCATCCCCAGCTACGGCGCGTTGGCGGCGGCCGGCGTGCTGGTCGCGCTGGTGCTGGCGCAACGCACCGCGCGCATGGCTGGCGTGTCTTCGGCACATGTCTGGAATGTGTGCGTCGTGGCGCTTTTCTGCGCGCTTGTCGGCTCGCGCCTGGTGCTGGTGGCTGTGAACTGGCGCGACCTGCTGGCCCACCCACTGTGGATGCTCGGCCTGGCTACGGTTCATAACCCCTGGGTCGCGGGCGCCGGGATTCTGGTCGGTGGTCTGGCCGCGCTGGGCTACATGCGCTGGCAACGCATGCCTGTCCTGGCCACGCTCGACGCCCTCGCGGCTCCCTTGAGCGCCGGTCTCGCGCTGGAGCAATTCGGGGCGCTGCTCGCCGGAGCAGGCTACGGCACCGAGACTGCCGTGCGTTGGGCCGTCGTGTACATCAATCCTCTCGCGCAGCACTGGAGCGCTGCCCCCCTGGGCATTCCCCTGCATCCGGTGCAGGCTTATGCCGCGCTCGCGTACGCCTCTCTGGCCCTTCTTCTGCTTGTGTTCCTGCCCATGCGCCGCCAGCCGGGCGATATCGCCGGTGTCGCCTTGCTCGGATTAGGCATATCGATCTACATCACCGAGTTCTGGCGCGATCCCGAAGGCCGCGGCCAACTGTTCCATGGATCTCTCGATGGACCGCAGGCTGCCGCCATTGCGCTGGTGCTGCTGGGTGCATGGCTGCTGCGGGAGCGCACCCGGGTTTCCAGAACCGGGAGAACTCCGGCGCCCCGTGACGATCACCCCGAAATCGAGACCGCGCATGGCTGAGCCGCGCACTTTCACCGTTCCTCAGGAATCGCGCGGCCAGCGCCTCGATCAATTTCTTACCGCGCAACTCGACGGCGTGAGCCGTTCGCGCGTACAACTTCTGCTCGAGCAGGGCGATGTACAGGTCGATGGCGCGTCTCCCAAATCCTCTCTCAAGCTGCGCGGCGGCGAGTCGGTCACCGTCACCGGCGAACCGCATCCCCCTCCGCTCAAGGCCATCGCCGAAGATATTCCGCTCACCGTGGTCTATGAAGATGCCCATCTTGCGGTGATTGACAAGCCCGCCGGCATGATGGTCCACGCCGGCTCGGGCGCTACCGACGATGCCCGCAACCGCGGAACGCTGGTCAATGCGCTGCTCCACCGGTTCCGGTCGCTCTCCGGCTCCAGCGAAGAATTGCGGCCGGGCATCGTCCACCGGCTCGACAAGGAGACCAGCGGACTCATCATCGTTGCCAAGGACGACCGCGCGCACGCCGCGCTGGCCCGCATGTTTTCCGGCCGCCAGGTCCGCAAGACCTACATCGCCATGGTCCATGGACACGTGGCTCGCCCCAAGGGCACGATCCAGGCTGCCATTGGACGCGATCCGGTGCGGAGGACCCGCATGACCACGCGCATGCAGGAAAACGCCCGGACCGCCCTATCGCATTACGAGGTGGTGCGGCGGCTTGAGACCCCCTTTGGCAAGTTCACTCTGGTGAAGGTGCGCATCGAAACCGGCCGCACACACCAGATTCGCGTGCACATGGCGTCCATCGGACATCCGGTGGTCGGCGATACGCTGTACGGTGCCGCAGGCCAGCTCACCGCCCGGGCAGAGGCAAGTCCGGCCGAAGCGCGTGCCGCACGCAGGGGCGAACCTGCCAAACTGCGCCTGGGCCGCAACTTTCTTCATGCCGCCGAGCTCGAATTCGACCATCCCATCACCGGCAAACCGCTGGCGCTGGCCTCCCCCATGCCGCAGGAACTCGATAGTTTTCTGCACCGGCTCGAAGCGGACGCCCAATCCCTTCCGGCAGCGTCTAAGGGACAGCCCCCGTTTCGGGTATAGAAATAGTGCGCTCATTGGTAAAATGAAACAGTCATGATCAGAAACACTGCTTTTCCAGCGGCTAAGCTCCGCCGCTGGGCGTACGCCGTTGCATGCTCGATGCTTGCCGGCGCGATTCCCTTGATGCTGTTACATGCCCAGCAGCCTGCGGCTCCTGCGGCGCAGAATCCCCCTTCCCCGCGGCAACCCGCTCAGTCTCAGCCCAGCCAGGACCAGAACCAGCCCGGTGAGGCAGGGGAAAATGCAAAGCCCGACATTTCGATCGTGGCCAACGAGGTCAGCCTGATCTTCACTGTGACCGACAAGCACGGGCACTACATCCCCGACTTGAAACAGAGCGACTTCGCATTGCTCGACGACCAGAAAGCGCCGGCGAAAGTCAACTATTTCCGGCAGCAGATCAATCTGCCCCTCCGCGTCGGCATCGTGATTGACGCCAGCACCTCCATCCGTACGCGGTTTGAATTCGAGAAGCAGGCAGCCACCGAGTTTCTGATCGAAACCGTCAAGCCGCAAAGCGATCGTGCCTTCGTGATGGGATTCGACGTGACCCCTAACATCATGGCCGACTGGAGCAATAACCTGGACGCGCTCGAAAACGGCATCAATCGCCTCAGCCCGGGCGGCGGCACCGCGCTGTTCGACGCCGTGTACACGGCCTGTCGCGACAAGCTGATGCTGGAGCGCGGTCGCGAGCCGGTGCGCAAGGCCATGATCCTGATCTCCGACGGCGACGACAACCAGAGCCGCGTCCGTCCGGACGAAGCCATCAAAATGTGCCAGCGCGCGGATACGCTCATCTACGCCATCAGCGATAACTGGACGCCGAGCCGGAGCAAGGGCGACCAGGTGCTGAACGACATGGCCACCGCCACCGGCGGCGAGGCGCTGTACCCGCCTTCGATAGAGGACATGGCCAACAGCTTCCACCAGATCCAGGCGGAGTTGCGCAGCCAGTATGCACTGAACTACACTCCGGCGGACTTCAAGGCCAATGGGGCGTTCCGGCCCATTTACCTCTACTGCTACGACCGGCGCTACCAGGTGCGTGCGAAAAAGGGATACTTCGCGCCCACGCAGTGAACAGTGGTCAGTGATCAGTCCCGAGATACTCCAACCAGGCTCCGCTGGTGTGATCGCTGTCAATCTGGTGTGATCGCCGTCAATTTCGACGGGTTCTCCTCCACCACCACGGTTAAAGCCCGCGAAGCGGGCGGGAAATCGCAGCCCCAGGCGCCAGCCTGGGGGATGTCGGTGGATGGAATCGGTCCAGCCCCTGCCTGGGGGCGAAAGAAATTCGCGCACCACGCTGCGGCGGGGTGGAGCTCAGACCAAAAATCAAGATCCGCTGTTGGGTGCACTGTCCGGCTTTGCAGGGCGGGAATTGAATCTGTTTCCTGTTTCAGAACCGTTTCGCCGGTCGGTTTCGTTTTGGCCCCTTCCACGATTCTTTTGCTCACTCGCTCGCAAACCCGCCCCAAATGCGCGATGAAATAAAGGGAGGGCTGCGGCTCTCGGAGCGAAGCAATGATCCGGCAGGCCATTTCGTGCGATATTTGCGGGGCTGAGAAGAAGCAGGCCAAGCACTGGTTCGTGGCGTATGAACACGCCGGCGAGCTGCGCGTCTCGGGGTGGAATGCGAACGGCCGCGCGCGCGCCGGCGCCAAGCATCTGTGCGGCCAGACCTGCCTGCACAAGTTGGTGGACGAGTTCATTGCCGGGACAATGGCCAGCCGGCTGCCCATCGCCGATGCTCCGGAACGGGATCAGCCCCTTGCCGATTCGAGCCTCACATCGCAGGCCGCTCCCGCATTGCCGGTGCCGGAAATCGCGGCTCCTGCCCCCGTACCGGTTCGTCCGCTCCAGAGGGTCCCCGCCGCGGTCATTATTGCGCCCTCCCGCGCCTTGGAGGATCGGCCTGCAGCTTCCTTGCCATTTGACGATTCCCCGAATTATGCCTCGCGCCGCTGGCGAACCGAAGCCTGGGAGCGCGAACGCGAGCGCTGCGCCTCGCTCGCGCCCCGCCGTAAAACCTCCTGAGGGCCGGAAGGAAATTGCCCTGATGCTTGACGTTTTGCTCTTCGGCATCGCTCTTTTGGCCGCTCCTCGCGGCAATGCGGCCATAGCTCGCTAAGGGGGGTTGATTCGAGGATTGGGCATCAAACGCAAGAGGCGCCCGCCGAAGCGGACGCCCCATAAAGCGAAACGCGCGAAACCCTTACTTCTTTCCCGCCTTGTAGCTGGAACTCACCTTCTGCCCTGCCTGCTGCAGAATGCCGGCAACGTCCTGGGCGTAGGGGCCGTTGGGCGCCAATTCCAGGTACTTCTGATAGGCTTCCGCGCAGCCCGGAGGCAGGACGATCATTTGCACCTTGGGGTTTTTAGGGTCGGGCGCGGTCGTCGCCTTTCCCACCAGTCCCTGGCCCTTCAGGTAATAAAGGATGGGATCATCGGGCTTCAACTTGATGGCTTCGTCTGCGGCGGCTGCCTGGGCGTCGCCGTTGCCCGTTTGCGAGAAAATGACCGCTTCGTTCTTCAGGTACATGGCGGCCTTGGTGGGGTCGGTCTTGCCCGCTTCGCCGTACTCCGCGTTGGCCTCGGGAACCTTGCCCTGTCGGGCGTATAACTCGCCCAGGCCGGCGTGTGCCATGCCCAGAATCTCGGGCTTGGGCGCCTTGGCGGCTTGCGACAGCTCGATCACCTTCTTAAAGGCGGTTTCGGCTTGCTCATACTTGTCTTTCCCGTTTGCCGGGTCAACGTTCCCCAAACCGGTTTCTCCTGAACCCAGGTAGGCCCACAGCACCGGTTCCTGCGGCCTCATCTGCGTGTCCTTCTGCATCAGGCTTTCGATCTCGGTGTATTTCGCCTTCTTGACGTCCTTGTCCTTTGAGGCTTCCGCATCGTGGATGTCGGCCGTCACCTGCTTCAGATCGTTGTTGAGGTTCTTGATCACCTCGTTGGCCTTCAGGGCTTCCGAGTTATGCTTCCGGAGTTCTTCCAGTTGCTTCTTCTGGTCTTCCGGCAGCTTGTCGATGTAGGCCTGGCGCGACATGTCGTCGTCCACATTGATATCCTGGCCCGCATCGATCTTCACGTTTTCGATCTGGTCGACCATCTTGTCCGGAGGGGTGTCCTTCTGGCGGAAGACCACCGAATAGGTTCCGGCCGCCGCTTCCCCCGAATAGGCGCCGCTCGAATCCACCTCGAAGCTGTACTTGTTCGTATGACCGCCGTCGGTCGAAAGGCTGATGGTACCGCTGGTTTGGGGCGCCCCGGTGGGATTGATGACGTGACCATGGATCTTGCCGGTGGTCGCGGCAGGGGCCTGGGCGAGCGCGGGCGCAGCGGCAAATGCCAGCAAACCGAGCCAAAGTGCAAGTTTCATCTTCTTCTCCTTGGGAGCGGCGCGAACAACCACAGGCGCCGGCTCAAAAAAGTCGTCATTTCTAAACACCCCGCGGGATGTTCGGCCTTGCAGCCCGGATGCCGGATCGGCTCCGCAACTGCTTGCTCTCAAAACAAAACCAGAAAGTGGTCTCGCCGTCGATGGGACGGTCCGTTTGTCTTCGCGATGCGACGCCTCCGGTTTGCGACGCACAGCGAAGATTAAATCAATGATCCGGCCCAAAACAAGGGCGGGCCGCACCCGCGACACTCCCCTATGCGATGGGACGGCAGCCTTGGGCCGCAGGTTGCACGGTGCGGGCCGCACGCCGTCCGCGAGAGGGTCCCTCGGGGCGGCTTCAGGGACTATCCTAATGTCCGGCGACGGCCCCGCTTTGTGGCACAGATCACACTTTACAATGAGGGTATGGCAAGCGGCTCGGCAACCACGATTCGCCCCGCGACTCCCGCCGACGCGGGCACCATCCTTACCTTCATTCGCGCCCTGGCGAAGTACGAACGCGCCCCGGAATCCGTGGTGGCCACCGAAGAAGACCTGCTGCGCGACGGTTTCGGCGACCAGCCCTACTACTCCTGCCTGATTGCCGACCAGAACGGCGTGCCGGCGGGATTCGCCTTCTACTTCTACGATTACTCCACCTGGCTGGGCCGGCCCGGAATCTACCTCGAAGACATCTTTGTCCATCCCGAGTTTCGCGGCCTCGGCATCGGCAAGGCCCTGCTTCAGCGCGTGGCGGCAATTGCCCTGGAGAAGCGCTGTGCGCGCCTGAAATGGCAGGTGCTGGACTGGAATATCCCGGCCATCGATTTCTATCGCGCCATGGGCGCCGAGTTCATGGATGAATGGCGGACCGTGCGCTTGAGCGGGGAGGCTCTGGAACGGCTGGCTATCGGCGCAAGCGCTCCGGAAGGTGTCGAGAAGGACACCCCGTGAGGATTCGCGTCATCGGCGGAGGCCTTGCCGGGCCCGAGGCCGCCTTGACCGCGGCGCGCCTGGGCTGCCCGGTGGACCTCTACGAAATGCGCGCCATGGTCGACGGCACCCCGCGCCTCACTCCAGCCCACCAGACCATCGACTTCGGCGAACTGGTCTGCTCCAACTCCCTCAAAAGCGAGTCGCCCAACACCGCGCCCTGGCTGTTGAAACAGGAGATGCGCCGTGGTGGGTCGCAGCTTTTGCGGATCGCCGATCAGGCTGCCGTGCCCGCAGGGCACGCGCTGGCCGTCGACCGGGTGGAGTTCTCGCGCAGGATTGCGGCGGCAATTGCCGACGAGCCGGCCATCCGCGTCATTCGCCAGGAGGTCACTCGCCTGAACGACTTCGATGGGCTCACGATTGTGGCGACCGGCCCTCTGACCTCCGACGCCCTGAGCCGCGAAATCCAGCGCATCACCGGATCGGAGCACCTGGCGTTCTACGACTCCATCTCCCCCATCGTCGATGCCGAGTCGATTGACATGAAGCGAGTGTACTTTGCCGCGCGCTGGGATAAGGGCACACCGGATTACATCAACTGTCCGATGAACCGCGCAGAGTACGACCGCTTTCTCGACGCGCTGCTCATCGCTGAGCCTGCGGAGAGCAAGGAATGGGAGAACCTCGAGTACTTCGAAGGCTGCCTGCCCATCGAGGTGCTGGCCCGGCGCGGTCGCGACACCTTGCGCTTCGGCCCGATGAAGCCGGTCGGACTGCGCGATCCGCGCACCGGCCACACGCCCTGGGCCGTCGTCCAGCTTCGCAAGGAAAATCTGCGAGCCGATAGCTACAACCTGGTCGGGTTCCAGAATCACCTCCGGTTCGGCGAGCAGGCCCGCGTTCTGCGGCTCATTCCCGGTCTTGAAAACGCCCGCTTCCTGCGCTACGGCCAGATCCATCGCAATACCTACATCTGTGCCCCCGCATTGCTCGACGACACGCTGCGCCTGAGGATCCAATCCCCACTCAATCCCCCTCAGCCCTGTCATCCTGAGCGAGTTGTCGTTGCGGACGAGTCGAACGATCTGCATGTATCTCCGGTAGCACAGCCCGCGATCCTGTTCGCCGGCCAGATCTCCGGCGTGGAAGGCTACACCGAGTCAATCGCCACCGGCATGCTGGCCGGAATCTATGCGGCCTCATTCGCCCGCGGCGAAATCCCGGAGCCTGTCCCGCGCGACACTGCGCTCGGCTCTCTGGTTCACTACATCACCCACGCCGATGTGAAGCACTTTCAGCCCGCGAACATCACGTTCGATCTGCTGCCCGCGCTCGAAGAGGAAGTCCGCAGGAAGGTGCGCGACAAGAAAGAACGCCACCGCATCCAGTGCGAGCGTGCACTGGCCGCATTTGACGCCTGGCGGTCGTCGCTCAACGTGCATCCTTCGCTTATCAGCCTGGGATGAAAGGGAGATTATGGACGAAAGCCATTCCTGAAGCGGCTGTTAGTCCACGGGAGGCGAGACGAAAAGAAACCGGTTCCATCGCCTGTCTTCCACGACAATCTGATCTAACGCGACATTTTCGCCGGCAAATGCGCGCACGGTGCGATTCCAGAACGCGAACGCCGGCGCATTGGATTCCATGACACGCACCTGCCAGGTTCCCGGATAGCGCGCGAATGCTTCGTGAGCCACGCGGGTGCCGATCGAGCGCCCCCGGTAGCCGCGCAAAACAAAAAACTCCACCATATCCCACAGCGTCCCACCGGCGGACGAAATCCCCTGCATAAAGAAGAAACCAGCTGGTCCCCCGTTGACGTATATCAGGAACGGATACCGCCGCGGATCAGTCCAATAGCAATCGAGATTCTGGTAGCCGAACCGCCCGTCCTGCCCGATGGCACACTCAATGAATTCGGAAAAATCATGCACGTAGAGTTCCAGCAGGTTCGCCACAATTGGCTTCTGCACGAGCGAGGCAACAACGACTTCAAACTGCGGCTCCTGACGGACGAGGATCATGTTGAACAGCCAATCAGACCGGTCTTCGGGCCGTCAAAGAGTTTCGATTCACCCACCGAAAGGCTCCTATGCCATCTTTTCACCGCAATGTTGTCGTGTCCGTGCTGTTCACATTCCTGGGCGGCCCGGCCCTGGTGCTGGTCCTCGTCCCCTGGTACATCACCCGTTTGCGAATTCCGGCAGAAGATGCACCGCTCCGGATCATGGCGTCTGCGGCGATGCTCGTTCTTGGGCTGGTTCCTCTGTTCGAATCGATCGTGCGCTTCGTCCTCAAAGGCCGCGGGACCCTGGTGCCTGCCGTGCCCACCGAACACCTCGTCATCAGCGGGCTATTTCGCTTCGTGCGCAATCCCATGTACATCGGCGTGATCACCGCCCTCTTTGGCGAGGCGCTGTTGTTCACCAGCCGGCACATGCTGACCTATATAGCGATCGTCTGCCTGATCATGCACGTCTTCGTCTGCGCGTACGAGGAACCCACGCTGGCTCGCAAGTATGGCGACGAGTATGCCGATTTTAAGCAGAACGTCCCGCGCTGGATACCGCGGCTGAGGCCGTGGCGTCCCGCTGTGTCATCCGCCCAATCTCCGAAACCAGGAACCTTTCCCAGACCCGGGGTGTCCAAGTAAAAGGGGTGCCGCGCCCGATACCCTGGAAAAGCGTACTCTGGGATGGACAGGCAGTTTCGCTTTTGGCTTTGGTCCGCAAAGCCCGCGAACCGGGCGTCACGACTCGAGCCCCAGTCGCAAGCCTGGGGGACAAGCCCCCGCAAGGGGGCGAAAGAACGTCAGCCAGACCCCGCCGCAGTTCATAGGATGATCGGTGCTCCATAGGACGCACCCCACCGGCAGTCGGAAACCAGGAGCTTCTCGTTGATTCGCACGATTGCAGTTTCAATTGGTTCGACGGTGCTGGCGATGGCGGCCGGCCTCGGTGCGCAAGCTCCGGCTAAGCCGCAGCCCCCTTCAACTTCTTCCCAGCCCGCGTCGATTTCGGTGCCGCGCCCATTGCTGCCCAACTCCTTCGCCGGGTGGGAAGCTGCCCAACAGCCCAAAACCGTCTCCGATCCCCAGAACGCCGACAAGGACAACGTTCCGGCGTTGAAGGAGTACGGTTTCCAGAGCGCCGTGCTGGCTGCATACAAAAAGGACGGCGAAACCCTTACCGTGCGCGCGATGCGCTTCGGAGACCTGAGCGGCGCCTTCGGTGCCTATTCGTTTTACCGCGGATCCGGCTGGCCGAAAGAAGATATCGGCACCGGCGCGGCTTCCGACCACAACCGCGTGCTGTTCTGGCGCGGTGACGTCATGGTCGATGCGACTTTCTCGCACCTCAGCCCCATGTCGGGGTCCGAACTCCGCGAGCTGGCCGACGCCATGCCCGTTCCGGTGGGAAACAAGGCACTCGCGCCCCCCGTGCTGGCCACGCTGCCCAAGGGCGCCGACGGCCAGTCCACGCATTACGCCCTCGGCCCGGCTTCGTACGCAGGCTCCGGCGGCGTTCTTCCCCCTGACCTGGTCGGCTTCGACCGCGGCGCCGAGACCGTAACCGCCGGTTACTCGCTACGCTCCGGGCCCGCGGTCCTCACGCTGATCGACTACCCCACTCCGCAGATGGCTGCCGCGCAGGAGACCAGGATCCGCGATTACATTCGGGCGGGCAACCAGGCAAAGCCGCCGTTTCCCAAGCCCCTGACCGACTCCGACCAGGCTTCGCTCGAAGTTCGGCGCAGCGGTCCCATTGTCGCTATCGTCAGCGGGGACGCGATTCCCGACGAGAGTCACCAGCTTCTGGCCGGCGTGCACTACGAGTCGGATCTGGTTTCCATTCCCCAGCCTGGAGAATCAGAGGTTGCCAAGACCGGAAGACTGCTGCTCGGTATCGCCAGCTTGGTTATGATCTGCTCTGTGGCTGCCATCGTTCTCGGCTTCTCCGTCGGCGGCGGCCGGGCCCTCTACCGCCTGGCGCGGGGCAAACCCATCTCCTCGGTTTTCGACACCGAGTTTATTCACCTCGACCTGCGCAAATGACCTCCCGGCGCTGGAGGGAGTAACGCCCCATATTCCTCCAATCAGGTGCGTTTTTCCCGCAAAGGGAAACCACTCTGACCGCAGGCATCCAGACGGTCAACACGACACTTAAGCGCATGGAAAAACCCGGGTTTACAGGAATAAATCCCGATAAAAAAGCCCGCAGACCGGAAGCCGGAGGCGAGGATAAGGCGAATACCTTGAATCGCTAATCGAGTTGTACTTTTCACCCAAACATAAGATAAAAAAGCATTTAATAATTATCAGATTTATTCTTGACACTCCCCCCCGCCCCACCTACTATGCAGCCAGAAAGTTCTGATGGCTTTGCCTCCGTTGGAACTATTCTCCCTAGGAAGGAGCTGCCCTGTTGCCGGGCGGCTCTTTCCGTTTAATACCCCAATTCGGGCCGGTCCGTTTGAGACCCTCGGATTCGTCACCGCCCGCCGAAGTCTCGACACATATCGCTTCACCACCATCGCGAATTCAGGCAGGGTTCATTTGTGCGGGCGACGCCGAAGTATGTCTTCGAATCCCGCGCCCGGCGTGCCGTGTGTCGGGGAAGAATTTGCCTGGAGGTGACCGATGGATTCTTCGTGGACTCGTGTGATCCGCTTGGGTGTCATCGCCGGTATGGCGATGGCTGGCCTGCATGCCGGCGCGCGTTCCGCCTCCCTGATCGATCCTGCGAACCTGGAGCTGCATAACGCCAAGGTCGACACGGTGGAGTACCAGGGCCGCAAAGCCATCCGCCTCACATCGACATCCGATCAAGACGCTCCCGCGTATGCGATTCTGCGCGGCACCGATTTTCAGGACGGAACCATCGAGGCCGATATCGCGGTCAGGATCACCACCCCGCCCGGGGTGCGCATGCCCGGGTTCACGGGCCTGGCATTCCGGATGAAGGCCGACGGATCGGCCTACGAAGATGTGTACCTGCGGCCGAAAAATGCGCTCGCCAACGATCAGGCGATGCGCAATCACGCGCTGCAGTATAGCTCCGAACCCGAGTATGGCTGGTACCGGCTGCGCCGTGAATGGCCGTTCATTTATGAAAGCTATGCGGAGGTTGCGCCCGAGACCTGGATCCCCATGAAAATCGAAGTCACGGGCCGCACGGCGCGCGTGTTTCTTTACGGATCCGGCCGCCCCGCGCTCGTAGTGGACGGACTGAAAGGGCACGATCTGCACGGCGCCGTCGCTCTTTGGGGGTACGCCGGAGAAGAATCCTATTTCTCCAACGTGCGCATCACTCCGGCTGCGCCCGCTCCGGTCAAGAACGGTTCCGATGCCGTCGGGGTGTGGGCGGTGCGCTATTCCAGCGATATGGGCCGCTTCGAAGGCACGATGAAGTTGACGCGCGACGGCGACAAGGTAACCGGCACTTGGTCGGGCGGGCTGGGCGACAACAAGCCCATCACCGGAACCTGGCGCGACGGGCACATCGAACTCTGGTTCACTGGCGATTGGCCGAACGATGGAAGGGAAGGAGCCCCCGGTCCGGTGCCGGCTTTCCTGGAGGGCTGGATCGACGAAGCTTCAGGCAAGGGCCGCATGCGCGTGGAAGGCCGCGCCGATGGGCCATGGGAAGCGCAACGCCAGACCCAACAAGCCGAAAAGGCCCCATAGTGGCCCGCAGCTGAAGTCGCATCCCAAATGCTGTCATCCTCCTGAAAACGAAACCAAGGCCCGGTCTTGCTTTTCAACGCTCGGATACGCCACCACGTTGGTGGTGTCCGCCACACAGAGATTGTCATTATGTTTTGAGAGGGCACGACTTTTCGTCGTGCCCATTCAAAGCCCTTTTTTTTGAAACACGCTCTAGTTGGTTCCTTCGGCGGGCGCCGAATTCGCTTCCGTCAACGGCTTGCGGTCCTTGACTTCGTTGGCTCGCGCAACCATCTTCTTCAGCTTGCCCTCGATGTCCGCATCGCCCACGTGCTGATCCTCGAGAACTCCATCGGCATCGATGCTGAACGTGGCGGGAATGGCTTTCACTCCGAACAGCTTTGCAATCTCGCCGTCAAATCCGCCATCGCGGTACTGCAGCCAGGTCATCTGGTTGTCGTTAACGAAGGTTTTCCATTTGTCCGCATCCTTGTCGAGGCTGATGCTGAGCACCACCAGCGGCTGGCCATCGAACTTCTTCGCGATCTGGCGCATGTGCGGCAGCGCATTGCGGCAGGGTCCGCACCAGGTTGCCCAGAAATCGATCAGCACTACCCTTCCGGCGAGGCTGTCCATTGAGATGTGCTGTCCGTCGAGCGTAGTTACCGCGAACGGCGGCGCCATGCGGGAGCGCGCCAGCTCGATGCGATCCAGGTAACGCCGCACGCGCTCCTGCGCCGCCTTGTTGGCCTTGTCATCCGCAAGAAACGCCTTGAACTCGGCGCGCGCCGCGTCGTCCTGGTGCAGGTAGGCCAGCGAAACTCCCAGGGAGAAGTGCGCCACCGCATTCTGCGGCACCAGCTGCAGGGTGGTTTTGAATTCCTCCACGCTCTCGTCGAAAAACTTGTCCTTCCTGGCGGCAATGCCTTCCCGCTGCAGCGCCGTCCCCAGGCGATAATGGGCGACGCTTTTTTCGGCATCTGTGGCGGCCTGTAGCAGCCAGTCGCGCGACACATCGGCGGCAGCCTTGTAATCTGCGATGGAATTGGCCAGGTCGTAAGCGCGGCGCAGGCATTCGGCGCAATGGCCGCCGTCCTGCCGGTTGGCCTTGCGGAACTCGTCCACGGCTACTGCCTTGTCGCCGCGCTTTTGCCATTCGATGGCGCCGGCAAACGTGTTGCGGGCCTTGGGATCGGTGGGCTGGCCCTGGACTGGGCCCTCGGCACGCAGAGCGATGCCGGCAACCAGCAGGCAAACCAAGGCCGCCCGAGAAACAGGAATGACCCTAATTCCAGACATACGCGATCCCCAACGGATGGTGATGAGGCCTGGCGTGCAGTTTAACTCGAAATCCACTCATCCTGCCCGGAATTTCCTGTGCTCTTGGCGAACGATGCCCTGAGCGCGTAGCGTTAAGGGCATCCGGCCTCCAGGGAGACGGCTTTCGCATATGACCACCCCGGCAACTTCGCCTACCATGACCAATCCCGCTACCGCGCCGAAATCGGGCGTGCAGCGAATTCTGTCGCTGGACGTGACGCGCGGCATCACCATCGCCTTCATGATCATGGTGAATAACAACGGAGGCCGCGGCTCGTGGGGATTCATGAATCACGCCGAGTGGAACGGGCTGACGCCCACCGACCTGGTGTTTCCCACGTTCGCGTTCGTGATCGGGGTCTCCATCGTGTTTGCATACAGTGGGCGCCTGGCGCGCGGTGCGACGCCCGGCAGCCTGGCCCGGCATACGGCGTTGCGTGCCATTTTCCTCATCCTCCTGGGCATGATCGTCAACGGCTTCCCGTTCTTTCCCATGGAGCACATGCGGTTCTATGGCGTGCTGCAGCGGCTGGCGATCTGCTATCTCGTCGTGGGCCTGTTTTATCTCTATGACCAGCGTGCGTGGACCAAGTGGGCGGCACTGGGCGCGGCGCTGGTCGGTTACTGGGTATTGGTGCGGTGGGTGCCGATTCCGGGAGTGGGGATGCCGGGGCACGACGTGCCCTTCATGGACATGACTCAGAACCTGACGTCGTGGATCGATCGCCACCTTTTTCCCTATCACCTGTATCTCTACCCGCCGGATCACAACGTGCGCGACCCTGAAGGCCTGCTGAGCGATCTGCCCGCGATTGGAACCACGCTGATGGGGTGCCTGGCGGGGATCTGGCTGAGAACCACGCGCAGCGTCAAGGCCAAGTCGGCCGGCCTCGCCCTGGCCAGCGTCGCAAGCCTCGTGGCCGGTTATCTCTGGTCGATGGAATTTCCGCTGAACAAGAACATGTGGACCAGTTCGTTCGTTCTGGTGGCCGGCGGCTATTCACTGGCCCTGCTCACGTTAGCCTACTGGGCCGTGGAACAAATGAACTGGCGCAAGGGCTGGACGTATGTGTGGCTGGTATTCGGATCGAATGCCATCGGCGCGTACATGTTCAGCGAGTTGACGCCCGGGATTTTCTATCTGATCCGCGTGCACGATGGCGGCCGGGTGGTCACTCTTGAGGAGTGGCTGATGCGCCACTTTTATATGCAGATTCTCCCCGTCGGCTGGGCGCAGTTCGGCTGGTCGGTTTCGTTCGCTGCGTTCTGCTTCATCCCTGTATGGATCCTGTACCGGAAGAAGATCTTCCTCAAGATCTGAACCACGGAACATCATCATGCGCACGAACTCGAGATTCCGCAGGGCGTCTCTTGCCGTTGCTCTGATCGGCGCCTTTCTCACCGCGACGGCTGCCGGTCCTGCCGCTTCGCGGCAAATCCCCATTCCCGCGCCGCCCATGGGCTGGTCGTCGTGGAACAGCTTCTCCAACACCATCAACTCCGAAATCGCGATGGCGCAGGCGCGCGCCATGGCTTCGAACGGGATGAAGGAGGTGGGCTACCAATACATCAACATCGACGAGGGCTGGTGGCGGGGCGAGAGGGATGCGGACAGCAATTTCGTGATTGATGAGAAGGCGTGGCCGGCGCTCGCGGCGGGCGAGAAGCCCGGCGACATGGGCAACATCGTGCGCTTCATTCACTCGCTCGGATTGAAGGCCGGCATTTACACCGACGCGGGGAGGAACGGCTGCAGCCTTTATCCCGATGTCGGGCCGATGTACTTCAACGTCGGCAGCGAAGGCCACTACGAGCAGGACTTTCTCCAATTCGCGCGCTGGGGATTCGATTATGTGAAGGTGGACTGGTGCGGCGGCGACCGGGAGAACCTCGACCCGGCGGTGCAGTACGCCGAAATTGCCCGCGCGATTGCGCGCGCGGAGAAGATCACCGGGCACCGGCTGTTTTTCTCGCTGTGCGAGTGGGGCAACCAGAGCCCGTGGACCTGGGCGCCGCACGTGGGCGGGGCGCCGGCCGATATATGGCGCACCAGCGGCGACATCGTCGCTCCCGTGGTGGCCGGCCAGGCGCACGCCGATCGCAAGGCCAGCTTCGCGGCGATGCTG
The DNA here is from genome assembly GCA_963706455.1 of uncultured Acidobacteriota bacterium. GTDB lineage: Bacteria > Acidobacteriota > Terriglobia > Terriglobales > Acidobacteriaceae > Telmatobacter. Next base: position 63,856 of record CAVPNO010000136.1, on the reverse strand, counting down.
GGGAACTTCGACCAGGGCATTCATCCCGAAGCGGAGCACACCGGTTTTTACAACGATCCCGACATGATGGTGATCGGCATGCCGGGGTTGAACGATGCGCAGAACCGGGTGCACATGAGCCTGTGGGCCATGAGCGGAGCTCCGCTGCTGGTGGGGGCGGATTTGACCACGCTGACTCCCGGGACGCTGGCGATGCTGACCAACAAGGCGGTGCTTGCTGTCGATCAGGATGGGCTGGGCCTGCAGGCGGTGATGGTGATGGCGGAGCCGCAGAGGGGCGTGCAGGTGTGGTCGAAGCCGCTGGCGGACGCGGGAGCGCGCGCGGTGCTGGTGTTGAACCGGGGCGCGGCCGCGGCCGAGGCAACCATTGATTGGAAATTGATCGGTCTCGATGAATCGGCGGCGACGGTGAAGGATCTCTGGTCGGGGAAGGATTTTGGCCCATTCCACGGCTCTTACTCAGTCGAGGTGCCGGCGGGCGATGCGCTGCTGGTGCGGGTGAAGGGCACTCCCGGGCCTTCGGCAACGTATCGGCCGGAGGCGCCCGGAGCAGGCGAGCCCGCGTGCCCTGGTTGCGAAGTCACGTTCGCCCACGTCGCGTCGCGCTCACCATGGGCGCGCATCCGCATCCAATACACAAACCGCAGCGCCGGACCGCGGTACGCGGAACTGCGCGTAAACGGTCAGGGTGCGACATGGATCGCTTTTCCTCCCACCGGCCCGGAGTCGGGAGAAGCCAGCGTGATTGCCCGGATGGATCAACCCGGGGCGAAGAATGTTCTGCGTTTGTCGTCCATCAACGACGCCGGACCCTGGATTGCGTCAATCATTGTGGAGTAAGCGGGCGACCGGGAACGGCCATGGCGCAGGAACGCAACATTTCGCCATCGACGGATCAGACATTCACAGGCATGCCGGCTGGAATGCGGCCCTTGCTCGAACTGGTCATCGGGTTCGGCCTGATTGCAGCTACCATCTGGGCGCCGAAGCCGGTGCAGCACTGGCTATGGTGGGTGGCAGCCGCGTGGATCGTCCTGACCTCAATCGCTTCCTTTCCCGGTTGGGCATCGCTGGGCTTTCGCCGCGGCGGTTTCCTTCCCTCGTTGTGGGTCGTCGTGGCTGCCCTGGTCTTTTGCGCGGTGTCGGTGACGGTTGCCATCCAACTGGACACGCTGCGCCATCCTCTTACCGCGCGCAGCTGGGTGATGAGCTTCGGCGGATACACGGTGTGGTCGTTCGCGCAGCAATTCCTGCTGCAGGGTTATTTTCTGTTCCGGTTCCTGCGGCTTGTTCCGCGGCGGGAATGGGCGGCGGTGGCGGCGGCGGGCATCTTCGCGGTGGCGCACCTGCCCAATCCCATCCTTACTCCGATTACGTTTCTGTGGGGCCTGTGCGCGTGCTTCGTCTTTCTGCGCTGCCGGAACGTATTTCCGCTGGCCGCGGCGCATGCCATCCTGGGCATCACGGTAGCGATCACAGTGCCCGGCCCGGTGGTGCGCAACATGCGCGTGGGCCTCGGCTACCTGCGCTATCACGCGCCGCACGCGCATGCGCCGGCACTGGAGCCGCCGCCGGCCAAATCGTAAAGCAGGGCTGACCGCTTCGCCCTGTCATCGTGAACGAAGTGAAGGATCTGCGGTTTTTCCGCTGTGCGCGGGTGACTGGAACTGGTTTCATAGATTCCCTCGGGACCAGGAAAAACGCCCTCAGGGGCTAAAGCCCGCGGTTTATCGGGGCTTTGCGGCACGGATTAATCCGTGCCCTTTCAAAACAGCATTTCTGCAACCAGTTCTAGACCCCTGAGTCATTGATTTCTTGTACAAAGAACCAAAAGCAACCACAGATCCTTCGCTCCATTTGGCGCAAGAATGCGCCAAATTTCGCTCAGGATGACAGCCGTTTAACGGTGCGAACTTCAGACTCAGGAGACTAGACCAAACCTGACTCGCGTGCTTGCGTTGATCGCATTATCCCCATGTAAACGCTTTTTTACGTACCTGACAATCTAGTGACACTTTTCTTGACATGGCGCAAACAACTCCCGCCAGCCTTTCAAAGATAGTGTGTGACTGACAGTGTGTGCCCGTCCCCGCTGGGCGTCACCGCTTTTCCACCATATCGACGCAAAAGAATGCCGGCGCTCACACGGGAAAGGCAACTCGATCAGAAGAAGGAGATCCCCCGTGAAACCAATGTCCGCGTCTCTGGTTCTTGCTGCGTCCTTGTTCATCGCCGCCTCCGCCGGTGCTGCTCCTACCCTCACCGTGCTCCATACGTTCGGTGGTTCGAATGTCGGGGACGATCCGAACGAGCTGATCCAGGCATCGGACGGCAATTTCTACGGCATCACTTACCTGGGCATCGGCACAGTTTTCCAGCTCACGCCCAATGGGCAGTTTACGACTGTGTTCACACTACCTCCGCAAAACCCGAACCGTTTTTTCTACGGCGACTACTTCACCAGCCTGGTCGAAGGGTCCGATGGCTTTCTGTATGTCACCGCGCGGGGGAGCAACAACAACCCGAACCCAATGGTTTTCAAAATCAGCAAGTCGGGTAGCGACTACCAAGTGGTGCTGCAGGAGGCGCCATACAGTTTGGCCGCGGCCTCCGATGGCAACCTCTACGGGTCGGACGGCAACGGGATTTTTCGGCTCACCACCAATGGCACGTACACCCTGTTGTCGTCAGCGGGCAGCAACGGGTTCACGGTGGAGAGCCTTAACCGGCAGGCAACCGACGGCAACTTCTACGGAACCTGCTACAGCAGCTGGTATCACGTGTGCCGGGTGGCAACCTCCGGTCAGGTGACCGCGATCTTCGAGTACGCCTCCGGCACCAACGGGCGAATTCCCGCGAACGGGATTCTGACCCAAGGGTTGAACGGCCTCCTGTACGGGGTTGCGGCTGGGGGCCCGAGCGATACCGCCTTTCAGAAGGTTTTTCAGCTCAGCACCTCGGGCAGCTATGCGGAGCTTTATCAGCTCAGCGGCTGCACGCCGAAGACCGGGTGCAGCATGGTGCTGCAGGCTTCGGATGGCAATCTGTGGATCGCCGCTCCAACTCAGGACGCGGTCTACTCGATCACGACCAGCGGCACGCTGCTGCAAACGGTCTCGTTCTCGTCGCAGCCGAATGCGGACGCTCATCCACAGCTGCTGCTTCAGGCACCCAGCGGCATTCTGTTTGGAACGACGGGCGAACCAAATCCCGCCTACAATGACGTCGGGTCAGTATTTTCGATCAACGCGGGCCTGCCGCTGCGGTAACAAGTTGGGTGCGTGCGCGGCCGCCAAGGTCTCTGTGCAGACTCCTATAGCGGGACCTTGCTATCCGAGGAGAGGGCGAAAATGCAGATCATTCGACTCCGTTGATCGCTGCGCGAACAACGCCGCTCAGGATGACACGACGTGGGGGTAGCGGAATGCGTGCGAGATGGGATTATTACGCCGTGGTCGGGCCCGCTCGAAGACAACTGTCACGCCGATTTTGCCGGCACTTTCCCGGGCCCGAAGAGCCACGCATTCAGGAGCAGGAACAGCACGCCGCCCACAGTGAACTTGAGCCACACGGGCGCGTGCGAGGGCGAGAAGAATCCTTCCAGGCAGCCGGCAATCACCAGTAGCGGGATGATGCCGGAGACAAGACGCGTGGCCTCGATGCCGCCCTTGGCCACCGAGTCCTTCCAGCGATAGCCGCCGGGAAACAGCATGGCGTGTCCCAGCCGCAGGCCCGCGGCCCCGGCGATGATGATCGAAGGCAGCTCCAGCGATCCGTGCGCGGCGACAAAGCTCCACAGCGCCAGCGACATTCCGTAGTGATGGCACGCGGCCCCGATCACCCCCAGGAGCATGCCGTTGGTGTAGAGCGAGAAGAGGGTGATCAGTCCAAACGAAATCCCGCCGGCAAACGTCTCAAAGCTGACCGCCAGGTTGTTGGTCATGATGCGGCTGGTTTCCTTGGGCGCGATGCTGACGATCGACTGCGTCCACATTTCGTGGCGTTCCATGGTGGCAATCATGGCCGGGCCCACGAAGTGGCGCATGAACTCGGGTCTGGCCGTGGTGAGCACCACACCCAGCATGCCGCAGGCGGCGGTGATCAGCAGCGAAGCCAGGACGAACTGGATGTGGCGCTGGAAGATGGCCGGATAATCATCCCGCAGGAAGCGGAACAAGGTGAGAAGATTCGTTTTGCGGCCGGAATAGATAATATGGTGGGCACGCGCCAGCAATTGATTGACGTAGGTGGCAAAGGTGCGGGCGGTGGTGTCCTGGCGCAGGACCGACAGGTCGGCCGCCACCTGGCGATAGAGCAGGGCGAGTTCCTGGAGCTCGGCGCGGGAAAGCTGCTTCAGGCCGTTCTGGTCTGAGACCGCCAGCAGGTGGGCGAGGCGGTCCCAGTGGGGACGGCGCTTCTGAATCCAGGAGTTGGAGAGAGTTTGCGGCATGGACCCGATGTCAGATCAGCTTAGCATCGAAACACCGGAACTGGTGGCCATCGAGATGCCGCTGGCCGGGATCGGGAGCCGGTTCATCGCGCTGCTGGTCGATACCTTGATCTGGGCTGCGGGCCTGCTGCTGCTGGGATTGATCTTCTGGGTTTTCCAGCCGGCGATGGAGGCGTTCTCATCGCTTTCGTACCAGTGGGCGTTCGCCATTGTGACGATGGTCATCTTTCTGCTCAACTGGGGTTATTTCACCATTTTCGAGGCCTTCTGGAATGGGCGCACCCCGGGCAAGAAGGTGGCCAAGATCCGCGTGATCCAGCGCTCGGGCCGTCCTATCGGGTTCTTCGAGTCGCTGGCGCGCAACCTGGTGCGCTATGTGGACCAGATCCCGTTTTTCTATGCGGTGGGCGTGATCACGATGTTTGTCACCCGCCAGCATCAGCGGCTGGGGGACCTGGCGGCGGGCACGCTGGTGGTGCGGGACCGGGAGCAGGAAGCGACGCCGTGGAACGACCTCGGGACGCGCACCTTTACCGCACAGATCTTCTCGGCGCCTGCGCCCACCCCCGAGCCGCACACGCTGGTTTCGCTGCCGCCGGAAGCCGTGGCCCGGCTCGCTTCCAGCGACCTGGAAGTGCTGGAGGGCTTCTTTGCGCGACGGCTGGATATGCCCCTGGCCACCCGCGAGGCGCTGGCACAGCGGATTGCCGCCGCGTTGCAGTCGAAATCGGGGCTCGAATCGCCTCCTGGCGTAAGCACTGAGACATTTCTCGAAGCCACAGCGCGCGAACTGCGCGATCTGGGACGACTGCGATAAAGGGCGGTCCCGAGGCAAGAAAATCGTGGTGTTTAGTGGCACGGCCAAAGTTAATGAATTACGGATTTTTCTGTTCTTAACTTAACGATAGGTGGAAATTCCGCGGCGCCTCCTCACGGTCATGTATGTCACTCTCCATCGTGATGGGAGATACAGACCTTCCCAGTTTGTGCGGCTTTAAATACGTGCGGCCACGAAAAGGGTGTTGTGTCGATGGTGTGCTTAATCGTTTTAGGAGCTGAATTCCAGAAAGCATAGATCGCCGCATTTTCTCTTTCCAGAAGATGGAGAATCCACCGTTTTCGGAAGCCTGTTCCTGCGGGTCGTCCGCCAGTGAACACAGGGGACGCTGACCGGGCACGAGGAGCGCACCGGCCAGAGAGTAAAAACTGGAGTCCCGCATCCGGCCATAAAGTTTGCCGGCGGCGCACAACGGAACACAAACCGTGGCGTGCTGAAAAGACGGGTAAACGCGGCTTTTGAAGATCAGCAAGGTTTTCGAGGTTCACCTGACGCCCCGGGATGCATTGGGAGCCAGGAAGGGTTTTGAAAATCCGGATCGCGGGCCGCGGCAACAGGCAGTACCAGTTAAGGAAGGTCAGATGAATCATCGCACTCATTCCATAAAATCCTGCTTGTTCGTACTGCCCTTGCTTTTTGTGCTGGCCGGCGTGTTTGCTTTCGCGCAGGCCAACTCGGAAGTGACGGGCATCGTAACGGACCAGACAGGAGCGGTAGTAGCGGGAGCACAGATCGTGCTTACCGATCCGGCTACCGGATTCGCCAAAACCACGGACAGTGGCGCAACAGGTCTCTACGACATCAGCGGCCTGAACCCTGCAAACTACAACATGAAAGTCACGGCGAAGGGCTTTGAAGCCTTCGTGCAGAACGGCATCGTAGTCAACGTTTCGTCGATCGCGCGCGCGGACGTCAAGTTGACCATCGGGGCCGAAACCCAGACGGTTACCGTCGAGGCCGACGCGCTGGCCGTGCAAACTGACTCCAACGTGGTCAGCACGCTGATCAGCTCCGAACAGATCAGCGAAATCGCCACCGAGAACCGGAACTTCGCCGCGCTGGCCGCACTCGGCCTGGGCGTCAGCGCTTCGCTTCCCGACAGCAACACACCCACCTCAGTTGCGGCCAACTTCACCATCAGCGTGAACGGCCTTCGGCAGAGCCACAATATCTGGCTGATCGACGGCGGCGAGGCTGATGACCGCGGGGGCGCCGGTGGCATGGACATCATGCCTTCGCAGGATGCCATTGCGGAGTTCAACGTGATGTCGTCAAACTATCCTCCGGATTACGGCATTTCCTCCGGAGCGACGATGAGCCTCTCGCTGAAGAGCGGCACGTCGAAGTATCACGGCACCTTGTTTGAGTTCAATCGCAACACCGATTACGACGCCAACAGCTGGGTGAACAAGTACAAGCAGGCCACACCCACACCGCGTCAGAAGCTGAACTACAACATCTACGGGTTCAACCTGGGCGGACCGCTCTACATTCCCAAGACCTACAACCAGAACAAGGACAAGACCTTCTTCTTCTGGAATGAGGAGTGGCGCAAGATCAATCAGGGCAGCACACCCAATGTGGTCAACACGCTGCCGGCGGAAGACATTCCAACGGCCGGAACGGACCTGGTTTATCAGAAGCCGCTCTTTGCTTCCGACGGCAAAAACAACGGCAAAGTCCAGTATGCAGGTATTGTAGTGCCGTTCTCTGGTTCCTATGCCACCGCGGCGGGCGTGCAGAACGTGTACTTCGAACCCTGTCTTGATCCCTCGGTGACCAACAAGGACACCTGCCAGCAGGGGCTGCTGACGGCGTACGGGCTGACGCCCGGACAACCGTTCCCGAACAACACCATTCCGCATCAGCTCTTCGATTCGAATGCAGTGCGGTACCTCAACTCGGGCATTCTGCCTAAGCCGACCAAGTCGAACGGCCAGGTAGCCTCCGAGGCGCAAACGCCGATCAATGTGCGCGACGATGTGGTTCGCGTCGATCACAAGATCAACGACCGGTGGCAGATCCTGGGCCATTATCTGCATGACTCCGTGACCCAGGCTTCCGGCGGCCCGGAACTGGGCTGGGACTGGTACAGCTACAACACCGTCACCAGCACGCTGTCGAACCCGTCGAACAGCGCGGCTTTGAAGATGAGCGGAACCATCAATCCGAATCTGCTCGTCGAAGCCAGCATGAACTACGACGGCAACATCATCAACATCACCAACAGCAGCAGAGCCAACCTGCCTTCGGGCTGGAACGTGGCCACCTTCTGGGATCTCACCAAGGTGCAGCAGGGTAAGGCCGTAGGCCTGAACAGCGTGCCCAGCATCCAGGGCTTCGGCAACCCCTACGGAACCGCCGAGTCGATGGGCAATGCCCCGTGGCACAACGCGGCTGAAGACTACGAGCCCAAGCTGGATGTCTCTTACACCGTGGGCAAGCATGCCATGAAGTATGGCTTCAGCTATAACCGCTACACCAAGAATCAGCAGGTCAACGGCAACACGATGGGCAACTTTGGCTTCGGCGGCCGTTCCGACAGCCAGTTCACGGGCAGCGGTGCGTACTGCAGCGGGTCCACGGCGACGGATACCGCGCAGACGGCCTGCTACCAGGGCGACGGTGTGATGGATATGCTGCTCGGCATGGCTGCCAACTACGATCAGCAGGCATCGGCCCCCATCGACCACTATGTAAACCAGACGCCTTCGATGTACATCATGGACAACTGGCACGTGACTCCGCGCCTGAGCCTGCAGCTCGGTCTTCGTTATGACGCCCTGCCGCATGCGTGGGAGCGCAACAACGTGCTTGCCAACTTCGATCCCGGCAATTTCCTGAGCACGTCAACGCCGGTGTGGAACACGGACGGATCGATGCTGTCGACGGGTCCGGGCTTCCACAGCTATACCATCTCCGGCAATACCGGCCAGTACTACACCAACGGCATGAGGCTGGCAGGCGTGGGCGGATTCCCGCGGGGCCTGGTCAACAACGACTACAAGACCATCCAACCTCGTGTGGGTTTCTCTGAAGATCTCTTCGGGAACGGCAAGACGGTTCTCCGCGGCGGCTTCGGAACCTTCTTCGAGCGCATCCAAGGCAACGACATCTACGACGCGGCGACCAATACTCCGTACGTCAACGATCCCGGCGCTTCGTTTGTCAACATGAGCAACCCGCACGTAAGCACCCAGACCGGCAACACGGCGTCTACGCCGTTCTTCGCGAGCGGCCTGACGAGCCTGGCGCTGAACTACCGGGCTCCCGCAGTAGCGCAGTTCAGCCTGGGCGTACAGCATGAGCTTCAACCCTCGCTGATCTGGGTTGTGCAGTATGTCGGCAACATGGCATGGCACCAGTACGACCAGAACCACATTGACAACTTCCCGCTGACGACCGATCTGGCGGTTCGCGCGAAGGGCGGCAACCTGTCCAGTTACGTCAATGCCAGCGGCCAGACCATTACCCTGCCGACATCCGGACAGGGCAATGTGGCCAATAACACCAACTCCTTCCGCACCTATGCCGGTTACAGCGGAATTACGCAGCAGGAAACCACCACTAACGGTACGTACAACGGTTTCCAGACAGGCCTGCGTGTCCAGAATCGCTGGGGTCTGAGCGGCGAACTCGATTACACGTGGTCCCATGAAATCGACATTCAGACCTACGACAACACGTGCTGCCTGGGTAATCCATGGTATGCGAAATACGACAAGGGTTCGGGATTCCTGGACCGCCGCAACATGCTGAGCGCCAATTACATGTACAAGCTGCCCATCTTTACCCATAGCTCGGGAGTAGCTCACTCGGTTCTGGGCGGTTGGGAATTGGCGGGCACAGTGATTGACGAATCCGGCGTGCCGGTGGCGACGTCGTTGAGCGGTCCCGACACGATCGGGCTGGGCGGCGGTTACAGCAACCGGCCCAATGTCAGCGGCAAGATGAAGTACGTCAAGAAGGTCAACAACTCAATCAACGAGTGGTTCGATACATCCCTGTTCTCAGACCCGAAAGCGGCTTGGGACGGTGGTCCGAACCAGGGCTTCGGCAATGCCGGTAAGGATGCGGTGGTTGGACCCGGCCGGGTCAACTTTACCACCTCTCTTTACAAGTCGTTTGCGATGACCGAGCGGGCGCACTTTGAACTCCGCATCGAGTCGTTCAACACGTTCAATCACACGCAGTACAACAGCCTCAATACCGGAGGCCCGGCAGACCAAAACGGCAGTTTTGGCCAGGTTACGAATACGTGGGATCCACGTACCCTCGAAATGGGCGGCAAGTTCGTCTTCTAGGGTTCCTGGAACTCCACTCTTAACGGGGCGCGGCCGGACCATCCGGCCGCGCCCTTTTCTTTGTCATTTGGGACGTCGTGGTACTTCAGCAAACTTGGCTTACCCTGCCCGGGGCTGCTCCGCGTAAACGCTTACAAATCAGGCGCCTTCTGTAACTGATTGTTCTCAAAGGGAGGCGAACGCCGGTCAAAAATGGAGCTTGACAAGAGTTCATAACTGAGCTTTTAATATGGCCCGGCTCAATCCTCGCGATGTTGGATGTGCCTGCACTTAATCGTTTAAGTGCAGTTATCCCAGAAACTGGATAACAAGGGTACGCTGCATTCCAAGTCGTGGAGATTTGCGCCCGGTTTCGGGCCTTTTCCCCGCGGAGGAGGACCGAAAGGCAGTGTGAGGAAAACACCACCGGAGTCTGAGGAGCACTTCGGCGGCGAGGAAGTTCACCATTCCAAACCCCGCATGCCGGCACTTGGTTGATAAGCCGGCGGCTGATTCCGGGCAACCGCCCGGCAGGGGCCGCGAGACGGGATGTAAACCGAGTGAAGTGCGCGATGAAAACGGTCAGGTAAATGGATTTTCTACTTGACAGGTCTTCATTTGCGCACGTTTAATGGGCGCGGTTCAGCAACTCAGGAAAACTGGTTATTTACCCAGTTGACGGTATCTGGTTCAAGTCGCAACCGTTTGCGCTGTCTTTGGTAATTCAGGGCGGCGACGCGGGTTGTGTCTTTTCCGGCAGTGTTGTCACTCACGGAAGTGAGCCAGAGTACTGCGGCACCAGCTTCTCCCGGTTGCTCTTTCCTCGGTCCATAAAACACTCGGCTTCATTCGTACAGACGGGGAAGCACAAGAAGTGCGCACCACAAGCAGTAAAACTTTTGAAAAGGAAGGTCACATGAGACAAACGAAATACAGGTTCTTCCTGTTGCCCTTGCTCTTCGTGATGGCCGGCGTGATGGCATTCGCGCAGGCCAACTCGGAAGTGACAGGCAGCGTAACGGACCAGTCAGGAGCGGTGGTGGCGGGAGCCAAGATCGTGCTCACCGACCCGGCCACCGGCTTTACCAGAACCACGGAAAGCGGCGGAACAGGTCTGTACGACATCAGCGGTCTGAACCCTGCTAACTACAACCTCAAGGTCACGGCCAAGGGCTTTGAGACATTCCAGCAGACGGGCATCGTGGTCAACGTCTCGGCGACGAGCCGTGCAGACGTCAAGTTGACCATCGGGGCCGAAACGCAGACCGTCACGGTCGAGGCCGACGCACTGGCAGTTCAGACGGACTCGAACGTAGTCAGCACGCTGATCAGTTCCGAACAGATCAGCGAAATCGCCACCGAGAACCGGAACTTCGCCGCACTGGCCGCACTGGGCCTGGGCGTCAGCTCCGCGCTTCCCGACAGCAACACGCCGACTTCGGTCGCGGCCAACTTCACCATCAGTGTGAACGGCCTTCGGCAGAGCCACAATATCTGGCTGATCGACGGCGGCGAGGCTGATGACCGCGGCGGCGCCGGCGGCATGGACATCATGCCTTCGCAGGACGCCATCGCGGAGTTCAACATGATGACGTCGAACTACCCGCCGGACTATGGCATTTCGTCAGGCGCCACGATGAGCCTTTCGCTCAAGAGCGGCACCCAGAAGTTCCACGGCGAAGTGTGGGAGTTCAACCGCACGCCTGCCTACGACGCGCAAAACGCCATCACCCACTCGCTGACCGATCAGCACTACAACATTTACGGCTTCAACGTTGGCGGCCCGCTGTTCATTCCCAAGCTGTACAACCAGGACAAGCAGCACACCTTCTTCTTCTGGAACGAGGAATGGCGCAAGATTCTTTCCGGCCAGGGCACCTCGAACAACCCCACTCTACCCGATGCCGACCGTCCGACGGCTGGGGCCGACCTGGTGTACCAGTCGCCGGCATTCAGCTCGGTCAATCTCATCGTTCCCAAGGCATCCACGGTGTCGGACCCCGGTTATCTAGCCGAGTTGGCGTCGTTAGGCCTGACGCCCGGGCAGCCGTTCCCCAACAACACCATTCCGCACCAGCTCTTTGATGCGAATGCGGTCCTCTACCTGAACAGCTCGATTATTCCGAAGGAGACACCGGGAGCAGGCGGCAAGGCTCTCGCCAACGTGGCCAACCCGATCAATGTCCGTGACGACATTGTCCGCGTCGACCACAAGATCAACGACAAGTGGGCGATCCTGGGCCACTACATGCACGACAGCGTGGAACAGGGCTACGGCGTGCCGTTCCTGGGCTGGCTGTGGGCGAGCTTCAACACCGTCACCAGCAACCTGTCGAACCCGTCGAACTCGGCCGCCCTCAAGTTGACCGGGCAGATCAACCCCAACCTGGTGGTGGAAGCCAGCATCAACTACGACGGCAACATCATCGACATCACCAACAGCGGCAACTCTCTCTTGACGTCTTCGGCCTTCTCCGGCTGGAGCGCCCAGACATTCTTCCCGCTGAACGGCGTCCTGCAGGGCAAAGCAAAGGGCCAAGCGAGCGTACCCGGAGTGGGCGGCGGCTGGGGTGGTCCGTACTACGTGGCCGAAGATCAAGGATCGGCTCCGTGGCACAACGCAGCCCAGGACTTCGAGCCCAAAGCCGACATTTCGTACACCCAGGGCAAGCATCAGATGAAGTTCGGCTTCAGCTACAACCGCTACACCAAGAACCAGCAGTTGTTCGGCGACACCGAAGGCAACTACGGCTTCGGCAACAATACCGGCGACTCGTTCATGGACATGCTGCTCGGCCTGCCCGGCAGCTTTGGCCAGTTCCAGAACGCGCCTATCCGCCACTACGTAAACCAGACGCCTTCGGCGTACCTGATGGACAACTGGCACGTGACGCCGCGCCTCAGCCTGCAGCTTGGGTTGCGTTATGATGCCCTGCCGCATGCCTGGGAGCGGAGCAACGCGGTTTCGAACTTCGACCCTGAGCTCTACTACAGCAGCCAGTCGGCGCAGTTCAACGCTGACGGCTCTCTGAATCCCAATGGTCCGGGATTCGGGATGGTCAACGGAACTCCGTTCTATTTGAACGGCGTCGGTCTTGCAGGCCAGAACGGTTTTCCGCGCGGCCTGGTGGTGAACGACTACAACACGCTGCAGCCTCGCGTCGGGTTCTCTGAAGACATCTTCGGCAACGGCAAAACCGTTCTCCGCGGCGGCTTCGGAACCTTCTTCGAGCGCATGCAGGGCAACGACATCTACAACGCGGCCACCACACCGCCGTTCGCCTATAACCCGAGCGCCGGCAGCGTGTACTTCAGCACGCCGACCAAGAGCTGGGTGACGGGCGCGCAAGCGGCCATGTCGCCGGCACTCCCTTGCACGGCGGCATCGTGGCGATCGCCGAGCCGCAACCATTGGCCGACTTCGATCCAAGCACGGTGCGAATTTGGGCCAAGAACGGCAAACCACTCCTTATTCTCGACGGCATCGGCAACCCCCATAACTTGGGGGCGATAGCCCGCAGCGCCGCCTTTTTCGCGCTCGAGCGGATCGTCCTGGCCGACCGCCCCGACCAGGCGCTGCCATCGGATGCAAGTTATCGCGTAGCGGAAGGCGGGTTGGAGCACTTGGATTTGCAGCGGGCGCCGTTCCCGGCTGCTCTCTTCGAACTACGGTCGGTCTATCGCGTGATCGGCACGGCCCCCGGGCACGGTCCCGTGCCTGATAGGTTGGAAAGCGGGCCCCCGGTCGCGCTGGCCGACGATCTCGTCGAAGCCGTCAATTTCATACGGCACGTGCGTGTAAACGCAGGTTTCGGCGCGGAGCTGGCCGGCCAATTGTCCCGGTTGAAATCGCTCCTGGCTTTCCAGCAGACGCAGCAAGTAAATGATTTGATGGTCGCCCCAATAACCGATGTGGCTCCAAGGATCCTTGGGGTCGCTGATCTCCCAGTCAACGCCGTTGCGCGTGATCCGGTAGGGGTTGTAACCATCTGCCGTCGAAGCATTAAGGAATACATGAATCATCTGTCCGAGCCAGGCGGGATAGCTCTGCGCGAGGCTCTCCCAATTCTGGAAAATGTCACGCCAGTTGCCCTGATAGGCGTAAAGCGGACGGCCTTGTTCGTCCTTGATGTGGATGTCGAATCGATTCCAGGGACGGCTCGGGTCGCCGTGGCGACGACTGAAACTCAGCGGCAAGTACTCATGCGCCAGCCGTGACAGGTGGACATCATCGCGCTTCGCGACCTCCTGGTGGAGTTGATCCAGCGCCAGCGATTCCGGTAACTTTTCCAGCCATGGTTGATGGCTCGCGGACACGGTGGCGCTGTGCACGCGAACGAACGCCGCGAAATCCTTGCCGGGGAAACGGTACGAATTATTGAAGGTGCCGCCGCGCATGCAATTGAACAGCACGTTGGCAAAATGATGGACGCTGGCCGATTGGTCAGCGGTCTGCTGCAGCCCATCGGCGGCGGCGATGCGGCGGCGCAGGCCGCTGCGGTTGGCCGCGAGACTTTGGCGCAGGGAATGTTCGAGGGCAACCGGGTCCTTCAATTGGTTACGGAGACGCACGAGCGCCGGATGATCGAGCCTGGTGTCGGCGGCTGTGAACCAGCGGTGCGGATGGCCGGGGGCGACGGTTGCGCTGTCAACCACGAGGTAGGCGCCGAATTCGCCACGGATCTCGCGCTCCGGGTCGACAAGTTCTCCGCGACAGAACGCCGGTAGTTGTCGCTTCGACAAGAGGACGACGGGATGAGCGTGGCCGATCGACCAGGCGCAAGCGGCGCGCAAGGATTCGCAGGCTTCAGCCCGGTCGGTAATCGCCGCATTGAGCGTGAAGATGCCGAGGGATTCTTCGTTCACGCATTCATGGCGCATATAGGCTTCCGCGAGATAGCTGAAGCGGCCGAAGGTTTCCTGATCAACACCCGGCGGAAGCAACTGGTGCCAGCCGTCGAGGTATCGCACCTCGACGGGGACGTTGTTGTCGAGGCGTTCAACTAGGCATTCACGGACGAATCCATACGGCTCGCACGGGCCGAGGCTCCAACGGAATCGCAGGCCGAGGTCGTGGTTAATTTCCTCGAAGATCACGCTGGCGCCGTGGATGTGCTTGTAAAGATGGCGGTCAATGCGATAAATACGCCCGCTCGCCTGCCAGGGTTCCCACAGCGCCCAGCGCTCGCCTGCGCGAACGAGCAGGACCGTCAACGCGCCGCTGGTGTCAGGCTGCCGCAGAATCTTGTCGACGGTCTGGTAGGGGAAGAGCGCGTTGTCGGGGTCGATGCGCCCGGCGGTGAAGGGCGCGTTGCTGCCGACGAACAACCAGTGATCGCTGTCGCTGACCACGCTCATCAGAAAGGGGTTAAGTTGGTCGACGTGACGGATGCAGATATAGGGCTCACCATCGACTGTCACAAACTCACTCTGCGTCACTGAGTCGGGAGCTGCGTTCACGACGAAGAAGGATTTTGGATTTGTCATCGGATGCGTCCTGCAATCATTTGCATTATACCCTTTTCTTTCGCCGATATCCGTGCTATAAGCAATACGGATTTTGGGGTGGTAACATATGATCACAGGCAGATTTCTCCGTCATTATATGACCGCCAAGGCCAGCAAGGACCGCATGGCCGAAAAGAGTCCTGTTCTTCTGGACGAAAGTCCCGACCCGTGCCTGCCATCCATCTCAATTGATCCCAGCAAACGTTTTCAAAAGATTGAGGGTTTTGGCGGGGCGTTCACGGAGGCCAGCGCGGTCAGTTTGTCACGGATGCCCAAAGAACACCGGGAACAGTTTTTTAAGGCTTATTTTCACCCCACCGAAGGGCATGGCTACTCTCTCTGTCGCACCCACATGAATAGTTGCGATTTCTCGCTGGGACACTATGCCTGTACCGAGGTGGATGGCGATGTGGAGTTGAAGCATTTCTCCATCGAGCGCGACCGCCAGGCGCTCCTGCCGATGATCAAGGAAGCCCAAAAAACGGCGAACGAATCGCTCAAGATCCTGGTCTCGCCGTGGAGCCCGCCCGCGTGGATGAAGACCAATGGGCAGTTCAGCGGCGGCGGAAAATTGAAGCCCGAATATCGGCAGGCGTGGGCCAATTACTTCGTCCGCTTTATTTGTGAATACGAGAAGGAAGGCGTGCCGATCTGGGGGGTGACGGTCCAGAATGAACCGGCGGCCGCGCAGGTTTGGGATTCCTGCCTCTATAGCGCCGAGGAAGAGCGGGATTTTGTCCGTGATTACCTGGGGCCGACATTGCAGAAAGCCGGCTTGGAACGCATCAAGATCATTATCTGGGACCATAACCGGGATCTACTGATCGAGCGGGTCCGGGTGGCCTACAACGATCCTGAAGCCAGTCGGTACATCTGGGGCGCGGCTTTTCACTGGTACGGTCCGGAGAAATTCGACAACCTCCAATTGGCCCACGAAGCCTGGCCGGACAAAAAGCTTATCTTTACCGAAGGCTGCCAGGAAGGCGGCCCGCACCTGGGTTCCTGGGACGTGGGGGAGCGCTACGGCCATGAGATCATCAACGACCTGAACCGTTGGACCGTTGGTTGGATCGATTGGAACATGCTGCTGGATGAAACCGGCGGGCCCAACCACGCCGGCAATTTCTGCAGCGCGCCGATCCTTGCCGACACCGTGAACGGCCGCCTCATTTTCCAGAGTTCCTATTACTACCTCGGACACTTCTGCCGTTTCATTCGTCCGGGCGCCGCGAGGATTCTCTGCGCGAGCACCCGCGAAGATCTCCAGGTCACAGCGTTTCGGAATCCCGACGAGAGTGTTGTCGTGGTCGTATTGAATCGGACCGATGAGGAACGCAAGTTTTCCCTGAGACTTCCGGATCGCGCCGGCAACAGCGTGACACCCGCCCATTCGATTTCAACATATCTTTGGCAGCCCGCGTAAGCGCGCGGGCTTCAGCCCTTGATGCCGGTCATCGAGATTCCTTCGATGAAGGTCTTCTGCGTGAAGAAGAACAACACGATGATGGGCAAGGCCACCAGGGTGCTCGCGGCCATCAGGTAGTGCCATTCCGTGCCCCCGCTCTGGCTTTGGAAGAATTGCAACCCCAACGCGAGCGTGAAATCCTCCTGGTTGGTGAGGTAAATCAAGGGGCCGATGAAGTCATTCCACGTGTACATGAATTGAAACAGCGCGACCACCATCAACGCGGGACGGCACAAGGGCAGGACGATCTGCCAGAAGATGCGAAACTCGCTGCAGCCATCGATGCGCGCGGCCTCGGAGATGTCCTTCGGCAGGGTCATGAAAAACTGCCGCAACAGAAACACGTTGAAGGCCCCCGCGAAAAACGAACCGACCCACAAAGGTTTCAAGGTGCCGATCCAGCCGAGCCAGCGGAACAGGCAATACAACGGGACCATCGTGACGGGAAAGGGCACCATCATTGTAGCCAGGGCGATCATAAACAGAGTATTGCGCCCGCGCCATTCGATGCGCGAGAAGCCGTAGGCTGTGAGCGCGCTGGATGTGACCGTCCCGATTACTGTCAGCACGCACAGAATTAGCGTATTTCTCAGGTAACGCGGGAACTGTTTCATGGCCTTGATGGCTTCGATGAAGTTGCTCCAGCGCGGCGCAACTTTCTTGATGACGGATGCTGCTGGCAGCGCTTCCCACGCGGACGCGTCATTGGTGCTGGCCAGCGGCGTGATCGTCGTCCATAGATGTTGCGCGTCGGCGGGGATTTCCTGGAGAATCTGGACGGGCACGGATTTCTCTTCGCCATTGGGCATTTGCTGCTTCATCTGGCCATTCACGACGCTGGTGCGTGAGACAACATGCCGCTCGCCCTCGATCGCCACGACGTACGAGGGGACGTTGATCGGCGCGCCGGGCTTGACTTCGAGTCGAGTACCGTCTTTCTCGACGAAATACTTGTAGGGAATCCAGCTTGGCGGCATGGTCATCGTTTGATCGATCGGCTTCAACCCGGTGGAAAGCATCCAGAGCAGCGGGGCCAGAAACGTGATCGAGCCGAGCAGGAGCAGGAGATAGGTGAAAAAGCGTTGTAGGCTGCGCATGAGTTATTCTCCCGCGTAGAAAATGAGCTTGCGGGTCGAACGCGTCGCGACCCAGGTCAGGAACAGGATGATGAGAAACAGGATCCAGGCCATCGCGCAGGCGTAACCCATCTGGTGAAAATCAAACGCGCATTGGTACAGGTACACCGTATAGAACAACGCGGAGCGGTTCGGTCCGCCCGCGCTGGTGGCGACGCCCGCGCCGCCCAGCATGCCGCCGCTGAACATGATGTAGGCCTGGGCGAACACCTGCAACGAGCCAATGATCCCCATGATGAGGTTGAAGTAAATGACGGGCGAAATCATGGGAATGGTGATATAACGGAATTTCACCCAGGGATTGGCGCCATCGATCTCGGCGGACTCGTACAGTGAACGGGGCACGTCCTGGAGCGCGGCGAGGTAGATGACCATGGTGTTGCCGCAGCCCCAGAGTGTCATCAGGACCACCGACGGCTTGGTCCATTTTTCATCGGCCAGCCATTGCGGGCCGCGGATGTGGAACCAGTGCAGGGCGTAATTGAGGATGCCGAAATTGCCGTTCAGAATCCAAAACCAGACCATCGAGCTGGCAACAATGGGGACCAGCGACGGCAGGAAAAAGATGGCGCGAAAGATTGACCGACCCTGCAGGGATTGATTCAGCAGCACGGCCACGAAAAGCGAGATGACCAGCCCCAGCGGCAGCACGAACGCGGCAAAGTAGAACGTGTTGTAAAGCGACTTCCAGAACACGCTGTCGGTGAACAGGTCGTGGTAATTCAGCGTGCCAACCCAAATCGGTCTCGTCAGCACGTCGTAATCACAGAACGAATAATAGACCGAGGCGAGAACGGGATAGAGAGTGAACGCGAGAAAACCGATGATCCAGGGACTGACGAACGCCAGGCCGATACGCAGGTTACGTCTTTCAGCGCGGGTCATAGTCGTTCCACTCCTTGATGCGCTCATCCTTTACCGCATCCCAGCGCCGCGCGACGCGGTCGAACCGCCACTGAATGCGCGTTTGCACCTGGTCGAGGGCATCTTTCGGGTTCGCCACCAGTGTAATAACGCGATTGGCGGCCACGGTCATTTCATCGTTATACTCATTCCAGACTGTCAGGCGCGGCACGTATCGCGCATTGGGGCTCTTCGCCATGTCGATGAAGACCTTGATGTACGGGTTTGGATGGTTGCGGATAAACTCGTCGCTGATTTTCACAAAGGGGCTGAATTTGCGGTGTCCGAGACAGAGTTTTTCCATCGGCCCTTGCGTGTTGATGTAGTGAATGAACTCGAAAGCTTCTTTCGGGTGCAGGGCGCCCTTCGGGATCACCAGCGCGTCGCACTCGGCAAAGGTCACGGGATATTGATCGGGATGTTTGGCGGGAAACGGCGCCGCGCCCCATTCCAATTGCGGGTTGTACTTGCTGATGAAGTTGTACATCCAAACGCCCTGCAATTCCATCGCCACCTGTCCCGCGAGGAAAGGGTCCTGGGGCGAGGCGAAATTTCCAAAGGTGGCGCCGAACCGGCGGAGATTATCGATGCCATATTTGTCGGTGGTTTTGCGGAACCACTCGAAGGTTTCGAGGTTTTCCGGGCTGTTCGCGGTGATTTTCCGGTCGCCGTCCCATAAGCGCCCTCCGAACCAATTCACCCACATGGCGATCCACCAACCGGGTTGTGTTGGCAGATGACCGACCTGCACCAAGGTGAATTTTTTCGCCTGTTTTTCCGCGGCGGTCAGCTCCGGATAACGGACACGGACAGTTTTGCCGCCGCGATCGATCTCCACGATCGTGAGTCGGTCGCAAATCGCATCGAGTTCATCCATACTCTGTGGCGGCCGATTCGGATCGAGCCCGGCATCACGGAACAATTTTTTGTTCCAGTGCAAGCCGAGAGAGACCGGCGTGCTCGGCAAGGCCCACATGAAGCCATGGAAACCGCACTGTTCCCAATAGATCGGGATGTAGTCCGTGGACTTGATACCGGCGCGATCGATCATTTTGTTGAGCGGCGTCAGCGCGCCTTTTTCGGCGAAGTCGGGGATGTTGCTCGACCAGATGCCCGCGACGTTGGGCGGATTGCCGCCCGCGGTGGCCAGCATCACCTTGCGGAGCATTTCGCTCACGACGAGTTTCTTGACGAAGATGCGATTTTGCGACGCATTGAAATCGTCCACCACGGCCTGCATGGCGTCGTCCTCGAAGCCCGTCCATTTCTCCCAATACTGGACAATGATTCGACCGTCGGCGGTCCTCTCCCGGCCGGTTCGGCTGCAGCCGCAAAGCGGCAGGAGGCAAAGCCCGGCCAGAAAGGGCCAGAGTCCTCGAAGCAAGCCTGCGCGTAATTGTTTCAGCGATCTCAGAAGAGCCATCCGTTATTCCTGTCCAGCGCCAACAAAGCCAACGCGGTAGATTCGTAGCTGTCCTTTTCCCTGTCCGCTGCGAATGAGGAAACTAATCGCCCTCAATCCCTGGGTGTCGAGAACCATGTTGCCGCCCTGATTGCCCCAGTAGATTCGACGTTCCGCATCGCTCAAGCGAAGACGCACGACCTGCCGACTGCCCGTGGCGGTGAATTGCGGGAGTTCGTAGGACTCGCCGTCGGCACCGCGTTTTCCTTCGTAGACCTGATGCCCCGGCGGACCATCGCCGGTTTCCTGGAGCAACACCTGCACTTGCAGGCCGGCGGGAGCTTCAAATTCGACCTCCAGAGTTTGCGCTCCCAGCAAATTAAGTTGTTCCAACGGCAAATCGCCATGCAGCCCCCACCCGTTCGCCGTCTCATAGGTGAGGATCCAGGCTTGCTGCGTCTGCTCCCACGAGCCTTTGTTCCCCTGCGCGTCATCCTGATGAACCACCAGTTGGTCGGCTGGCAAGGGGCCTTTGCCCGGTTCCATTTGCACGGGAGCGGTCAACTGCCCCGGAGCAACACGAGCAGTGAGAAATTCTCCCCAAGCCTCTTCGTCGAAGGAAACCGGCAAGCTGTTGGCGCGGGCGCCCAGGATCGACGGAAGCAGTTGATGGGTTTCCGTCATGGCCGCGACCAGTTTCTCGTAGGGCTGGTCATGAATGTCCACGATCCCGTAATTGGAATTTTCACCATCAATCCAGCGGCCGGCGGGGGGCTGATCCATATATTGAAACCAGTGTGAGCCCATGATGTACGGCTCCTGGGCAATGGTGCTGACGAAGGCGCGATAGCGTTCGGCGCGGTCCGCTTGCGTATCCACGGTGACTTCGGCCCCTTCGGTATTCGTATCGCCCGAACTGTTTTCCGTGGCGCGCCAGGAAAACTCGGTGATCAAGACGGGTTTTTTTGTCAGCGCGTAAACATCGCGCAGGTATCCGAGATCCGCTTTGCCACTTTTCGAATACATATTGACGCTGATAACGTCGGTGTACTTCGCGAGCGCCTCGACGACCGCTCGCGGCGGTTTGACGGCAAAGCGGCAGCCGAGGATCAGATGATTCGAATCATGACGCCGGATGCTGGCAACACACATCGAGAAATAGCGGTCCGCAACCCGTCCGGCCCACGCATATTTCAGGCGTTTGGCCGCGCGGCTTTTTGGCGGCAGGACGGAACGATTCTCCAGGCTCTGTCCATGTGTTCGCCGGTGTATCCCACTCGGCCTTCAAGGCGGCGATGTCCGCGTACTGTTCATGAAGAAAGCGAATCAACGCCACCCGACCCGGCGCGCTGGCGGGCAGGGCGAGGTAGCGGTCGAACAAAGAATGGTTCGGATCTTCCGGCCAACCGTGGGTACCATACCAGGGCAATTCATTATTGAGGAACCAGCCGATCAACCAGCGATCGTCTTTGTGCGGCGCCACCTGCTCGAGCGCCACTTGCTCGATCGCCTTTTCGTAATCAGTGGTGAAGACATCAATGAGGCGGTCTTCATTGGGGCCTGGCTGGGAAAACCACACCACCCGCGCGTGATACATCGACTGTTGGTACAGGTCCTCGCTGCACCAAGCGCCGGCGGTATTGAATCCCCAGGATTCCAATCGCGTAACGGTGGCGCGCGCCCACGCCTGGGTGTCGGAGCCGAAACGGCGGAGACCATCATAGGAGCCCAGGGCTTTTCGCTTCGCGAATTCGGGCTGATCCGGCCAGGTTTCCTCGGGAATGACCACGCAGACGCCCAGCGAGTAAAAGAGATTCGTGCCGCGCTGGAAGAAGTAACCGTTGCTTGTGCGGGCGACCTTGATGAAGGGCGACGCAGTCGCAGAAGGCGTTGGCCCCGAGACGGGGCCGCTGGCGCAGCCTGATAAAACCACTGACACCAGGAAGACGACCGACGGAAGAACCAACTTGAAATGCGACTTCCCGTGTTTCGCCGCGATGGTCATGATGGATTGTAACGCACCGTTCGATAATAACTCAATTGCGGACTTCCGGGCGCAAAGGCACCCGAGAACTCGTCTCACAAATGGTGGAACAGGCCTCTGTGCCTGTCAACATCCATCCACACAGGCAGGGACGCCTGTGCCACCAACGATTTATGAAACCACTTCGGCTTTCACTCGTCGGACGGCTTTACGGCCGAGGCATCGTCAACGAGAAAAACGCAGTTGGCCACCGGCTGGCCCTGGCCCTTTTCAACAATTACACAATGCGCCTTCGCGGCGTTGGGCGGCGCGGCGCCGGCCACCACAAATTTCGTCCACTCGGTCGTCGACAGCGCCGCGCCCCAAGCCGGGCTCCAGAGCCGGCCGGCTTCGCCGCCGTTGGCGTCGTGCCATTCAATGGACAACTGGCCGATGACCGAACCTTTGAGCGGATGGGTGGAATCATTCCTGATGTACGCGCTGAATTGGTAGGTTTCGCCGGGCGTCACGGACACGGCTTGAAACAACCCTTGATAGAAATTGGGAATTCCGTGGGACACGAACCTAATGCACTGATTGCCCGTGCGGGCCGCGCCGGCCCAGAGGGTCATCAACTCAGCGGTGCCGCTGGTGAAAGCCTGCCAATCCGCCTGACGGACCAGGGCCCAACCGCCAGCGGGAAGGGCTGGTGTTTCAAAACTGGGATTCGAGAGAAGCTCCGGAGGGCCGGCCTTGGGCAAAACCTTTACTCCGGAGAAAGTCGTAAATACAAAAAAACCGGTCAGCGCAAACAGGGTGAGGACGCCGACTTTGACTGTCTTCATGGTTTCCGAATCCGCAACCGCTGACTGCCATCAAAACGGGTCGACAGACACGTCTTGATTATTCTCTTCGCTGTCGGAAACCCTCGGCTGGACTGTACCCATTTGGATTTGTCCCCCGCCCATCCAGGAGACGCTGGATAGGCGGGGTAAAAAATCCGTCGATCGACAACGAAACTACACGCGACGCCGTTTGGCGAACGCGACAAGACCCAGCAGACCCGTTAGCGCCATCGCCACGGTGCTCGGCTCAGGAACAAGCGACATGTTGTCGAAGTAGAAGGTTCCATTCGTATCCGCGTTGATGTCCAGAAGGAATGGGCTCATTCCGGTTGTGCCCGGCCGGCGCCGTTCCGGTTACACTGGCGAACGTCCACACGCCCTGCGGGAGCGCGACGGTACTGGGACCCGGCCCGATGGGCGTACCAACATTCACGCCGGCCACCGTTCCGACCGCATTGCTGTATCCACTGCCGGTCCACCACGACAGTTGCAAGATCGCAAAGTCGTTGCTATTGCTCACCAGCAGATTGGGCGTATAGACCCAGCCCGACAGTGTAAACACCTGACCCGGTGAAGCCGGGAAGTTTTGATACGCTCCCGGAACGCTGTAGCCACCACCACCAGCGGGTGTGAGCATGACGTTCGGCAAACTTAACGCAACAGCCTCTGGCGTTATAGCCGCCCCGCCAAACTCCGACCAACCAGGAATAGCGGTCGGGTTCGGATTGGGGGCTGTGATTCCCATGTCAAAGTTGGGATCCGTCAGCAGATTTTGCGCGCTGCTCGTTGTGGACATAACCAGCGTGCATATCGCAACGCACACCAGTGAAATACTAACTCGCTTCTCCATAACCTTATATCTCCCTTCGGTTTTACTAACCCTAATTCCTATACTCGCTTGGTGCAAATGATTGCAAATTCTGGGAAAATTGTCAACAGCATTATGAAGAAAAATCGCCAAGGAGGCCAAGGCCACGCCCGGTTTGATGTGCAATTCAATAAGTTTCGGGTTCAGCGGTCAAATCGGTTTGCTAGTTGGCCATCCAACAGGCTGGATTCTGCAATCGTTTGCTTACTCGATTTTTGAACGGGTAGGGCGGCGGACTAATGTTTTAGCATGGTTGATTTGGAGGGATTTAGGCGAGGTTTGTCCCCCATTCTCATTATCGAGGCTCTCGGCGAGCCGAAGGATCGTATGCGGCTGCCCTCCCAAAGCACGTCCACTGGATGGCGCCGATGTCGCGCTGCCGCGGGATGGATGGTTTCCAAGTCACGATAACCGAAACCTGACAGGGGATGCGGGCAGCTGCCCGCATCCCCTGTCACATCCAGCGCGCTTGTTTCCACCGCGCTTCCGTTGTTACACTGCGCCCCGAGGGATCACCGGGTGGCGAAGAAGAAAGGCCCTCGAACCGGCCCTGCGCTGGGGCCAGCCGCGCATTGGCCGAGAAGATCGAGAGTCGGCGGCAACGATATCGCGACGGACAAACGTACCGCCAGGCCCCCAACATGACGCAAGGATTGCCCGACCGATGAAGAACGCATGGAAGTCGCCGGTTGCCGGCTCGGCCCTCATCCTGCTGCTGACGGTTGTGGTATATATCCCTGCTCTGCGCGGCGGATTCATCTGGGACGATGACAAACTCGTCGTTCAGAATCCTCTGATACGGATGTCGGACGGTTTGCATCGATTTTGGTTCACGACCCAGCCCCCGGACTACTGGCCGTTGACCTCCACAACCTGGTGGCTGGAGTGGCGGCTGTGGGGGATGAATCCGGTGGGATACCACCTGGTCAATGTGATCTTGCATGCGCTCAGTGCGGTGTTGTGGTGGCGTATCCTGGCGAGGTTGAAGATCCCGAGAGCGTGGTTTGCGGCGGCGGTGTTTGCGGTGCATCCGGTGAATGTGGAATCGGTGGCGTGGATTGCGGAGCGCAAGAACACACTGTGCATGTTTTTTTTCGCGTTGACCTGTCTGGGGTATCTGAAGTTCGAAGAGGAGGGACGGAGGGGCTGGTACTGGGCGGCGGCAGGAACCTTTGTGCTGGCGCTGTTGAGCAAGACGGCGGTGGCCACGCTGCCGGTGGTCCTGTTGGGCTTTGCGTGGTGGCGTCGTGGGAGAATGGAGCGGCGGGATGTGCTGCGGAGCCTGCCGTTCTTTGCCGTGGCGGGGCTCCTGAGTTGCGTAACGGTGTGGTTCCAATCTCATCGGGTTATCGGCGGCGATATCGTGAGGCAGGACGGCTTCTGGCCACGGCTGGCGGGGGCTGGTTGGGCGATATGGTTTTACCTGTACAAGGCCGTGGTTCCCTTGCATCTGTGTTTTGTCTATCCGCGATGGCAGATCGACCCGCAGAACCTGGTGTCCTACGTGCCCGGGCTGCTCGTCGTGGTGGGGTTGCTCGTCTGCTGGCGCTATCGGCAATCGTGGGGGAAACCCTGCCTGTTGGCGATGGGCTACTACCTGACGATGTTGGCGCCGGCCCTGGGGTTTGTGAACATCTACTTTATGCGATACTCACTGGTTGCCGATCACTGGCAATACTATTCGATCATCGGGCTGATCGCCCTGGTGGTCAGCGCCGGGGCCACGGTGGCCCAACGAGCCGGCCCCCGGGGCGGCGACCTGGGAAGGCTTGCCGCGATAGCCGTGCTGGTGTTGCTGGGAGCGTCCACTTGGCAGCGAGCACACGTCTATCGGGATTTGGAAACACTCTGGCGTGACACCCTGGCCAAGAATCCCGGTTGCTGGATGGCGCACGACGGCCTGGGGATCGCCCTGGCGCAGGCGGACAGGATCCCAGAAGCGATCGAGCAACTGGAGCAGGCGCTGCGGATCAAACCGGATTATCTCCAGGCACTGAACAATCTCGCCTGGTTGCTGGCGACGCGTCCGCCGACGGAAAGTGGCAACGCGGTTCGGGCGGTGGCGTTGGCCGAGCGGGCCTGCAAGCTCATCAATCGGGCCACTGACTATCGAGCGGTTCCGTGTCTTGATACCCTGGCCGCCGCCTATGCCGCCGCTGGCCGATTCGACGATGCCGTCGGCACGGCACAGAAGGCCATTCAATTGGCTGATTCCACCGCGCAAACCCAGTTGGTCAGCCAAATCGAGATGCAGTTGGAACTCTACCGGGCGAACCGCCCTTATTACGAGCCCAAGAACGTGACAGGTTCCCGCAACCCCTGAAAGAGGAATCCATCAGGGAGTGTATCATTTTGCTCGAAGCCCATTTCGCGTAATTTGTAGGGCAAGCGGCTCGCTTGCCGTCGTTTATGGACATGGCAGGCGGGCCGCCTGCCCTACAATGCAGAAACACATCGACGAAGCCTGAATTCAAACTTACACACTACCATCCATCAGGGGAGTCTGGAAGCGATGCTTACGGCCCCAGTCACGGCCCGCGATAGGAGAGGGCCTTTGTCACCGGAATCCTTCGGGAAGCATGGACGGGGCACCCGTAGGATATCCGGCTGCGGGGAGAGGCGTAGCTCAGTAAACACTGGTCGCGCGAGGCAAGGTCAGATAAACTTCTGGACTGTTGAAACTGCGCCAGTTCATCCCTGGGTTGGTAATTGTCGCTGGCATTTGGGCGTATCGCAACAGCTTTCAGGGACCCTTCATCTTTGACGACCTGCATTCCATCCCCATGAATCCCCACATCCGTCACTTGTGGCCGATTCGCGAAGCCCTGTCTGCGCCCCGCTACTGCTCGGTCAATGGGCGCCCGGTGGTTTGTCTGACCCTGGCCGTGAACTACGCGGTGGGCGGACTGAATGTCCGGGGCTACCATGCCTTCAACCTGACGCTGCATCTGTTGTCCGCGCTGGCGCTGTTTGGGATTGTCCGGCGCACGCTTGAGGGGGAGAAACTTCGTGACCGATTTGACGGCGCAGCCGTCTGGCTGGCCGCGGCGATCGCGCTCATTTGGGAGGTCCATCCCCTGCAAACGGAAAGCGTCACCTACATTGGCCAGCGCACGGAATTGCTGATGGGACTGTTTCTGCTGCTAACGCTGTACTGTACCCTTCGCGGTTCTCACTCGGCTCGCCCGGGCGGGTGGTATCTGGCCGCCGTCATCTCGTGCGCCCTGGGTATGGGAAGCAAGGAGGTCATGGTCGGAGCGCCACTGCTCGTGTTGCTCTACGATCGCGTGTTTCTGGCGTCGTCATTTCGCGAATTGCGTCAGCGGCGCGCCGGTTTGTACGCCGGTCTCGCCGCGACCTGGCTCATTTTGTTTGTGCTGGTGGCGCGGACACCTCATTCCGCGACCGGGTTTGGGATTAAAGGCCTGACCTCATGGGACTATCTGAAGACCGAGGCGGGCGTGATCAATTACTATTTACGGCTTTGCTTCTGGCCTCACCCGCTGGTGATTGATTACGCGGACTGGCCGATTACCTCATCGCTGAAAGATGGCCTCGTCTCCGGTGTCGTCGCGCTTGGCCTGCTGGGTGGAACGGTGTGGGCGCTTCGTCACCGACCATCGGTGGGTTTCCTGGGCGCCTGGTTTTTTCTCATCCTGGCGCCGACTTCGAGCTTTCTGCCAAGCGTCGGTGAAGTGGCGGCGGAGCGGCGAATGTACCTGCCGTTGGCCGCGGTGGTCACGGTGGTCGTGGCGGGCGCGTATGCGCTCGGGAAACGATTGTTCAAAGCGCAGGAGGGCGTTGTGCTTGGATGCCTGGCGAGTGGGTCCGTGGTCGGTCTGTTCGCCTTCCTGACTATTCAACGCAACCAGGACTACAAATCCAACCTGGCCATCTGGCAGGATACCGTGGTCAAACGTCCGCAAAATGCCCGTGGGCACAGCAACCTGGGAGTTGCCCTGATGGAACGGGGCCGGCTGCCCGAAGCGATTGAACAGTACCGCCAGGCCCTGCGATTCCAGCCTGACTATCCGGAAGCGCACAATAACTTCGGGAATGCCCTGGAACGAATGGACAGGCTGGAAGAGGCCATTGGGCATTATCAAGCAGCCGTGCGGATCAAGCCCGATTTCGCGGAGGCGCACGGCAACCTGGGCATCGCCCTGGAGGAAGCCGGCAAAATGCCGGAGGCGATCAGCCACTTCGAGGACGCGCTGCGGATTCAACCCGATTACGCCGAGGCGCACTATGCCCTGGGACTCGCCCTGGCGCAAACGGGCAGGATCCAGGAAGCGATCAGTCATTGGGAGCAGGCCCTGCGGATCAGGCCCGATCTTGCTGACGCGCACAATCATCTGGGGCTCGCCCTGGCGCAAACGGGCCGAATGCCGGAGGCCATCAACCACTTCGAGGAAGCCCTGCGAATTGATCCCCATCTTGCCAGTGCTCACAGCAATCTGGGGTTGGCCCTGATGCGAGCGGGTAGGATGCCGGAGGCGACCAGACACTTTGAGGACGCGCTACGGATTAATCCCGATCTTGTCGCGGCGCACATCAACTTGGGAAATGCTTTGGTCCACGACGGGAAGGTGCCGGAGGCGATTGAACAGTACGGTCAGGCGCTACGAATCCAGCCTGATAACGCGGACGCGCACAACAACCTCGGGCTCGCCCTGGAGCGGGCCGGCAGGCTGCCGGAGGCGATCAGCCATTGGGAGCAGGCCCTGCGGATCAAGCCTGATTTTACGCAGGCTCAAAACAATCTGGAACGAGCGCGGGCTGTGCCGTGAGCAGTTGACCTCGGAATCTGAACCCGCAAGGTTCGCAAGCCGTTCAACGTGAGGATGATCAAAACATCATTTTTCGTAAACAATCCGCAGGCTTTATACGATGGCTTGGGGGCGTTTTTATATGAACCCAGAAGATCTAATCGGACATTTCCGCGAGCTTCTGAAATTTGGCCGGTGTCACTTACTCAGCCGCAGCGATGCTCGATATCGGACCGGCCATCGGGCGGCGCAGGATCGCGATTAGATAAAACAGGCCGACGAGAAGGATGAGGGCCCGGACGCCGGTGACGAATGACAGCGACTCCAGCAGACCTCCCACCAGCGCGCCGATGAGATTGGAGCCGAGCGCCCGGGATTTGTCCGCGCAGGCAGCGAAGGACCGGATGAAGATGAGCCCGGCGAAGAACACCGGTGCGGTCAGAAACGCGCTGGCGGCGAACAGCTTGGCCGCACCCGTCAACGCATTGAACCAGTCCAGCGGCACCAACGCCAGCCCGGCAAGGGTGAGCGCGAGTCCGGTAATGATCACGGCTTGTGGAAGGCGTGGCCAGCGCCACGCCACGAGGTTGGACAACAGGATCATCACGAGCACCGCGGAGATGACGATGGCGTTGACGATCCAGGTCATCCCGAACAGCAACGTTGCGCGGCTGACGGTTTGGACTTCGAGCAGGAGAAACGCGGCTCCCAGCGCGAAGAAATGCCAGTCCGAACCGCTGGCTACTCCGAGAGCGCGTCTCCCTGCCACCAGCACGGCCACCAAAATCGCAGTCGAAACGATTAGGTGCAGTTTCGGGATACCCGGCTGCCTCAGGTACAAGTACGGCCAGTCGTCGGTCGGAGCCCGAGTGGTGCCGGTGGGATGCCACTGCCAGGAGGCGAGGTAGTCGCGAAGCGCGGGGCTCTCGACCATCTGCGACGTTACAGGTTGTTCGCCGACGATGAGGGTGGCCGTCGGAACCCGTCTCAGCTTTGCCGCGATAGAGGCGTCACAATAAGCGAAAGGGTCGCGCCCAAACGTCTGTCGCAGCAGGTTGAATAAACGGTCCACCATCCACGTGCGCTGGACCGGGAAGTTGACCACCATCAAGCCGTCGGGCGCCAACAGTTTTCTGGCCTCGCGGAAACTCTCCAGTGTGTACACGTAATGGTCCAGTCGCATGTTGTTGTAGGACGAGCCAAGCGTGTGGGCGTCGAGCCACCCGTACCAAATTAAATCATACGGTCCCGTGGCCTGTTTAAAGAAAGCGCGCGCATCATTGACCGTCACCCGCACCCGGGGAGAGCTATACGGCTGCTCCGGATGAAGTCGCTGGCCCAAGGCGTAGATCTGGGGATCGATTTCGACGCAATCCACTTGCGTCGCGCCGTGACGCAACGCTGCGGCTGCATTATTGCCGGCACCGGCGCCGACAATCAGGACGCGGCGCGCATGCGGCTTGAAGCTGAAAGGGACACTATAGACGTTGCGCTCGAACGGCTCGTCGACGAACAGTCCCGGGTGATTCGTGACGAAACGGTCGGAGAGATCGAGCACGGTCTGGTGTACCGTTCCATTGGCCTGCACGAGATAGCCCCATTGCACGGGATCAAATCCGGTCGTCCAGAACGGGGATACCACGAGCTTTTGATACGGCGACCAGATGATGAGATTGGAGGACGAGTCACCCAACCACACCACCCCGGCTCCCACCACCACCAAGCCTACCGCCAGCCACACGCGCGCCTGCCCGGCGAGAAGGACGGCGGCCAGCAGCCCTGCCGCCACCAACATCCAGACGGTTGGCGGTGTGCGGGCCCAGCTCAGACTGTTAAAGAGCCAAACTCCAGCGAGGCTCCCGGCGACGTTCAGCGAATAGGCTCGGATGACGCGCGGGGCGCGTTGCATCGCCCGCCCGAGTATCTGTCCCAGTGGCGCAAACGTGAGGGTCAGCGCGACAATAAGAATTCCAATGAAGAAGATGCCCGTCGCGTAGTCCGCGCCGGGTCCTTGTACATCCTGCCAGACGGTCGAGTCCTCAAAACCGCTGAGGAGAAACGATATTTTGGAAAAGCTCAGCGCCGCACTGTGGAACGGATTGGCCACCAGTGTGGCAAGGAACAACAGGCTAATGGCCATGACCACCGGCTCCACGGGTTTCGCCGCCCGATAACACCCCCATCCGATGCCAAAGAAACACATGACCAGGGTGAGGTTGCCCAGATAGGCGAAGATGCGGATCTCGGTGCCGATCCAGCGAATCAGCGCGAGTTCAAGGTAGAGAATCAACGCGCTGATGAAGAAAATTTCCGCGTCGGATCGGAGAAGTGAATCGACCGCAGCCTTGTCTCGGTCCTGTCCCAATTTCATTTTCATTTGCCGTGAGGCCATTATTGGGATGCACGAATGTCATTTTTATTCCCTACCGAGCGGCTCGCCGGGAGGCTCGCCCTCCAGATGGTTTGGCATGTGGAACGGGCGGCGACGGTCGTTCGGGGCTGTTAAAAGGGCCTGTCTACCTCGGCCGCGAATTGTAGGCCGACTCTGCGAGTCGGCGATTTCATCATGAATTCCGCCGCTTCACAGAAGCGGCCTACAGATGGCTCTGCGGCAACACGTGTTTCTCACACAGCCACGTTCTACGTGACCAGATCAAAACAGGGAAGACCGCTTGGGAAGGAAAGAAACAGGGCGCAGCCGTCGGTAGATTCATCCGGTCGTGAACGAGAGCTGTTCGTTTCTAGTTCGGCCCTTATTCATTTACGACTGCGCCCTGCAATCGTCACTTGGCTCAAATGGAAAACGTCCGTCACTTATCGTAATAGAAACTGCGTCGCAAAATCTGCCCGGTGAGCAGCGTCTCCACGTGTCCGTCCACAAAAAGAAAATT
Source organism: uncultured Acidobacteriota bacterium (assembly GCA_963706455.1). Lineage (GTDB taxonomy): Bacteria > Acidobacteriota > Terriglobia > Terriglobales > Acidobacteriaceae > Telmatobacter. The sequence goes on along the minus strand of CAVPNO010000136.1, from coordinate 32,535 downwards.
AGCGCCGTTGTTGCTGTTGTGACGCCAGCGAATCTGGCCCGTGACACCCTCGGTGTTTGGCCCTGTAGGCTCAGCATTGTTGGGCTTATTGGCGCCGGGTCCGCCGAAATAGAGAGTGGAATCAAGGAGTTGATCCGAACAGGCCTGGGCATCGTATGTTACCGAAGAGTCAATGGATTGCTGGGTGCCATCAAACACCATCACGACTTCGCTGGGCCGTTGGCATTGGCCCCGTTTGTACCGCGTGATCAAATTTCCATTAATGCTGCACGCCGTCGGCGCGCACCAGAACATGGCCCGATGAGCGGTGTAGGTTAGTGATATCGTTGTGCCCACTGGCGGTGTCAGCACAGCGGACGGGCAAAGAAATACGGGACTAACAGTGCCGTTGCCGTAGGTCACAGAAGTTTTCGCCAGATACGGTCCGATTAGGAGATGCCAATCCGAATTCTGAGTACCGCCAGCATATCCCGGCGGCAAGCAGTCATCGTAGTCATCGGCATACAAGATAATGGCGACGCCGATTTGTTTCAGGTTGGACACGCAGAGCGCGGTCCTGGCCTTGGCGCGCGCCTTGTTCAGCGCGGGCAACAACATGGCCGCCAAAATCCCGATGATTGCGATAACGACCAACAACTCAATCAAGGTGAACGCCGCTGCAACTCTAATCTTGCCATGCCATCTCACGATTCTGCTCCTTTGCTGCTCCGAATACTCGGGCTGTGCCATTGTTTCAGTTACACACCCGATTGCCACCGGGCCATACCCGACTGCCGTCCATTCCATTGTTTACGCCATTCGCGACATTTTGCTTACGGAGTAATGATGCGGTAGAACTTGTTCTTGTTTGTGCCGATCAAGTCGAACACCTGGTTGGTGAGACCCGTACCGAGCCAGAGAGGGCCAAGGTCATTCCATTGCACAACCGTCCCCACTGGTTGAAACGCGGTGATATCGTCGAAGAACACGGTTTCCGTCGGGCCCGAGGCGCCGGTGACCAGGATACAGAACGGCTGTATCTGCACAGCGTTTGTGGGAGCAGTCCCCTTGGCTTGCAGGAATGTCCAAACGTTTTGCGGAGAAGTGCCGCTCAATTCTATTTGTGACGTAATGCCAGGATACTGGCCTGTTTCAATATTGCCGACCAGATTGGTATCCTGGTTGGCTGGCACGCACTGGAGGGCGGCACCGTTGCTGTCGAGCCAAACGATCTTCAACAAGGCCCGGGTGCCAGCCTGGTGGATCGGCGCACCCGACCAGTTGTAGGCGTAGCCGTCCTCCTCCCAGACCTGATTTGCAACTATCGGGCCACAGAATTGATAGGTAACCGGAACGAGCCCGGTGGTGGCGGTGACTTCCTTCAGCGTATTGGTACCCGTGTGGGCGGGAACCAAGCCGGTGGAATAAGTACAACCGGCTTGCAGTATCCACGCCAGACCATTCGTTTCAAAACTGCTGTTGGTGATCACGTTCACAGCAGTATTAATCACATTCGTGAACACCAGGGTCGACGCGTACTGAACCTGATAGTCGGTTTCGTTGGTCTGAGAGGACGTGGGCCAGGAGACTTGAACTGCCGACTGGCTGGTTACCCCGGCCGTGCTCGATGAACTCGGTTGGTAGAGATTCAGGTCGTCATAAAAGACGGTGCCCAAGTCCTGACTATCTCCCACGGCCATAATATACGTCCGCACGGCAGCGGTCCCTCCGGGGGCGGTGGCATCCACCTCAAACGGCACCCAGGTGTTGACCGGCAGGTTCGCGGTCGAGCCGTAGTGCGGGCTCTCGCTAACAGCCTGAAGCAAGTTGGAGCTTGAATCAAGAAATGCGAGTTGCGCCACGAAGTATCCGTCCGGTCCCAGCAACTTGGCGTTTTGCCAGTTGAACAGATAACCGGTAAGCCGGTAGGTCAGAGGCCCGGTTTGCGCAACATCCTGGAACGCTCCCGAGCCGGCTGGGGCGTTGGTCGCGGTAAAGCCCGCCGACATTGAGTACAGACCGCTGTGAATCGTGACCGTGGTGGAATTGGTACCATTCAGGGTCGCGTTGCCGAACTGAACCCAATTGGCCGCGTTACTGGGACCCGACCCCACCGTTTCGAAACCCGGGTTCAACAGTAGATTTGCGCGCGCAACGCTGACGCTCAACGCGACGATAATGAACACGGCGCCCAAGCGACAAATGTTCGTGACGGGGTGCTTCTCCATACCTCGTAATCTCCCTTCTGCTTGCATAATCAGTATTCCCAAACCCTTGTTAATTTACTGCGATATCGACACACGGTAGAACTTATGGGTGACGGAAAAAACGCAATCCGTATTGCCATCGCCCGGCGTCAGTGCGGTAATGTTCGACCATGTCGAACCGTCATCGCTCGACTGCGCCTGATAGGAGGCGGTGGTGATCGTGGGGAAACAAATCTCGTTGCCTGTTTGAATGACGGCTTGGAATTGGTTGGTTACAATGGGCGGTGGCGGCAGGGCGACGCCGATATTGGTAATGGTCATATCATCCCAGAACATCGAGCCGTAGGCTCCCTCCATACCGACGTGCAACGCCCAAGCCCCAACGAAAACCGTTCCCGCAGGCGCGGTTCCGGTTACTGAACAGCTTATCCAAGTGTTCATCGCGGTGTTCGTGTCAAGGTGCGGGCCATCGATCGGTATACCAATAAGCCCGTTTGTGACATCGTAAAAGGCAACCTGAATCAGCCCGAACCCAACGGTTCCTATTCCCACGTCATTCAGCGGATCGCCCGACCAATTGAAGCCATAGCCGCTCACCACCCAAACCGTATTATTGCTGACCGCCGCATTTTGATTGCTGGAGAGGAGTTGGACCGCCCCGGAGCCAGCACAGCAAGTGGCGCCGAAGGGGCCGAAGGTTCGCAGGGAGTACTGACCGCTGCGGGATGTAACGGGGAAGGCAAGAGGGCCGCCTGGAGAGACATTGGTGCCTGACTGGTTAATGCCGTACCAGTCTTGACCAATTCCTCCTGCTTCCTCATAGCTGCCCTGCTGCGGACTATTGGTTGCCGTACGGGCGACATACGACCCGTTTGGATTCCAATTCTGAGCAAAAGTGTTCGAGATGATGGGGAACGCGCCGTCCCCCGCATCGGGGAACGTATAGTTCGTCCCCGCGGTTTCGAAGCCACCATTGATTATTTGTGCATTGACTGCGATTGCAGTGAAAGTAAATGCGACCAAGGCAACACACAGTCGCCAAATCATTCCCATAACACGCTTCTCCATACCACGCGGTCTCCCTTCTGGATGTGTGCTCATTGAAACTCGAAACTGGTTCCCGTCGTCTGTGCAAATGATTGCATAGACTGGAAAGAGAGTCAACAACTATCGCAATTTTCTTCTATTTTAGCGGATGCTATAATTTAGTTCTATGTCCAAATAGCATTGGGGCTTGCAGTGTGCACGGAATTTCTGCAAATTATCGGCTGCAAACAAAAGGTTCTGCTTGCAATCGTTTGTTGCATTGGTCATAATGCGCGGCCATGGAGCCTACTATGAAAGAGTTTGGAACCATGCGACTCAAGGACATCGCGGAGAAACTAAATGTTTCAATCTCCACTGTGTCGCGAGCCCTCGGCAAAGAAACCAGCGACAAAGTAGCACCCGATTTGCGAGCAAAAATTCGCGAGACGGCCCGCCAGGTAAATTACGTGCCGCATCCGGCTGCCCAGTTGATGCGCAAGCCGAAAGTCCATTTGATTACAGCGCTGTTACCTTTCGAAACGGGCGCTTTCGTCAGTGAGTTTTATGGCGCGGTTCTCTCGGGTGTGGTCGCCGCGTCCCGTGAATGGGAGACCGAGACCCGGGTGGCCCTTGTCGATCCGAACGATGTCGATATCCTGGAGGAAATGCGCCGGGTGGCCATCGGCGCGGGGGCCATATTTTACATGGCCAAGCCGCTCTCGGTCCGCCAACTGGTCAAGCTCGAAGACCTGGCGCGGCCGATCGTCATCATGGGGGGCAGTCTCCCGGCGCATGTCGATCTGTCGGATGTTCACGTCAGCACCGTGGGCGTCAATAATTTACTGGCTTCCCATGACGTCACGGCCCGTCTTCTGGAACTGGGCCATCGGCGGCTGGCCCTGATCAACGGACCGACGGGCGTTCGCGATGCGTGGGAGCGGGAGCAGGGATTTATCAAGGCGCTGAAAGAATACGACGTTTCCCTCGATCCGCGCGCGGTCGTTCATGGCACCTTTACGACCGAGGGGGGAATCCAGGGATGGGAACAAGTGAAAACGTGTTCGGAACGCCCTACGGCCATCGTTTGCGGGGATGACGAAATTGCTTTTGGGGTTTTGGATGCGCTGGCGAAGGACAAGATTGATTGCCCGCACGAGGTGTCGGTGGTGGGATTTGACGATTCACGCTGGGCGCCGCGCGTTTCGCCCGCCTTGACGACCGTGCGTCAACCCACCGCGGAGATGGGTCGGGCGGCGATTGAATTGCTGGCGACGCATTTGCAAAACCTCAACGACGGGGCGCGGATTCAACACCGTGTTTTTCCGGTGGAAATCATTAATCGCCAGTCGATTGCGCCGCCGCCATAGTGCTGTGTTTCGTAGCACTTGAACCGCCGATATCACCGCATCTTTAGCGTGCTGGGTGATTGCCTGTGTCTTTCCTGACGTGTTGCTCCAACAGTCTGTAAGCCAATGTCGTGGCGACAGGCACCTCACGGTGATGACAGGCGGGTGTACGCGTAGGCGATGATTTCGTCCGTCATGGTTCGCACGCCGGCGCTGGAAGTCCACCAGCGTTTGGCGTCGTAGTCCTGATTCTCGATGGCGATGATGCCGACCTTGTAGTCCCCACCCAGGGCCTTTGCGAAGAGAAGCCGGCTTCGCCGGGAGTGAGGACCGAGGGAGATGATGTTGAAGTTCGTTTCCTCAATCCCATTGACGACCAACCAATTTTTCAAGGCCACTGCGGAGGTGTAGGTGCGATCCAGCCGGACTTTAGGCGCGGGCACGGCTTGGACAGCGTTGGTATCGAGGCCGAGCCGCACCAGCGTAGCGGCGCCAAGTTCGGCAAAGGTTTTGTATTCCGATAGCGGCGCGCCACTGTCCAACGGTCCGCCGGTCACGAAAACCCGGCTGTGATGACCTTTCTTGAATTCCGTGATCGCTTCCTGGAGCGCGTAATCCGGCAGCCATCCTTCCACCACGAGCGCGCCGTTGGCGACGGGGTCATTGATGGCGAGGAATGAGTAGACTTCCCGGATGCTGAATACCGCCAGCGCCGTGACGACAAACAACAGCAGCAGCCATCCTCGCCAGGTCGGAAGCAGGCACTCGCGGCGTTGAAAAAATCCCCGCCCGGGTTTGCGTTCTTTCATGGTGGCCAGGGGATCGGCTCGCGGGAGGATTGATCAGGGCATGAAGGTCATATATTGGGTCACGCCGTCCACGAACACGGGGCGGTAGTAGATCCCGTTGAATTGATACGCGATGCCGCCGTTGACCGCCACTTGAATGGCGCCGGGGGGCAACTCCGGCACCGTGACGCCGATCGGTGTCGGCGCGACGTTGTATCCGTTATCCGTCTGCACATAAAACGCGCCGCCAGCGTAGTAGTAGGCCTGGCCGCCCGCGTCGATTTCGACCGCGCCATCCGGCAAGTCGGGAACGTCCGCGCCGACCGGCGGGTAGACTTCCTGATAGCCGCCATCATCCGCCGACTGGTAGTAGACGCCATCGTCGTAGAAGTAAGGCGAACCACCCACCGAGAGCGATAGATAGCCCACGGGCAGCACACCGAACCGCGCGCCATACCGAAAATCGTGCCAGAAGCGGGGACGGTGGAAGTCCACGTCCACATCGTGATGCACGAAGACATCGTGGTGGTTGTCAAAACCAGGCCGCGTTTCGATGGGCCGCTGGACAGGGCGTTGAAAAGGTTGCTCGACGACATGCGTGTCCACGTGGCGAATACTTCCATGATTGTCACGGTTGACGAACACGGGCTGGCTGCGTTGCACGGGAGCGCGCGCGGGTTCGCTCCGCGCTGGTTCGGCTCGCTGTGCGGGCTCGGGGCGACCGCCCTGTTGCTGACGCTGTTGGGCGTAGAGGAGCGGCAACGCAAACAAAAGCGTCGCGAGGCCGACCATGATTTTCTGGCTGGAATCAGTTTTGGCAAATCTCATGGTTATTTGCCCTCTTTGTTATGCGACTGGTTTTCGGATTTGATCTCCGCCACGTCGATCTTCGAGGCCCCCGCCGGCGGCTCGAAGGTGAAGAGGAAATCTGGCAGTTTGGTTTGGAAATCCCAGTGGGAGAAAATCGCCGTGTATTCCGGCGTGCCTTCCTCGTCCTTGTAGGTGATCACAATTTTGCGGGGCACGGGCTTCATTCCGTCCTCGATCCAGATTTGCCAATCGACCGCGCCCAACGAAAAGGCGAGGTGCTCGCAAGGAGTGCCCAGGACCGTCACCGGCCCAATGTCGCGCCCCGAAACGATCTTCTGCATAGCGCTTTGGTAGGGATCGCTGACGACCAGGTCCTCAAGCGGCATGGCGATCCCGAAGCGTTCACTGGCGGTATCCAGCGCCTGGTCAAGCGAAGCCGGCGCGGGAATGCTGCCGTAGAAATTCTGGACGCGGTTGAGCAGGGTGATCGACTTCCCGTCGTAGAACAGCCCGCGATTGCGGCGGGTGGAGCGCACTTCGGCATGGAGGCGGTCGGGACGGCGTACCTGCAGGTCGACGGTGCGACCGGCCTGGACCTGCTGTCCGGAACCGAGCTGCACGTCCTGCCAGATTTCCGCATTCACCGAAAAGAAGGGGGCCTGGGCCAGATAGTCGCCCATGCGCTTCAGGAATTTGTCCGCTGACGGATCGATGACGGGCTTGGCCTCGGTCGGCTTCACATCCGCCGCTCGCGCGGAGAAAGCCCCAAGACCTGCCAGTGCGCAGGCCACGAAGAACAGTCGCAGCCTCCGGGTAATGAGATGGGTCGTTCGACTTTTTTCTTTCATAGGTTCCTCCGTCGGCTGACATCCTTGCTCCTGGATCCACTATAATTCAGCACTTGGGTTTTACAATTGGATTCGACAACCGGATTCACGAGACCGTTCACGGCCAGCGCTGGCGCAGGCCGTCGCTGATGAGATTGAAGGACAAGACGGTCCAGGTGATGGCCAGGCCGGGCGCGACACAGAGCCAGGGCGCGATGCGGAACGTGCTGCGTTCTTCGCGCAACATCATGCCCCACTCAGGCACGTCGGGTTGGCCCGTCAACCCGAGAAACGCCAGCCCGGCGGCTTCGAGCACGGCGCTACCCAGCGTGAGCGTGGTCAGCACGAGAATCAGTCCCGCGCAATTCGGCAGGATCTCCAGGATGGCGATGCGCCAGCGACCCGCGCCGGTGGCCCGCGCCGCCAGCACATATTCCTTCGCGTTTTCCGATACAAACGCCGCGCGGATCTGGCGCACGACGGTTGGCAGGCTCGCAATGCCCACCGCGATGGCGACGCTCGTGGGTGATGGGGAGAGGATTGTCAGCGCCACGAGCCCCAACAAGATCGACGGGAACGCCAACAGGAAATCCGTCACGTGACTGACGACCGCATCGAACCAACCTTCCAGCACGCCCGCAGCCGCTCCCAGCAAGGTCCCCAGCAGGACTGCAATCGCCGTGGCCCCCAACGCAATGCCCAGCGTCGCCCGTGCGCCGTACAGCAGCCGCGTCAGCACATCGCGGCCCACTCCATCCACACCCACCCAGTGCGTCGATGAAGGCGGCGCAAGGGCGAAGTCGCGATAGATTTGTTCCGTCGGCCCGTGCGGGGAGATCGCGCCCGCCAGCGCCGCGGCAAGGACCACGACGGCGAGCATCGTGGAACCGATCCCAAGCAGTGAGTTTCTCGATTTCATCGCCGTAATTTCGGATCGAGCGCGTGGTGCGCGATGTCCACCGCGAAATTTGCGAGCATCACCATGGCCACCAACACGAGCAGCGCGCCTTGAATCGCCGGATAGTCGCGCGCCAGCACGGCGGTGGCGATGTAACGCCCGATGCCCGGCCACGCGAACACTGTCTCGGTCAATACCGCGCCCCCCAGCAGGTACGCGAACTCGACCCCGATCATCGTCACGATGGGAACCAGCGCCGCGCGGAGCGCATGGCGATAGAGAACTGTTCGCTCGGTGGCGCCCTTGGCCCGGGCGGTGCGGATAAAATCCTGGCCCAGCGTTTCCAGCACGGCTGTCCGCGCGACGCGCGCGATGAACGCCGCCGGGATCGTCGCCAGCACGAGTGACGGTAGAATGAGATGATCGATGCCGCCGCGTTCGCCCGCCGGCAGCCAGCCGAGTTCCAGCGAGAACAGCAACATCGCGAGCAATCCCAGCCAGAACACCGGCACACTGAGACCGACGAGACTTACGGTTGTTCCCAGCGCATCCTTCCACGTGCCCGCGTGGCGCGCGCAAAAAATCCCGAGCCACACCCCGGCGACCGTGGCGATCAGCAAGGCCACGACGGCCAGCTCAATCGTCGCGGGCCAGGTCCGCGCCAGGTCTTCTTTGACATCGCGGCCCGTGACGACCGACTCGCCAAAACTTCCGTGACCGAGCGCATTCTTGAGCCAGATCCAATATTGCACTGGCAGGGGCCGGTCGAGGGCGAGCCGTTGGTGAATCGCCGCGATCTTTTCCGGCGTCGGGTTTTTCAGGAGCAGCCGCGCCGGGTCCCCCGGCACCGCGCGCACGAGCAGGAAGACCGCGATGCTGGCGACAAACAGCGCCACCACCAGCGACCCGACCCGCCGCAGCAGGAAGACATGCATGGTCGGGAGTGTAGCCTCTCACGTTTGTAGCCGCGAAACTTTTTCGCGGAGGCCGTGGTGTCTCAATTTACCGGTTGGAGGGACGCGCTCCGTCGCGTCCGTTACTAATGACCCCAGACGGCCACGACGGAGCGTGGCCCTCCATGCGATAAAAGGCGTGTCACTTCAAGAGTATTTTGGAGAGAGCGACGCCGAGGACAGCGCCGACGATGCCGGAGATGGCGAAGTCCGTGGCTTTCGATTTCCAAGAATGCTTTTCTTCCAGCGTCCGGCGAAGCTTGTCGATCGTGACCATCTGGTCGTAGATCAGATTGGACAGGTTGCGGATGGAAGTGTCCCCGCTCTGGGCGGCCTTGCCGAAGATCTGGTCGGCGGTCATCGACAGGGTGCCGCTGCCCTTGCGCACGTACACGCCGGAAGTGGAAGCGACGAGCTTGTCGGACTTGTCGACCTTGATCAAGCCGACCTCTTTGCCGTCGAGCGGGGCGAATTCCAGCGAGCCGACCTGCGTTTGGTTCAACTGCTTGCGCGCGGCATCATAAACGGGAGCCAGTTGTTTGCGGTCGCAGCCGGGAATATGGCTGGGGGATTGCGCGCCGATCACAATCAGGCCGCCGCTGCCGTTGGCGAAGCCGGAGATGATGCGGGAGAGCAAGCCGGCGTCGCGGACCTCGGCCTTCAGTTCGACCTGGTCGGTCTCGCCGCGTTTGAGGATGTCGCGGAGTTGTTGTTCGGTGTAAGCCATGAACGTTCTGCGCCTTTCGCTTCGCGCGCAGGATGAAGGAGAGCGAATTGGTTGTCAAATGGAACGTTCTCAGAAGGGTGTGGCTAGAGTGTTGGGCAGGCCCAAACGGGCCCGGTGGCGACAGGCGTCCCTGCCTGTCGCAAGCCCCACACAGGCAGGGACGCCTGTGCCACCAACATCTTGCCCAAGACTTCGCAATATAATACGCTCACGCATCGGTTGGTTGAAGAGACACAGTATGTTGATCGTTCATGTTCACGTCCACGTAAAAGCGGATTGCGTCGAAGCCTTCCGCGCGGCGACAATTGAAAACGCCCGCGAGAGCGTGAAGGAACCCGGCATCGCCCGCTTCGACGTGGCGCAGCAAGCCGACGATCCCACGCGCTTCGTGTTGGTGGAAGTGTATCGCACTACCGACGCGCCCGCGCAGCACAAGGAGACCGCGCACTACGCGAAGTGGCGTGACACCGTCGCCCCGATGATGGCCGAGCCGCGTACGAGTGTGAAGTACGGGGAAGTGTTTTGGACGACCTAGCGACTTGCTTGTCGCTCTGATTTCAGGCATAATATTGGAATGGAACGAGTTGTCCACAGGGCGAAGGGGTTCGAGGAAGCCGAGGAATGGGACATCCAGCAGCAGATTTCCATGACGCCTGAGCAACGACTCCGGGCCGCGAAGGAACTCAACGATCGTTTTTATCCTGCTAACGTGCCAGATGTTCGAGCGAGCGGAGTTGTAATCATATCTCGAAGATCTAAACTACCACTGCTGAAAAAACGTTCCTGATTGCCGGGCGTGCTACGCCTTGAGGAACGCCACCAGGTCGGCGTTGATCTGGTCGGCATTGGTTGTCGGCATCCCTTGCGGAAAACCTGGATACACCTTCGGCTTGTCGTCCTTCACGATCTTCGCGGTCATCCGACCCGCGGCGCCGGTTGGCACGATCTGGTCATCGTCGCCCTGCAGGATGAGTGTCGGCACATCGAGCGTTTATCGTTTCGACACCGGCTGCGCGGACTTCTTACCACTCGCGACTTTTCCCAACGGACTTTGACGGGCCGTTTGCGTTGGGTTTCCGAGAAAGGCCAGCAGCTCACGGTTCACGATTTCCGAGTGCGTCCAGGTGATACAGTGCGGCCCGTCCTCGACCACCACCAAACGGGCTCCCTCGATAAGTTTTGCGGTCCGCGGTCCCGCGGCGGCGATGGGAAGGATCCGGTCGGCATCGCCATGCATGACCAGCGTGGGCACGTCGATGCGCGCCACATCTTTACGGAAGTCAGTGTACCACGTGCGCACGCATTCGAACGTGGCGGTGGCGGAGGAGGTGGCGGCGACATTCCAACTGGCCTGCACCGTTTGCTCGCTGACGCGCTTTCCCAGCAACACGTCGGTGTTGTAGAAATTCTTGAAGAATTCGGTGAAGAACGCGTAACGGTCCGCTTTGATGGCGGTCTCGATTCCCGTGAAGACGTTTTTGTCCACGCCCTCTGGATTGTCGGGCGTCTTGAGCAGGTACGGAGGCACTCCGGAAAGGATCACCGCTTTGCTCACGTCCTCTGATCCGTATTTTCCCAGGTAGCGCGCCACTTCGCCGCCGCCCATGGAGAAACCGACCAGCACGAATTCACGTAATTCAAGTTTTGTGATGAGCTTGCGCAGATCCTCGGCGAAGGTGTCGTAGTTGTAGCCCGATGTTGGCTGGCTGGATTTGCCGAACCCTCTGCGGTCATAGGTGATGACCCGGTGCCCGGCGCTCAAAAGAACCGGCACCTGTTTCTCCCACGAGGCGCCGCTCAGCGGATATCCGTGAATCAAGATAACCGGCTGACCAGAGCCGTGGTCCTCATAATAGAGATTGATGTTGCCCGAGTTTTCCTTATCGATAGTAACGTATGGCATGGCACTCCTCCTTTGTCGTTCGTTTCGGGTTGAAAGTGAATGGTTATTGCACGGATTTCTTGATTGGCGCGACCGCGTTGGCCGCGCTCTTCAGTTTTGTGGCGTAACTCAACTTGCAGTTGGTCATCATTCGCCTTTCTCGCCTCTTAAGCTGCTATCACCAAGACCAACGGTTGTACATCGGGTCGGACACTAAATTCTTCTAGGAAAGATGCCTACCGGCTGTACCCGAGGAAATGGCGAACGAGATCGGCGATTTCATCGGCGGCGGTATCCAGGGCGAAATGCCCCGCATCGAGGACGTGGACTTCGGCCTTTGGCACGTCACGGCGGTACCCCTCGGGTTCCGTCAACTCAAACGACAGGTCGTACTTTCCCCAGAGCACCAGCAGGCGCGGCTGGGTCTTTTGCATCCAGGCCTGCCACTTCGGATAGGCGTCCACGTTGGTGCGGTAGTCGTAGAAAAGGTCGCTTTGGATGTCGGCCTGGCCGGGCTTGTTCAGGAACGCGTATTCGTCGGTCCAAAGATCGGGATCGTACTTTTCGGGGTGCGGGTCGTTGCCGACGTGCCGCGTCCGCGTGGTGTCCAAAGAGAGCAGATTGGTCCGCAGCTTGGCCTCGTAGGCAGCGCGGTCGGCCCAGAACGCGCGCCGGGTCTTCCAGTTCGCGCCGAGGCCTTCGTTGTGGGCGACGGCATCTTGCACGATCAGGGCTTCGGCGCGATCCGGGTGAGCAAGCGCCATCCGAAAGCCGACGGGTCCGCCGTAGTCCTGCATGTAAAGGGTGTAGCGCGAAAGCCCGAGCGCTTCAGTGAAGTGATTCATGATCTCGGCGTAGTGATCGAATGTATACGCAAATTTTTTCGGGTCCGGCCAGTCGCTGTGCCCGAAGCCCGGGTAATCGGGCGCGATCAGATGATAGCGATCCGAAAGCCGGGCGAAGAGAGGCTCGAACATCCGCGATGAAGAGGGAAGTCCGTGCAGCAGGAGAAGTGTCGGCGCGTCTTTCGGGCCGGCTTCGCGGTAGAAGATCGAGAGACCGTCCACTTTTATTGTGCGGTACAAGGTAGGTTGGGCCATGGCAGACTCCTTTGATTGAGCGAGCACGTTGGGGGACAGCATGAGCACGGCGGCCAGACCAAGCCAGGTCATCCACGGCGAGGACCTGCTATTTACCTGTTGAAGCGATTGCTTTCTCAACATCACTTGCCTCTCGGAATGAACCCGGGAACGCCGGTCTCCACAACGGCATTAAACCTGACCCGCGACTTGATTCCTTCGGTGATCTCCCTCACGGCATCTTCAGGAATGGCCGAGACCTCAAAGTTCTCCTTGATGCGGCCGGGAGTCTTCGAGGTGGTCAGGAGAGCCGTCCCGCGCTGGATAGCCCAGGCGAGCAAGACCTGCGCCGGGGTCTTGTTGACTCGCCTGGCGATGGCGGTGATGACAGGATCTTCCAGCAACCTGGGCTCCAGACTATGCCCCAGTGCCGCGAACGCTTGCAGCACGATGCCATTCTTTTTGCAATAGTTCAAAAGGTCCCATTCCGGGAGGTACGGATGAGATTCGACGTGAACGACCGCAGGCTTGATCCTCGCGGCATCAAAGATTCCTTTCGCCTGTTCCAGACTGACGTCGGATAATCCGATGGCCTTGCACCTGCCTTCGTCCACCAGGGCCTCCAGCGCCCTCCAGGTATCGAGCAACGTCACCGCTTTGTCATAGATCACCGTGCCGTTTGTATCCCTTGGGTCTTGCTCGTCTCCGGGTTGGAAGGCGAAGGGGGTGTGGATGAGATAGAGATCGACGAACTCGAGTTGGAGTTTCTTGAGGCTTGCCTCGAAAGCGGGTTTGACGCGTTCCGGACGATGATTGTTATTCCAGAGCTTCGTGACGACCACCACGTCCTCCCGCTTAACCTTCCCTTCCTTGAACACTTCCTGCATCGCTTCCCCGACCTCTTTTTCGGTTCGGTAGCGTTCCGAAGTGTCGAGCAGGCGAAATCCTGTTTCCAGCGCCGCCCTGGTCGCGACCCTGGTTGCGACGGGATCGGGAATGAGTGTGCCAAAGCCGAGCGCGGGGATGGCGCCGGAGCCGTTGTTGAGGGGTATCTTCGTATAGCGAAGGTTGTCGGTAGCTGGCATTATTGTCTCCTCGGAGATATTCCATGTCGGTTGCGAATCAATCCATTTTCACTTCCAAGATGACTTCCAATTCCGGTGTATTCCGCGAAATTTTCTCGCACCCAAAAAACAAAACAAGAGTGAAAGGGCAGCGACCAGGACGTAAAATATCCAGACAAGCACGTTGGGATGAACCCACGGCGTCGGCATGATGAGTGCGCCATCCACATCCAGGGCCTGCTCGAAGTGGGAAGGAAAAAATACTTTGACGATTGCCGCGCCGATAGGTGTCTTCAACGAGCCCACGAGCAGGATCGAGAATACGATTCCGGCTATGGGGCTGCGAGTGACCAGAACCATATACGGTACGATGCCGAGTACCGGAATAAGTACCATCAGCGCCAGCATGGGGACCGCAAAATCGTGTGGATCATCGACGGCCAGAGAGAGTGCCGAAAATACCGCGAAAGCGGCAAACAGCATCAAAATCAACGGCAACATTCTTTCGCGCCAGGTCCGGGGTTGTGACTTTTCGGCCGCCGCCGGAGAACGCTCTGCCCTGACATCCCGACGAAATGAATAGGCCGCCAGAGTCGCGCATCCCAAAAAGAAGCACATCAACGCGTAGGACGGTCCCGGCGGTGAACGCCAGAATAGGATCAGAGGCAATGGCAACAGAACGCAGATCAGCCAGGCCGGTGAAAGGTAACGCAACTCAGTTTGCAGCGACTTGGTCATATCCCCCGCGCGAATTATATCACGTCGAAATGCTGTATAATCATCTATTCACTCGTCCTATCCGGCCGGTTCGATGTCGCCGACATCATCACGGTTTCACCTCGAAGATGACTTCCAGCTCGACCGGGGTGCCGAGCGGAAGACTGGCGACGCCATAGACCAGGCGGCAAGGGTTCTTGTCTTTTCCGAAGACGGCTTGCAGCAACTCGGAAGCGCCATCAGCGACTTTCGGCTGATCGCGGACATCTCCCGAAGTGGCGACCGACACACCGAGCCGGACGATCCGCGTCACTTTGTCGAGCGATCCCAAATGCTGCCGCGCGACCGCGAGGACGTTGAGCGCCGCGAGGTGCGCCGCCTGGCGCCCCGCTTCCACATCGAGCTCCGCGCCGACGCGCCCGATGAATTTCGCCGCGCGACCTTCCGTGGGAAGCATCCCGGTCAGAAAAAGCAGGTTGCCCGTCTGCACCGCTTCCGCATAGGTGCCAAACGGCTCCGGCGGCGACGGGAGCTTGATGCCCAGCTCGGCGAGACGGCCCTCGGCGGTTGTGGAGTTTGTGGTCATGACGAATGCTCCTTTCAATTACCAGCGGCCGAAATGAGCGCCGCCATCGACGTACAGGATGTCACCAGTGACCGTCGCGGCGTCGGTCAGGTACATGACCGCGTCCGCGATGTCCTTGACCGTCGAAAGCCGACCCATCGGCGACAGGCTCTCCATCACGTCCTTCGGGTCGTTCCGGTGAAGCGGCGTGTCGACGACGCCCGGCGCGACGGCGTTCACGCGGATGCCGTCTTTCGCGTACTCCATCGCCAGGTGCTGGGTGATCGTTTCCAGACCGCCTTTGGTGATCATCGGCACCGCCGCCGTGACGCCCCGGATCGGGTTGCGAGCCAGGGCCGCCGTGATCGTGACGATGCTCCCGCCGGTCTTCTGCGCCAACATTTGCTTGATGGAGAGTTGGGTGACGTACAGGAAGCCCTCGAGGTTCGTCGAGACGAGCGACTTGAAGTCCTCGGCCGTGTAGTCCGTGAACGGCTTGGTGAAGAAGATGCCGGCGTTATTGACCAGTACGTCGATCGACTTGAAGCGAGACAGCGCCGTCTCGACGATCTTGGCGGCAGTTGCCGGCTCGCCGATGTGGCCGTCCACCAGAGCGACGTGGTCGGAAGCCGCGACCTCGGTGGATTGGGTCACCTTCCGGGAATTGGCAACGACGTTGAAACCCCGTTCGACAAACCCTTTCACGATTCCCGCGCCGATCCCCTGCGAAGCTCCGGTCACGATGGCTGTCTTCCGTGGGCCGCTCATGGCCTCGTTGATCTTGCTCATTGAGAAGTGCTCGGTCTCGCAGCTGCATCAAAAGGCTGGTACCCCACCGGCGGGCAGTCGTCCGGTCGTGGCATCGTGGACGAATATTTGCACCAAATCCTGCACTATCGGAACCCACCCGTGACAAAGAGCGTTTCGCCCGTCACCCATTTTGAATCATTTGACGCGAAATAAACGACGGCGGGAGCGATATCGTCTGGCTGCCCGATACGCCCAAGCTTCGAGCCGGCGATATACGCCTTGGCAAACGCGCTGTTCGGGTCACTGAATTCCACGTTGCCTTCCGTGGCCACCGCGCCCGGCGCCACCGCGTTCACCCGGATTTTCCTGGGCCCGAGCTCGGCCGCGAACGACCGCGTCAGCGCGTCCACGGCAGCCTTCGACGCGGCGTAGACACCCATACCGGGCAGTGAAGCTGTGGAAACGACCGAGCTCAGGTTCACGATGCTTCCGCCGTCAGGCCCAAATTGCTTTACCGCCTCCTGCGTCGCGAGAATCACGCCCAGCACGTTGAGCTCGAAATGCTTCTGAAAATGCTCGGGCGTAATCTGCTCGAGCGGCGCAAAGTTGTAGATGCCCGCGTTGTTGACCAGCACGTCCAATCGGCCGAAGGTTTTCTTCGTCTCCGCGAACAACCTTTTCACGTCTGGAGCCTTCGAAACATCGGCCTGCACGGCAATGGCTTTGCCGCTCTTCGATGTGATATCGGACACCACCTTGTCCGCGCCAGATCGGCTGCTGGAGTAATTCACGACCACCGAAGCTCCTTCGGCAGCCAGTTGGCGGGCAATTTCTGCCCCGAGTCCTTTGGACGCGCCAGTCACGACGGCAACTTTTCCAGAAAGTTTCGATTGCATGGTAGCTCCTTTCAGATTGGGAAAAAATTCGGTACGCCGATTAGAAATCCGCGTCCAGCACGATGCGGTAACGGGCCTTGCCGGATGCAAGTCGGGCGAAGGCCTCGTTGATCTTGCTCATCGGGAAGTGCTCGGTCTGCGGCGCGACATTGTGCCGCGAAGCGAAGTCGAGCATCGTCGCGATCGCCACCGGCGAGCCAGTCGGCGAACCGGAGACGCTGCGCTGCTGCAATGATGAGCGAGAAGGCCGCGACCGGGATCGGTTCCACCACGGCGCCGACGACGTGCAACCGGCCGTTGGGCGCGAGCGTGTCGATCAGCGCGTCCCAGTCGAGCGGCACGTTGACGGTGCTGATCAGAAGGTCGAAGCTGCCGCCGAGTTTCTTGATCGCCGCGGAGTCCTTGCTCGAGATGACGTGGTTCGCCCCGAAACCCTTCGCTTCCTCGAACTTGCTCTCGCTCGACGTGAACGCGGTCACGTCGCAACCGTACGCGGCGGCGAACTTCACCGCCATGTGTCCCAATCCGCCGATGCCGATGATGCCTACCCGATCGGTCGGCTTGGCGTACATCGCCAGCGGGTTGAAGACGGTGATGCCGCCGCAGAGCAACGGCCCGGCGTCGGCGAAGTTCAGCTTCTCCGGCAGCGGGATGGCCCAGGCCCAGTGCGCGCGGACGTGGATTGCGAACCCGCCGCGATGACCGATGATCGTCGCTTGCCCCTGCGGGCAAAGGTGATGGTTTCCCGACAGGCACTGGCGACAGTGCATGTCAGCTACCCGAGAACCAGCCGACGCCGACACGCTGTCCGACCGTCAGTCCCTTGGTGTTTGGACCGATGGCAGTGATCCGACCGATGACCTCGTGGCCGAGGATCGCGGGGTACTGCGAAATGCCCCAGTCATTGTTCAAAACGGAGAGATCGGAGTGACACAAACCGCAGTGTTCGACAGCGACTTCCACGTCCTCGGCCCCGAGCGGTCCGAGATCAACGGTTTCGAGCACCATCGGCTGTTTCGCCGCCTTCGCAACCCAAGCCTGATAACTCTTTGCGGCTCCTGTTCCGAAACTGCGGACGGATTGGGCGGCGGAAGCCGGTGCCGACGGTTTCTGTTTCAATTCGCTGGCTGGATCGTCGCGGTTTGAGGTCGAAGTTGTCATGGGTATTCCTTTCGTTGAGAGACGGTTGGTTGTGTATTATCGCAGTGAACGAGCCAGTCATGATTGGCATGGCCTGGTTAATCCCCTTGTTGAAATGTGATCATGGTCAACGCGCCATCATTCGCTGGCTAGCCCTGGCGACGCGCCGCCGAGAGCGAATAGACCTCGGCGCGCAGTGCGGGCAGCGGGTCATCGGACAATTCGATCCCGTCCGTCAAGTGCGTCGGATCAAACACCAGTTTCTTTTCGGCAGCGGCACTGTCGGCAAGAATGGAAGTAATGCTGATCGTGCCGGCGTCAATTGCCTGGCGATCATCGGGCCAAACCAGCGTGGAATCATGGGTGGGATCGCCAGGATTGGGAAGTTGCACCACCAGACGGAACTGGACCGGCCCGGTTGCCAGACGGGTCTGGAGTTCTTGAACGAGAAAATTGACCGACCGGGCTTTTGCCTCGGCGTCGTTCAGGTTCTGCTGCCCGGCGACGGGAAGAATCTGGTAACGGCCCGCCTGTTTCACTCCCTTCTTGTTCACGAAGACGAAGGAGTTGTTGGAGAAGAACGATTCGGTGGCGAAGCTGGCCGGGATCACCCGGCTCTCCATGACAAATTTCAAGGCGAGGGGACGCGCGCCGAGAAAGGCTTCGATGGGCCAGGGGTGCGGCTGGCTGGGATTGGTCGCGGCGACGGCCTGTTGAAGCGCGAGAAACTCTTCACCGGTGCCGACAGGGAAGCCGTTGTGGGACAACGCGACAATATCGGCTTTCCCATCGCCCGCGAGATGGAATCGAATCGCCATTCCGCGTGGACCGGCGTCAGGCGAGTTGTCCGGGATGGAGGGGTCCGGCGCCCCGTCCGAGAAGCGAACGGTTACGGGCACCGGCGTTCCCTGGAAATGAGCGGCTTTGGAAATGGTCGCGGCGTCTTTCGTGGGTGCGAACGTTCCCTGGCAGACAATCCCCTTGGCGTGGACCGGGCGATAACCCGGCTTGCCTCCCGGCATCTGAACCATCAGGTCGAAGATTTGTTGGGCGAGGTCCTTGTCGCCCGCAGGTTTGGAGGAAGTGTTCATGGTTTAGGCTTTCTTCGCTTTGTACTGTTGGGGGGTTTGATGCTCTTGAACGTTTATCGCTTCACGTTAAGATTTTTTCACTGCGCCCAACGCCTTGATCAGAACGATTCCCCAAGTCGGCGAAGGTTGCAAATTTATTTTTTGGCGAGTGATTCCGTTGGGGTGATTTCCATCCGGGTCGCGCAAAGGCGTGAAATACGGCGAGGGGTTTTGGGCGGTGCGGCAGCGCGTTCAACACTGCCATTGTGCGATTGTGCGGGACTGATCCCGGTCCGCCCGTCGAATGTTTTACTGGTGATACCCGACGCTATTTCCTTATGCGTTCTTGCAACCGCAGCTTACTCGGGGCTACGACTCCATTCGCCACGACTGGGTTTAGCCTTGCAATCGATAGTGTTGTGTGCGACTATCGCCATCCAAGGCATATATTATTTATGGTGTGGGGTGCAACCTGAATATGAAGCAACGCATCAATGTATCGCCGGTTGCGCAGAGTGTATTACTATTTCTAATGCTCACCGTCACGGTTGCTCATGCCGATCTCGTGTACGTCTCGAATTTTTCCAACAACACGGTCGATGTGATTAACCCAAGTGGGCAGGCGTCGGTATTCGCGAGCACTGGCCTAGTGAGGCCACTGGGGCTGGAGTTTGACAGCAGCGGTAATCTCTACGTAGCAAATTCTCAGAACAGCACGATTGAGAAGTTTGATTCGAGTGGTAATGGTACCGTTTTTGCCGACAGCAGTTCGGGGTTGGACCTGCCTTTTGGCGTTGCCTTCGATAGCAGTAACAATCTTTACGTAGCGAATTTCGGAGGGCTCCAGGGCACGGTGGAGGAATTCACTTCAAACGGGGTAGCGTCTGTCTTTGCCGACTATACCTCAGGCATAAACTTACCTTCCGGTGTTGCCTTTGATGGTGGTAGTAATCTCTATGTGGCAAATCAAGGCAATAACGCGATCGTCAAGCTAAGTACGAATGGAGTCGGGAGTGTTTTTGCCGACGCCAGCTCTGGCCTGCGCGAGCCTACCGGTCTGGCGTTTGACAGGAGCGGGAATCTGTACGTGGCGAACTACACCAATTCAATTGTGAAATTCACAACGAATGGAGTCGGCACGGTTTTCGCAAGTGCGGGGCTGAACGACCCTGCTGATCTTGCCTTCGACAGCAGCGGGAATCTCTATGTGGCTAATTTTGGCAGCGGCACGATCGAGAAATTCGATACTAATGGAATTGGGACAGTCTTCGCTTCAGGTTTGTATGGGCCCTTTGGGATCGCGGTGCAGGTTCCTGAGCCGGCGACGTGGATTTTTGTGGCGTTAGGGCCCTGCGCGTTGTTCGGCAGTTGCCGATTACGTCGCCGGTTTCCGTAAACCACGTAAGACGGTGTTTCCGCGACGCGGCTCGCCGGTCCATCTCACGGGACGTTCTACCCCCACCAACGACTTGGCAAGGATAACGCATCTTCGGACTGGACATCGAATTCCGATATTCGCGTTCCGTGCTTACGAACGGTTTCCGTAAAGTGATGAGGGCGCCGCCGTCAGCCATCATGTCGATAGAGTGTATCGACAGAGAGACGGGTCGACAAGCAGGGTGATTGGGGAACGGGCGGGACCCTCCGTCGCGAGGGCGCTATGGAGGGCAGGCTGCCCGTTCTACGAGGGAGGTGGCAGGCGGGCCGCCTGCCCTACAATTGTGGAGAAGTCGGTGGCGGTGTTTTCCTCTGTACATCGAATTCCGATAATGGTATGATGCGGGGAGTGAATTATGGATTGGAGTATGACGGTCGGCAGCAAGCGGCGAAAAGATACAGGCGGGACGCCTGTTCAACTCGGAGGCGGAAAGACACGGGCGGGACGCCCGCGCCACTATGGCAAGGCATTGATGAATGACGCGGCGAAAAGATACAGGCGGGACGCCTGTTCAACTCGGAGGCGGAAGGACACGGGCGGGACGCCCGCGCCACTACGACAGGCATCACGCCCCACAACGGCGAAAGCGAATACCCTCACCTCAATCCTCTCCCCCAAGGGGAGAGGAGGGGAATCTGGCTTTCCGAAACCAGCAGGAGTGCGATGGGATGTCTTGAAAACATGCGTTTCTGCGAAACGAACCCCCCAGTTAAGAGGCGCTTTATCAACAGGTTGGGAGATCGGCGTTATGAATTTGGCGAACGTGGTGCAGGGCGAGGGCGCGGCTATTCGGCGCTTCACAGAAGCGCCGGTACAAGTCTGGAGCGGGCCATTCATTGCGCGGGCAACGGCGAGACGCCTGTTCAACACACACTGGACAAAGGGAGGGATGCCGATTTTACTGTGGAGGTGAACTTCGAATTTGCCACGGCGACGCGCATTCTGTTTGGCGCGGGGAAGTTGAAGGAGGTTGGCGCGCTGGCGCGGGGGTTGGGGAAGCGGGCGTTGGTGGTGATCGGCAAGTCGGCGGGCCTTCGCGCGGAAATGGCTACGGCCACGCACGCGAGGGCGGTACAGCGGGTGGAACCGATGTTGAGTGCGTTGACGGAATCGGGGATCGAGTATGCGACGTTTTCGGTGGTGGGCGAGCCGACTCTTGATGTCGCGCGGACGGGGACGCAGCGCGCGCGCGATGAGCGCTGTGATTTCGTCATCGGTTTCGGTGGCGGCAGCGTGGTCGACACGGGCAAAGCGATCGCGGCGTTGCTCACGAACGGCGGCGACCCGCTGGATTACGTGGAAGTGATCGGCAAAGGCCAACCACTCACGCAACCGTCGGCGCCGCACCTGGCGATCCCGACGACGGCGGGGACGGGTTCGGAGGTCACGCGCAACGCGGTGCTGGGTTCGCCGGAACATCACGTGAAGGTCAGCCTGCGAAGTCCGCTCCTGCTTCCGCGCGTGGCGCTAGTCGATCCGGAACTCACCTACGATTTGCCGCCGCAGCTCACGGCGACCACCGGCATTGGATGCGCTGACGCAATTGATCGAGGCGTTTGTCTCGGTGAAGGCGAATCCGCTGACCGATGCGATTTGCCGGGAAGGCCTGCTGCGGACGGCGCGATCGCTGCGGCGGGCCTATGAGCATGGTGAGGATGTGTCGGCGCGGCAGGACATGTGTGTCGCGAGTTTGTTTGGTGGCATGGCATTGGCGAACGCGGGACTGGGCGCGGTGCACGGGCTGGCCGGGCCGTTGGGCGGGATGTTCGATGCGCCGCACGGCGCGTTGTGCGCGGCCCTGCTGCCGCACGTAATGGAAGTCAACCGGCGGATGATTCGCGGGCCGGCCGGTCGCGGCGCGGTATCCGCCCCGACGGAAATCGTCCGGCGTTTTGAGGAAGTGGCGCAGATCGTCGGCGATACCGGCGAGTTGGTTCGGGCGCTGAAGATTTCCCCCGCTGCGGCAGTATGGCGTGAAACGCGATGACTTCCCGGCGATCATCGAGAAGGCGAAGTCGTCGACCAGCATGAAAGGCAACCCGCTGCCGTTGCGCGACGAGGAATTGCACGAGATCCTCGAGCGCGCTCTCTAAGCTTGAGCAGAAGCGGTCCAGTGTCGTCTAATCCAACGAATGCAATCCGCCACTGAAAAGCCGCTGACAGCCGGCGTCACGAATGCGCCGCCTGTGCGTTCGACGAGCATGCTGATGGTGTTGGCGATCAGTGTATTGATCGGGTTGCTGTATTTGCCGTTGCTGTACTGGTTGGGGTCGATGACGATCCACACCCAGCAGCTTCTCAACGGCGCGCTGCTGGTGCTGATCGCGCTCGCGATTTGCGTGCGCGATGCCGTGCATGACCTGCGGCCCGCGCCGCAGATCAACAACCAGGGGATTGGCCTGGTCGCGCTGGCGCTGGGATGCCTGTGGTTGGGGGCGCGCTGGCGACCGTGGCTGTTGCCGCTCGTGGTTTTGTCGGCGTGCCTGTCATTCGCCGGCGTCGTTTCGTTTCTCTTCGGCAAGATTGGCGCCCGGCAATTCCTGCCGGCGCTCGGGGCTTTTTTCGTGTTCGGTATGCTGGCGGGATTGGTGCCGACATTGGATTGGCCGTTGCGGGCGATGGCGGCGCGGTATGCCGGCGCGTTGCTGGCGGCGATGGGATCACCGGTGAAAATTGCCCTGGAACAGGGCCAGCCGCCGCAATTGCTCCTGTATGTGAAGGACCACATATTCGTCGTGGCCACCGAATGCAACGGCTTCGGATTGCTCACGTCGGCCTTGATTGTGGCGACCATTCTGGCATTCCAGAACCGGATGCCATGGGTGGAGAAGTTATCGCTCTGGGCGGTGTCGGTCCCCATCGCCATCGGCTTCAACTTCCTGAGGATCGTCAGCATTTGCCTCGTCGCGCCGCGGACGACACTCCCGTATGGCTTCGTGCATGAAACCCTGGGACTCGTGTTCTACTTCCTGGGATTGGGGCTGATCTGGAAGGTCGCGGGGCGATGCCGACCAGCGGCGAGGGAACTACCGGGAGCAACGCGCCCGCTGAGCAGCCCGTAGCGGTTCGATCCCGCGAACAGCAACCGAGGAAAGCAGTATCCCGCTGTGATGGAGAGAGTAAAGACGGCAATTCGCAAGAGGACATGCCGCTACAACTTGTCCATTTTGGCTTGGGCGCACGTCGCGATGGCTCTGGCTTCCGTCGCGTGTGTTCTCGGGGCCGCCGGCGGCGTTTCCCTAGCGCATCAATATGACGAAGCCGCAGAGCAACACGCCCGTCCAAAGGCCCGCCCAGATCAACGTCCAGACAGTGAGGCGCCGTTCTCTCCGGTTCTTCAGAGTAAACTCAGGCTTCAGGCTCATGGTATCCGTTGAGTTCATAAATTCTTCCGTTCTTGTCTTCAATTTTTTTCACGAATACGGATTGGCTTTGCCACCGTATTCCCCCCGCAACTTTCCTTGCGGATAACTAGGATTGCATGGGCTGTGCCAGAGGGAGAGTCGGTCGATGGCAATGCATTCGCACGCATGCGAAATAGGCGTGTTGCGTGGCAGTTAAGACGGCCAATAAAACGCAATTATTTTCAATAGTAAAAATCGCCAAGGAATTACCAGCAGCGAAATGTCCAGTGCGCTGAACACAGTGTCCAGCAGAGTGTCAAGCGCGGTGAGCACTGCCTGACAGAGCTGCGGTCAAGGATGCGGTTTGTCGGCGATATGATAGACCGGCTGCACCACCCTCGCGAGGCTGCCCATCATGGAATTGCGCACGAGGAAGGCCAGTGGCGTATGCAGTAAAAAGAGGGTGATAATGGCGCTGATAACGAGGGTTCGGAGGAATCCCGCCGCCATGCCGGCCCGTTTCTCGACGCTTTCTTCGGGCAGTTGCTCGATAATCCAGCGTCCCATCCGCGCCCGCAACCGGCGCGCTAGATAGAATGCGCCCACGAGGGAACCGCCCCAGCCCAGCGCACCTGCGACTTGCCCGGTGAACTTGTCGAAGTCCGCCAACGCGCGGTCCGCCCACCACATCAAACCCGCGCCAGTGACGAGCGCCAGCGTGACGCTAAGCAATCGCGGGAGTTCGACGGCCAGACCGCGCCGCCGGCCCTTGAGTCCACCCCAGGTGAGGTAGCTTGCCGCCGCGAGATTCGCCAGGCTGGAGATGATCATAGAATGATGCGCTTTCCCGGGAGCATTCGGAATACTACGTATTACCCGCTGGCGCGGCAACGGATTTCATGTACTATTGTGGAAGCTTATGACGGTTACCCGAAGAATCATTGCGGCGGGACTTCTGCTGTGCGCGGGGTGCAGTAAGCCGAGCAGCACGGTGCGGGTCGAGGATGTCAAGGTGACGCCGGTCACCGCTGCTGACCTTCAAAAGGCGGTGCGGGACTCCGGCGCAAAGGCGGTGTTGGTAAATATGTGGGCGACCTGGTGCGGCCCTTGTCGTGCAGAATTTCCCGATCTCGTGAGCGTGGCGCACAAGTACCAGGGGCAGGGCTTGAAGGTCCTGCTCGTTTCGGCGGATGCGGAGACCGACCTGCCGGCGGTAAAGAAGTTCCTGGCCGACCACGGCGTGGAGTTTCCCGCGTACTTGAAGGCGGAGAAGGACCAGGAGTTCATCGACGGGATGGGCAAAGACTGGACGGGCGCGCTGCCCGCGACGTTTCTTTTTGACGGCACGGGAAAACTGCGGGATTTTTGGGAGGGCGAAACCACTTTCAACGTTTTCCAGCAGAAAGTGGTCGAAGTCCTTGGCAAATGAATCAAACCAACGGGAGGCATTGCATGAAAAGTAATTCGCTCGGGACGTTAATCGTATCGCTGTCGCTGGCCGGCAGCGCGTTTGGGCTGAATATCGGCGACAAAGCGCCGGACACGACCGTAAAGATGAAGAACGTGGACGGGAAAGAGGTGTCCATCGCCGACGTGACGGGCAAGAACGGCACGCTCGTCATTTTCTCGTGTGATCATTGTCCGTTCGTGAAAGCGTGGCAGGACCGCATCGCGGCCATCGGCAATTCTGGCAAGGACAAGGGCGTGGGCGTGATTGTCATCAACTCGAACGATCCCGCCGATTATCCCGAGGACAGTTACCCCGAGATGCAGAAGCGCGCCCAGAAGCTCGGCTTCACGTTCCCCTATGTCGTCGATGCCACGTCGGATGTAGCGCGCGCGTTTGGCGCGACGCGCACCCCCGAGGCGTTCCTCTTCGACAAGGACGGCAAGCTAGTGTACCACGGCGCCATCGATGACTCGCAGGACGCGAGCGCGGTCAAGGACCACTTCCTGCAGGACGCGATCGCCGCTTCGACCGCGGGCCAGCCGATTCCGGTCAAGGAAACCAAGTTCGTCGGCTGCGGCATCAAGTTCCACGCCAAGACGTGAGCTTGCCCTTCCGTTTGTTGCCGCTCTGGTGTAGCCGCGCTTCTATGAAGCGCGTGTCATTCGTTCTGGCTTTGCGTTGTAGGCCGACACTGTGTGTCGGCGGATTTCTTCGGAAACCCGTCAACGCCGCCTCGCAGAGGCGGCCTACCAGCGTTTGTGAAATAAGTTCTAGGAGATTGCCCTATCGTTTTCCGCAATGGTCGCCGAGATGAGCGTCAGTGTTTGGGCCGATTGTGCAATCGAATTTGACGCGCGATGATAATGACAAAGGAGATCACTACGGCACCAGCTGGAACATTGAAACCCGGCAGGCTTGGTGTAGCGGCGCTCCGAAAGCTTTCGGAGCGCCCCGACAATCGGAGAGAATGGTGAACCTGCGGAAATTTAAGGAGTCTTGTACGAGGCTTTTCGCCTGCGCCCTGGCGGCGGTGTTGCTGGCGGGATGCTCGGTCTTGGAGCCCCTGGCCCTTACGCCGGATCCCCCCGCGAGCGCTCCCGAAGCGCCCCGGTCCCTAACGACGGTCAAGCTTGCCCAGGCCAATTTTCACGTGCAAAAGCTGAGTGCCGTGGGCCATGACCACGGTTTCAAGCTTCTGGGACTTTTTACGATCGTGCCCGCCAGCCGCGTGAAAGCGGTTAACAGAATGTATAAAAACGGCGGGGTCCAACCCGGCGGCCCGTTGACGCCCGCGAATATCGTGATCGAACAAGACGAACAATTCTTCATCCTGTTCTCAATCCCCGAAGTCCACGTCCGCGCCGACTTCGTAGTCTTCGAAAACACCTCGACGAACGCGCCGTAAGGCCATCTTACCGACACACCAAGGCGTTGGTCGGCAACGGGCCTGGGTCTGGTGATCAGCAACCGCGTCACGACCAACGTGCACAACGGTGAAATCGAATTCCAATCCGAGCCAGATACGCACGCCACCACGTGCATCTGCGTTTCATATTGTAGTTATTGCCGTGCAAATTCTTCGGGTCACCGGCAACGGCGAAGATTATCTTGAGTCCTTAAGGGCTAAGATCGCGGAACAACAGCCCAAAGCTCCAAGAATTTTCATTAGCCACAGTAGTCAAGACCATGACTTTGTTCGTATGCTGGTGAACAACCTCAAGAATCTTGGACTTTCAATTTGGGTTGATTATGCAGAACTTCAAGTCGGCGATTCAATTGTTACTGGAATCTCCAATGAGAGTATTATGGACAATGACATGGCTGGCCGTACACAGGCGGAATGTGTCTTATACCTCATAGACAGGGCGAAAAACCGCAACCGCCTGATCAACTTGATCCGCAACGTCTGCCACGATCGCCCCGATCTAGGGCAGCCTTGAATACCTCTTAGGTGCGGCTCTTTTGGCCAATATTTCAAATTGCCACGAACCCTATTCAAACCTGCAAACTTGCATCCCACGTTGAAAGCTTTACAACCCAGCCTACGGTGTGCATTCAGGATGGGGAGAACGCCCGATTGGTTTTTGCTAACAGTTTTCCGCACTTGATCATGAAGACTTTCTTGACACTCACTCCGTTCTCTGAGAACGCGCTCACCCTACCCCCTTGAAATTCAACAGGATCTGTGATCCCGAAACATACGTCAGGCCAAACTCACCCGCCAACAGGTGGCTGTGCGTTGTCTTGCCCGCAGCAGTCAGCCCCGATATGCACACATTCCCTCTGTACCGTAAGTGTTCAAACAACTCTTCTCGGTCATTACCTGAAACACTCATCTTGTTTTCAGTCCACTAACTACGTTTCCGTTTCTCGTCAAGTCTTCATTCTCGCAATCTGCCCAAAACACCGAATACCGGCGCGAGCCGGGGAACGCGGTCGTGGCGGCTGACGGATTATAGCAACAACGGGGCCCCCCAAAGCCCGTTTTCTGACGGATTCTACCCTCTGAAACCTCAATGCTTACGCGCTTTCCGTAAAAAGCTCCCAGATCGTTGCGCTCAGTTGGCTCCGCTCAAGTCTCCCGAGCAATGCCCTTCGGGCGTCGAGGTTTCCGCGTGCAATATCGGCAATCGATAATTTTGCTGGATGCTGGGATTGAATTGGGGTAGGGTTGGGCGCGCGCAGCAAAGATGAATGATGAATGCAGAGGGATGAAAGGCTGGAAGGCCGAGCCCCGAAACGGATTCGGGGCGGGCCGTCTAATTTTCAGCGCGCAACGTGGAGAAGGCAGATACGACGGCACGCGGGCCGCGTGCCCTACAATTCGGGGGGGAGTGCGCGGTTGGAGACCGGCGCACAACGGCGCGGACGGAACCGCGCTCACCGAGCGCGGCGGCAGCGGCGAAAGCGTACAGGCGGGATGCCTGTTCAACTCAAATGCGGAGGGCCACGGGCGGGACGCCCGCGCCACTAAGGGGCAGATAAGGCGTGAAAAAACATGTGTTTCTGCGAAACGAACCCGATTTGGTCGAGCAGAAATTCAGTTGGATGTAGCTGGGGGAGAAATTGTTAGGAATTGTGAGGTGGAATTGTGAATCGGGTTCGTTTGCCGCGAAAACTGCATCGCGGCGTCTCGTCTGACTCGGCTTTTGAAGACCTCCCAAGGCGCTCGGGGTGAGAACGTACCTCCGGCTACAATGATAAAGGAAGACCGCGCTCCCACTCTACAAAGGGTTTCGCGGCCACAAGGGGTTTGTAATCGTGGGGTGTCGCGGTTAAGAATCGCTGCGATGACGAACTCATGGCGGCGACTTTTGTTTTGCCTGGCAGTGGTCACTGCTTTATACGCGTTTCACGTTCACCTGAAGACGGCGAAGATTTTTTCCAATCCGACCTGGGACGCGCAGGATGAGGTGGGGCAATTCTGGAGCGAGGGTGCGTTTCAGTATCGGTTCGCAAAGTTCTTTGCGTCGCATCCCATCCGTGACTGGGGCCAGCTCTCGCGCGACCGCGCGGTCCAGTATCCGGACACGATTGATGACTGGGCGGAGTTCACCGTGGCGATGGAAGTGCCGGTCGGCGTGTTGTACCGGTGGTTGAATCCGTCGATGCCGTTGCATGTTTTTGTGGTTTGGTACGACTGTCTCGTTTCCAGCCTGTCGTTGTTCGGCGTCTTTTTCCTCGCGCGGGCGCTCTGGCGCAGCAATGCGGCGGGGATCTTCGCCAGTGCGCTCGACGCGGCGTTGTACCCGAGTTATGGACGGACAGTGAAGAACCTGTTTCTGCGCGAAGACTTCGCGATTCCGCTGATGATTTTCGGGCTCTACTTCATCGTGCGCGCGTTGCAGGACCAGCGGAAACGCGACCAAATTTTGGCTGCGCTGTTCTGGCTCGCGGCGCTGGCAAGCTGGCACCTGACGCAGTTCGTGATGGCACCACTGGTGGTGGCCACGACCATCGTGTACCTCAGCAAAGGAGAAACGCCGCGGCTTCCGTGGTTCGTCCTGATGCTGGCGGCGGGCACTTTGTTGATTCCCGTGTTGCGGGCGAAGCATGTTTTTCTGTCGCCGACGATGTGCGTGCTCTACGCGCTGGCGCTGGCGGTGTGGATCAATGGCGGACGGAAGCGGGCGACGCTGGTGTTTGCGGGCTGGGCGGCGGGCTGGCTGCTCTTGAGCGCGCTCTTGTTAAAGTCCTCCGGCGAGTACGCGCACGTGTACCAACTCTTCGTGTACAAGCTGCGTCTCCTGGGCGTGAAACCGGTCAATCCCGCGGACCTGCCGTGGGAAGCGCGGCTGTTGTGGGAGGGGGGCTCTTTTGAAACCGCGCCATGGCGCGAGTTCTGGCGCAGCTTGCTGTTTTGTGGGCCCTTGGCGCTGGTGTCGGTGGCATTCTTGTTAACCAGCGGGAAGCGCGTCCCTTGCGCCACGAATATTTTCATCGTGTTTACCCTGCTGCTCGTGCCGCTGGCGTGGATGGCATTGCGCTGTTTCACGTTCCTGGGGTTTGCGGTCGCGGTGGTGGCGGCGGGACTGGCGGCGCAGTACATCTGGGGAAAGTGGCTGGTTTTCGTCGCCGCCGTGTGGCAATTGGCGATGCTGAATTTCCTGCCACTGGAACGGCAGCAGCCGGCGCCGAACGAGTATCGCCCGATCGTGAAATGGCTGCAGGAAAACACGCCGACGAACGCCGTTGTGCTCGCCTCGATCTCGGAGTCGCCCGTGTTCCTCGCGCACACAGGACGGCCGATCATCATGCATTCGAAATTCGAGAATCAACGGATCCGCGAACGCTATCGCGAGATGCTGGCGGCGATTTATGGGAGCGAGGAGCAATTCTATGACTTTGCGCGCAAGTACGAGGCCGACTACTTCATATATGATGCGGGGTTCTCGTATAACGGACAGGATTCGCGACGCTACAAGGCTAACAAACTGGGGCCGCTGGATGTCCGTTGCGCCGTGGTGTTGTTCGAGAACCATCCGGAACAACTCCGGCATTTTCAGCGGATAACGGAAAGCGGACGCTTCATCGTGTTTCGTGTGCTCAATTCACCGTAGCTTTGTAGAAGAGGATATCGCCGTTGGGCTCGAAGAGGATGCCATTGGTGTTCGCGCGGCAAGCCAGCAGCGATTCGGCGTGCGCGAGCGGAACCATGGGTGCTTCCTCGAAGATGATCTCCTGCGATTTGTGATAGAGCGCGGCGCGTTTCGCGGGATCGAGTTCACGGCGCGCGGCGATCATGAGATCGTGGTAGGAATCATTCATCCAGAAACAGATATTAAGCGCGGAACCGAGCGTGGCGGTATCTTTGTCGAGGAGCACGTAGAGAAAATTGTCGGCATCACCGTTGTCGCCCACCCAGCCCATCAACGCCAATTCGTGGTCGCCGTGCTCGGTGCGGCTAAGGTGCGCACCCCATTCATTCGGGACAATTTCGACGGGGACCTGGATCTTTGCCAGGTCGGACTTGATCATCTCCGCGGCGCGCAGCGGATTGGGCAAGTACGGTCGCGGATTCGTCATCACTTCAAGCCGCAACGGATGCTGCAGGGCGGGCCAGGGCTGAACCGTTTCATAGAGCTGTTCCGGGATCGCGTCGTTGTGGCCGGCGACGAACGGTGGCAGAGGATTCCGCGCAACGATGGCCGCGCCGCGATAGACGTCATCGATGATGTCCTTCTTGTTGATGGCGGCGGCGATGGCACGGCGCAGGACTTTGTTGTCGAGTGGCGGCTTTTGGCAATTGAAGGCGAGGTAGCAAACATTCAATCCCAGCGCCGTGATCAACTGCAGTGATTTGTCGCGCTTGATGATGGGCAGATCGTTCGGATCGATGCCGTCCATTGCCTGGATTTGGCCCGTTTGAAGCTGGATCAAGCGGGTGGCGGAGTCGGGAACGACCTTGAAGATGACGCGCTGGACTTTGGGCTGGCCTTCCCAGTAATCGGGATTGGCTTCCAGCACAATGCGCTCGTTGGGTGTCCAATCCACAAAGCGGAACGGACCGGTGCCAACAGGATGACGCTGATCGATGAACTTCGGACTAATGAGATGCGCCGCCGGGATGCAGAGGCTGGCGAGCAGCGGCGCATTCGGCTCGCGCAACCGCAGGCGCAACGTCATCGGGTCGACGACCTCGACCGCGGTGATCATGTTGAACATGGCCGACCAGTACGCGAACGTGGCATCCCGCAGATGCGCCGGGTGGGACTTGTCCATTTGCCGGAGAAAACTGAACGCGGCGGCCTGCGCGTCGAGCGGTGTGCCATCATGAAAGCTAACGCCCGGGCGGAGTTGGAAGGCGTAGGTGAGACCGTCGGGACTGATGGTCCAGGAAGTCGCCAGGCAGGGTTCGGGCTCCGTGGTGCCGTGTTTGAAGCGCACCAAACCCTGGGTGACATTGACGAGGACCTTCATCGATTCGCCGTCGTCCACGTCGGCGGGGTCGAGCTTCTGCGAATCCGCCCCGCGGGCAAACGTCAGGGTGGCTGGTTCGGGTTGGCGGGAGCGCTGGCAGCTTGCCAAGGCGAGGACGAGCACGAAAAGGATGAGCCGTTTCATTGCGGGATGGTAGCCGAGAGCCCGCAGGACAGCAAGCGGGCGGGTTTGACAACGATGCTGGGTGGCCTTAAACTGCTGGGGATTTTCACGAGTTTGCCCTCAAATATCAGATCTGAATGAGTAACGGGACTTCGATTGCGGCGGTCAGACTTCCCTCCAGTACTGTCGACTGGGTGAAGGTTGCCCTTGGGGTGGTTCTGGCCGGTTTGGTCTACTACGCCTATTTTGTGCAAACTGTTGAGGCGGAGCACGCTTCCCAGTTGAATTGCTACATCTGGCTCACCAGTCATTGGAGTCATGTCTCCAATTACTCGCACGGGCCGCTGATTCCCCTCATCGCGATTTTCCTCCTCTGGTGGAATCTCTCCAGCAACACCGCCAACGAGCAGCGAAATTGGAATCCCTACTGGATCGCACTGGGAGCCACCATGGTTGTTTTGGTAGCTCCGGACATGATCTCGGATTCGCTGGCGCCCTACGCGCTTCGGCTGGCGCCCTTTCTCTTGTTCTGGCAAGTGGCGGCATTGTGGGACGGAATCCGGGAATTCATGGATGACTCCGATCCGCGGGGAGTCGCCCTGGTGGCTGTGGCAATGGCGATCTATTACTTCGGCGTAAAAGCCATGCAACCCCGCATCGTTGTGTTCTCCTTCGTGATCCTGCTTCATGGTTTGGCGTTGGCGCTCGGCGGACGCGGAGTCTTCCGCCTGCTTTTCTTCCCCATCACTTTTCTTCTGTTGATGATTCCACTGAATTTTTTGGATGAGCGAGTCGGTTTTCCGCTGCAATTATTGATGGCCCGATCGTCGACCACCATCCTGAACCTGCTGGGGATCGAGACGACGCGGATCGGGACGGGGATTTATTCCCGGGTGTTCCATTTCGATGTGGCCGCGCCGTGCAGCGGGATCCGGTCGCTCATGGCGCTGACCACCGTGACTGCGGCCTACGCCTACGTGACGCAGCATGTGCAATGGAAACGGTGGGTGTTGTTTCTGAGCGCGATGCCGCTGGC
>CAVPNO010000135.1:0-65005 GCA_963706455.1 uncultured Acidobacteriota bacterium | reverse complement strand
AGCCGCGGATGTCTTCCGGGCAAATCACGATTATCACCTGTCGCAGAGCTACCTGCAGCGTGCGAAGATGGCCGGCGCGCCGGACGCCGAGGTGCGCATCGGGTTAGCCAACAACTACCTGGCCCTTGGAGATACCGCCAAGGCTCATGCGGAACTGGATGCGGTGAAGGCGGAGGCCAACAGCACCACCGATTATCAGTACCTGCTGGCGCAGGCGAATGTTTTCCGGCAGGAGCACAATAATACCGGGGCGCTGACCTCGTTCGCGCAGGCCACCAATGCGGGCGGAGAAGATCCGGCGGCCGAGGAAAGCCTGCTCCAGGCGGGAGCCGACGAGGGTTTGAGGGTTACGCCCAGCGTGAGCACGCTCTCCGACTTTTCTGTGGAGCCGGTGTTTGAAGATTCGACGGTTTATGTGCTCGATGCCAAGCTCGACGCGCCGGGAAACCCGCTGCTACCTCCGCCGCGATCTTCACTTCAGACCCAGTGGACGGGCGCGTTCCACCTTCACGTTCCTCATGTTCCCACTCCCAGCGGGTTCTTCCAGGTGCGAAACCAGCGGGGCGAGATTTCCGTGCCGGCGTACAACTCGATCGTGAACCGCAATACGACGGACTGGAACATCAATCTCGGGGTGAACCCCACGTTCAACCTGGGACCGAACGTCTTCACCTTCAATGGGGGGTTCCAGACAACGATTCGGCGCGACACGGAATCACCAGTTCAGATGAATCAGAACCTGTTCCGCTGGTTCGTGTACATGAATACGAGTTCGTTTTTCAACGCGCTGTCCGCCAGCGGCTACATCATCCGCGAGGCCGGGCCGTTCACGGAAAGCAATCTCCACTCGAGAACCTGGACCGCGGCTTTGGATTTCCGCGTGGGGGCGCCTTGGGGCAAGACGGCGCTGGTAACCGGCTGGGGCGCAACCGACCAGTTCTTTACGCCGGCCAGTTTCGAGAATTACTACACCTCGGCCTACATCGGACTCGAACGCCGATTTTCAGAGCGATTCAATGCCCGAGCGGTGGTGGAAGATCTGCGTTCGTGGCGGGTGGTCTCGGCGGCCGAAGGCACCGCACAGAATCTTCGCCCGGCGGGCATGGTCGAGTACCGGCCTAACCGCAACTGGGATTTCCAGGCCAACACGGCGTTCTCGAGCCCGCGGAGTTTTCACG
Organism: uncultured Acidobacteriota bacterium; assembly: GCA_963706455.1. Classification (GTDB taxonomy): domain Bacteria; phylum Acidobacteriota; class Terriglobia; order Terriglobales; family Acidobacteriaceae; genus Telmatobacter. The sequence goes on along the minus strand of CAVPNO010000135.1, from coordinate 63,827 downwards.
CCTACGATGCTTTTCAAAACGGATTTGCGGTGACCTATGCACGGCCGGTCCGCCGCAGGTTCCACGACGACTCCGGCGCGGTGGTGCTGGAGTATCCGATTCGTTTTTCCGCGGGTCTGCAGGAGGAGACCTTCTTCAATTTCACCGGTGGTCAAAATACGCAATACAAACCCTATGTACGTATAAGTCTATTTTGAATCCGAGGCTGAACAACAATGAGAATCTGTCTGGTGGCCACGTTCCCACCCAGCGGGCGGCAATTGAACGAATACGCATTTCATATCGCGCGTGAACTGCAGCGGCATCCGGATGTGGAGCTTTTCATCCTGGCCGATGAGTTGACCCAGTACGATTTTGCGACCGACCAGGACGGAAAGCCACTGTCGGTAAGCCCACAGGAGGAATTACCCGGGTTCAATGTCATTCGCTGCTGGAGATTCGGCACGCTCTCAACGCCGGTACGTGTATTGAACACGATTCGCAAGTTAAAACCGGACGTGGTGTGGTTCAACCTGGTTTTCTCGAGCTTCGGTACGCCGGACACTCCCTTTGCCGCGTTTGCCGGATTGTCGGCTCCTGCCCTGACGAGGGCCGCGGGATTTTACACCCACATCACTCTTCATAATGTGCTGGAGCATGTCGACTTCTCAGCCGCGGGCGTGCACCGCGATCGCATCATGCGGATCGGCACCGAGTTTGCGACCCGCGCCCTATTGAAGGCGCATTCGGTGTCGGTGCTGCTTCCGGGCTACCGGAGGACGTTGATCACCAAGTACAGCGCCCAGAATGTCCTGCCGGGAACTCACGGAACCTTCGCAACGTCCATTCCGACGCCGCCCGATTTTTCCCGGCGCGGCAATCCGGACCAGCGGATTCTCGCCATTGGGCATTGGGGCACGTACAAGCGGCTGGAGACGCTGATGGAAGCATTTCCCAAGGTCCTGGAGCAAGTGCCCAATGCGCGCCTGATTGTGGCCGGCGCGAACCATCACACCCGGGCCGGATACTGGGAATCGATACGCGACGCGCAGCCGCCTGACCTGCCGATAGAGTTTCGCGGATACGTCCCGGAAAAAGATATACCGGAACTGTTCCAGGGCACATCGGTGCTGGTGCTGCCGTACGACTCCGCTACGGGGTCCAGCGGCCCGGCGCATCAGGCTTGCGAATACGGCATACCCATCGTGTGCGCGGACATTCCCGATTTTCGCGGAATGGTCAGTGATGAAGACATGGCGGTTCGCTTTTACAAGATCGGCGACGCCCACGATCTTGCCGGTCAATTGTCCGCCATCCTGCAGTCGCCCGGCCTGCAACGTCAAATGGCCCACCACAACTTCGCGGCGGGAGTGGAAATGACAATGACCCGGGTGGTGGACAATTACCTGCGCTGGTTCGAATTGAACCGCTGCAAGCGGGAGATTCGCGATCCCGGACTGCAACGCGAAGGACGCCGAACCTGGCTTCGGAGTCTGGCCGCCCGGCACGTTTCGCCGCAATGGAGCCTGCACTCCGGGCTGTTCGCGCCGCAGGAAGAAAGCCAGGACGGATCTCCGCCCGAATACGCTCAGCTCGAGCCGTGTCCCGATCCCTTCGCGCGGGCTGCGAAAGACGGTCTGCAAGTGCAGAACGAACGTCGCGGCGGTCCCGGCGCTGAACCAGGCGAACTGTCGCTGAATTGCACTACTGACATGCCGTACGGCGGGTGACTCGGTCCCTGCTCCTTCACTGCAGCGGGGCGCGTTGAACGCGAAAGGAGAACGGGTTCGATGGCAGTGCGCGCTAATGGAACGTTCCGCCCTGTCCTGCTGGGATTGGTTGGCTTTCTGGTTTCCTCCCTGATCACTGGCTGCGCGTTGTTCTACGGAAGCGACCGGTCGACTACGCCCGCGGTTGCCATCTATACCTATCCGCTGGCCATTTCCGCGGGTGGCTCCGCCAATCTGACCGTGACCGCCCTCAACGTCACCCAGATTACGGTCACCGGCTCCGACGGGAGCACGTTTACCCTGCCTGCCACCGGCGGTACCCTAGCCGTAACCCCGACGCATACCACAAAATACACCGCGACCGCTGTGGGTAAAAACGGCATGGCAACCGCATCGGTCAGCCTCCTGGTCACCACCGGCACCTTCACCTCGATCGATCATGTCATTTTCCTTCTCCAGGAGAATCACACCTTCGATAACTACTTCGGGATGCTCAATCCCTATCGGCACACGAACAACCTGAACATCGGGGACGACGGAGTGGACTACGAGGTGGACGGCATCGACGACAAGTTAACCAAGATCAGCAACCAGGACGACGAAGGCACGGCGTATTCCCCCTTCAAGTTCAAGAGCACGTGTATCGAAGACGAGAGCTCGGATTGGCTGGCGAGCTACGGCGATGTCAACCGCTACGATTTCTCCACCGCCCGGAAAATCTCGATGGACGGGTTTGTCCATAATGCCGAGGGCTACGCCAAGAGCTGCACGAAGTCGGGGCCAACCGGCGCCGGCCTGTGCGCCGGGAACTTCTCCGATTTGACCGGGAAAAGCTCGATGGGGTATTACGATCAGGATTTTCTGAACTACTACTACTACATGGCGTCGCAGTTCGCGCTCTCCGATCGCTGGTTCTCGCCGGTTTCGAGCAAGAGTGTGGACAACCGCATCGCAACCTTCACCGGCGGCACCACGCAGGGCCTGGTGAAGGACCCCGGGGGCAATGACAATCTTCCCCAGCTAGACATTCCCACCATTTTTGCGGCTCTCGACGCGGCCAACGTATCGTGGAAGATGTACTACATCGCCACACAAGGCGGCTGCGCGGCCGGCTCGGCATGCAGCGGCTCGCCCAATGCGCCATATCCGGCGAGCGACTTTTCCAACCTGTTGTATTCGAAGAAATACTTTTATGAGAATCCCGGGGCGCAAGCATGTGTCGCGCCCACCCAGGCTTCCAGCGTGGTGGGCGATACCACGAACTCTTTCTGCATCGATCCCACGCACATCAGCCCGATTGCCAATTACTTCACCGATCTGACCGGCGGCACGCTGCCGAGCTTCGCGTTCATCGAGGCCGGATATGGCTTCAGCGACGAGCATCCGGGATCGGGGCAATCCATTATCGTTGGCCAGGCCCAGGTGGCGTCCCTCATCAACGCCCTGATGCAGAGCCCATCCTGGCTCGATTCGGTCTTCTTCATGGCGTACGACGAGGGCGGCGGTCCTTACGATCACGTTCCGCCGGTTTCGGGCCATTCGAACGATTACACCGATCCTTCCATCACGGCGGCGGATATTTCCGCAATCAGTGTCAACCCGGATGGTTTCAAACCATGCGTGCCGACCGGGGGAACGCCCAGCACGCATTGCGACCTGGCGGCCAACGATCCAGGCGCAAAAGCCACGGATGCGGCGGCGGTTCAGGGCTTCTCGGCGCAGTTAGGTTTCCGCGTGCCAAACTTGGTCATTTCGCCGTTTGCCCGCAAGCACTACGTGTCGCACGTTCCGATGGACCATACGGCGGTGATCCGGTTTGTCGAGAATCGTTTCCTGGGAGGAGCTTCGCTGACCGGCCGGGACGCGGCCCAGCCAAACATGTTTGACTTTTTCGATTTCAACACCATCCCCTGGCTGACGCCGCCCATGCCGCCGGCTGCGGTGACCAAGAGCAGCCTGGGCTATGATCCCTGCACGCCGGATAGCGTTGGACCGTGAGGCGCGGCAGCAGCAATTAGGGCTGGGATTGCTGATTCTGGACGAGTTCGATGGCGGTATAACGCACGCCATCGTATGTGGCCGTTACGCGCACCTGGTCCCCGGGGTGAACCGAGCCGCTGATGGGCAGGCGTCCAGGATTGAAGGAGATCTGATAGCTCTTCTGATCCCGGGGATCGAGGATCACCAGGATGCCGGAATGCATATCGAGCGAAGACAGCTTTCCGCTGAACGCGAAATCGGATCCCGGCCGTGCCAGCACGGTTACGCGATCCGCCACTGCTCTTCCCTTTTCGTCTGCGTCGAACCGGACGTTCACCAGGGCTCCCGCGACTAAATCCGCCTGGCCTGCGGATTGCGATGTGAAGGCACTCTGTCCGACGCGGACCACCTGCGTGGCCGGGCGCACGACCAGCCGAATGGGATCGCGGGTGAGCGACGAGCCGACGGTCAATTCTCCGGAAGCGGGATTGTATCCCAGTATGTGTCCCTGGGTCTCGCCCTGCGGCAGGTCGGAAAGCATGTGAATGCTGATGGCGAAGACGTTGGATCCCTCCAGGGCAGTTTGCACCGAGACATGCTCCTCGGGACGGAGTTCGTGCAGTGGGATGCGTACCCCGTTGCGGTACACCTGGGTGCGCTCGTCGAACAGGATCTTCATGGGGCGCTCGCCGAAGATGCGGAGCGTAAATTGATCGAGCACCGGATCGAGACTGCGGATCTGGCCACCCAGAATGGTGCTCTTTCCTTTGGGCAGGGCCGGCAGCGGGGAGAAATCGGCGTTGGCGAATGCGGACTTCATATCCGGCTGCGGATTCGGGATTTGCTGCCCATGGGCAGGGATTACGGTCAAAACTGCCATGCTTCCGAGCAGGGCCGCGGATAGGAAACGATCCATTCGCCAAGTCCTCTTTTTAAGGGCAATTGCCTCTTTAGGTTGGATGAGAACAGGGGGATGCGCGATGGCTCAGCTTTCTGCATCTTAATGAGGGGGATCCGCGTGGCCGGCGCTCCCGGCGCATTCCTGCTCTAAAAGCAACACCACTTTCCACCTCGCATCAAAACATAGTGTGCCCAGCGCCAAAGCCCTCGCGGGCTGCATCGAGGTAGGTGAAAAGAGCACGATGCCCAGGATGCTACATAGAACCCTTCGAGTCCTTGCTGTCTGTGTCTTAGGGATGCAGGTGTGCTGGGCTGGCGATGGCCTGCGCATCACCTTGCCAAGACGCACCCAGCTCACGCCGGTGCAGCGGCTGAATCGCGAGGGCGTCGACGCCGTCAAAAAGCACGATTACGAAAGGGCTGGAGTCCTTTTTTATCGGGCCTACCTTTACGACCCCACCGATCCCTTCACCCTCAACAACCTGGGCTACGTTTCGGAGTTGCAGGGAGAATTGGATCGCGCGCGGCGCTTTTACGACCTGGCGCTCAAGCAGAGTTCGACCGCCGATATCGATCGGAGCAATGCGAAAGGCCTGGAGGGCAAGCCGATGCGGGCGGCCCTGGACGGCTTGGACGACCTGCCGATGCGAGTGAACCGCATGAACATGGACGCCATGCGGTTACTGCGAGAGAACCGAGGATTCGATGCCATCGGGATTCTGCAAGCGGCGAAGGCTCTCGATCCGAATAATGCATTCACGTTCAACAATCTGGGTGTGGCGCATGAAGCCATCGGGGATTACCAGACTGCGTTGCAATGCTACGACCATGCCGCGGAGATTCAGTCAGGGGAACCGGTTGTGGTGACGATGGAAGAACAATGGCGCGGCCGCCCGGTGAGCAAGATGGCCGCGGAAAGCGCCCGTCGGCTGCGGAAGAGGATCGAGAGCATGGACCCGTCAGAAGCACGCTCGGTTGGGTTCACGATGCACGGGGTCGCGGCCGCCAACCAGAACGACTGGACCACTGCGCGCCAGAATTTTCTGAAGGCTTATTCGCTGAATCCGCAAAGCGCATTCACTCTGAACAACCTTGGCTACGTGGCGGAGAAGGACGGCGATCTGGAGACGGCCCAGTTCTTCTATGAAAAAGCCCGCAAGGCCGCGGATTCGCGGCCGCGCGTCGGACTCGCGACCGAGCGCGTGGCCGAAGGGCAAGCCCTGCTCACGGTCGCTGCCGACAGCAATCAAAAAGTGGATGACGCGCTGGAACAGTACAGCGAGCGGCGGCGGCGCGAAACCGGGCCGATCGAACTGACGCCGCGCGGCGCCGGACATCGCCCCAGAATCAGCCGTCGCCCAATGTTCCTCCGGCGGAACCTCCCCCCAATAATTTCACCTGCCAAGAAGGGATTTCGCACCGTCAGCTCATGACTATGGCAGCCGCACAGTCTCCAGTCCGCAAGCCAACATGTCGATCCTGTCCCGGCTGCTTCTTGGCCCCCGGAGCGCAACCCCGGATCGCGGGACATGAGCCGTGATCAATTTGATTGCCTGGTGACTCTTGCAAGTCTCAATCACGTGATCGTTCGCGGGCTGAATCTTCTTCTCGAGGACCTTCGCGGAAGAGGAAGATCAAGAATCGCATCGCATGGGCGGAGGCTGCGCTCGCCGCCGAACAATACGCGCATCCAGACTGCGATTCGCATTTCTTCACGAGATATGCTTCGCGCTCGAAAGCGAGGGACACGATGTCGCGGTGATCAAGTCGCTCGATCACTGGCCCGATCTGGGCAGCGACCTCGACCTCTACACCGATGCCGATCCAGGCGAAATCATCCCTCTCATGGCGGCCCGCTTCAAAGCCGAAATCGCGCCCCGCAGTCTGGGCGATCGCCTGGCTCACAAATGGAACTTCGTCGTTCCCGGCCTGCCGGAAGCCGTAGAGATTCACATGGGACGGCTGGGACAGACCGGAGAACAGCTCGCCATGGCGTCCCGGCTCGTCAGGCGCACCCGCGTTATTGCCATCGGCGAGTACCTGTTCCGGGTTCCCGTCCACCTCCGACCGCATTATGATCTCGACCTGCAGCGCATGTACAGACATTTCTATTTCCGCCTGTGCGACATCGTCGACAGCGCGGAGCTGGCAGAGCTCCGGACACATCGACTACGACGACCTCCGTGCCTCGGCGCTCGATGCCGGCATCTGGGAGGGCGTGGCCACTTATCTCGTGATCGTTTCCGATTACATCAAGAGCTACCGGGGATCGGGCCTCGATTTGCCCCGCTTCGTGGTTGACGAGGCGCGATTCGGCGGAGCCGAAATCTACTTCAGCAAGGACTTTTTGCGCGTTCCCATTTTGCCCCAGTCAGCGAGACTCTATGGAAAGCAACTAGCCGGACTGATGCGCAGGCGCGAATTGCACAGCGGCGCTCGCCTCAGCTTGCTCCCCTGGCTGGCCACGGCCGCGGTTGTCGGCCAGAAGATCACGGGAAGCGACAAGGGCATCTGGTAACGCATTGGCGGAGATCCTGCACGCCGGGAAAGAGACAAGCTATCGCAGCACGGCGTCTTCAATTGGGATAGCCAACTTTGGTCCACCGAGAGGAGATGCCGGGATCTCTGACCACCCGGAGACATTCTTATGGCGCAATCGACCAGGACTCCGAGACCCATCGCGCGCGGCAGACTCTATGCGAGCACCGCCGACGATCTGCAGCCAGAAGCAGAGGTGTACAACCGATCGTCCCTGGCTCTGGACCCTGACGATTATCTTCCCAGATCGCACCCATCGTCCCACGTGGTGGAGTGGCCGCTCCCGCCGCTGCGATCGCTCCGCAGGGAGCTTTGTGGCGCGGGGAAGATCCGTTCAAAGTTCAGCGCTCGAAAAGAACCACGGTCGTCTCCTTCATCGTGCACGGCGCCATCATTGGTCTTGTCCTTTATCTTGGCGTCAATGTGAAGGTCGTGATCCCGGCGGTGAAAAGGGTCACGGGCGTGGACATCACGCTCTACGCTCCCCCGCCGCCGCCCAAGATTCTCCCTGTAGCACCCAAGGAAGGCGGGGGTGGCGGCGGAGGCGCGCATCAGATCATTGAGCCGACAAAGGGCAAGCCGCCGGAGGTGAAGAAAGATATCCCGGTGTTGGCTCCCCAGATTCTGCGCATCGATCATCCCAAGCTGGCTGCCGAACCAACGGTGCAGGTGAAGCTGCCCGACAATTCCAACCTTCCCAACCTGGGCATGCCGCAGTCGCCGCAGATCGCGCTGGCGTCGCAGGGCAGGGGCAGCGGTTCGGGCTTCGGTGCCGGCTTGGGCGGCGGCCTCGGATCGGGACGCGGAATCGGCAGCGGCCCGGGAAGCGGGGGCGGCTACGGCGGCGGCGTCATGAGCGTGGGGGGTGGCGTGAGCGCGCCGGTTGTGATTCACGCCGTGGATGCGGAATTCACGCCCGAAGCGCGCGCGGACAATTTCCAGGGCAGCGTTCAGATCGGGCTCATTGTGGACGGCCAGGGCAATCCGCAAAACGTTCACGTAATCCGGCACCTCGGCATGGGCCTGGATGAAAAAGCAGTCGAAGCCGTGCGGATGTACAAGTTCAGACCGGCCATGTACGAAGGACATCCGGTCGCGGTACAGCTCATCATCGACGTAGGTTTCCATCTGCACTAATTGGCTTGGCCTGGACATGAAAAGGGGCCCCTCGAGGGTCCCTTTTTCTGTGCCGCTCGCGTGAACCCTTCCTCACGCTGTCATCCCGGGCCGACGGCGAAGGGTCTGCGGTTGCCGTTTGCCGGGTTGAACGGATCAGCGAAATAGATGGTGTGATCGTCTTTTTACGGCATCTGACGGCAATCTGAAGGCAGGGCTTGGCGTAGACTGTGCCGTATGAATGAGCGGGAGGATTTTCTTCAACACTTCAGGGCCGTATTCATCGAGATGGTTGAACGGCTCGAGACGATGACGGAAACTCAGTGCTTGGATGGCCTCCTGGTGGTGAAGGGCACACGTAGCATTTGGAAAGAGGAGTTCATTGAACGGACCAACGAGTTGATTAACGCTGAGCCCCGGGAGCGACCTCGAGTAGTATTGGCCGGGCAAGCCACTCGTGAGGAGTTGATAAGTGCGCAGCGCGCACAGTTGGCTTATCTCGGTTCCATTCAGGCCTTTTTCAATTCTGCTATTAAGCTCAATTCGCGCGCAGGAGCAAAAGTGCGGCCCCTGGGCGCTTTACCTTCCGCCATCGACTCTCTTGAGGATGCGTTGAAGGAGCGGCTTGAATCGCTAAGGAAAAGGCCGAATAGCGATTCCTAGCAGCTTCATTCCTAGTATTGGCTTGTTTCTTGCTGTTCTGAGTGTGTGGTCATCAATTCGGAAGTAAACGCCGCTTGGCTTCCCCAATGAACCGCATATCCTTCCACTTCGCTACGCTCAGTGTCAGGATGACAGTGCAGTGGAAGACACAGTGTGTGTGCGAGAATCCTCGTGCCCCTGGTCGTTCCCGCTGAAAAACTACCCTCAAGGCCGCGCTTGCTGGGCGGTTTGCGTCGGTTGACCCTGAGTGATGCGCCGGGCGTAGTAGCCCTTGCGCGTCAGAACAATAAGGCGGCCGTGGTGCGGCGCCCTGATCTCGACATGAATGGTCCGGTAGCCTTCGATGCTGAACGATTTTGTGGAACGATACCCTACAACGTACTGGTTACGAATAACCTGGGCGACGTCTTTGGCGATGTTGTCGACATCATTGAGTGAGCGCGGATAATAGGCAATTCCGCCGGTTTCTTCTGACAGCATGTCCAGCGAGCTTCTGGTCCTCTGCGCTTCTTGAGGCTCGGCATCAAACAGCAGACCGATGGTGTACACCACTGGGCCGCCGAGACGCTGTACGCGCCGAATGGCCTGTTCCAGGCTCAGTCGCGATGCATTGTCGGCGCCATCGGTAACGATCAGCAGCGCCTGCTTGGGGTTCTTTCCGTGCTTGGCCAACTCATCGGCCGAAGCGGCCACCGCATCGTACATTGCCGTAGTGCCGCGCGAATCGAAATGCGAGAGACCGCGATCGATAAGCGAAATATCCGAAGTAAAGCCCTGGTCGAGAAAGGCGCGGTCGGAGAAATTCACCACGAAGGACGCGTCCTTTGGGTTCGAACTGCGCACCAACGTCATGGCCGCCCCGTTCACGGCTCCGCGCTTGTCGCGCATGGACCCCGAATTGTCGATGATCAGCCCCATCGAGACAGGAAGGTCCTGGTGCGTAAACGAATTGGGTGCCTGCGGGACTCCGTCCTCCCATATCCGAAAGTCGCTCTGTTTCAGGTCCATCACCGGCTTGCCGTTCTCGTCGATGATGGTGCAATTCAACAGGACTTCATCGACGTCTTCGTGCAGGGTGTACACGCCGTTCTGGTCCTTCTTCAACTCGCCCGCACGCTGGTTGCCGACCGGCACCGGCGCGTTGGGATTGAAGGCCATGTTGTCTTCCGGATCGGGCGAAAGGATGGGATCGTGATCCAGGTTGAGGTCCGGCTGGATTTCCGGGCGGGTCGGATCGTACCCCTGCACCGCGGGTCCCGGAACGCGCGCCGCAGTCTGGCTCTGCGCGCGCGGGGGTTGGGCCTGCGGGGCAGACGCTCCTTGCTGTGCCGCCAGCGGCAAGGCCATTAGAGCAGGCACCGCCAGCGTTGACAGCGAAAGCGGCCGGAGAGAGCGAGAGATACAAAACGGTATCAGAGCCATAGGCACACCGATCCGCTCGTGAACGGATCCCTGTTTATTGGATGCGGCGCGGACTGGCTGCAGCCATATCGCGCGCCTGATTTACGCCCGTTCTTCCCCGGCCGACCGCAGCGTGAACGAAGTGATTTCCGGCGGGCAATCGAATCGGAACGGAACGCCTACGGTGCCGATGCCGCGATTCACATAAAGCTGCATCGAGCCAAGGCGGAACAGACCTTCGACATATTTCCGCCCGCCGAGAGGCAAGTCCAGCGCGCCGGCGAACGGGAGCCGCACCTGCCCTCCGTGCGTGTGGCCGCTGAGCATCAGGGCGACCGCCTGACCGGAGGGCCGGGTCAGGAGATCGTCGGCATAATCCGGCGCGTGGCACATCAGGATCACGGGCTCGTTGGGAACATTGCGAATGGAAACAGGAATGGCTTTGTCGGGATCGGGCTCGCCGCACACCGGATCGTCAACACCCGCCAGCCAGATCCGGCCGCCGTTTCGCTCCAGCGGCAGATAGGCGTTGTTCAGAACCGGGATGCCGTGTGCAACCAATGCCCGGGTGACCTCGTCGCTGCTCAACCAGACATCATGATTGCCAAGAATGGCGTAGCGTTGCGGGCATTTCAATTGGCTCAGGATCTCCGCGCACTGCCAGGCCGACTTGAGCGAGAGCCTTCTCGGCGTCAGTTCATAGGTGACGAAGTCGCCGGTAAGCAGCACAACTTCGGGCGCGATGCGATTGATCTGCTCGATGGAATGGCGCAACAGGAATGGCTCAGTGAACTCATCGAGATGAATGTCGCTGAGCTGAACGATCTTCATGCCTTCGAGTGCGGCCGGCAGTGAGCGCAGCCGGATCTCCCGGGACGTGACCTCAACCCAGTGACGTTCGATCTCGCCGGAATAAACCGCCAGCCCCGCGCAACCGGACAGCCCCGTGGTGAGAAAGCGGCGCCGGCTGATGGGCTGGATCGAATCTTCAGCGGGAACAGAACTGAGAGAAGCCAAGATCTCAATCGAATTGCGATTCAAAATGAACGTGCTCCTGAATCTGTTTTTGCCAGGGCATCGGGAATCAAGGCCCCATGCTGGCAGGCGTGCAGGGATTGTAGCCCAGCGAAGTCGGCGTAACCGGCGCGGGCGGGGAGGGCGGAGTGGCCCACGGAATCTTGGAGAAATCGAAGAATTCGAGCAGGTTGGTTTGCGCGTTGTCGCGCGCCGTCAGGTGGGTAGAGCCGTTGATGAATCGGTTTTCGACGAACTTGATCACCGCGGTGTGATCGATCGGGGTGTGCGAAACATAGTGGCGGCGCGTGAACGGCGAGATCACGATATTAGGCACGCGGAAACCAAGCTGCGCCGAGAATCCGTACACGTATGCGGCATCAGTGCTCTTCGTTCCCGGGTCCCCGCTCACCAGGTCGCAGTGTGTGGTGGCCACGCCGCCGGAGGGCAGGCACGGCTTGTAGCTGTCGGCATTCACGTCAATGGCTGAGATGTCGGGAATTGCGCCCAGCGATGTATCCGTGTTCTGGTTGGAATGGCCGGCCACCGGCGGCACGTGATCGTAGGGGCCGCCACCCTCGTCATAGGAGAGGAAGAAAACGCTGCTCTTCCACGAGGTGCTGGTCATCAGCGTATTCACGATGTTGGCCACTTCGGTCTGGCCGGTCAGTACCGAGTTACCGGAACCCGGATGCTCGTCGTTCACGCCCGAGCCCGATTCGATGAAGGCGAAGCTGGGAAGTGTGCCATTCTTAAGATCGGTGTAGTACTGCGAAAGGGGCGCGATGTGGCTGGGATCGATGCAGAATGAGTTCGTTGAGTCGCCCACCACGCTCGACGCTTTGGTTACGCCGGTGCAGGCGGCGTGCGAGGGATTTTGATAGAGGTATTGGTACGAGTAGGTAAGCGAAGAGAACGTCGTGTCGGGATAGTTGCCATTGGGATTCGTCGTGGAGCACGGATTCGACGCCAGGCACAGATCCAGCGTGGTGGTGTAGTAGACCTTCCAAGTCACCTTGGCGCTGTCGAGTTCCTGGAAGATGGTGGGAATGTTGAGCTGCGGCAGGTGGTCGTTGCCGCCCGGATCGAACACCAGGCCCTGAGTGGTGCCGCCGGTGAACGTGGCAATGCGATTAGGAATGCTCTTGCTGGAGACGGGCGAGAACCAGCGATCCGACACCGCGAATTGCGATGCCATGTAGTAGTAGTAGTTCAGAAATTCCTGATCGTAGTAGCCCATGGCGCGCTCGCCCGTGGTGTCGGTGAAACTGCCTGAGCAGGTACCGGTACTTACGCAGCTGTTCGCGTATCCCTCGGCGATGTGCACGAAGCCGTCCATATTGATGCTGCGCGTGGTGGAGAAATCCCAGCGATTGACGTCGCCATAACTCTCGAGCCACGACGAACTCTCGTCGTCGATGCACGTCGATCGAAGCTTGAACAGCGGATACGACGCGCCCTGGTCGTCCTGGTTGCTGATTTTGGTCAGCTTGTCGTCGATGCCGTCGATTTCGTAGTCCTTGCCGTCGTCGCCGATGTTCCAGCCGTTGGTCTTGCGGTAGGGATTAAGCATGCCGAAATAGTGATCGAAGGTGCGGTTTTCCTGCAGCATCAAGATGACGTGCTGGATGGCGTTGACGCTTGCCGCGGGAATCACGTCGACGGTGCTGGTTTCGGAAACGATTCCTCCCGCTCCGGTGGCCTCGGCGGTGTAGGTCGTGGTCGCGGTAGGGGTTACGGTCTGCTTGCCTCCGGTCGTAGACAAGGTGTACGTGGTGCCGTTGGAGCCGGCGATCGTCACCTTGGTGGCATGCGCGGCAGTCACGGTCAGCACCGAGGAGCTGCCGGCCTGAATGGTGGGCGGATTCGCGGTAATGCTGACTGAGGCGCCCGGAGGCGTTCCGACCGTGATGTCCACGGTGGTGTAGGTGGCGCCGCCGCAATGATCCCATTCCTCTACGACGGTATGCTCGGCACCGGCGTTCATGGTGATGGAGGTATTGAGCTGGTTGCTGCTGACCACGTAAACCAGCTTGTTGTCGACGTAAATCCCCATCGATGCCACGCCCGTGGCACACGTGGACGCGGTGGCGCTGGCAACGTAGTGCACCGGGGAGGGGTCCGTCGAGCCGGGAACCGGACTGGTGACCGTAACCGTAGCGAAGGCTGGCAACGCACACGCCAACACCGGGAAAAGACCGCAGGAGATGACCTTCATGTGCCCGCCTCGAAACAGTTGAAAATGAACCGAACCCTGTGGTTATGAGATGCAGGGTGGGCGGGAGCTGGTTTGTCCGCGGTCAAAGGACGGGTTTCGTATCGCAAGACCGCGTGGAGATCAATGGAAATTGTGGGACCTTATCTCGAGATCCGAGATGTCGAGCGGAGCGATGTGCTGGGCGCGTATGTGAATCACGCCATCCTGGTGCTGCAGCGGTCCTGCAACGCACACGAAGCGGCAACGCGTGACCACTACGCGGTTCTGCTCGAACGCATCGGGGGTGAAGATGACGTTGGCGATGCCGGTCTCGTCTTCGAGGGAGAGAAAAACGAAGCCTTTGGCGGTGCCGGGGCGCTGACGGGCTATCACGCATCCGGCAACGCGTACGTAATGATGATTGGACAAGCGAGTGAGATCGTCGGCCGAAACCAGTCCGGCTTTGCGGAAGGTTTCGCGATGATAGGCAAGCGGATGAGGTCCTGTGGTCAACCCTGTGCCTGCGTAATCGGCGACCAGCCGTTCGTCGGTGGTCATGCGCTTGAGGGGCATGGATGCCGAGCTGTTGTCAGGCGCGTTGCGCAGTAAGGGACCGACGGGGCGTCCGGCTTGCTCCACCTGCCAGAGCGCGTCGCGGCGGTGTTCGACGTCGCCGAGCGAATTCAGCGCGCCGATACGCGCCAGGCTGACCAGTTCCTTGCGATTGAGAGCGGGCACGCGGCGGGCCAGATCATCGACCGACTGGAAAGGCCCGTCCTTCATGCGCGCGGAGACCAGTCCCTCCGCCGAAGTTTGCCGCATGCCCTTCGCATAGTTCATGCCCAGGCGCAGCGAAATCGAGCGGTCGGTTTCGTTCTCGAGCGTGCAGAGCCACTCCGAGCGCTGCACATCGATAGGTCGCACGCGGAGGCCGTGCCGCTGCGCATCTTTCACAAGTACTGCCGGCGCGTAGAACCCCATCGGCTGGTTATTCAGCAGGCCGCACGTGAAGGCGGCGAGAAAGTACACCTTCAGATATGCTGACGAATACGCGATGAGCGCGAAGCTGGCCGCGTGCGACTCGGGAAAGCCATACATCGCAAACGAGGAGATGCCCTGTACGATGCTGTCCTGCGCTTCTTTGCCGATGCCGTTCTCGGTCATGCCCGAGCGTAGCCGGCCTTCAAGGTCCTTCATGCGCTGCATGGAACGGCGCATGCCCACGGCGCGACGCAACTCCTCAGCTTCGGCGCCACTGAAATTCGCCGCAACCATAGCCATGCGCAACAACTGTTCCTGAAACAGAGGCACGCCAAGGGTGCGTTCGAGCACCGGTTTGAGCGATGGATGCGGATACGATACTTCTTCCCTGCCCTGGCGGCGGCGCATGTAGGGGTGCATCATCCTGCCGACGATGGGTCCGGGCCTGATGATGGCCACCTGCACCACGAGATCGTAAAAGCGCGTGGGCGCGTTGTGTGGAATGGAGGCCATTTGCGCACGGCTCTCCACCTGGAACATACCAACCGTGTCGGCTTTGCACAGCGTGTCGTACACCTGCTTGTCTTCAGGCAGCGCGGCCAGGTCGACATGCTTGCCGTAGTGCAGCGGGATCAGTTCGATGGCGTCTTTGACCGCGGCCAGCATGCCCAGGCCGAGCAGGTCGACCTTGATGAGCCCGAGATCGGCGCAGTCCTCCTTGTCCCATTGAATGACGGTGCGGCCGGGCATGGAGGCGCGCTCGATAGGCACCACGCGATTGAGCAGGCCGGCGCAGATCACCATGCCCCCGGAGTGCTGGCCGAGATGGCGCGGTAGATCGTGGATGCGGAGGCACAGATCGAGGTAATGCGCGATGCGCGGGTGACGGACATCGAAGCCGGCCTGCGCGAAATGGCGGGCCATGGTATCGTTGGCGCCGCGCCACTCCCAGTGCCCGACAAGGCTCGAGAGGCGCGCGATCTGATCTTCTTCGAAGCCCAGGGCCTTGCCGACTTCGCGCGCCGTCGATCGGCTGCGATAACAAATTACGTTGGCCGTCATGGCCGCGCCCAGCGCGCCGTAGCGCTCGTAGATGTACTGGATCACCTGCTCGCGATGGTCGCCGGAAGGCAGATCGAGATCGATGTCGGGCCACTCGCCACGGTTTTCGCTCAGGAAGCGCTCGAAGAGCAGTTCCATACCGACCGGATCGACGGCCGTGATTTCCAGCGCATAGCAGACTGCCGAGTTGGCCGCCGAGCCTCGTCCCTGCACGAGAAAATCATTCCATTGGCAGTAGCGAATAATATCCCAGACAATGAGGAAGTATCCGGCGAAGCCAAGCTTTTCGATGAGGGCGAGTTCGTGGCGCACCTGTGCGCGGGCCTTGTCGAGCAGGTGGCGTTTGGAGGGGATCCCATAGCGCTTGCGCACGCCCTCTTCCACGCGCTTGGCCAGGAAGCTGTCCATGGTTTCACCGCTGGGCAGTGGATATTTGGGAAACTCGTAGCCGAGGTTGTCGAGCGTGAATTCGAGCCGGTCGCTCACGATGCGCGTGTTGGCGATGGCATCGGGAATGTCGCGGAACAGGGCGACCATTTCGCGCGGCGCGCGCAGGAATCGCGCCGCATTCGCGGTCAGCAAACGGCCTGCCTTGCCGAGCGACGTTCCGCTGCGAATCGCGGTGAAGACATCGAGGATCTCGCGATCGTTTCCCTGCGCATAGCGCACGCCATTGGTCGCGACTACCGGAAGATTGTGGGAAGCGGCGAGGCTCAGCAGCGCCTGGTTGCGGCACTCTTCTTCGCGCGACTGGTGGCGTTGCAGTTCGACGTAAAGGTTCTTGCGGCCATAAATGCAGGCGATGCGGTCAAGAAACTTGCCGGCTTCGCGGTCTCCGCCGTTACGTAACGCCGGCGCCAGCGGGCCTTCTTCGCCGCCCGTGAGGCAGATGAGGCCAGAAGAGAATTCTTCCAGATCTGTGAGCGTCGCGGCGCCCTCGGCCTTGGTGGTTTCGCGCATTTTGAAGCGAGTGATGAGCTGGCACAGGTTCTGATACCCGGTTTGCGATACGCATAGAAGAGTCAGGCGCGGAGGTTCATCTGAAAATTGATGCGGTTGCCAGTAGTGGGGGGTCAGCCGGTTTCCGAAGGAGGACACCGCGATCTCCGCGCCGATGTGGGCGTTCATACCGATTCGCCTGGCCGTGGTGTGGAAGCGCGCTACCCCATATACGCCGTTGCGATCGGAGAGCGCCATGGCATGCATGTCGAGTTCGGCGGCGCGCTCGATGAGCGCTTCAGGTTGCGACGCGCCTTCAAGAAAGCTGAAGGCGCTGGAGGCGTGCAGTTCGACGTACTCGCTTTCGGTTTTTCTCGAGGTGGGGATGGATACTGTTTGCGGCCGGCAGGCATCGTCCGGGTGGCAGACCGGCGTTCCCGGAGAGTGATCGTTGGGAACGGCGGGGCTCGTCATACCACGCCTCCATGGATCGGAGACGATGTTTTGAAAGGGCACGACTTTAAAGGCTGCGGAAAAACTCGTCGCCAGGATGAAGTTTTGAAAGGGCACGACTTTAGTCGTGCCGCAAGCGCCGTTAAATGAACGTGGGCTTTAGCCCCTGAGGGATGGTCTCCATCGCTATTCGTGCGCTCTTCCGAGTTCTTCTGCAGCCGGCTAGTCATAAAACGCCTCCAGCCGCCACTCATGGCGGGTGCGGTCGCGCACCAGCAGACACGCAACCGACGCGCCGTTGTTGCGCCGGGCCAGGATGTCCCACTCTTCCACGTCCCACTGCTCGGCTGACCACCAGCAGCCGCTGGTGGTCCATGGGCCATAGGCCGCGGTGACTGCGTAGTGATTCTCCGCATCGCGAAAGGCGGCCGGCTTGGCGTCGTGCTGGGTAACGCGAACCGGCACGGGCGGACGCAGGCGGCGCACAGCCATGCGCGCTACGCCCGGTTCCCTCTTTCGTTCCTGATTCGCTTGCGCGAATGCATCCATGCGGAAGCTCGCCGGACGATGCGTGTCATCTAGCACCGGCACGCCAACGCGGTCGTCTCCGACAATGGCTCTGAGCCGGGCGAGCGTGACGTCGAGGCGCGATGGCTCCGGAGTTTGCGGAGCGAAGAGTCCCAGTTGCACCGTCCCGCATCGGCCGGCGTCCGCGGTGAGTTCCAGTGAGATGACGCCGGCCGGGGGGGGATGCGCGCCGATTTCCATTTGCAGAAGCTTGAGCAGGAACTTGCGATCCGTGGACGGCACCGCGGGACGAAGGACGCACTCGTGGCTCTTGTTTCCTTCCAGACGCATGTCTGCGGTCAGGTGCGCCAGTGAGAGGGCCCGATCTGCGGCGCGCGCAACCAGGCATTCGATCATGCGCGCGCCTACAAACAGCAAGGAATCGATCTCCTCGACCGGGTCGTCGAATTCGCAGAACTCACGCAGGGTGAATTCAGGCTCGATGGGCTGAAACATGTGTGGATGCGCACCGCGGGCACGATCGCGCCAGGTGCGTGCGGCGGGACCAAGACGTGTGATCAGCTCGACTTCCGGCAGGTGGGCGAGTTCTCCGAGCGTGCGGATCCCCCACATGGCGAAGATTTCCTGGGCCTCTTCGAGCAGGTGCAGGGATGCGATGGGCAGGCTTGCAAGCGCCGCTCTTTCCTCGCCTGAGGGGATGATCGCGATCCCGCGGCCTACCGCCGCTTTCATACAGGCGGTATGGAAATTGGCGCTGATCGCAATTGAGGCGCGGAAGCCGGAGGAGACCAGAGCCGTGCGCATCCGCTCGGCCAGTTGCGTGGGAGTGCCGAACAGGCGTTCGGTGCCGGCGATGTCGAGAACGAAGGCGCAGGCGATGCCGCTGCTTGCCTCCTCGATGCGGGGAGAGAATTGCGAAACGCACTCGAGCAGGACCGCGCGGGCGGCGATTTCGGTTTCCGGCGAACGCGCCAGCCGGACACCTGGGAGGCCGTCCACATCCAGGCGCGTCATGCCCGGCACAACGCCGAGGTTCAGCGCGCGACGATTCAGGGAGCAGACAAATTCGTGCGGCGAACGGCCATCCATGATGGCGACCGGATCAGTGCGCAGATCGTGCCTCAGGCGCAGCAGGGCCTGCGCTGGAAATTCTGCGGCATGGACGCAGGCGAAGAGAGAGGTGGTCATGCGCGCTCCTTCCCACTCCCGGGTCTCAAAATCGAGTCCTCAACCCCGCGGACAAAGACCCGTCCGTGGGGACCCCGGGCCTGGGGCACCCGCTCCGTATCCCAGTGGGCGCCGGCTGACCAGGTGGAAACGGGCGGCTTGCGTGCTCCCATACTGATGGAGGAAAACCGCTGACGGCCGCTCTCGAGCTTATAGGTGAATCCTCGCAACACGGTGCTGCCGGCGGTTTCCGGTTGTAGTGGCGCGCACTCCAGCGCAAGGGCGGCGCTGGACTGCGCATAGCCGGCCTGGCCGATCACAAGGAGACTGCAGCGGGTACGATCCGCGGCCTGCCGGTAACGGAACCAGGTGGCCAGGGGAATGCGACCGGCATGCTGAGGCGCGATGTCGCCGAGGTCGAGAACAATGGCCGCGAACCCGGCTGTCTGCAGCAGAAGATCGGTGGCGCGCAAGGCCTGGTCGAGGCGGTTCCAGGGTTTATCCGACTGGTGAAGTTTATGCTGTATATTGCTGTTGAAATTTGGCTTCTTGTTGTTGCAGCGCACCCATAGCAACTGCCTCAGAAGCACTCCATTGGCCGCTGCAGATTCGGGATCGAAGGCGTCCGTCGTGTCCACCCAGGCGCAGACGCGTTCTTCCGCCGTGCGCTGGGCGAGATAGGCCAGGACCAGGCTGGTGCGGCCTGACGATACTGGCCCGGTGATTTCGCTGATGGCTCCGACCGGAAGGCCGCCTTCCAGCAACCGGTCGGCTTCCTCGATTCCGGTAGAGGCGACTTCGCAGGTGGTGCGTGGGGAGGGCGTGAGCGCAGCCGGGAAGCGGCTTTCGAGAGCGTGTTCGATCTGGAGTCGAAGGGCGGAAGGGGCAGGCATGGCGGAAGGCATTTTCGCCTTTTGTTCGCTTATCTATCTTCGCGCCATTGCCACATTTTGTCAAAATTGAAGGCGGCCCGAAGGCCGCCCTGTTTCCTGATCCCTATTCCCTGCTTTTTCACACCGGCTGTAGTTCGCGCTTGCTGTCCTTTTCGACCACCGGACTGTGCGTCTCGCGTGTGGGGGGAGGGGGAGGGTCGCCGATTCTCTCGGAGTAGTGGCAGACCACAGCGGTTTGCGGATCGGGCTCGGCGCCCTTTTTGGCCCGCTTTTTCGGAGTCGCCGCTTCTTCCTCGGCGCTCTTCTTTTTATTCGGGCACTCCAGGTAAATGCCGCTCTTGAGTGTCTTCTCCAGCAGATAGGGACCGCCGCATTCGGGGCACTTCTTCGCCACAGGCTTGTAATTCGATGTGAAGTCGCACTTGGGATAGTTGGTGCAGCCCCAGAACATGTTGCCCCTCTTGGCCTTGCGCTCGGCGATGTCGCCGGTGCCGCACTTGGGGCACTTCAATCCTTCGATGATGTTCTGCTTGACGTACTTGCACTTGGGATAACCGGAGCAGGAGACAAACTCGCCGTAGGCGCCCTGGCGCAGCACCAGCGGCTTGCCGCAGACCGGGCAATCTTCGCCGGTCGGCTGGGGAGCCGCCTGCTTCTGCTGCTGCTTCTGGCTCAGCTTGCGGAAGGTCTTGCAGGGCGGATCGGCGTTGTAGTCGGGACAGGCGAGGAACATGCCGAACGGCCCGCGCCGCAGCACCATCACCTTGCCGCAGTTCTCGCAGTACTCTTCCTGCTCGGCTGCGTCCTGGGCTTCAGGCGTGTTCAGGTCCGGCTTGTTGGCAGTGTTCTCCTTGGTGAACGTGCAACTGTTCGGGTCCTTCTTGTTGTAGGCCGAACAGGCAAAGAAGCTGCCGAACTTTCCCCACTTCAACAGGAGCGGCGATCCGCACAGGTCGCACTTCTCACTGGTCTTCTTCTCCCAGCGCTTCACGTTTTCCATCTTCTTGTCGGCAACCACGAGCTCTTCGGAGAAGTGGTCGTAGAAGCCGTTGAGAAGAGTGGTCCACTTTTCCTTGCCTTCTTCGATGTCGTCCAGCTCTTCCTCCAGCCGGGCGGTGTACTGGGTGTCGAAAATATAAGGAAAATTCTTGACCAGCAGATCATTGACCACCATCCCGATCTCGGTGGGAAAGAAGCGGCCGGTGATCTTGGTGACGTATTCGCGATCCTGGATGGTGTTGATGATGGAGGCATAAGTCGACGGACGCCCGATGCCGCGCTCCTCCAGCACCTTGACGAGCGACGCTTCGTTGTAGCGTGGAGGCGGCGTGGTGAAGTGCTGCTCGGGGTCGAGCTTTTCCAGTTCCAGCCGGTTCACACCGTCCAGACTGGGCAGCTTGGCCCGGGACTCGTCTTCGTCGTCGCCGCTCTTATCCTCGGCAACTTCGTACAGCTTGAGGAAGCCGTCGAAGCGAACCACCGAGCCGCTGGCGCGGAAGTCATAAGTCTTCTTTGTGGAGCGCGAGACGGCGGCAATCTTCGCCGTGGTCACGTCGAAGACGGCAGGCGTCATCTGCGAAGCTACGAAGCGCTGCCAGATGAGCCGGTAGAGCTTGAGCTGCTCGTCGCTCAGATATTTGGCGATGGAATCGGGCGTTCGGGCCACGTCGGTGGGGCGGATGGCTTCGTGCGCATCCTGCGCGTCCTTCTTGCCCTTGTAGGCATTGGGGACCTCGGGCATGTATTGCTTGCCCATGTTTTTGCCGATCCACTCACGCGCGCCTTCGATGGCTTCCGGCGCCACGCGCGGCGAATCGGTACGCATGTAGGTGATCAAGCCGGTGGAGCCATCGGGCCCCAGTTCCAGGCCCTCATACAGGCGCTGGGCCACGCCCATGGTGCGGCGCACGTTGAAGCTAAGCTTGCTGGCGGCGTCGCGCTGCAGGGTACTGGTAATGAACGGCGCATAGGGGCGGCGCAACTGCTCGCGCGACTGCACGGAAACGACCGACCAGTCGGCGTTGCCCAGCGCGCCGACGACCGCGTCCATCGATTGCCGATCGGGCAGCGCATTGTTGAGGAACTGGTCTTTGCCGTCCTTGTCGGTTCCATTGGCAACCCGGGCCACTTCACCGTCGATGCCGATAAAACGCGCCTTGAATCCGTCGTTGGCGCGACGCTCGGGATGGAGTGCGGCATCGAGGGTCCAGTACTCGACCGGCTTGAAGTCGCCGATCTCGCGCTCGCGTTCGACAATCAGGCGGACAGCCACTGTCTGTACGCGGCCGGCGGACAATCCGCGGCGCACCTTATCCCACAACAGGGGCGAGATCTGGTAGCCCACCAGGCGGTCGAGAACACGGCGCGTCTGTTGCGCGTCAACCAGGTTCTGGTCGAGATCACGGGCGTGCTCGAACGCGGCCTGCACGGCCTTCTTGGTGATCTCGTTGAAAGTTACGCGGCGGATCTTGCGCCGTTCCTGGGCATTGGTTCCCAACTGTATGGCCAGGTGGTACGCGATCGCTTCCCCTTCGCGGTCGGGGTCGGGCGCAAGGAACACTTCGTCGGCCTTGGACGCTGCCTTCTTCAGTTGCGCGACCACTTTCTCCTTGCCCGGAGACACAATCAGCGTCGGCTCGAACGTGCGCTTCTCCAGTTCAACGCCTATATCGTTTTTGGGCAGGTCCATGATGTGCCCGACCGAGGCCAGCACCTCGAAGCCCTTGCCAAGATATTTTCCGATCGTCTTCGCTTTCGCAGGCGACTCGACGATCACCAGTGATTTGCTCATTTTCATCCTTATTACTAGTTCTGTCCCACGCCGTACGAGCTAGTTGGACTCGCCGGAGGGGTCATCGTCATTGCATTGGCTCGCGAAATGTGACGACCGATGCAGCCAGCCTGTTTACACCCACTCATGGTCCATCACACCGAAATCTGGTCGCGAAGATTGGAAGCTAACACGGAAGGCGCATCCATTTCCAGTCAACCGCGGGGCAATTTGTTCCGCTTCGCGTTCCCAACACTCTACGCGCAAACAACTTCCCCAAGGCGAAATATTTTCCCGCAGCCCTGTTTTCCCGGGGCCCAAACGACGCCGGCCTTCACAGCGTGCGCACATAATTCTTACCCGGCAACTGCCGCACGCGCCCCGTCAACTCCAGCTCAAAGAGCGCGGTAAACACCTCTGAGGACGTCAATTGTGTCTCCAGGTTCTCGAGAATCTCGTCGATCTGGAGGGCGGCATCCGCGCGCAGAACCTCGAGCACCATCGCCTCTTCGGGCCTCAATACCGGATCAGGCAAGAGAGATGCCGCAGGGTCGGGTTTGGATGCAAGACCGGCCTCCGACTCCAGCTCGATGCGCACCTGCGAAGGCAGATCCTCCCACACGTCCTCCCAGGTGGCCACCAGCTTGGCGCCCTGTTTTATCAGCGTGTTAGGGGTCCAGGAGTTTTTGCTGGTGACGTTGCCCGGGACGGCGAACAGGTCGCGATTCTGCTCCGCGGCGCAACGGGCGGTCACCCGGGTCCCGGAGTTTTCTCCGGCCTCCACCACCAGCACAGCAATGCTCAGCCCGCTGAGGATGCGATTCCGGCGCGGAAAATTCTGCGGCGCCGGAAAGGTGCCCGCCGGCAGCTCGCTGACGATCGCGCCGCCCGTGGCAAGGATCTCTTCAGCGATCTTTTTGTTCTCCTTCGGGTAGATCACATCGATGCCGGTGCCCCAGACGGCCAGGGTAGGCATGCGGGCAGCCAGGGCGCCTTTATGCGCGCAGGTATCGATGCCGCGGGCCATCCCGCTGACGACCAGCAGCCGCCGGACGGACAGATCGCGAGCCAGCATTTCCGCAATGCCGCTTCCGTAGGGCGAGGGATGCCGTGTTCCCACAATGGCAATCAATGGGCGCTTGAGCAGGCTCGCATCGCCGCGGACCCACAACACCGGCGGCGGATCGTAGATCTCGCGCAACCGCTCGGGGTATTCTGGACACTTATAGCTGACGATGGTAGCGCACTGCGCGCTTACGCGCTCCCATTCGTCTTCGGCCGCATGGCGCGCTTTTCCGTCAAAAATGAATTGCGCGGTTGCGGCCGGAAAGCGCAAGCCTTCAAGGTCCGTGAGCGACAGCGCAAACAGCGTGCCCGGCGACGGCAACTCCCGCATGGCGTCAAGAATCCGCCTGGGGCCGAGCCCCGGCGATAACGCCAGCGCCAGCCACGCCAGCCGGTCTTCGTCAATTCCTGTTGTCGGAACTTTACACGGCTCCGGGCCCTGAGTCGAAATCATGACACCAAACTGCATCTTTCAAGGAACAAATGACCCTGATCGATGCGTACCAGAGATCAATTTGCTTTCGTGGGTAATTGCGCTCACGTTACCTCTGCCTTCGCTGAAAGTCAAGCGCAGCGCTCACAGACATACCGTAGACTGAGGGGCAGGCAGTCCCCATGACCCCGCTTGGAGAGATGACGATGCCCCGCACCGCCGAGGGAACCTTTGAAGTGAAGACCGCGCCGATGCCGCCGGACGAAGCGACCGCGGCCACCTCGATTGCACGCTATTCGCTCGACAAGTTCTATCGCGGCGACTTAGAAGGAGCCAGTGCGGGGGAGATGATGGGCGTGGGCAATCCCGCCAGCGGCAGAGCAGGTTATGTGGCTGTCGAGCAGTTCACGGGCTCGCTGCACGGCAAAGCCGGCTCGTTTGCCCTGCAGCACTCCAGTACCATGTTCGACGGTCACTTCGACATGAACATCCGGGTCGCGCCCGGGTCAGGCACGGGCGACCTGGAAGGCATCGCCGGTACGCTGACGATCGTCATCGCCGGCGGCAAGCATTCGTATTCGCTGGAGTACACGTTGCCAGGCGATTGATTTTTTCCCCACCCCGGCAGAGCCAGGATGGGGCGCCCGGCGAGTCTTGTTCCCTGTTCCTGTCTTTCTCAGCTTTTCTTGGCGGTGACTGACGCGCTCCAGCTCTGGTCTTCGGTGCCAAAATCGAAATCGATCTGGCTGGACGTGATTTTGCCCTTGTAGAGAATGGTGTAGGTCTGCCCCTCGTAGTCAGTGGTGATCCAGAAGCTGACGGTGTCGCCGTCGATCTTGCCCTCATGCAATTCCATCGGCGGCGTGCCGGAACGCTCAATGGTGCCGGTCACCGCGGCTCCGGTGCTCTTGAGATGGAACTTGAGCTCCGTGGAAGTGCCGTTGAGATCGAAGGTTCCCTTCCAGTCACCGGTCACATCGGGCGCGGGCGGCGGAGGCGGAGGCGGGGCGGCGGCTTCCTCGCCGCCCCTCTTCACGGTCAGGGGTGCGCTAAAGCTCCCGTCCTCGGTTCCGAAGTCGAAACTGATCTGGTCGGGAGCGACCTTGCCCTTGTAGACCAGCTTGTAGGTCTGTCCTTCGTAGTCGGTGTTCACCCAGAACGTGACCGTGTCGCCGGCCAGCGCGCCGTCGTGAATGTCGGTCGGGGTGGTCGGCAGGCCCTCCA
The DNA here is from genome assembly GCA_963706455.1 of uncultured Acidobacteriota bacterium. GTDB lineage: Bacteria > Acidobacteriota > Terriglobia > Terriglobales > Acidobacteriaceae > Telmatobacter. Next base: position 38,794 of record CAVPNO010000135.1, on the reverse strand, counting down.
CGGTGCCCGTCACCTTGGTCCCGTCGATTTTCAGGTGGAGCGTGACGGGAACACTCGATCCCTGGAAATCGAAGGCTCCCTTCCAGGTTCCGGAAAGGTCCGCCGCGCGCGCGCGTGGCAGGGCTGCAAGCAGCGGCAGAAGAAACAGCAGGCGAAGGACCAGCTTCATGGGAACATCTCCTCCAAAAGTACAGCCGAGTTTAGCACAGGCTCACGGCGGGAATCTCTCCCTTATTGACGAGTGAAACACGCCTTCGTATGGGGCCGGCGGGCCGTCTTTCAGGTGCCGCATTGGATACGATGGAGAGTATGCCCCGCTTCCCTGCCGGCCAGACCCTGCTGATCGACGCCGACGACACGTTATGGGAAAATAACGTCTACTTCGAGCGGGCGATTGCAGCTTTTATCAGCTACCTGAACCACCATACATACACGCCGGCCGAGGTACGCAACGCGCTGAACGCCGTGGAGCGCGAGACCATCCTGGCCCACGGCTACGGACTCACAAGCTTTACTCGCTCGCTGGTGACTCTCTTCGAGAGCCTGAGCGCGGAGCCGGTAACCGAGGAGAAGCGGGAACGCGTCCGGGGCTTTGCGCAGATGATCGCCCAGGAGGAGATCGAGTTGCTGCCCGGGGTACGCGAGACTCTGGCCGAGCTGGGTGCGCGGCATCGTCTGATCCTGCTGACCAAGGGAGACCACGCCGAACAGGCCGACAAGCTGGCCCGCTCCGGGCTGGCGCCGTTGTTCAGCGCGGCCGAGATCGTACCGGAAAAGGATCCGGCGATGTATCGCGCGATGATTGCGCGGTATGAACTGGCGCCGCACACCAGCTGGATGATCGGCAACAGCCCGAAGAGCGACATCAACCCGGCGCTGGCCGCGGGTCTGCACGCGATCTTTCTGTTCCATCGAGACACGTGGATGCTGGAGCACGCGGAGATCGATCCGGCGCCGGCGGGGCAGCAGCTGATCGAGCTCGATTCGTTTGCCAAACTATCGTCCATTCTTTAAAACGGACTGCCTTGTAACGGGGCGCGAGTTCAGTCGTGCCGAAACACGCAAAAATGGACGCGGGATCAAGCGCCTGCCCGGTCGAACTTCCTTGACGCACTCCCCTTGCCTCTGGTCTACTCGAATCAACGTCATGCGGCATTTCATCTCCATTCCCGTGATTCGAATTAGCAGCCACAACGTGCGCGCGGGAATCGGAGCCTGACGAGAAGGATCCAGGAAGCAGCATCCAGGCCACCACCCGCGAAAGCGGATGGTGGCTTTTGATTTTTCCGGAATGAGTTTGGGGGTTCCCGGGTCTCAAAAGCGAGACCTCGGGCACCCGGCATCGATCCCTCCTTAGCGGCAAGAACGAAGACGTCGCGAAGGTGGGGCATCCAGTTTTGTATCGGATCAAGGGAATGTACACACCGAAGTTCAACCAGGTATCGGATCACGCCGTCCTCCTCGAGGCGATGCGGAAATATTCATTCGCCATCCTGTTTGGGCCGGCGGCCGAGATGCGCGCCACGCACCTCCCTTTGCTGGTGAAAGACGAGGGCGAGCATGGCACGCTGCTTGGGCACTTCGCGCGCGCCAACACGCATTGGAGCGAACTCGCCGGCCGCGAGACGCTGGTCGTCTTTCCGGGTCCGCACAGCTACGTTTCGCCCCGCCTTTACACGGAGCCGCTTTCGGTGCCGACGTGGAACTATATTGCGATCCACGCGTACGGAACTATGGAATTGATCGAAGATTCCGACCACAAGAACGCATTGGTTGAAGAACTGATCCAGGTGCACGACCCTGAGCACCTCGATCGCTGGCGGGCCATGCCGGAGGGCTACCGGCGCACGATGCTGGCCGGCATCATGGGATTTCGCATTCCCATCTCCCGCATCGAAGGGAAATTCAAGCTCAGCCAGAATCGCGCCGCCGAAGAGCGGCGGAACGTACAGGCCTCGCAGGCGCAGGGCGGCGACGATCAGCGCGAGCTGGCGCAGTGGATGGAGCGGTTGATGAGCGGATAGCAGGTCCTTCGACTGCGCTACGCTCGCGCGCGTCTCCGCTCAGGATGACAAACTTTATTTTCATACGAACCTCAGGTGGAAAGAATCATGGACGACGGCAATCAACGACGAGTGGAACTGTTCGACACCAGCCTGCGCGACGGGATGCAGCAGCCAAACCTCGAGATCTCGGTGCCCAACGCGGTGTCTCTGCTGCATCGGATGGCAGAGTTCGGAGTGCACTACGCCGAGATCGGGTTCGCCGGCGCGAACCAGTTTGTAACCGACCTGACACCCGCGCTCGATGGCGCCGGAATGGGCGCGATGAGGCTGGCGCTGTTCGGGCGGACGCGCGCGCCGGGCTCGCGTGTCGAGGACTGGCCCGACGTGGAGTTCATGATCCGCCACAAGCAGCGCATCCCGGCCGCGGTGGTGGTGGTCAAGTCGCGCCTGCTGGACGTGGAGCGTTCGCTTGAGACCACGCCGGAAGAGAACCTGCGCATGGCGCTCGACACCATAGCCTGCCTCCAGGACCATGGCCTGGAGGTGCTGGTGGATCTGGAGCACGCCATGGATGCCTCCTGCGGGCGGCGCGAATTCGGCTTGCCCTGCGATCCCGATTACCGCAGTCGCACGCTCAACCATTTCCACCAGATCATCGCTCAGTGCGCCGGCCAGAACGTGAGCCGGATCGTGGTCTGCGATACCACCGGCGGCGCCACGCCGGAGGAAGTGGCTCACGTGATCGGCGGGCTGGTGCGCGACTATCCCCAGGCGCATTTCGGGTTCCACGGCCACACCGACCGCGGGTTCGGCGTAGCCAACGCGCGGGCCGCGGTCCTGGCGGGCGCCGTGCAGATCCAGGGCACGTTGATCGGCACCGGCGAGCGCTGCGGCAACGTAAATCTCACCACGGTGGTCGGCAGCATGCAGCTTCGCGGCGAGGCGGAGTTTGTCCCGCCGCACTCGCTGCGCGGCCTCACCAGCCTGGCGCATTCGGCCTACGACGCCTTTTCCCTGGATGTGCCGCATGGCGCGCCCATCGTGGGCTCGGGTGCGTTTGGCACCTGGGCGGGCATGCACGGGTCGAGCGAGCGCAAGAATCCCGGCGCCTACCTGTGGTGCGATCCGGAGCGGGTGGGAGCCAGCCCCGTGATCGGCGTGAATGCGCAGTCCGGACGCGCCAACGTGATCCTGCTCTCCCAGCAGCTGGGCGTTTTGCTGAACGTTGCGCAAGCACAAACATTGATCGATAGCAATCAGGCGATGATGGAGGGTGGCGGCTTCACCGCCAGCGAAGAGTCGTTTCGCCTGGCGTGCCTCCGGGTGCTCAACACCATGCCGGATTTTTTCACCGTCCGGACCTGGCGGGTGTTTGACGAGTCGGACGAAGCCGGCAAGCGGTTTGTTCAGGCATTCATGTCATTATCGATAGGCGGCTCGACGATCCGCACTTCGCGCGCCGAGGGCGCCGGGCCGGTAGACGCCCTGACCAGGGCCATGCGGCACGAACTGGAGCAGTGGTATCCGGCCCTGGAGCGGATGAAGCTGGGCCGGTTCAGCGTTACCGCGATCGACGTTTCGGCGCATGACTCCGCGGCGCACGTCCGGGTCACGGTCAGTTTCCATGCCGAGGGCCACGAGCCGTGGGTCACGGCCGGCGTCAGCAGCGACCTGAACCAGGCAGCGCTGATGGCGATTGTAGATGGATTTCACTATTGGCTATTGCAGAACCAGGGAGAAACGGCACCCAGCACACCTGAGAAACTGGCTTTGAAGAATGCGTTTTCTGTTGGCAACTAAAGCGGCTTGTTATTTACGTAGCTTCAACGTATGGGCGAAAGTCGGTACCCATCAATTAAAAATCGTACCCTACAAAGCAGGAGACGTAGCATGCGCAGAGTAGTACTAGTTCTCGGATTCCTAATGGCAGCGCCCGTGTTTCTCGCCGCACAAAACACATCCAAATGGCAGGCGATCGTGGAGCAGAATCTTCCCCTGCTTGGGCATCGCAATTGGATCCTGATTGTCGATTCGGCGTATCCCCTGCAATCGTCCGCCGGCGTCGAAACCGTGGAGACCAACGCCGACCAGCTCGAGGTGATTCGCTACGTGATGGGGGTCATCAACAAATCCGTTCATGTCCGCCCCGACATCTTCATGGATGCGGAACTGCCCTATGTGCAGGAGGAGGACGCTCCCGGAACCTCCGCGTACCGCGACGCCATCGACAAGCTGTTCGACGGCCTGACTGTCCAGCCGGAGTTGCACGAAAAGCTGATTGCCGAGGTGGGCGAGGCGGGACAGACCTTCCATGTGCTGGTGCTGAAAACCCGGCTGGCGGTTCCCTACTCGTCGGTGTTCCTCCGACTGAACTGCAAGTACTGGGGCGACGACGCCGAGGAACGGCTGCGGGCGAAGATGGGGACTCAGCCGGAGACCCCCGCCACGCCGCCGGTTCCGCAGCCCCAGCCGGCACAACCGGCGCCGGCTCCGCCGCAGCAACCCTCGCAACAGGAGCAGCCGCCCAGCACTCCGCCCGTGAATCCTCAGCCGTAAGGCGGCGCATGGCGCTGGGCCGATCGGATTCAACCGCCTCCCTCAGCATTCTCACCGCCATCCAGCCGTTTTGGACCTTTGATATACTCAAGAGGTTCACCCACAGTGCGGAGGTGGCGAAATTGGCAGACGCACTAGCTTGAGGTGCTAGCGCCCGCAAGGGCATAGGGGTTCAAGTCCCCTTCTCCGCACCACTTAGATCTCTGGTCCGCCGCGGCGGGCAGATTCGGAAGCAGCTTCGCAATGAACATTCTTTTCTACCTTGTGATTTTCGTCCACGTGATCGTTTGCCTGTTCCTGATCGGTGTGGTTCTCATCCAGCAGGGCCGGTCGGCCGACCTCGCCGGCGCATTCGGCGGCCAGGGCTCGCAGACGGCATTCGGCCCCCGCGCAGCGGCCAACGTGCTCACCAGGCTCACCACCTGGTCGGCGATCATTTTCATGATCACTTCCCTGTCGCTGACGATCCTCTACGTGCGCGGGAACAAAAGCCACTCGGTTCTGGAAGGCACCAAGCCGGCGCCCACCGCCCCGGCCAAGCCCGCCAAGTAGCATCCCCTGGTTTCGATGGAGAGGCAGACCGCTTCGCACGGTCAGCCTTTTCGCGTTTGTTCCCGTTCTCGCCCCCGCCCATCCTGAGCACCCAATCCCGCCTTCTTCCTGAGCAAAGCCACTTGCGCTCCGCTGGCCGAGCTCCTGACTTCTCCTTCGGACGGGATCCAAACCATACCTGGACAGGACTCCTTTCCGCTGTGTCTCGTGTACCATCGACTCATTCATTGTCAAGGAGTTACGAGGAATGGAAGTCCATCCGGTGTCTGGCCACATAGGCTCGTTCAAAGAGGCCGCGATCCATATCGGCATTGTCACCATCGGTATTCTGATTGCCTTAGGTCTGGACGGCCTGCGTGAAGAATGGCGCGAGCATGTTGCTGTCAATGACGCGCGCGCAAGTTTTCAGGAGGAATTGCGTCTCAACGACCACCAATTGGCACTCGAAAGAGAATCCGTGTCGAAGGTGGATGCCGATGCAGACAAAATCCTCGCGGAGATGCCGGATCTTGGCAAGACTCCCGACGACCTTCGCCAGCGCGCGTCCGCTTTGTCGCCTGGCTTCTACTTTTTTCGAACAACAGCCTGGGAGTCGGCCTTGTCCAGCGGTGCACTGGCCCACATGGACCGAACGGAATTGAACAGATTTATGAACGCCTACCTGAGCGTAAAGAACTACCAGGACGCATCCCATAATGCGGTTCCATCGTGGATGGCGGTTGAAACCTACTTCCAGAGCCATCACACCCTTTCCGCGGTCGAGCTTGCCGAAGGCGAGGAACGACTGCGCACGTTCAAGATGGGAATGCAAGTACTGGAGCATCTTGCTGAAGAAATGCATGGAGGCATTAGCGACGCTCTGAGTGATGCGCACTGAAGTGGAGCGATCGATGCGTGCTGTCCATCCCCACAACGACAGACTGCGACTCGACCCGCGCGGAGAAACTCTCAACCCATGTAAAAGGGTCGTGCCCGCCATTCCGGGACTCGACTCGGAAGTTACGCTTCGCACTTTTTCCACTCGCACATTTTTCGTCCGAAATTGCAGATCATGATCCCCTTCCGGAGGTGACGATGGGCATCACTGCGCATGTTTCGCGGAGTAGGCGCGCAGAAAGACGCGGAGCGCGGCCTGAAGGCGTTTCCGCTGGTGCTGGGAACCGGAATCGTTGCTCAGCCCGAGAATCTTCCAGGTGACCGGGCCACCGGTAATCAAGCTGATAAGATGCTCGGCCATCAGACGCGGATCCTCGTGGATCAGCCGGCCGCGCTTGATTTGCTCGCAAAGATAGTGACTCAGTCTCTCGTGGCACCGATCCGGTCCCAACTCAAAATAGCGTGCAGCGAGTTCTGGAAACCGCTCCGCCTCCATGCTGACCACTCGCTGCAGACGGACTTTCTCGCCTGAAAGTGCAATCCGCAGAACGCGCGAGCCAAAATCCATCAGCGTCTCTTCCATGGGAGCATCGTCGGGGAGAGCCGCCTCGAGTTCCTTGAACATCACCTCCATGCGGCGCTCGAGAACAGCGATGAATAGAGCCTGCTTGGTGGGGAAGCGGCAATACAGCGTTGTCTTGGAACAGTTGGCGCGCCTGGCGATTTCGTTGGTGCTGGCGCCTTCAAAGCCGTGTTCGATGAAGACCTCGGTAGCTATATCGAGCAACTCTGCAACTCGGTCTTCATCAAGTCGCCAGTTCGCGGCAGCGGCGGCCACGCACTCGTCGATGCCTCGTTTTGCCGTTTTCATGTTTCTCACCCGGGGAGCAGTTTTTGAATCTCCCCATTTCGGGCTCGCATCTTAGATCCCGTACAGTACCAAGCGGTATCGTACAGCCGGACTTCATCTTTGACAACTCCCGGCATCGTTTCTTCCCACCCTCCCAGGAGGCAATCATGATTCAGTTCCCAAAGCCTGCGGTTACAGCAAAGGGCAAGTCGCGGGCCATTCTGTTCGCATCGGCAAGCTCGGCACTGGCGGCGGTTGTGACCGTGGCCATCGCCGGCTGCAGCCAGAGCCAGGCAAAACCCGCCCCGACCTCACCGGGGCCCATGTCGGTGGACGTGGTCAAGGTCCGGCAAGGCAACGTGCCTCTCACCGGCAATTGGGTGGGCACGCTGGACGGCTTTGTGAATGCCCAGATTCAGCCGCAGGTGAGCGGCTACCTGGTTCACCAGAATTATCGAGAAGGTTCTCCCGTCGCAAAGGACCAGGTACTCTTCCAGATCGATCCGCGCCCTTTCCAGGCGGTGGTAGACCAGGCGGAAGCGCAAGTGAAGCAGGCCAGGGGACAGTTGGCACAAGCCGAGGCGCAGCAAGGCCTGACGCAAATTAATTTGAAGCGCGACACCCCCCTGGCCCAGGCGCGGGCGATTGCCCAGAGCCAGCTCGACAATGACAAGCAGCAGGCCGCGCAGGCGGATGCATCGGTCGCGGCGGCGGACGCCGGAGTCAGCGCCGCTGAGGCTGCGCTGACCACCGCCAGGCTGAACCTGGGATTCACGCAGGTGCGCTCATTGGTGAGCGGCGTTGCGGGCCAGGCCGCGACGCAAGTGGGCAACCTTGTCAGCCCGCAGTCGGTGCTTACTTCGGTTTCGCAACTCGATCCCATCAAGGTCTACTTCTCCATCAGCGACGCCGAATATCTCGCGCTGATCGATCGCGCGCATCAAGCTGGCGGCGATTTGCTGAGCGGCCATTCCGATCTGCCGCTGACGTTGATGCTCGCCGACGGCAGAATCTGGCCGCATAAGGGCCGCTTTGCATTCGTCGATCGCCAGATCAACCAGCAGACGGGCGCCATCCGCATCGCGGCATCCTTTCCCAATCCAGGGAATGTGCTGCGCCCGGGCCAATTCGGCCGGGTCACGGCGGAGACCGAGATCCGTGCCAACGCTCTGCTGGTTCCGCAGATGGCTGTCCAGGAACTGCAGGGAATGGAGCAGGTGTACGTGGCCGGGCCGGACAACCGCGTCCACGTGATCAATGTAAAGCTCGGTCCGCAGTTGGGCAACGAGTGGATCATTGCCGGAGGTTTGCAGCCTGACCAACGCGTGATTACCAGCAATGTGCAGAAGCTGCGCGAAGGCGTGCCGGTGAGCCCGCACGAAATCTCTGAAGAAGCGGCCATTCAGACTTCCAGTCCGACGGGCGCGAGGTAAATCATGTCCAAGTTTTTTATTCGGCGGCCTATTGTCGCCATCGTTATCGCCATTATTACGGTCATCGTGGGCATGGTGTCGATGCTTACGCTGCCCACGGCGCAATATCCCAATATTGTTCCTCCGGAGATCATGGTGCAGGCCACGTATCCCGGAGCGGATGCCAAGACCCTGGCCCAGGCGGTGTCGACACCGATCGAGCAGCAGATGAACGGCGTAGACAACATGCTCTACATGTACTCGGTGAATGCCAATAACGGGCAGGCCACAGTGTATGTGGACTTCGATGTCAAAACCAATCCGGATACCGATCAGGTTCTGTCGCAGCTTCGCGTCTCGCAGGCACAGTCGCAGTTGCCGCCGCAGGTGAACACCGCCGGGCTGGTGGTGCAGAAGTCATTGACTTCGCCGCTGATGCTGATCGGCCTCTCCTCGCCGGACGGCAAGTACGACGTTAACTTTCTCACCAACTACGCCATCATCAACCTGCAAGACGAACTCACGCGTGTTCCAGGCGTGGCGCGCATTCAGGTTTTCGGGGGCCAGTACGCGCTGCGTGTCTGGGTCAACCCAGACCAGCTTGCCAAGCTTGGCGTAACCGCCACCGATGTGATCAATGCGATCCAGGTGCAGAACAACGTGAATCCCGCGGGGCAGATCGGCGGGGAGCCGGTGCCCAACGGGCAACAATTCACGTTCACCGTGCGCACGCAGGGACGCCTGGTCACGCCGGAAGAATTTGGCAAAATCGTCATCCGCTCCAACCCCGATGGCTCGGTTCTGCACCTGGGCGATGTGGCACGCGTGGAATTGGGATCGCAGACCTACAACCTGACGGCGCGCTACAACAATGCGCCGGCGGGAATCATGGCGGTGTATCAATTGCCCGCCTCCAATGCGGTCGAGACTGCTGCCGCCGTGACGAAGCGGTTGCACCAGCTTTCGGCCACATTCCCGCAGGGCATGCGCTATGACATCCCGCTCGATACTACGAAGGCCGTGACCGCCGGCATCCACGATATCGTGGTGACGCTTGGCCTGGCGCTTTTACTCGTCATCCTGGTTGTATTCGTGTTCCTGCAGGGTTGGCGGGCCACCTTGATTCCGCTCATGGCGGTGCCGGTCTCCCTGATCGGAACCTTCATTGTGTTTCCGTTCCTGGGGTTCTCGATCAATACTCTGTCTCTGTTCGGTCTGGTGCTTGCGATTGGCCTGGTCGTCGACGACGCCATCATCGTGGTGGAGGCGGTGGAACATCACATTGACGAGGGATTATCTCCCCGCGATGCGGCGTTCCGGGCCATGGAAGAGGTTGGCGGTCCAGTTGTGGCCATTGCGCTGATTCTTGCAGCGGTGTTTATTCCAACCGCCGCGATCCCCGGTATTACGGGCCGCCTGTATCAGCAATTCGCGATTACAATCGCGATCTCGGTTCTGATTTCAGCGTTCAATGCGTTGACGCTCAGCCCTGCTTTAGCGGCTTTGCTGCTGAAGCCCAAGAGCGAGGAGCGGCATCGCGGTCCGCTGGCATGGTTCTTTACGCGGTTCAATCGCTTCTTTGGCCGTACTACGGATAAGTACGTCTCCACCTCCGGAATCCTGGTGCACAAGTCAGGCTTCGCGATGGTTGCTCTGGGCGCCGTGGCGGTGCTGGCGGTTCTGATTGGCGGACGCCTGCCCACCGGCTTCCTGCCCCAGGAAGATCAAGGCTACTTGTTCGTTGCAATGCAGTTGCCGGATGCGGCTTCGCTGCAGCGCACCGATGCCGCTGCACAGCGAGTGAGCAACGTCCTGCTGCAGACCCCGGGCATTCAGAGCGTGGTAGGTGTGGACGGCTTCAGCCTGCTGACGCAGACGCAGAGCACGAACACCGCATTCTTCTTCGTAACCTTGAAGCCATGGGAAGCGCGCAAGTCGCGCGCGGAACAGATCCAGGCCATCCAGGCGAGTGTGCAGCAGAAGCTCTTTGGGGTAAAGGAGGGGCTGGCGTTTTCATTCCCTCCGCCCGCGATTCCCGGCATCGGAACCTCGGGTGGCGTAACCATGATCCTGCAGGATCGCTCCGGCAACGACGATCCAGGCTTCCTCACGAAGAATGTGTTCGCGTTTCTTGGCGCGGTGTCGAAGCGGCCGGAGATTGCGGCAGCGGTGCCCTCCTACCTTCCGGCCGTACCGCAACTTTATGCCGACGTGGATCGCGACAAGGCTGCGCAACAGCAAGTTGATCTCAGCTCGATCTACACCACCATGCAAACGTTCATGGGCGGATATCTCGTCAACTACTTCAACCGCTTCGGCCGCCAATGGCAGACCTTCGTCGAGGCGGAAGGCGACACGCGCACGAATATTCAAGACATCAACCAGTTCTATGTCCGCAGCGCGAACGGCAGCCAGGTGCCGCTGGGTTCGCTGGTGCATGTGCGGCAGACGACCGGGCCCGAGTTCATCCTGCGCTTCAACGAGTACGAGGGCGCGCAGATCAACATCGCCGGCGCGCCGGGATACAGTTCAGGCCAGGTGCGCGCCGCGCTGGAAGAAGTGTTCCACCAGACGATGCCGGCGGGAATGGACTTCTCCTACCAGGGCATGAGCTTCCAGGAGCAGCGTGCGGCCGAAGGCGTCCCGGCGTGGATGGTGTTCGGGTTGTCGCTCCTGTTCGTATTTCTGATTCTGGCCGCACTTTATGAAAGCTGGACGCTGCCGTTCAGCGTTCTGCTGAGCACGCCGGTGGCAATTCTTGGAGCCTATCTCGCGCTGGCGATGCGATCGTTCGAGAACGACATCTTTGCCACCATCGGGCTGATCATGCTGATTGGCCTCTCGGCCAAGAACGCCATCCTTATCGTGGAATTTGCCGTAGCGAACTACAAGAAGGGGCTGAGTATCGCGGACTCGGCCCTGCAGGCCGCCCGGCTGCGATTCAGGCCGATCATCATGACCGCTCTTGCCTTCATCTTTGGCTGCCTGCCGTTGTGGACTGCGACCGGCTCAGGCGCGGCATCAAGGCGCATTCTCGGAACGGTCGTGATCGGAGGCATGACGCTTGCGTCCGTTGCGGGCATCCTCCTGGTGCCGGTCACGTTTGCCGTGGTTGAGTATCTTTCGCATCGCCTCAGCGGCGGGAAAGAGGTCACCATGGATGCCACCCATCCCGAACTGGAGGAGAGCCGCGCATGAAGATCGCATCGATAAGAACACACCTGCTGATCCACGCCACCCTCCTGCTGGTGCTGGCGACTGGCTGCAAGGTGGGACCCAATTACGTTCGTCCGCAAGTAACGGCGCCTCCGGTTTATCGGGGCGCGGACGATGCAACGGTATCCAGCCCGAACCTGAACTCCGTTGGCGACGAGAATTGGGCGCAAGTCTTCAACGAACCCGAACTGCAGGACCTGATTCGGACGGCGCTGGAGAAGAACTATGACGTGCGGATCGCGGCCCAACGGGTGCTGGAAGAACAGGCCCAGTTCAGGATCACTCGCTCGCAACAGTTTCCCACCGTGACCGTCGGAGGAACGGGAATCGGCGCGGATCTCGGCAACTCGCTTGGAAACGGATTTCCCAGCGGGGCGATTGCCGAAGGCAGCTTCAACGTTTCCGCTGCCTGGAATCCGGACTTCTGGGGGCTTTACCGCCGGCAAACGGAAGCGGAGAGAGCGACGTTGCTGGCGCAAGTGTGGGCGCAGCGCGCAGTACGGATGAGCCTGGTGCAGCAAGTGGCGACAGCATACTTCCATTTGCGGTCGCTTGACGAGCAGCTCGACATTGCCAAACAGACTCTGAAGGCCAGGCAGGAATCAACTGAGCTGACACGTACGCTGGAATCGGGTGGTTCGGTCCCGCTGGCCGATCTGCGCCAGGCCGAGGAGCTCGAATATACGGCGTCCGTGCAGATCCCCCAATTCGAACAGCAGATCCAACAGGCGGAAAACGCGCTACGGCTGTTGCTGGGACAGACTCCGGGGCCGGTTGCCCACAAGGACGCGAATGCCTTGGCGCCGGTGCCGCAGGATTTGCCTGTAGGGTTGCCGTCGCGGTTGCTGGAGCGGCGTCCTGACATCCTCGAAGCCGAGCAGCAATTGGTGGCGGCCAATGCGCGCATCGGTGTGGCGCGCGCCCAGTTCTTCCCGCAGCTTTCGATCAGTGCGTCCGGTGGCGTGGGCGGAAGCGACTTCTCAAGCATCTTTGACCCATCGAGCAGGCTGATCTACGGCATCGGGACGCTGACCCAGCCCATCTTCGAAGGCGGAAAGCTGCGCGGCCAGCTCCAACTCTCTGAAGAGACGAAGACGGAGATGGTTCTGAACTATCAGAAAACCATCGCCGGCGCATTTCGAGATACATCGAACGCGTTGATTGCGGTCAACAAGCAGCGCGGGGCTCGCGAACAACAGGAAAAGCTGGTGGCTGCGTCGGAAGACGCAGCACGGCTGGCCCGGGTCCGATATCAGGGCGGAGCGACCAGCTATCTGGAAGTGCTAACGACAGATTCAAACCTGTTCTCGGCGCAGCTGAACCTGGTGAGCGCGCGCGAAGGTGAGGCGCTGTCCCTCGTCCAGCTCTACCAGGCGCTGGGCGGCGGCTGGGATTAAGCCGGAGTTTCAGGACAAGCAGCTCAGCTGCAAGGGATGATCTGCGCCGAGCCCTATCGCCGGAGCCGGCCATCGGAAGGCTGCCCGTGCCTCGCGTTCGAGGCACGGGGCTTGTTGGCTTACTTCTTTGCCGCCGCGTGATGGTGCCTTTGCGGCAGCGGCTTGCGCTCCTGGGGCTTGACCGCGGTCTCGTCCACCGGCGTCGTGCCCTGCACATCCTGGCCGAAGCTGGCTCCCGAAGGCACAAGGTAGTCTTCCACCTTCTGCGCGTCGCTGGTGCTCGTTGCCACGCTGATCCGCGAGGCGTCGATGCCCTTCTCCTTCACCAGGTAGTCCTTGGTGTTCACTGCCCGTTCCGCCGCGTAGTCTTCCACCGGCTTCGGATGGCGCCGCTTGGATTCAAGCTTCTGCTGCTTGTCCTGCTTGGCCTTCTCCGCCGAATTCGACTCGCCCACCACGACCGCCTTCGCGTCGGCCTGGTTCTGCAGGCTCAAAGCCACCTGGTCCAGGCACGCCTTGGCTTCGTTGTCCACCCGCGTCGGACGCTTCTTGTCCGTCTCGAAGCTGATCGAGCACAGCGCCGAGGTGTGCGGCTGAGGCGGCGGAGGCGGCGCCAGAATCGTCAGATTCGTGTTCGACGACGCGTTGTGCCCCTTGTCGTCGGACACGTTGCAGGTGATCGACACCGGCCCGGTCGGAGCCCCCGTTGACGAGTACGTCCCCGAGTTCCCTGTCCCGCTCACGTTGCCCGCCGACGCCGAATATGTGTAGGTCAACGGACGGTTCTGCGGACTGGTGGCCGTCGCCGTGATGCTCGCTGAGTCGCCCGGCTTGATGGTCGTCGGGCTCACCGAGCAGGAGATCGTCGGCGGCTCGAATTCCTTCACCGTGAAGCTGGCGGTCGACTCTGTGGCCGTCTCCCACGGCTTCAGGCCTTCCTTGCCCGTCTTGCCTTCCTTGGCGTTGCACCTGACCGTGTGCTGGCCCGGCGAAAGCGAGCCCGTGCTCACCTGCGCCGTGGTGCCGCTGGCCGGCGCGCTGATGCCGTCGCCCGAGATGGTCGTGATCAGGTTCATTTTCGGATCCTGCGATCCCGGAGTCGCCGTCGCGGTCACCGGGTCGCCCGGGAACACCGAACTCGGATTCACCGAGCAGGCCACCGTCAACTGCGGCGGAGGAGCCAGAGTACCAACATGAATCACCAAGCCCGCGCTCAGGCGCGCGGAGTTGAAGTTCCCGCGCCCGCCGTAAACCCAGAACCCATTGGAGGCAATCTCGCCCGCCCCCCAATTGATATGCATGTACTCGTAGTCGGCCTGGAAGAGGCGGATGGCAAGGCGGTGATTGAACCACGGCGTCTCATAGTCCATGCCGCCGCCGGCAGTCAGCGCCGGACCCCACTTGTAGGGCTCATGCTGGGGGCCTCCCATGCGCGCGGTTCCGATCAGGCCATGAACAAAGGGGGTGATATCCATCGCAGGGAAGCGGGCGATGAGGCCGCCGGCCAGGGTATAGGCACCGCCATTACTTGCGGAGTTGTCCCTGAACAAATCATGGGCACCGGTCTCGAACTGGGCCCCGACATATTTGTTGAAGAAATAGGCGCCGCTCCCGATCATCCCGGAGGTCATGCTGTTGTACTGCTGTCCCACCGTCTGCCCGTTTGGCTGGGGAACATCGACCGTTCCCTTTGGCGCCAGGTAGCTGTAGCCGACGAAAATGTCCCAGCGGGACGGGGAATCGAAATCGGAAGCCTTTGCGGGCTTAGGGGCATCCTGGGCCGCCGCGCCAACGGAAACGAAGGCGACTGAAGCCAAGGCACAACAACAGAAAAACTTCAAAACTCGAATGTGCATGCGCGAATCCTCCGCAACGGTTGAGGTTCCACTACGTACCGGTGCGCTCAACCCAGACTTTGCCGGGCAAACTTCGGCCCAGAATGTGACTCAAACGCCGGGAATCGCACGCGCGCACAACGGCGCCCCACAGGGCGTGCAGATTCACGGCCATCAAAAGAACGATTCATTCTAAACGGTGATGTCAAGGCAGCGGACCACCCTGAGTAACCTGCTTGGAGGTTACCTCCGGCAGGAATCGGAGCCGAGCAACAAATACACCTTTTGCCGGATAGGAAATGACACTCCAGCAGGCTGACTAACAGAATAAATTATGCGCGCACACAAACCTATCTCAATGTGAGATAGGTACTTCGGCAAATCGCGAACCGATGCGCTCCCCGGCTACCTGAGCCGGAGCTGACCCTCGATCTGTCCGAAGCTGATCTGGCAGTCCGATCGCAGAGGAAGCACGTCGTCCCGGCGAACCACGGTGACAGAATTGTCCTGAGCGCGGCACACCCAATTGTTGGCCGAGAGATTGCGCAGGCCAAAGGGGTTGAGGGTCACCTCGGCCAGTGGGCGGCTGAAGTTGTAGGTATCCCGTTCCAGGTGATGAGGAAAGAGGTGGGTCCCGCGGCTGAGCACCACAAGTTGCGCGTCGTGGTTGACGCCCAGGCGCATGCGCGGTGGAGTCTCCAGTGCCCGCCCGCAACTCCAGCAGGGATTCATGGGCTGCTTTTGCTTTACCCGCTCCAGGTCGTAGAAATTCTCCGCGGTACAGCGTTCGCAATAGAAGATCGCGTCGCGCATGGTGCACATCTCCTTGCGCCACTCGTTCTCCATCACCCGGGCATCGGGATCGAAGAGTCCCTCCGTGAAGGCCCGGGTGAACAAACGCCGCAGCGAGATGGGATAAATCGGCCAGAAACTCAGCAGGGGATCGTGCTCCCCGGGGATAGGCCGGTTGGACTCGTCGGTTGGATCGTAGACGAAGATCGGGTCGTCCTCGCAAAGCCGGCGGGACTTGTCGGGATCGGTGGGATCGTACGGCAAGGTCAATTCCCGCTTGCCTTTCAGAGGGTGCCCCAGCATGAAAATGAAAAACAGCAGCACCGCCAGCGAGAACCGGTCCGACATGGAGTTGGGTTGCACTTGGTTCTTGGCGACTTCCGGCGCCATGAAGCCGGGGGTGCCCTTGATGCTGCCGGGTTTCAGGTTCACATCGACGTTATCGGTGTCGGCGATGCGAATGTCGCCTGTCTCGGGATGGAAAAAGACGTTGCCGAAATTGACATCGCGGTAGCACAGCCCCGGCGCATGCAGCTTGAGGAAGCTGTTGGCGAGGTTGAATCCCACGATGGTCAGGCTTTGGAATGAAGGCTCGCATTGGCGCCGCAGCAGGTCCACCATGCTGATGAATTCCGGCGGCTTGAGGGGCATCACATACCCGCCAAAGGCCGTGGTTCGCGGGAGCGATACGAGATCAAACGGCCAAAGAAACTGTTCGGCCGGCGATCCGGCGCCGATGGCGGTTTTGAGCCGCTCCCACAGGCGCGGGTCGGCGCCAAGGTACTCCGGCCGGTACCATTTCACCGCATACCACGAATCGCCGATGCGAGCGCGATAGACCTCCGCCTGGGCGCCCTCGCCGAGCATATCCTCGATCAGCGCGGCCGATTGCATATTTCGCGCCAACAGAGTCTGGCCGCGCTTCAGCATCCCCTCCATCGTCATTCTTTCTCCGGAGGCACAGAAGGCTGATCGCCGGTTGGAGGCGCATCAGGATTGGCCGAAACATCGCGAGAACTTCTAAGGGGCGAAATCGTTCCTTTTACCCCGTTCTTGAAGGTAATCTCATCCACGTCGGAGGCGAGCGCCAGCGATTCGCTTTTGCGGATGGAAAAATGCTGGCCGGTGAGTGTCGAAGTCACCTTCCAGGTGAGGCCCGAATAGTTAAACAATTCCAATTGATTGCTCTTGGAATCCCATGCGACTTCGGCAAAAGGCTGCCTGGCTTCCGGGTCGGGATTCTCGCAACGTGCGATCTTGCCGCAAGGAATGCTCTTGCCCTTATACAAAACCAACGGCTCGGCACCGTGATCCATCGCAAGCTGCCATTCGGGGCCGTGGTCGGCTTTCTTCGCAGAACGCGAGGAGCCCTCGGGTGGTGGCACGGGTTTCTCCTTTGGAGTCGTCGCCGGTGATTTCGTATCCGGTGTGGCCGGCGGCGTCGGGAAGATCCTTCCCCGGAAGAAATACAGGACCGCTCCCGCAATGATCAGGACGACCAGAACCAGCAGCACAAGAAGGCGGCGGTTGTCCTTGCGGGTTTCTTCCAGGCGGGTAGTCAGCTCGTCCAATCGGCGATGCTGGCTGCTGTGCCGGGCTTTCAATTGTTCGATCAGAGCCGAACGCGACTCGCTGGAGATCTTCGGCTTCACCGGAGCGCCATTGCCTTCGGCAACGCTTTTCTTCAGGTCCCCCTGCATGATCGCCAGGGTAATGTCGTCGCCGCTGCCCTGTTGCGTCGCTTCCGTCAGGATGGCGGGAAGCTCGTCCGCCAGAACGGAGATGCCTTGCTCGCGGATGATTTCCAGGTAATCGGACCCGATCTTCAGGAAATCGTCGTCGGACCGGAAGGAATTGGCATAGCCGTCGGTGGACAACAGGACCAGCGCCGGGAAGTCAGGAGGCGCAAACCATGCGGCGCGAAATTCCTGCCATGCGTCGGGCTGGCACAGCGAAGTAGTTTGATTGCCCAACAACCGGGCGTCGGCGGGAAGGGGGCGGGTGGTCTCGCCCGCCGAATCCACGCAAAGAATCTCGCCATCGCCGAGTTGCAGGTAGAGGATCAGGCTGTCGGTTGCCGCGGCTACCAGGAGCGTGGCCCCGTAAGCCAGGATGGGCACGGTCTCTACGGAGGTCCGGCTTTCCGCGCCGTCCCCCTCTTCCAGCGTCCCCAGTTCCTGGGAGGTAAGAGGATTATTTTCGAGGTCCTTGGACACGGCAGATATCCATCTGTCCACCAGGTCTCGTTCCAGGTACTGGATGTCTTCGGCGCTGATGGCTTCCGCGCCCGCGCCGGCCGCGTGTTGCAACAGAAAACCCTGCAGAACATCCACGGCCGTGCTGACCGCCAGAGAAGAGCCGATCTGGCTGCGGAAGTGGCGCACTCCGCCGTGTCCGTCAGATACGGCGGCAATGGCAATGCCCGGCGTGCTTCCCTCTCCCGAAGTCGCGATGCATTGCGCCGCATCCTGATTCGGCAGTCCCGACCGCACGTGCGCGCTGCCCCGCACACATGCATGAGAAACCTTCCAACTCATTCTGTGCCTCTCGACTGCACTTCACCTCTCACCAGGCCGAATCGTCATAGGCGGCCGGCGGTTGCATTTGCGGCGTTGGGGGCGGCGCTTCCTTGCCCGGCGGCGTGGCGGTCACCGAAGTGGAGACATAGCGGAAATAACGAACCAGTTGCTCGGCGTTGTCCACGCGCAGCACCGGACGCTCCGGATTGTCGACAAACTTGCGCAAGGTCTCGTGATCGGCGTCCTGGCCGATGGCGATCGCCTGGCGGACAGCGCGCCGGCCCCAGGGAACATTCAGCAATACCTGAAGCGCACCGCGCCAGTCGTCGGTCGGCTTGCCGTCGGAGATGAGCACCACCTGCGGTGGGAGCATGCGCGTGTTCTGCGGCAATTGGGCCAGATCTTCAGCCAGCAGGGCGAAGGCCTGCCCCATGTCGGTCTCGCCCTCCGCCTGCAGGTCCACCCATTTGAACTCCGAAAGCAGGGTCGGAGCCGCGATGTGCCAGCTGGCCCCGCTCGAGAACCGCATCGCGCGGACAAAGAACTGCACCTCGGGGTTGCCCTCCGCGGCCTTGCGCATGGCCGGAATCACCTCGCGGATGGCATTATTCAGGGCCTCGATCTTGCCGCCCTCCGCCATCGATCCGGAACAGTCCAGCAGCCAGACAATGTGCAGCGGCCTGCCCGCGTATTCTCCTCCCGGCCTTACCGGCATCCTTGTTCTCCTCGAATGCTGAAAACCTTGGGGTGGTCACCTTTGGCGCCCCACGAACCGGTTCGTTCGCGGGGACCCTTGAAACGTCTTCTTGCGGTCGTCAGGGTAGCTGCCGAAACCCGCAATTATTTCTTCGCCGTGGTCTCATGCGGCGCCTTGACGGTGGTCGAAATCCTGAAGTTGATCGCAGTCTCCGCCGCCACCTTCACGGGCTGGGCCTTGGCCGTGACCACACCCACCGTGCCTCCGGCGGCCGCGCCCGCGCCGGCTCCGGCTCCTCCGTGGTGGAAGATCTTTCCCACCAGGAATCCGCCTGCCGCCCCCACCGCAGCTCCGACTCCGCCGCGCTTGGCCTGTTCCAAATGCAGCGTGGGGCCATTGAATTCCTTGGTATTGGTTGCCACCGTTACCCGGCCCTGGTCGGTTGACAGATCGGCCAGCGCGAGTTGCAAATGCGCTGCGCCTCCATCTTTGGCCGTATTGTCGACGGCCGTCACCTTCAGCTTGGCCTTGGCCCCGGTAGAGACGATCACGTTCCCATCCACCGTGACCGGCGAGCTGACGGTCGCGAGGACGGTGTCGCCCACATTCAGGTTTTCCGAGGTGATCCCCTGGTCCAGGCGCACGGAAACCACCGTTCCCGCGGGAAGGAATTTCGGTGGTGGCGGCGGAGCAATGTTCGGCGGCCCGGTCTTGTCATCGTGGACTACGGGTTGAGGCACTTGGGTCTGCTGGTTCTGCGTCTGTTGATTCGGACCCGGGTTGACCGGACCCGGCGCGGGTGCAGGCGCCGGTGCGGGCGTGGGAGTCGGCGTCGGATGATGGATGAGGGCGAATGCCACCGCTCCCAGCAGAAGCGCCGCACCCGCTCCAAAGCCTGCCTTCTTGGGCGTGCTCATCTGCGCGATGGACAGGCCCTTGCCCCCTCTCTCGGGCACTTCAACCACCGATGCGCCACCCGGCCGGTCGCTGGCAACCCGCTCGGCAATGCTCGGTCCGGCGTGGGGGGCCCACGTGCCGTCAACGGGAACCATGCCCGCTGCTCCACCGCCCGCATCCTCCACCCGATCGGAACTGCGGCCCAGACCCACTCCCAGTGCGTACGACCATGCGTCCACGGCCCAGTTGGCCACATCCGGCGCCAGGCCGCGATTCTCTTCGAGCCTCTGGACCAGGCGCGCGCGCATCGCTTCGGGCGTCATCGCGGTCTGCCACGAGGACTTCAACTCCATGGGAACGCGCTCTTCGAGCGCTCCCACCAGCGCCGAGATCTCGCGGCGGTGCGAGCCGCAATGATCCTTTAACAGCCCTTCGCAGCGGTCCGGATCCTGGAGGAGTCCATCGCCGTTCTTCTGCATCAGTTCCTTAAGCTTCTCCCGGGGAATCTCTGCCGTCATATTGCTCATTGCCGATCTCCTCTTAACGTTCTGCGCTGAATCGGGTGCGCGAATGTCGGCGCGTGCCGCCGGGCCCGATTCTCAGCGATTCACGACAGGACGACGGCAATCACGCGAATATATGCCCATCCCGCCTGGATTTTTTTGGTCATGCATTACGTAAGCATCCTCATATAACTGCCACAAAAAGAAGAAGTAAGAGCAAATCGTTCAGCCAAAACGCCTGGCTTTTTCAAATCTCCCTGCCGGTTTCAGGCCACTTCGCCATCCGTGGCGCCGAAGTCGATTCTCGTGCCCGGAGCCAGCTTGATGGTCTGGCCCGGGGCGATCTGGCGGCGCGTCCCGCTGGCGGTCACCGTTTCCCAGGCCGTCGTGGACAGATTGGTCAATCCCAGCACCGCCGGGTCATTGGGATTGCGCGTCACCTCCGCTACCGGCCCGCCGTGAGTCTGGGCGACCAGTCCCGGGACCTGATGGTCGAGCAGCCGCAGCCCCGCGGCGATGACCAGGTACCGGCTTCCGACCCGCAGTCGGTTCCCGCTGCCGTTTACCTCGCTGCCGGCCGGCATGGCCGGACCTCTGGCCGGCGGGCTCAAGGGTGGAGGAGCAGGTACTGGAACATTTACCACCGGAGAAACACGAACCGCAACAGGAACATTGGTGGATGGCTGCACTATGCCCGTCCCCACCAGGATACTGGGCTGCAGGATGGCCCGGTTAGGGGAGATTTCGCGCGCCTTGAGGATGGCGGCGGCCAGCACAGCATAGGACAGGATCGCCGAAGCCGCGGTCAACGGAGGCTTGTCGAAATCCTGCACCCAATCCCAAATGGCGTGGGGGATGGACGCCGAAACCAGTCCGATGGCCAGGATCTTCCAGCGCTGCGCAGGCCGCAACACGCTCAGTCCGATGAAGTAGCCGAAGTAGCCCGAATAGGCCATGTGGCCAAACACCTGGTCGATGGAACGGGAAATCAGATAGGGAACACCGAGGGTGGTGTTGGAGTTGGTGATGTCTTTTCCGCGCACGAACATCAGGCCGACCGAGTCCTGGAGGAACTTCTGCAGCGCCTTGGGATCCATTTTCTCAGGATTGACGTGCAGAACATCTTTAAGAACGTGCAGAAAGAACAACGTGAAGTTGTGCCCGCTGGGATACACCGCGACGTGATAGTTCGACCAAATCCCGGCGGCTATCCATTGGTTTTTCAAACCGCCGTCAAGATACTGGAGCAGGGTCTCGACGATCGCAAATCCGCCTGCGGCGGCACACCCGATCAGGATTCCGTCGAGCGGCTCTTCCACCCCGATCTTGGAGCGCAACGACGGGCTCATGTAGGCGCCGAGTCCGGCCAGGATCAGCACCGGTATGCCCTTGATCAGTTCTTCGGAAAATCCGGTTCCCACGATCCATTGCACAAGACTGATCTTGTCGTCATCGCCTTCGCCGGCAAGTTGTTCATGGAAGAAGGTAAAAACCCAGCTGAAATCGTGCTCGGTGTAGTAGAGCCAGAGGAAATAGCCGCAGGCTGCAAAGGCAGCCAGAAGAATCCACCACGATTTGTTCTTCCCCACTATTCTGTAGATGAAATAGAAACTGAACGCGGTGAGAAGGAATGCCAACCAGATAAGGAAGGGAGAAGTGTAGATGACCCTGCTGAATCCCTGGATTTCGAAGGCCTTTGTAGAACAGAAGTCCACTGAGAAGTAGGCGGCGAGGCAGAAAAGGATCGGGCCCAGTTGCGCCTTTCTCCCGATCTCTTCCCACTTGGTGATGAGGGGAATCAGTTGCGATCGTGTCGCCTCGGTTTCCTGCACCATCATTCCGCCCGGCCGTTTTGCCATTCGCGATCTCCTGTTTTTTTTCCGCCCTACCCTCATTGACCGTAAACGCCCGGCCGCTTTCGTTGTTCTGCCGCAAAGTTCGACGACTACCGCCGCCACATCCGGAAAACGATGTAAAACGCTCCGCCTATCACGAGCGCATAGCCGCCCAGGTGCAAACCTGTGTGGAGTTCCGAAGCGACGTGATGAAGATCGGGGTTCGAAGGGCCGCCGCGGCCTCCCGGGAACAGGAGGAAGATGCCCGCTATGATCGCCCCGAAGGCCAGCCCGAATTTCGGCATTGCGCCGCGGACCCGAAACGCCTGCGTCATCCTTTCCCACAGCGAAAGCTTCGGCACGATCGGCTTGGCTTCCGCAACCGGTGCCGCAAGTTGCGCGTCAAGCTTCTTCAGATCCTTGATCTCCCGGCGGCAGCTGGCACAGATGAATGTATGCGCCTCCGCCCGCTCCTTATCCGCACCTGCGAGCTGGCCGTCGATGTAAGCCGTGATCTGCTCGTAGCTCAGGTGCAGCGACTCCGGCATCTCCGCTAATTCTTCAGGGAGCCGCGCCGGCCCCATCCGCGACAGCAGCACCCGCCGGCAGGCTCCACAGTCTTTCAAGTGCCGGCCGGCAGCTTGCAATTCTTCGACCGCGAGGCTTTTCGACTGATATTTCCGGATCCACTCTTCATTTAAATGTGCATGCCCGGCATGCCCGTTTTGCGATCCCGCGCTCATGATGCCGCCTTTCCCGAATCCCGCTCCGAGACGGGGTTCCGGCGTTCCTTTCGGAAAGACGACGGATGGAAAGCGGGCATATGCCCATGGGCACAAAGAAAATTCACAATTCGCCTTTCAGCATTCGTTTCAGGCGTTCTTTTGCCTTGTTCCGGTAACCGATCACCTGGGCGCGCGTCACCTCCAGGACCACCGCGATCACATTGTCCTCGAGGGGAAGGTATTTCCAATAGAAGAGGAAACGGCGGCCGCAGGCACCCTCGGCCGGGGTGGCCTCATGCGATCCCATTTCCTTGCCCAGGCGGAGGAAATGTCCGTCGGTGAACTCAAGCGAGTCGCCGATCTCCTCAAACGAGGCCACCCCGTAATAAGGAAGGGCTTCCAGGTCGCCGTCGCGGATATTCAGCAGGTAGGCGCATCGGTGCCAGACCAGGAGTCGCAGCACGGCGGCCCAGTAGAGCTTGAGCCGCTCGGTGGTCAGCCAGACAGAATACTGGCTGCGATCCCGGGAAGTGAGCGTCGCCAGGTCAGTGCCTTCCTCGTCGGCGTCTTCCGAGTCGTCCAGGTCCGGCACATCTTCCATCGCCACAACGGGGGCGACGATGGCAATCAGGTCATCGAGCGGCAATGGTCCGCCGACAAACTGAAAGACACCCTCCAGCAGCGCCTTCCAGGCCGCCAGGTTCATCGAGTCCGCCGAGCCCTGGGGCAGCGCTTCGCGGGGAAGGAGGTAGGGATCGTTGCGCAATTCCATCACCTTCACGGAATCGGTTTTGAACGATGGACTCTTCCAGCCGGGATAGCCGCACATCGCTTCGCCGGACGCGCCCTCCCAGGACGCAAATTCGCCGGTCTTGTCGAGAATGCGCCGCAGGCAGTTCTTGAGACTGGTTCGCAGGGGGTACTTGGCCCGGAGGTAATCCGAGCAGGTGCGGTAAGCCACTGTCGCGGCGTAGGCCGTGAATTCCTGGATGGGAGAATCTTCGCCGTCCCCGGGCTCACCCGACAGCTTGCGTATGAGCTTCAGCCGTATGTCCTGAAGCACATCCAGGCCATCGAGATTCTGCTCCCGGAAATCATTGGTCCGCAGAGTCACGCGCAGCTTTTGCCGAACAACGTTTCGCAACACCGAATCCACGCTGTTCAGCAGATCGTCGACAGCCGTCTGCATGGTTCACCATCTGGGGAGTTTGCCGGTCCGCTTTCATTGCCTTTGGAGGCGATGTCCTTCCCCCGGGAAAGGACCCGAGCGCAGACAGACGATCAGTGCGGCCCGGTTGTGCGCGCCAAAGGAAAGCGCGAAGTCGCCTGACTTCGAAGTGACAGCAATATAGCATTGCCGGTTTCTTCTGTCGATGAGTTTTCGCAACCGCGGGGGCCTGAAACGGGCGCCTAGCCGGGCGTCTCAAGCCCGATATCGAGCTTCGCGCCGAAATTTTTCTTCCTCGATGGAAATATGCGGTCCCCGGGGGCGTCGTTCCCGGGTGTCGAGAGCAGCGGTGCTTCAATGGCCGCCCGCTCCGAAATCCAAAACTTAACCCCCAAGGAGATCACCATGAAATTCCGTATGCTCGCAATCGCCACCGTGTTCGCTGCCCTGATGGGAACCGCGGCACTGCATGCCGAAATGACCAAGGACTGGGATCATCTCGACGGCTACACCAAAATGACGTACAGCAACATTTACGTTTACGGTGGACAAACCGCTGGGGTCGGCGTCAAGGGAGAGGGCAACACCAACCTTCGCCTGAGCGTTTACGACAACAACAACAACCTGATCAGGACCACGGTTTGCCGGTACGACAACTGCATCCTGACCTGGACGGCCGCGTGGAACGGAAACTTCTACGTAACGGTGGAAAACCTCAGCCCCTACTCCACCGACTACCACTTCGCGCTGGAGAACTAGTGAATCGAATCCACTCCTCGTCTCCATCCGCCTGCCTTTGAACAACGAAACGTCCGCATCGCTCCGGCGTTTCGTTGTTCCAGGGCAGGCGGGTTTTTTTTGGCTCAAACCATAATTGTCATCAAGCCTGGGTCAACTGCTTCAACGCCCGAAATCCGGGAGTAATGCCAACGATCTGCCGTGAAATAACTCTTGCCCACCCCCTGGCACTGTCAGCCTGAGCCGCAGGCGAAGGATCCGCAGTTGCATTTTCATTGTTTCGGGTGCGGGAAACGCTCCATGTCCGACTGCCCTGAAAACGCCATCGGACCGCGAAACAGCTTGAATCAGGGCACGACTTTAGCAGCTGCGGAAAAAGCGTCGAAGGCTGATGAACAGGAGTGAAGAGCACCCCTCAGGGCTAAAGAGCCCGCATCGGTTTTGGGGTATTTGCGGCACGGCTGAAGTCGTGCCCGGTTACAAGGTGTTTCGTGGCGTGTTTTCTCCGTAGCCTCCTTGGTGGTGCCGAAAAGAGCCGACGGTGATCGAGCGCGCATGACTTGAGGCATATACCGCGGAGAGATGCGATCCCATTCAAAACAATCCATGCGCGGGAATTTATATGCGCCGACAAAAAAGCGAGCGCCGATGGGTACATCACTATCCCCTCCCCGTCTTCCCTGAACGTAGCCGCTCAGCGGCAAATTCCCACAAGGAGATCGACAATGCTTCTGATTCTCGAATTGGTTCTCACCGTCGTGGCGTGGCGCAAAGGCTGGCGCGCTCTCGCTCTGCTTCCACTCGCCATCGGCGTTCCCGTGGGCGTCTTCGTAACCACCCAGGCCAACTCGCTGGTCCCGGCGTTCATCGCCGACGTGCTGATCACGATAACCCTGATCGCCATGAGCGCGAAAGGCCGCAAGCCTGCCGTACAGCCCGTAGCCGCTCCCGCCGAGGAAGTCACACACCAGAACGCTGCGTAATTCTCAGGTCATCTCGAATCCGCAGCCCGCGAACGCGCAGAAGCCGAGCCCAAAAGGCTCGGCTTCTGCATTTCTCGCGCGCTCTGGCGGATAGACCGTGGGATCGGCACAGGATGGTCAGTCCCCTACGCGGGATTGCAGCAATGATTCTCAAGAAAGTCAACGACGTTGGGCTTTGCGGCCCGGCTGATGCCCGTGCCCTTTTCAAAAACACCATTTATGCAGCCAGTTTCAGTCCCTGTTCCCGGTTCCCTGCTCCCTGAACTTATACCCCGGCTTCAACTCGCATCGAACGACTTTTGCGCGCTCACCCTCGCGATTGGTTCGAGAGTTGCACGAAGCCCAGCTCAACGACAGATCCGGTCCCAGCGGAAATACCATCGCCGCGCCATCCAGGTCCGCCTCGATACTCATTCCCTCTTCTGTGGTCGGCAGGGTGAAGTTCAGCGTATCGCCGAAGATCACCGGAAACGACTCGCGCACATTCGAATTGATCGCCGTGCGGAACACTTCCGCTTCCAGCAGGAAGGTTGCTGTATCGGACCAGTCCAGTGCTGTGGCCGTGATAACCCGGCCGCCCTGGCTGTAGCCGCTGGAGTCGATGCGCGTGAAGGGACACGGCCCGGCGATACACGACGCGCGCACGTCGCGATATTCATGGTCCGGCCCGGCGTCCATGGTGACCGACCCGGTGGCCGCTTTCCAAAAGCCATCCGGAGAACAGGGAGCCTGGCGATTACAAGGGACATTGCCCGTGTTCTCCACCTGGAATGTTCTCACCGCACTGCCGATGTTGGAGTCTCCCTGCAAATTGACCGTGTAACGAATGCGAATATTGGAGACGATCGAAGGTTTCCGGTTGGGTTTCGGCTGAGATTCAGGACGAATCGGAGTCAGCTCGGCAATGTAGAGCTTTTGCGCGGTGGAACGGATTCCGGGATGCAGCGTGAGGTCGTAAGCGTCGTAATCGGGGTGCCGGAAACTCAAAGTCACAGTCTGGCCGGGCCACACGTTTGCGCGGAACTTCAGGTTGAAGTATCCCGACGCATCCGATTGCGTCTGCACGGTCATCAAGCCGTCGGTTGCCGTCACCGTAGCGTTGCCGATCGGTAGTTCCTTGCGGGGATCGCTGTCCTTGCGAAGGATCGCGCCCTGGATGGAGATTGCCCTCGGCCTCCAGCGATGGCTGCGCACGATGAGCACGGTGATGATGCCCGCGGCCACAACACCCACGACGACCCAGGCTATCCACTTTCTCCCATTCATTGAGTTTCCACTCGTCTATCTCAATTTGGACGCGCCATGCGCCTGTTTCGCTGTCCCTGCAAGTTTGATGGCGGAGCAGCGCGGATGCATCTAAAATAGGGTAATAGATCGAGTGAGTTCAGCCGGGAATAACGTCCCGCCGCAGAGGATGAAAGGATTGGCAGAGCGCACGAACCAGACTGGGTTGCCACGGCACGAAGCAACGGGCCTGTCGCGCCGACGGCTTCTCGGGCAAATGGCGGGACTGTCGATCGGGCTTCCCCTTTCCCGCGCGGGCCAGTTCCCTTTCCAGCAGGCATCCGTGCCGCATCCGCCGCCGCGGTCCGGTCGCGTCAAAGCACCCGTTCCGGCTCCGTCCACGCTGTCTGCTGAAGACGATCAATTCCTGAATGATCTTGAGCACGCCAACTTTCTCTTTTTCTGGGAACAGGCCAACCCGGATACAGGCCTGATCAAAGACCGCTGCAATATACGCACAAAAGATACCAGCCTGGCGGCCAGCATCGCCTCGGTAGGCTTCGGGCTCACGGCTCTCTGCATCGGCCTCATGCGCGGATTCGTCAGTTACGAAGATGCCCGCTCCCGGGTCCTGAAGACGCTCTCGTTCCTGTGGCATAAGCTGCCCACCCATCGCGGCTTCTTCTTTCATTTTGCCAACATGAATACCGGCGAGCGGGTATGGGATTCGGAAGTGTCCTCGGTGGATACGGCAATGCTGCTTTGCGGAGCGCTGACGTGCCGCGAATATTTTCAGGACAAGGACATCGGCGATCTGGCGCACGCCATCTTCGATCGCGTCGACTGGACCTGGCTGGCGGAAGACACGGCACTTTTATCCCTGGGGTGGACGCCCGAGATGGGCTTCATCCCCTCGCGCTGGGCCGAATACAGCGAATTGATGATGATGTACCTGCTGGGGATGGGGTCCACCTCGCATCCGCTATCCACCGACGCCTGGTTCGCCTGGAACCGCCAGATCTTTGAATACGACGGGCTTCGCTACGTGGGCTCGTTTGCCCCGCTGTTCATTCACCAGTATTCGCAGGCCTGGTTCGATTTTCGCGGCAAAAAGGACCGCTACGCGGACTATTTTCAGAATTCCATTATCGCCACGGAAGTCCATCGCCGCTTCTGCCTGGAATTGAATCCCCAATTCCCCGACTACAGCAACGCGCTGTGGGGCATCACGGCCTCCGATTCCGTGCATGGGTATGTGGCCTGGGGCGGACCTCCGGAGACTGGGCCCATCGATGGAACTGTTTGTCCCGCCGCCCCCGGCGGGTCCCTGCCGTTCCTCCCCGCCGCCACGATGCGGGTGCTGCGCACCATCCATGACCACTATCCGCAGGCCTGGTGCCGCTACGGCTACATCGATGCGTTCAACCCGTTGACCGACTGGTATGACACCGACGTCGTCGGGATCGACCTCGGGATCACCATGCTCATGGCCGAAAACGTGCGCTCCGGATTTGTCTGGGACACTTTCATGAAGAACCCGGAGGCGCAACGGGGCATGGAAACGGCCGGGTTTAAACCCTACCAGGCCCCTCCGACGCCGTTGTAAAGAATTGCCTGCGGCCTAGTAGAATACCAATCAAAGGGATGGATCTTTGGCCCCCCACGCCCCTTTTGCCGCCTTGGTTCGCAGTCCCCAAGTTGTAGCCCCTGGCCCCCGGCGCGATTCGCGGAACAACAATGAGATTCAAGAGCGCATCGTACCGAAGGAGATACGACGCCGGTCGGAGCAGTGAGTTCCCCTGTTTTGGGTTAGAGTATTGAATCTCCATCCCGGGTTGATTCCCAACGCTGTGGCATCGAACAGAGAATAAGGAAGGCAATGTCCTCCGCCATTGACGATCCGGAAGTTGCCGGAGAATCCAGCGAAAAACTGCCCGAGGCTCCGCAGGAACATGCGAGTGCCTGGGGCGACCGGGTTCGTGCGCTGAAAAATGTCCCGCCGGTGCTTCATTTCGTCTGGGAGTCGGGACCGGCGGTCGTTTTCTGGAACATCACCATCCGGATCCTGGTTGCCTTTCTTCCCGTCGGCCTCGGCTATATCGCCCGCCTGATCATCGACGGCGTCAACCGCATCAGCCACCATCAGTCCCTGCCGCCACACTTCTGGTGGCTGGTGATTGCGGAGATGGCCCTGGCCGTCATCACCGGCATTCTGGCCCGCTCCGTTGACTATTTCGACAACCTTCTCGCCGACCGCTACACCCATCATGTCTCCGTGGAGGTAATGCGCAAGGCGGCCGCCCTGGATGTGACGGTGTACGAAGATCCGGTCTTTTACGATCGGCTGGAGCGCGCCCGCGTGCAGGCCACGGATCGGCTGGCGATGATCCAGCAGATGGGCCGGCTCATCCAGCAAACCGTTTCAGCCGTGGCGTTTTCGGCGGTACTCATCTGGTATTCTCCGTTTCTACTTTCGCTGCTGGTCATCGGCATCCTTCCCGCTTTCCTGGGCGAGAGTCATTTCGCGTTCCTGACCTACGCTAAGAATTTTCGCCAGACTCCGCTACGCCGCCAGATGGACTATCTTCGCCAGGTGGGAGGCAGCAAGGAAGCGGCCAAGGAACTCAAGCTCTTCAATCTCAGCGACTACCTCACCAATCGGTTCTCCGCGCTGTCGGAGACCATCTACCACCAGAACGTCGCCCTCAACCGGAGAAGACTTCTCTGGGGCGGCGTGCTGGCCATCGTGGGCCAACTCGGCTACTACGGCGCCTATACCTTCAGCATCTGGAGAACCATCCAGGGGCGCTACAGCATCGGCGACCTGACGTTCATCACCACCGCCATCATGCAGGCCATGGCCAACATCCAGCAGGCGTTCTCGACGGCTTCCGGCGTGGCCGACCAGGCGCTGTTCCTCACCGACCTGCTGGCGTTCTTCGAAATGAAGCCGCGCGTGGAATCCAAGGCCAACAGCCTTCCGGCTCCGCGCCCCATCATCCGCGGTTTCGAGTTCCGCAATGTCTCCTTCGCCTATCCCGGCACCACCCGCCGGGTGCTTAAGAATTTCAACTTCACTCTCAGTCCCGGCGAGCGCATCGCGCTCATCGGCGAAAACGGGCAGGGCAAGACCACCGTCGTCAAGCTGATCACCCGCCTCTATGACCCGACCGAGGGCGAAATTCTTCTCGACGGAATCGACCTGCGCGAGTACGATCTCGACGACCTGCACAAGGAAATCGGCGTGATCTTCCAGGACTTCATGCGCTACGAGATGACCGCCCGCGAAAACATCGCGGTGGGACGCATCGAAATACCCCACACCGAGGAGGAAATCGAATATGCGGCGCAGAAGATCGCTGGCCTCGGATGTGGTCGCCAAGCTGCGCGGCGGATACGACCAGATGCTCGGGCGGCGCTTCGAAGGCGGAGTCGATCTGTCGGGCGGCGAGTGGCAGAAACTCGCCCTGGCGCGCGCTTACCTGCGCGACGCGCAACTGCTGATTCTCGACGAGCCCACCGCGTCGCTGGATGCGCGCAGCGAGTTGCAGGTCTTTGAGCGCTTCGCCGAACTGACGGACGGAAAGATGGCGCTGCTCATTTCCCACCGCTTTTCCACCGTGCGCATGGCCGACCGCATCGTAGTTCTTGAGGGAGGGCGACTGGTCGAAGAAGGCAGCCATTCCCAGTTAATGGCCCTGGGCGGCCGGTACGCCGCCATGTTTGAAATGCAGGCCGCCAGTTACCGTTGAGGATTGATGAACGACACCGCGATCATGCTTGAGTCGAACCGTCTGCCGAACGGAGATAGCTACGAGGAACTCGCCGCCGCGGCTCGCAACGCGTCCTCGTGGGACGTCGCCTTCCACCCTACAAACGAAGGCGCCTTTCCCCATCGGGTCCGGGCACGGCGCAACGAGCTGTTGAAACTGGAAGCGGAACTGGCTGGGCTTCCGCCCGCCGCTCCGGATGCCGATCCCCGCACACGCGCGCTGCACGAATTGCGCACCAATCCGCGCTTGCTGCGCTCCGGGATCACGGCGGCCACCATCAAGCCCGAGGATCTGCTGAAGCTGCCGCGGGTGATTCTCCCCCATCGCGACGATCAGCCGCGGGTGGCCGGCATCTGCGCGTTGTATCTTCGCACCGTTCGCGGCGAGTTTTCCCATAAGACGCTTACCGCCTTCATCCGCGACCTGCAGGACCATGACCCCCTGACCGTGTTCGAGTTATGGAGCCTTCCAGCGTTTCTGCGTTTTTGCCTGCTGGAGGAGATCCTGGCCGAGGCCCACACGGCGTTGCATTCCGCGGCGGCACCCGGCGAATCGCCCATTCCCGTGCTGATGGGAAGCATGAGGGCGGTGGCTAACACCTCATGGCAAGCGGTCATCGAGCCGCTGATTGCGATTGACTCCGCCCTCAACCAGGATCCCGCGGGAGCGTATGCATCCTCGGATTTCGAGACGCGCGAGAGATACCGGACCAGGGTGGCCTTTATCGCCCGCCGCTCCGATTGCACCGAAGTCCAGGTAGCGGAGCACGCGCTGGATCTTGCCCGCCAGGCCGAGCACCGCACCTACCCCGACCCGCGCATTCATCGCCGCCTCAGCCATGTGGGGTATTACCTGATCGACAAGGGATTTCCCCGGCTCGCCGCGCAGGTCAACTTCCATCCCTCCCTTTCCGATCGTGTTCGCGCTTACATCCGCGCCAATCCTGACGATTTCTACATCACCGGGATTGAGCTCATCACCATTTTCTTTATCGCTGCGGCGATCTTTCCCCTGCTGCCCAATTATCCGGTGTTCGGCAGGGTCATTTGGGCCTTCCTCCTGCTGCTGATGCCGGCCATGCAATGCGCGGTTGACCTGGCAAACAACATCGTCACTGCGCTTTTCGATCCGGCTCCCTTGCCCAAGCTCGATTTCAGCCATGGTGTACCCAGGGAATGCACCACGCTGGTCGCGGTCCCGACTCTGCTGCTGAACGAAAAACAGGTACGCGAACTGGTGACCGAGCTCGAGGTCCGATTCCTGGCCAACCGCGACCCCCACGTGCACTTTGTCTTGCTCACCGATCTTCCCGATTCGGCGAGCAAGCCGCACATCGCCGACGCCAATCCGCTCGTCGATCTGGCCATCCAGCTGATTAACGATCTCAACACCCGGTACGCAGCGCCCAGGCACGGCGGCTTTCTGTTTCTTCACCGGCATCGAATCTTCAACGTGCGCCAGGGCGTATGGATGGGCTGGGAGCGCAAGCGCGGCAAGCTGCTAGATCTGAACAAGCTCCTCATCGGCGAGTACGACGCGTTCCCCATCAAGGCCGGACGGCTCGATGTTCTTCCCCAGGTCCGCTACATTCTCACGCTCGACTCGGACACCAAGCTTCCGGGCGGGTCGGCGGCCGCCATGGCGGGGGCCATCGCCCATCCCCTCAATCAAGCCATCATCGATCCGAAGCTGCGCATCGTGGTGGAAGGGTACGGCATTCTGCAACCGCGCATCGACGTCAGCGTGAGTTCGGCGTCCCGCTCGCGCCTGGCGGCGATCTTCTCCGGCCAGACCGGTTTCGACGTGTATGCCCGCGCCGCTTCCGATGCTTACCAGGATCTGTACGGCGAGGGTATTTTCACCGGCAAAGGCATCTACGAAGTTGCGGTGCTCCATGCCGTACTCAACAAGCGTTTCCCCCATAACGCCCTGCTCAGTCACGACCTGATCGAAGGCGCGTATGCGCGCGCCGGCCTTGCGAGCGACCTGGAACTGATCGACGATTACCCGTCGCACTACAGCGCTTTCACGCGGCGCAAGCACCGCTGGGTGCGCGGCGACTGGCAGATCGCCCAATGGATGTTCTCGCGGGTGCCCGATGAATCCGGTCGCCTCGCTCCCAGTCCAATCTCCACCGTTTCCCGCTGGAAGATCTTCGACAACCTGCGCCGCTCGCTGGTTGAACCGTTTACGTTCATCCTCTTTCTGGCGGGCTGGTTTTATCTGCCCGGCGGCCCGGTCTACTGGACGATCGTTTCCCTGTTGCTTCTCTTCTTTCCCACGATTATCCAGCTGGTGTTCAGCGTGGGCCGCGCCTGGATGAGTAAACGCGAGGGCGCCGTGGCACAGGCCTGGTCCGGCACGGGGCTGGCCGCGCTGGTCGCCTTGCTCAACCTGTCCTTCCTCCCTCATCAAACGCTGCTCGCCCTTGACGCCATTGTCCGCTCGCTCATCCGCCGGTTCATCACCGGCGAGCGCCTGCTGGAATGGGAAACCGCCGCCGAAGCCGAGTCCCAGAGCAGAAGGGTGACTCCCGTCGACCGCTATCTCACCATGATGCCGTTCATCGCTTGCGGGCTGGCAGCCGCCATCTTTGCCTTTGCGCCGCGCCGCACGACCCTCCTGGTAGCCGCGCCCATCCTGGCGTTGTGGTGCCTGGTCACTATCATCACCGCCTGGCTGAACCAGCCTCCCCGCGAGCAGAACAAGCGGCTCAGTGCCAACGACAAGGCGTTCCTCCATAGCCACGCGCTGCAGGTCTGGCGCTACTTCTACGAGTTCGGCGGCGAGCGCCACAATTACCTGATCCCGGATAACGTCCAGGAACAGGACCTGGCGGAAGCGGCCCGCGTTTCGCCCACCAATATCGGCCTGCTCCTGAATGCGCGCCAGGCGGCGTGCGAATTAGGCTTCCTCACCATCCCCGAATTCGTGGATCTTACCCGAAAGAGCCTGGACACCATTACCCGCCTGGAGAAGTGCCGCGGACATCTTTACAACTGGTACGACACCAAGAGCTGCGCGCCACTGGAGACCAATCCCTTCGTCTCCAGCGTGGACAGCGGAAATTTCGTCGCCTCCCTTTACACGCTGCATGCGGGCACGCTCACGTGGCTGGAAAAGCCGCTCCTTTCCCGGCAGCTCTTTCAAGGAGTTCGACTGCACTGGGAGGCGATGCAGTCGCAGGGAAAGCTTTCTTCTCCGCTGGCGAAGGTCTCTCCACCCAGTCATTCCGCCACCGTCATCGACTGGGTGGGGTGGCTGTCGAACGCGTCGGCGGCATTTGACGCGTCCGCGTCAACGGCCATTTACACCGGAAACCACGCTCCCGATCTGTGGTGGTACGCCGAGACCCGGAACCGGGTCAAGGAGCTAAACACCCTGGTTCACGACTGCCTCCCGTGGCTGCTGCCGGAATACAAGCCGCTCCGCGATGTTCCGGAGTTGGCGATCAGCGGCAAAGCCGAGAGCCTTTCCCTCGAAGCTGCCGCGCAATTCGCTGAGGCTTTGGAGAAGAAGCTGATGCACGCCGCGGAAGCGGCGAAACCGAGTTCGGCTCCTCCCCTTGCGGCCAAGCTTTGTGCCGCGCTGCCGGACGCGGCAAGCAATCTTCGCCGGCTTGGAGCAGGGCTGCGCGACATTGCCAATGTATCGGAAGAGCTCGCTGAGAACACGGAGTTCGAATTCCTGGTCGATCCGGGCCGCGGGGTCCTGAGCATCGGATACGATGTGCGCGCCCGCAAGGTGCATCCGGCGTGTTACGACATGCTCGCCTCCGAGGCGCGCATCGCCACATTTCTCGCGGTCGCTCGCGGGGAACTTCCCATGCAGAGCTGGTTCAAACTGGCCCGCGACTACACGTTTGCCTTCGGGACCCATGTCATCCTCTCCTGGACCGGCACTATGTTCGAATACCTGATGCCGGCGCTGTGGATGCGCAGCTACCCGCACACGTTGATCGCCAAGAACCTTGCTGCGGCCGTTTACGTGCAGCAGTCGCTGGCTCGCTCGCTGGGCATCCCATGGGGAATTTCGGAATCGGGCAACGCCCACCGAAACGATCGCGGCGACTACGGATACCATGCCTACGGGATCCCGCAGATCGCGATCTTCTGGGAAGCCACCGCGGGCCCGGTAGTCTCGCCCTATTCCACGTTCCTGGCGCTCGGCGTGGATTCCCTGGAGGCCATCAGCAACCTGCGACACATGGCCGCCGCCGGATGGGTGGGCAGGTACGGCTATTATGAGGCTGCGGACTACACCACCAAATCCCACAATGCAGAACTGGTGCGCGAATGGATGGCGCATCACCAGGGCATGTCGCTGCTGGCTGTTCTCAACATGCTGTGTGAGGACATCGTGCAGGAATGGTTCCACGCCAACCCGCTGGTGCAATCGGCAGAATTGCTTCTGCATGAGTCGCCCACGACCATGTCCGACCTGAAAACCATGATGAAAGACTTTGCCAACATCCCGCCCAAGGCCAGCGAAGCGGCGTGAAGTGTGTCTTCATGGACAGTTGGAAGATGCCCGAACTCCCTGAACACCGGATCGTGACGATTGGGTGTGTTAGCTGATCGCGTGAAACAAGTAAATGCCAACGATCGCTGAGAATGCAATCCATATACGAGATGCAAGCTCTTGACTGTGCTTGTAATCCTCGTCGCTGCCATGGCCGGGCCCAAAGACTACGGCGGATTCGAAAAAGAACCATATGGGTGGAGCAAGCGCGATAAACGCAAATGCGATAACTGCTGGGCTGTTCAACCGCAGGAGCCCACCTTTAGCCACTGGGACAAAGACCATAGTGCAGATGAACCCCAGTACGTATATGGCTCCTGCGATCGAACCGTAGCTGCAGGCGCGATACCTGCCAGGGGGCTGAATGAACCCCGTGAAGAACCGGTTTATCCGAGATTGGGCTTTCATCGTCTCTTTCTCCTTGCAGGTCAAATTTCACCATCATACCGTCGCATCTAACCAGCCTCAATGAACACCGACTTACAGCCCTGAAAGAGTGATGCGTGCTATGTAACCCGATCAACCTCGTTCGTACAATCCACTAATCACCGATTTTCACCAGCACCAGCGCGTTCGGCGTAAGAGTCAATTCGAGCCTGCCGCCCTGCAGATGCGTTTCTTCCGGCGGGGGTAACATGGTCTCCCGGTTCAACTGCTCAACCTGCGCGGGCGTCGGATCGAGCGGGCTGCCCATGGCTTCATACTTCCTTAGCACGTTTCCGTGATCCTCGTCGACGCGCTCGATGCGCACCCGCGCATTCGCCCCCACGTGCGAGAAGTTCAGTTCAACGGTGTGCGTGCTGCCGTGTTGATCGGGATCCACCAGGTTCCAGACCGCGATCGCCAGACTTCCGTCCGCCGTCTTCGTCACGATCGCATCCTTCGCATCATTGCCGATGCGTTGATCGCCGAGTTCGTGCATCAATCCCCACGCATAGTAGCTGGGCTTGTTGATCCCGCCCTTGGCGCGCAGACCGAACATGCCCACAAACGGCTTCGGAATCACTCCTCCTTCTTCGAATACATCGGAGAATGTCCAGAACGACATCATCTCCGAAAGACCATCGCATTGCCTTACCGTATTGGCCACCGCCGGACCCATGAAGATTGTGTCGCGAGACTCCCTCATGCCCTGTACATTCCACTCCGT
Source organism: uncultured Acidobacteriota bacterium (assembly GCA_963706455.1). GTDB lineage: Bacteria > Acidobacteriota > Terriglobia > Terriglobales > Acidobacteriaceae > Telmatobacter. The sequence goes on along the minus strand of CAVPNO010000135.1, from coordinate 2,569 downwards.
CCAGAACAGCGGCAGGTTCGGAGTTGCCGATGATTGGATTTCCCGTCGCACCTTGGCCGCCGCGCGGCACACGCGTTCATCCATGGGGATTTCTTCGTCGGTCCCGAAGAGATCTTCCACCGTATCGTCGGCATATCCATGGGTCGAAACAAAGTCGACCGGAACACGATGATCGGCCATGTATTTCAGGAACTCGGGAATCCAGTGCGCGGCGGCCGTAGCCGGCCCGCCGACGCGTAGTCGCCCGCTCACGCCTTTAAGGGCCAGCGCCGTGTGCGCATACAGTTCAAAGTAAGACCGATCGCGCGGAATCCCGTTCCAGAAATCGATGTTCGGTTCGTTCCACACTTCGAAGTACCACTGCGCCACTTCGTCCGCGCCATATCGATCCACCAGGTGCTGGGCAAAGTGCCGTATCAGGTCGTCCCAGCGCTCCATGCTCCTGGGCGGCGAAACATTCTGCTTGTACCAGAAGGGGTGCAGCGCGTCGGGATTGAACGCCAGCTTCCTGGGCATGAAGCTGATTTCGACGAAGGGCCGCACGCCATTCTTCAGCAGCCCGTCGTAGATCTGATCCACGTATGCGAAGTTATAGACGGGATTTCCGTGCTCGTCCTCGTTATAGACCCCCACCTCGTCGTGGAAGATGGCGTGGAAGCGGACATAGCGAAAATCCGCCACCTTCTTTACCGCGCGCATATCCTCGCGATAGCTCTCGCGGAGCGAAAGAATGGCCCTGCCCGACCCGAACATCTGTTCCCAGAAATGGGGAAACGGCCTGGCGGGAGCCTGCGCGTCGACGTTGATGGTTTCCTGCGCGGGCAATGGCGCCCCGATCAACAGCGCGAATAGACATGCAATGACGCACGCAGCGAATCGAATCGATCGTCGCATAGGTTTCAGCCTCACGTGAGTTTTATCGCGGGAATAGGGGAGATTGGAAATAACAGAAAGGCGGGCGACAGGCACCCGCCTTTCTGAGAAATCTCGTACCCGGACGTGGTTCAAAGTTTATCGCTATTCTGCCGATCCGAATACAACCGTCATACTGACCGGGTCAAGGCGCGCAGCGCCGGCTGCAATCTAAAAGCTGAATCGAGCCTGCAGCGTAACGGTGCGCGAACCCAGCGCAGACTGCGCCTGTCCGAAATTCGTCGCTTGAATGTTATTGGAAATACTGGTGGGGTTGAAGTTCAGATTGTTAAACAGATTGAAAGCGTCGGCGCGCAGTTCGATCCGGGCATTTTCGCCCATTCCCTTGATATTGGGAAATCCGAAACTCTTCACGACGGTTGCATCCACATCGCGATATCCGGGACCGGTGAATGAGTTGCGCGCCACGCCGGGTGGCTGCGGAGGCGTCCCGCCGGTGGCGGGAAATGCCGGACCGAGCGTGAACGCCGGCGGAGTAAAGTACGCCAGGCCGCCGTTGGGAAAGTTCTTATTCACGTTGTTCACGAGAACTCCCGGTCCTGATTTGTACGCATCGTTGCTGGTGTCGTGCCCGGCTCCGCCGAGATAACTGCCTGGATAGAGCTGCGAATAACCAGTGCTGCACGAGCCCGAACAATAAAGGCTGCCCCCGGAAACCGAGTAGATCGGGCTCCATGGGAAACCGGTGTGCAGGTTCAAAATGCCGCTGAAGCTCCATCCGCCCGCGACCTTCTCGATCCACGAATGGTTGCCGCGAAAGATGACCGGCTGCCACATGCCGTAGATCTTTTCCTGGCGCGTGATGTTGTAGTCCGACCGGCCCCAGGACAGGCTGGGATCATACGGATAGTCCTGCTCGCTGTAGGGCGCCGAGCTTGTGTCCATGCTTCTTGCCCAGGTGAGTTCCGCATCCAGCATGAATTGGTGCGCGAACTGGTGCTTCAACCCGGCCAGCATGGCGTTGTAGCTGGTATGGCCGCCATCGCCGAAGTAGTTCACGCCGTTGACCGCGGGATTGAGGGGAATCCCCTGCACCGAAGCCACGTCGTTGGCGTCGTAGTGGAAATAGGTGTGCCGGCCTAAGCTGCCCTGGTAACCCAGCGTAAAGATGAATTGGGACCCGAGGTCGGTTTGGGTATCGAGCGAATAGTGCTCGGCGTACATGGTCGGCATGTTGTTATCGAACGCGGTGACACTGACCGTTCCCGAGCTGGGCAGACCATTGGTTCCCAGGGGATTCTGGACATTGGTGTTGGGTGGATAGCCGAACAGCGAATGTACATCGCTGGGAACCGCATACACGATTCCGGGATTGGGCGAAGTCGGAGAACTCATGGTGAAGCTGGGCGATACGGTGAGTCCAGGATTGCCGTAGACGTTAGCGGTAATGGCGATTTCGTTCTGGTTGTAATTGAGCCCGAATCCTCCGCGAATGACCACCTTCTGCTGATAGAAGCCGGGCGTCCAGGCGAAGCCGAACTGGGGCCCGAAGTTGAGCTTCTGCGCGTTCCACAGGTCGCCGCCTTTCTGGATGGTCATTCCCGTCAGGTACGACGATCCGGTACCAAAACGCACCGAGAACATGTTGCCTTCCTTGGACGACAACGGACCGAAGTAGCTGTAACGCAATCCCACG
>CAVPNO010000134.1:0-43978 GCA_963706455.1 uncultured Acidobacteriota bacterium | reverse complement strand
CACCGCTTCGGCCTGCATGATTTCGGCCAATACGGCCGCATTGCTGACCGCCGGAATATTTCCTGCGCCCAACACAACCAGCAACGGCAAATCGACATTCATCGGCGGAAACAATTCCCCGACTCTTCTGACGGAGGAAGTTGTCCGAATCGATCACAGCGTCAACAGCAAACTGTCCATTTTCGGGCATTTCATCTCCGAACAAGTCTCGCAATCGTTCGGAGTGAGTCAATGGAGCGGGGCCAATGTACCCACTGTGGGGGACACGTTCGGCAATCCTTCCTACAGCGCGGTGGTGCACGCGACATACACCATCAGCCCAACCATACTCAACGAAACCGCGCTCAACTATAACGGCAATCGGATCAATATCGTTCCTTTCGCGGGATCGGGATTGAAGAGCCTGGCGATCCCGCCAGGCTACGACTCGACAAGTACGCGGCTGTTCACGGGCCCTAACAACCTCAATCGCATCCCCAACATCGATCTCAACGGATCGATTGGGAGTCATTTCGAAATCTCCAGCTGGCCATGGCACAACAAGGCGGACGATTACCAGGTGCGTGACGACCTTTCGTGGTCAAAAGGGGCGCATCAATTGAAGGTCGGGGGAGACTGGGCGATCTACAAGAAGGTGCAGGACCTGTTCGGTACGACCCAGGGAGCGTTTAATTTTGACGGCACGTTCACAGGCAGCGACTTCGCCGACTTCCTTCTGGGCGATGCCAAAAGCTACAACGAACTGGCCGTTCAGGACCACGGCCTGTGGAACAACGTGTCCTGGGCCGCGTACATTCAAGACAACTGGCGCATGAGCCGGAACCTGACCGTCAACCTCGGATTGCGCTGGGACGGTATCCCGCACACGTACGAAGCCAACGATCGAATGGGGAACTTTTACCCATCACTCTATAATCCCAGCGAGGCGGCCGTGCTTCTGCCGGACGGCACCATCAGCCCGTCCAGCCCAGGCCTCGGCTCGAGTCCGAATCCCATTCTGGCGGGCATTCCGCTCTACCTGAACGGTATCGGTATCCCGGAGCATAACGGTGTTCCGAAGGGGCTGGTCAACAACAACTGGGCGACCTTCGGACCGCGTCTCGGCTTTGCCTACGACGTGATGGGCAACGGCAAGACGGTCATCCGGGGCGGAATGGGGATCATGTATGAGCGAATTCAAGGCAACGATATGTACAATGCCGGCGCCAACATTCCCTTCAGCTTCAACCTGACGAACAACAGTGTGGTTGTTGAAAACCCCAGCATCCTGCTGGCTACCGGCACAGTTGCCGCCAAGCCAATCAATCCCGCCGGCATCACCGGCCTGGCGATCGACCAATACAAACAGCCCGCCAGCTATCAGTACAGCGCGGGGGTGCAGCGTCAACTGAACGCGCGCAGCGTTCTGTCGATTTCCTACGTGGGCAACGAGAACCGGTATCAGAACGACTACCACCAGATCAATCTGCCCGATCAGAGCTACCTTCCGCAGCTGATCGCGGGCAAACAATACAACACGGCGCCGGGATTGCCTTACCCCGGTTACCAATCGATCAACATGTCCACCAACGAAGCCAACTCGCACTATAACGCGCTTCAGGTTGACGTAAACTCCCAGATTCGAACCCTGACCCTGCGCGCGTATTACACGCTGTCGCGGACGGTCGATCCTACGCTCGGCGGGGGCGGAGGCGCCGACCTTTCGAATATCTCCAATCCATATCTTGGATGGAAATACGATAGCGGACCCGGCGGCTACGACCGGACGCATAATGGCGCGGTGAACTTCATCTATGACATTCCTTTCTTGCAGAGAAGTTCGAATCGCCTATTGAAAACCACACTTGGCGGCTGGGAGGTATCCGGTATCGTCACCATGACATCGGGATTGCCGATCAATCCCCAACTGACGGGCGCTCAAGGCAGCAACGGTTTGCCGAACGCCACCAACCGCCCTGACAAGGTGAGCAGTGTGTCCTATCCCCACAAGGCGGGCGAGTGGTTCAATGTCAACGCGTTTGCGCCTCCCGCAGTCGGCGCGTGGGGCAGTGCGGGCTTCAACTCTCTACGAGGTCCCGGCCGTGACAACTGGAATCTGTCGCTGTTCAAAAGCTTCGCATTCAGCCACGACGAGACCAGGCGGCTCGAGTTTCGCGCCGAGAGCTTTAACGCGTGGAACCACACGCAGTTCGACGCGGTCAGCAATTCTCTGGGCGCCAGCAACTTCGGGCAGGTGACTTCGGCTTTTGACCCCAGAGTCTTCCAGTTCGGCGGGAAGATCTATTTCTGACACTCCCGGAGAACGACTCTACCGTGCCCGTTCTCGCCGGATTCGGCGAGAACGGGACCTTTTCGCCAGGACAGGAGCCGCCTTTGCCCTGGGTAGTGAGATAAAGTACAACGCTGTCAGGAACCCGCCCCCGCATTGAGCCCCGTCTATAGAAATCACGATAACTTGGGGGAAATCACCAAAGAACATGTGGTTCCGGCTCGCCTGCTCTTGGCAGAGCCGCCCGCCCGGATGCCAGACCGTTTATACTTTCCGAGACCGCAAGGAATTCAAGGAAAGGAGCGTCCGCTCAGGTTCACTGGCGAGGGCCGGGATACCCGCATTTTGCGAACCGTGACAGCAGGGATTAGCAGCGGACAACAGAAGAAGTCAGATGGCGAAGAGCGTAAACAAGGTCATTTTGCTGGGAAATGTCGGTCGGGATCCGGAGATCCGTTCGACCGGCGGCGGAACGATGGTGGCCACGTTCAGCTTGGCTACGAGTTCCAACCAGAAGGATCCGCAGGGCAACTGGCAGGAACGGACGGAGTGGCACAACATTGTTGCCTACGCGCGCCTGGCCGAGGTCGTGCGGGACTACGTAAAGAAGGGTCACAAGCTGTTCATCGAGGGCCGACTCACAACTCGCAATTGGGATGACAAGGAACATCCAAGCATCAAGCACTATCGCACGGAAATCGTGGCCAGCGACCTTTCGCTGCTTACGGGCCGTGACGATTCCGGCGCCGGGGCTGGAGGCTACAGCCGCGGGTCGGGTTCCTCAAGTTCGACGGCGAGTTTCGATCAGCGGCAACCGGCCGCTCATGATGAGGTTGCTCAGTCGACGGAAATTTCCGACGACGACATTCCGTTTTAGAAATGCATGACGCCCGGCGGGCGCGGCGGCCGGGCTGCGCCATCCATTGAGCCTGGGCTGCTCAACGGGAGAATCCGTACTCCATGATTTGTGCGCAGGCTTCGATCGCTGCGCGCATGTCTTCAATCATCGCGTCCCTGGGTTTGCCCTCCGCACTTCCCTCGCCGATTCCTTCCACAATCAGCGCGAAGCAGGCGACAATGGATCGCGCTTTAAGCTTTGCGACTAGCTTTGGTATCCCTTCGTGCTCCGTCTTGATGAGGGCTGCGGTGAGTGCGTCGGCGCAGCGGGCATTGATCTCCAGCCACACCCGACGAAGTTCCGGTCCGGATGCCACGACGTGGCTATCCGTGCAGACGGGAGAGGTCATTTTTCGGGGGGGTGTCGGCAAGTTCCAGCGAATGGATTGAATCACTTCGGCGACGCTTATTGGTTTCCCAACTCCTTTGCGAACGCGTAGAAGAAGTCGAGCGACTTCCAGTAGGAATCGATGGGGAGGCGTTCGTCCTGGCCGTGGGCGCGGTCGTCGTCGCGTTCGAGGGCGATGGCGGAGTAGCCGTAGCAGGGGATGCCGGCCTGGGCAAAGAAGATGGAGTCGCTCGCGCCGTTTTCCATGACCGGAGTGACGGAAATGCCGGGCCAGATGGCCTGGGTGATGCGAGTGAGGGGATCGAAGACCTCTTTGATCGGCTCGGGCGGAACAATCGCTTTGCGATCGGGAGCGGTGCCGGAGACGTCGCCCGCATCGGAAACGTAGCGGACGGTAAGCCGGGAATCGTCAAAGATGCCGATGAGCTGCTGGCGGATTTCTTCGGGCGAGTGGCCGGGAAAGATGCGGCAGTTGACGTTGGCCTGGGCGGTCTGCGGCAGGGCGTTGTTGGCGTGGCCGGCGGAAAGGCGTGTCGCGACGCAAGTGGTGCGAAAGTTGGCGTTGAAGCTAGGCTCCTGGCTGAGCCGGGCGACCGCGTTCATATCCGGCGGAGTGGCGAGGATGGCATGAATATCCTCCGCCATCTGCCCGGTCTCCTGCCTGGCCAAGTTCTCGAAGTAGGTACGGGTGACCGGATTGAGTTCGAAGGGAAAGGTGTAGGCCTGGAGCTTGCTGAGGGCGGCCGTGAGTTCGTAGATGGCGTTGTCGGGCCTGGGGCGGGAACTGTGCCCGCCGGGATTGGCGGCAGTGACTTCGTAGTCCGCGTAGACCTTCTCGGTGGCCTCGACATCGGCGACCACCGGGCGGTCGTGATCGAGTTCGACGCCTCCGGAATCGGGATTGATGACATAGGCCGCGTCGACCAGGTCGCGGTGATTCTGGACGAGCCATTGCGCGCCATTGAATCTGCCGCCTTCTTCGTCGGCGGTGAGGGCGAGGATCAAATCCCGCTTGGGTTTATAGCCGGCGCGGTGCAGGCGGAGGAAAGTGGCCACCAGGGCGGCGTCGGAATCTTTCATGTCCTGGGTGCCGCGGCCGTAGAAGTAGCCGCCCTTCTCGACAAATTGAAAGGGGTCGGTGTGCCAGTCGGAACGCAGGGCCTGGACGACGTCCATGTGGCAAAGGAAGAGGACGGGCTTCTCCTGGGTGGGCTGGGCGGCGCGGAGGCGGACGACCAGGTTCTGCTTACGCGGGTCGGGGCCCAGCAGACGCACGTCCTCGCGGGCGAAGCCGGCGTCGAGGAAGCGCTTCTCCATCGCCTCGGAGCCGGCGGTGACACTTCCCTGCGGCGTGTCGGCGGTGTTGATCTCGATGAGCTGTTTGAAAATCTCGCGGGCTTCGGCGCGGTCAGCGCGCGAGGCCGCGACAATCGCGGTCTGGGCAGAGGCTGCGCCTGTAACTACTGTGAAAGCGCAGATGAAGGTGATGAACGGGCAGCGAACCGCGTTGAAACGCATGTGCGCATTGTATAGCGCGCTGTTGCGGTATCCGTTGGCCTGAACTCGGGCTATGCCATGGTTCTGGCGAGGACGGCGGCATGGAACCGTCGATCGCGGCGATATCCTGGATGGCCAATCCGGCGCCCATGGGTGTTGCCCTCCGGCAGGAGGTTACGAAGCGTAGCGGAAGGCGGTTCCGAGGGTTGACGGGTGGAATTGGAGTGGAATCGAACGACACCCGGTGGAGGAAGAACGGCCGCGTCTGGGACCGGCGGGTTGCGGAGGCGCGCCAAACCGTTTTATTGTGGACCCGCGAATCAAATTCCGAGGTGAGTATGTTTTTTCTTGTTTTGGTCTTGCTCCTTTCCGGAACCGCGGCCATGGCGCAAACGATTCCTTCGCGGCCGACGATCACGGGAATCTCGCACCTGGCCGTGTATACATCGAACCCGGAGGCTACCGAGCACTACTACACGGTCACGATCGGCGCGGTGAAGCAACCCGATCCCGAGAATCCCAAGGGAGTGCGCTACGCGCTGAGCCCCACGCAATTCATCGAAGTGCTGCCATTGCCGCCGGATGCAGGCGTGAACCGGATGGATCATGCGGCCTTCAATACTGAAGACGCGGACGGGCTGAGGAAATGGCTGGGGCTGAACGGCTGGCCGACGCCGGACGCGGTCACCAAGGGATCCGACGGCAGCACCTGGTTCGAAATACGGGACCCGGAGGCGAACAGGATCCAATTCGTTCAGCCGCCGGCGAAAGCCAAGGTGGATGCGCCCAATGCCATCGGCAACCACATCATTCATGTCGGCTTCCTGGTACACAACCGGGACAGACAAGACGAATTCTACCGGCACATCCTCGGCTTCAAGCCGTACTGGTATGGCGGAATGTCGGATGACAGGGTGGACTGGGTTAGCCAGCAGGTGCCGAACGGCCATGACTGGCTGGAATACATGCTGACCACCGGGCCCACGGGGCTGGGAATTCCGGCCGGCATGTCGCAGCACCAGCTGGGCGTGCTGGACCACTTCTCGATCGGCCGGAACTCGGTCGAAGACACCTACAAAATGCTGAACGATACGGGACGGCTGAAGGGCGTGCAATGCGACCCGGGGACGAAGGTCGGCAAGGACGGCAAGGTTCAGTTCAATATGTACGATCCGGACCAGATCCGGGCGGAGTTGATGAGCTTCCATGCGGTGGAGAACCCGTGCTGCAGCCCATTCACGGCGGAGGATCCGGCGCAATGAAGCGTTTCTTAGTGGTTGTGGTTTTGGTTTTGATTTTTGGCGCTCCGGCAGAGGCGCAAAAGCTCTCGCCCAAGTGGGAAGAGCTGACGGCCAGCGATTTTGTGCAGGCGATTCAGCAGGCGCAGGGGGTATGCGTGCTGCCGTTCGGGATCCTGGAGAAGCACGGCCCGCAGCTGCCCATCGGCACCGACCTGCTGGACGTGCGTTATGCGGTGATGAACGCGGTCGCACAGGAGTATGCGGTGGTGTTTCCCGAGTACTATTTCGGGCAGATCTTCGAGGCCCAGCAGGAGCCGGGCACGATAGCGTACAGCCTGTCGACGCAGCTGACGCTGCTCGAGGAGACGGTGAAGGAGATGGCGCGCAACGGCTGCAAGAAGATCACCATCGTGAACGGCCATGGGGGGAACAATTCCCTGCTGCCGCTGTTCGCGCAATCCCAACTGGCCACGCCGCGCGATTATGTGGTTTACGTGGTGGGATTGCCGTCGAGGAGCGCGCCCGGGCGCCCGGCGATGAAGAGCGATCCGAACAATGACCAGCACGCGGGCGAGACGGAGACGTCGGCCATGCTGGTGGCACGGCCGGACCTGGTGCACATGGATCGCGCGGACAACGAATCGGGCGCCGACCGGCACCGGCTGAATCTGCCCGACAACGTGTACACCGGGATCTGGTGGTATGCGCGGTTCCCGGATCACTATTCGGGCGTGGGTTCGGCGGCGACGAAGGAGCTGGGCGAGTTCGACCAGAAGGAATGGTCGCGCCAGATTGCCGGGGCGATCAAATCCATCAAGGCCGATGCGGAGAGCCTTCGGCTGCAGAACGAGTTCTTCGAGAAGACGCAGCATCCGCTGGATACGAAGCAGTAGGTTGCGACGGGATTGCGCGATAATGGGTAAGAGAGGAGCCTGAAGGGGATACGTCCTACCGAAAGGAAGTTCGAAAGCAGGGACTTCATATGCCAGGACCGGCAGGTTCAAGAGGAAGACGTCTGCCGGGGGAACTGTTCTGAAGCTTCCTCCTTCCGTTCGCATTCCTCAGCCGATCAGCCCCGATTACCCGCGCATGCAGTTTGACACCACGATCAAAACCTCCGATCATTTTTACAGGGGATTAACCGATATGAATCAGGCAGCACCTGTGAATGCCAGAGCATTTGACGGAAGGACTGAAAGGGGACTCGCCGGCAAGCAGGGTTCCTTCAAGCCGACCGTTCCGGCCAACATTGTTCGACCGAAGCCTGTGCAAGTTCCTAACAAGGCTAAGTAGTTTCCGGAGAGTTGCATGCCTTCGAAAGTCGAGGCATTCGGTGTTCTTCTCGTTCTGCTTCCTGGTTTCACCTGCGCTTATATTGTTCAGTTCCTTGCAGTTCGCAGAAAACAGTCTGAGTTGGACAAGGTAATTGAGGCTCTTCTCTTCAGCCTTCTGCTTTATCTGATAACGCTTCCGTTCTTCGGATACACCTTTCCCTTGAGCTGGACTTCCGTCGACCCGAAGCAACCCAACATCTATCAAATCCTGATCAACTGGAAACATCTGGCCTGCCTTGCGGGCGCTTCCATCCTGTTCGGGGTCATATATGCAGCCAACATCAACAATGACTGGGTCATGTTCGCCCTCAGGTGGATGAAGGTCACCGAGCGAACGGCGCGCAAGACCGTTTGGAATGACGCTTTTCAAGAAGTTGGTGGAATGGTTCAGGTTGGCATCTCAGGAGAGCGCAAAGTCCTGGGGTGGCTTCGCTATTATTCCGATGAACCTGAGGAATCCTCCCTGTTTCTCGAAAGTGCTTCATGGGTGGTTACGTCTGAGGACGGCAACGAATCGGAAGTGCCGATCGATGGTCCCGGAATCCTTCTTACGAAAGACTGTGGAATCGAATACGTCATGTTCCTCAATTGGAGCAAGCGGAACGATGAAGTTGAAGAAGGTTGACGGCCCCGCACTAGAATTGAACTATGCCTGCCCTTGCTGGTCTTGCAACAGAAACTCTCGCTAGATATGAACCTGTGATCGGGCTTGAGGTTCACGTGCAATTGCTGACTCGCACCAAGATTTTCTGCGGGTGCGAGAACCGGTTTGGCGCCGACCCGAATACGAATATCTGCCCGGTATGCATCGGGCTGCCCGGCCCGCTTCCGGTGCTCAACGGAAAGGCGGTGGAGTTCGCCACGCTGGCCAGCCTGGCGCTGCACTGCGAGGTGCGGCCCCGGTCGATTTTTGCGCGCAAGAATTACTTCTATCCCGACCTGCCGAAGGGCTACCAGATTTCGCAGTACGACAAACCGCTGGCGGAGCACGGCTGGATCGAAGTGCCGACGGCCGGCGGGGGCACGAAGAAAATCGGGATCACGCGGGTGCACATGGAAGAAGACGCGGGCAAGAGCCTGCACGAGGGCTTTGCCGATTCAGCCGCGCGCACCTATCTGGACCTGAACCGCTGCGGCACGCCGCTGATCGAGATTGTCTCGGACCCCGACATCCGCACGCCGGATGAGGCGTTCGAGTACCTGACGCGGCTGAAGGAAATCCTGCTTTACACGGGCGTGTCGGACTGCAACATGGAAGAGGGCTCGCTGCGTTGCGACGCCAACGTCAGTGTCCGGCCGCGAGGGCAGGAGAGATTCGGCACCAAGGCCGAAGTGAAGAATGTCAACAGCTTCAAGTTTATCCGCGCGGCGCTGGAGTACGAGATCGAACGCCAGGTGGAGGTGATCGAGTCGGGCGGGAAAGTTGTCCAGGAGACGCGTCTGTACAACTCGGATGAGGGCGTGACTTACTCGATGCGGTCCAAAGAGCAGGCGCATGATTATCGCTATTTTCCCGAGCCCGATCTGCCGCCGCTGGCGCTTACGCCCGAGTTCATCGCGGAAATGGAAAGGCGGCTTCCAGAATTGCCCGAAGCGCGACGGCGGCGGATGATTTCCGAGTACGACCTGAACGAGCAGGATGCGCGTACGCTCACCGCCTCGCGCGAATTCGCGGACCGCTTCGAGGCTGCCGCGAAGACGGCAAAGAACCCGCGCCGCGTGGCCAACGTGCTGCTGAGCGAAGTGGGCGGGCGGCTGAAGGCGCTGGGGATCGAGCAGAAAAACTCGCCGGTCTCGATGTCGGGCATCGTGCTGGCGGCCGATTTGCTGGATGAGGGCAGGATCAGCTCGAAGCAGATGAAGCAGCTGATGGACGTCTGCTTTGAAAAAGGCGTGGACTTCCCTGCCGTCTACGAGCGCGAGAAACCGCAGCAGATTACCGATTCTTCGGCGATCGAAAAGCTGATCGACGAGGTGATCGCCGCCAATCCCAAGCAGGTGGAACAATATCGCGCGGGAAAGAAGACGGTGGCGGGATTCTTTGTCGGCCAGGTGATGCGGGCATCGAAAGGGCAGGCCAACCCGGCGCTGCTGAATGAACTGGTGGTGAAGAAGCTGGAAGAAGTCAGGGATTAGGGACTAGAGAAAGCGATCCAGCGCGCGCAATCGGGGTCAGGATTGCGTCCTTGCTGCCAGGCGGCGCGCCGTTTCACGCCACGGACTGCGCACCGTGTAGCTGGGTGTGGACGTGATGGTTTGCTTTTTAACGACGAGCAGTTTGCGCTTGAGAAGCCAGCGGATTGCGGCCTGCGCGGAACTCTTGGAAATGCCGATCGACTCGGCGATCTGCTCGTAGCTGGCGGAGACCCCGGAGTGCTGCCGCGCTTGTTCCGAAGCGAGCCACAGATAGACCAGAAAACTGGCCGGCTTGCGATCGTGACCCACCAGGTCGCGCATCAGGACATCGGTAATGTAGTCGTCGAGAAGCGGCATGCTATACCAACGCTTAGGTACTGCCTGAAATCTGCGTATTTTTCAGTCAGTACCAACGCTTACTATAGCAGGGACTGGCTGATTGCTTCCCCTGGAACGTACGGTTATGCTCGCAAACACTGGAGGCAGAAAGATGGTGCGAGGCATCAAGTTCGTTGGAGTTCCGGTTTCCGACCAGGATGTGGCGCTGAAGTTCTATACCGAATCGCTGGGACTGAAGGTGGTGACAGACCAGCCATTCACGCCGAAGCAAAGGTGGATAGAATTGAAGATTCCGGGCGCGGACACGGGAATCGCGCTGTTCACGCCGGAGGGCCACGAAGAGCGCATCGGGGAGTTCCAGTCGATTTCGTTCTGGTGCGACGACGTGTTCACCACAGCAGAGGCCTTGAAGAAGAGGGGCGTGGTGTTCAGCAAGGAGCCGACGGTCGAGTCGTGGGGATCGGTGGCGGTGTTCAAAGATCCGGACGGGAACCAGTTTGTGCTGTCGAGCAATGGAAAGAAAACGGAAGTATGTACTTTACGCAAGCGATAGCTAGAAGAATAGTCGATTCAGGTTGAGTATGGGCTGGATCGTTCGAAAGTCATGCGACGCGTTGTCTTCAAAATTTCCTTGAACCATGCCAGCCAAAAAATCTGCAAGCTGTATACCTTTGCACATCGCGCTATCTTGGGGGCATGTGAGTAGATTGGTATTTGCCTTTTCCGTGAACCATAATTCTGTCTGAAGATAGTCGTGAAGACTGTTTCCGCTCTTAACCTTGATCGACCTAGGATCGGGAATCATGGTTACAACGTCGTACTTCGCCATTCTCTTGAGTAGTGCGAGGCGAACCATATAATTGTAAAGTTTGTTGCTGTCCCTCTGAATGTGAGCTAAAACGTTTTGCTTCTTAACCACAATGGCATGGATAACAATGTCAGAATTGGCGTCGCAGAGTTTTCTGAGTTCGACGGCGCACATTGACCGCTCGTTATGATCCATTGAATTCCATTTGTGTTCTGCCGATTGGCTCCATCCAAAATGCTGATATATACTCCGCACTACTCTTTTCGGCAAGTGCCTCTTAGTCTCAGGAGCGCAAATCGCGGAGATTGTCAAGAATCTGCTTGACCCTCCCTGCCGATAAGGCGAAGTGAATTTCCATCCCAGATCACCGGCTTCATCGAGGTAGATGTGCGCCGAATTGGAAACGGTAGCAACCATTTCTTACAATGAAAAAGCCCTCCAGACGGGAGGGCTTCAATCTTTTGGATGGCCCCTGAGGCCGACGCGCTTACAGCGCGCTTACGATACCCCCTTCGGGGCGTCGCGGATGACTCAGGAATTACCCATCCACACTGATTAGACTACGGCAGGCACGTCAACGGTGCAACCGTTTTCCACATTTCCACAGAACAAGGGTAATCTGCTTCGGTAACAGATTAGTTATTGCCCCGAAGCGAAAACTGGCAAAGTCTATAGGACTAAACCACAGATAATAAAGGAATAATATTGAATTCTACTTGGGCCAACCTGGAGCGGGCTTTTTCTTGGATAGAGACTTCTTTACAGCATCCTGCCATTTTCCCTCAATCTTGAGGACTTCCGGCTTCGGACCTGTCTTCGCTTTGGGCTTCTTCTCTGCTTTAGGCATGGTGTGGTGCGGCCTTATACGCCAACCGTTTCCCCTCAGCCGATTTTACGCCCAGAACAGTACGCTCGCCATCGTTTAGCTTTCGAGCGTTCCACATAAAATCGAACTGCCACAGATAACGATGCAGATATTCCTTGCTGACGTTGTGGTAGGTACCGATGATGCCGCGCTTGACGAGGGCAAATGAGCTTTCTGCTGTGTTCGTGTTTGCATCTCCACGCACATATTCCTTGGCGCTGTGGCAGACGCTTTCATGACCGCCATCGAATTCCTTGCCGATTCCCATATACGCAGAGTTCTCATCGGTCATGATCCGCGACCTGGGATCGACTACCTGCCGGATTGCGGCCTTGAGTGTCTTTCCGGTTACGTCCGCCACAACGTGACGGCGGATGCTTCCACCGCGCTCCACGGCTGCGAATACGGGCGTCTTCTTCGTTCCCCTGCCGCGCTTATTGTTTCCTTTATAGCGCGGTTTCCCTCCCACATAGGTTTCATCGCATTCGACCGTGCCGGTTAGTGGCGGGGCGGTTTGGATGTCTGGAGCCATCGCAAAGCGAATCCGATTCATCAAAAATAGAGCGGATTTGTAGCTGATTTGGCAATGACGCTTGATCTCAAGAGCAGAGACGCCCTTCTTGCTCGTGCAAGCGCGCCAGAATGCGTATGCCCAATGGCGAAGAGGAATGCGGGTCTCTTCGTAGACTGTGCCGATCCGTACAGTGTACTGTTCCTTGCAATCGCGGCACCGCCACAAGAACCGCTTATTCCGCTCCCCAGTCGCAGCGTCGGTCATCTTGTAGACCATCACGCTTCCGCACTTCACACAGCAGGGGTTATTTCCCCATCTCTGGAATTCAAAGAACTCGACCGCCGCTAGTTCATCGGAGCAAGCCGAAGGTATCTGTTCGATTACTGGCGATTTAGAAAGGTTGTGGCTGTATTTCTTCATGATTTAACTTTATACCTAACGCAACGGTTGCGTCAAGTAAAAAGTTCCTCTTGACATCTCGCACCAAGGTGTCATACTAGAAATGTGGTCCGGTAGGCGGGATTCGAACCCGCACGGAGGGTAGACTCCACCAGATCCCAAATCTGGCGCGGCTGCCGATTTCGCCACTACCGGATTGAACTGGAGCAGCTAGCGCCTATTCCCCTCCAAGGATTCGCCGCTAGCTGCTCTTCTTATTGAACGGTCATTCCCTCCACTTCATCAGTCTTCACCTCGACGGGCTTCGGCTTAAGAATGTACTTTCCGCGCCTCTGGGTTACCTCTTCGTTGTCGCGCAGTCTCTTCAATATCGAATACAGATAGGCGCGGCTGGAAAGATGATCCTTAAGCTCTATCCATAGGCCAGCGGGCGTAATGCCACCGACATGCGACCGTAGGGTTTCGCGCACCCTCTCCGTTTTGTTGATTGCGGCACCAAAGCTCTGAAGGTGATCGCTGTCAGGATGAGACACGACTGCCTCTACAACGTACCGCTCCGCGCTGGGAGACGGAATGTCTGGGAGCGTGTATTGCCTTTCTTGGACTTCCCTTACTGCCGAAATGCGCTTTTCCTCTTCGCGCTGCTCCAACATCACCGCGTTGTTCCATACGGCAAGGTCGGAATTAGCAGCCTGCAATTCTACATGCGCAAGTTGAAAAGCCTGTTGCGCGGTGGTAACACGCGCTCGTGCGATCTCGACACGTTCCTTCAGGGCCTCAAGAATGGTTGGCATATCATCCCTCCAAGGACTATCTTGGATGATAGCACGGAGACAGAAGTTTTGTGCAAGGTAGGCTTTGATGATGCGAGTAACCATGCTATGTTGATATCACGGTATTTATGTTTAGAATCTAATGGTTACCCTGTGGAAATCACGTCCACACTGACACATGGAAAGCCACAAAATGCGCTAATCAATTCTGCGACCGCCCTTGCGTAAGGTACATACTTCCGAAAGAAAAAGCCCTGAGCGTGGGCAGTTCGCGTTCCTCGCTTTTGGGGGAACTTCCCTGACCCGGGCGCGTACATTACTCTGGGATTATTCCGTAATCGGGAAGAGGTGTGCGATGCGAGGCAGGGTTTCAGATCTGCTGATGAGTCTGTCGGTCACCGGCGTCATCTCCGTCACGCTGACCGGATGCTCGGCTATTTGCGCGCAGCAGCTTCACAAGGCCGCGTATTCGACCGATTCCGGCCCGGTCCTTAT
The DNA here is from genome assembly GCA_963706455.1 of uncultured Acidobacteriota bacterium. Taxonomy (GTDB): domain Bacteria; phylum Acidobacteriota; class Terriglobia; order Terriglobales; family Acidobacteriaceae; genus Telmatobacter. The sequence goes on along the minus strand of CAVPNO010000134.1, from coordinate 30,062 downwards.
TCACCAGATGGCCGGGGACATCGAGGTGAAAGATGCGCCGAACGGCGCGGACGTGAGCACCATGGGCGGGAACATCACGGTGGGCAGCGTTTCCTCGTATGCAAAGGTGAAGACGATGGGAGGCAACATCGTGGTGGAGCATGCGAGCGGCCCTGTCCAGGCCACCACCATGGGAGGAACGATTACCATTCGCCAGGTGAATGGTCCGGTGCACGCCAGCACCATGGGAGGCGACGTGACGGTGCATATGACCGGCTCGTCGGGAAGCCACCGAGACATCGAGTTGAGTTCCATGGGGGGCACGATCCTTGTGACGGTTCCCAAGGATTTTGGAATGGACGTGCGGATCAAGCTTGGCTATACCCACGGGCACGAAAACGTGCGGATCAACCAGCACCTGGGCCTGGTGGAAACGCAGTCCACCGAATGGGAGACCCACGGGGGATCTCCGCGGAAATACCTCTACGCCAACGGACGGGTGGGAGACGGCTCGAATCATGTCACGATCGACACCATCAACGGGGATGTCATTCTGAAGCAGCAATGAGGGTGGCGGCGGGCGGCGGGAGGAGCTCTCCTCTCAGATCTCAAATGCGAGAGTTCCACCCCACGGACAAAGACAGGTAGGCGGGGACCCGGTCCTGGGGCACCCCGCATGACTAATTTATTTAATTTTGAGCTCGGTTTCGAATTCCTTGCGGGCGTCCCAGGAGCTGACCGTCTTGACAGAGCTTTTTTTGCCGTCCTTTTCCGCCCACAGGTCGTAGTCTTCCGCCATGTTGACCTGGGCAAAGCGGAAGCGGCCTTCCTTGGAGGAAGTGTAGCTGCGGATCGACTTGGTCTTGGTGTTGCGGAGGAATACGGTCGCGCCGGATACGGCGGCGGTGTCGGCATCGACGACGCTGCCCATGACTACGCGCTGCCCTATATTCTGCGCCTGGGCCAGGGGCAGCATCGGGCGCTGTCCCGTCGGTACCATGCCGATAGCCAGGCCCACGAACATGACCACGGCCGCCAGACGTGCGCGGGGCAGTTTCATTCTTCCTCTTCCTCTTCTTCGTCGTAGAACTCGTCTTCGTCTTCGTCGAGGTCGTCGCCGACGCGCGACAGTTCGAGCGGCTCCACGCCGACCACCTCGTACTCGGTGCCACACTCTTCGCAGGCGACCACGTCGCCTTCCTCTACTTCATCTATTTCGAGGTCCAGATCATTTTCGCATTCGGGGCAGGTGGGCATGGCGGCCTCCTCTCTCAGAAATTTCATGTTTCATGCATTAGGATGACGATACCTTGCGGCGCGACTCCCTATGCTTGGAATGGTATTCGTAGTTTGAGATGCACCGCGGCCCCCGGTCAAGAGGGCGCGGCGAGGGAAGCTTACAACTTTTGCGTGGGGAGGACAAACCATGCTGATTCGCGTGATGGCGATGTTGCTTGGCGTTGGGCCGATGGCCGCGCTATGCGGGGCGCAGCCCGATTTCGAGCGGTACGGAAAACCCAATGGGCCCGCACCGTCTGACCCGGCGATTGCGAAGGCATTGGGCACAGTCGATCCCTCACGCATTGAACGAACGATCCAGACGCTGGCCGGTTTCATTACGCGGAATACTCTGAGCAGCATGGACGAGGGCCTTCCTCCGGGCGAGGGCATCAACGCGGCGGGGGATTGGATTTTCGCGCAGTTCGAGCAGATTTCCCAGGAATGCGGCGGGTGCCTGGAAGTGAAGCGGGATACATTCGTGGCCGATCCGGCGAGCGGCGATGCGTGGGCCCGGCGGGTTCCCCGCCCCACGCGGATCACCAACGTGTATGCGCTGCTTCGGGGGAGCGATCCGGCGCAGGCCGGGCGAATGGTGCTGGTGACGGGCCACTATGATTCGCGCAGCCTGGATGTTCTCGACACCCGGAAAGCCGCTCCGGGGGCCAACGATGACGCATCGGGGGTGGCAGTTTCGCTGGAGTGCGCGCGCGCCCTGAGCAGGCTGCGTCTGCCGGCCACGCTGGTGTTCGCTGCCGTAGCCGGAGAGGAGCAGGGGCTGGTGGGTTCGGCTCACCTGGCGCACCTGGCCCGTGAGGAGGGATGGCAGCTGGAGGCCGTTCTCAACAATGACATCGTGGGTGGAAACACGACTCCCGGCGATTTGTTGCAGCTGAAGGACCGGGTGCGGGTGTTTTCCGAGGGCATTCCGCTCGCGGCGACGCCGGAGCTGGAGCGGCGCACACGCACGCTGGGCGAGGAGAACGACTCGCCCAGCCGCCAGGTTGCCCGCGTCATAGCCGACACTGCCCACAGTTACTTCGGCTCCTCGTCCGAGCCGCCCTTTACGGCAATTCTGATCGCCCGGCCCGACCGTTATGGCCGCGGAGGTGATCACAGTTCGTTCAACCGCGAAGGCTTTGCCGCCGTGCGGTTCACGGAATGGCGCGAGGACTACAACCATCAGCACCAGGACGTCGTGAAGCCCGCTTCCCACCCCGGCAACAAGGACCCGTCGCTACCATCCCAACAAGCAAAAGACGATTCTCGGGGAAACCGGTCTCTGGGGACCCTCTCTGCGGGATCCGGTGAGCCGGTGCTCGGCGATCTTCCGGAGTTTGTAGACTTCAAATACGTAGCAAAGGTTGCCCGCCTGAACGCCGCGGTGCTGGCCACCCTGGCGGCTTCTCCGGGCGAGCCGCAGAAGGTGACCATCGACGCGCAGAAGCAGGAGAACGGCACGACGCTGCGCTGGGAGCCTGCTCCGGGAAAAGTGGATCACTACGAGGTGCTATGGCGAGAAACAACGGCGCCGGAATGGGAATACATGGACCGCGTGGCATCTCCACCGCCGGGCGGATCTGTCGCCATCACGGTGCCCGTTTCGAAAGACAATGTTGCCTTTGGCGTGCGCGCGGTGGATGAGACGGGGCATCGCGGACTGGCGGTGGTTCCAGAGCCTCCTGCGCGCTGAGGCGCGGCTGGGCGCTGAGTCGAGGTTGGCAGTTGAGACGCGGTTGCGCAATGACATGCTTTCGGCTCACAATTTACCCTTAAGACACCTATGGCACGATTGGGGCCAATGCCTTTCAGCTTCCCGGACTTTCGCGGCGCCACGCGCCGACTGATCCTGGTCAACCTGGCGGCCTTTTTTGCACTGTTACTGGTGCAGCTTGCCGATCGGGGCACCTACGACGCGATCGTCGATTATTGCAGCTTCATTCCCCGGCCGTTTCTGCATGGACTGCTGTGGCAGCCGTTTACGTACAGCCTGGTGCAGATCGGAATCGGCAGAACCCTGTTTGCGCTGCTTTCCCTGTGGTTTCTTGCCGGATTCCTGGAGAACCATCATACCGACGGGTGGGTGATGTCTCTTTATGTGGTTTCGGTTCTTGGGACCGCGGCGGCCGCGCTGCTGATCTATTTTGCCGGGAACCTTATGCGCTTTGAGGTACAGCAGACGCTGCTGAACGGGTCATTCGGGGGGACCTTCGGGCTGCTGGCGGTAATCGGGTTTCTTTACGGCGACACCGAATTCATGCTGTTTCCCCTGCCCATCAGTATCAAGGCCCGGTACATTGCGATCATTTATGCGCTGGTCACGGTGGCGTGGCTTTTTGGCGATCAGAAGATGTATGCCTTCTCGCAACTGGGCGGGGCGCTGGCCGGGATCCTCTACGCCAGATCGGCACCGCGGCGCGGGATGTCGTTTGCCATGAGCGAAAGCTGGTACGGGCTGCGCAACCAGTACTATCGCTGGAAACGCAAGCGAGCCGGCCGCAAATTCGAGGTGTACATGCGCAAGCAGGGGCGGACGGTGCGGTTCGACAGCCACGGCCGGCAGATCGACGAAGAAGACCCAAACGACCGCAGCCGGTGGAATTGATCCGTGGACAGGGGTCAGGGGTCGGGGGTTAGGGGTTTGGCGTCTGATCGATCGGGCGCCCAGGTCCCCAATTGAGACATTGAATCGGGTAGAGCAGGTTCGCGAAGACTACGACCGCATTGCGGGCGAGTACGCACGCCGGATGTTTCATGAACTGGACGGCAAGCCGAAGGACCGCGAATGGCTGCTGCGGTTTGCGTCGCTTGCCGGGGATGGCGGCGTCATTTGCGACATGGGGTGCGGGCCCGGGCACGTGGCGCGCTTTCTGCGCGACAACGGCGTCGAGCGCGTGTCCGGCCTGGATCTTTCGCCGGCGATGGTCGAGCAGGCGCGCCGACTGAATCCCGATATCGAATTTGCAGAAGGCAACCTGCTTTCGCTGGCGCTGGGGGACGGCGCATTGGCGGGCATCGCGGCGTTCTACGCCATCGTGAATATCCCCGAGGCATCGCTACCGATCGTGTTTGGCGAGATGTGGCGCGTGCTCCGGCCTGGCGGGCTTCTGCTGCTGGCGTTTCACGTAGGCGGCGAGGTACTTCGTCCCGAAGAACTGTTCGGCGCAAAGATTGCAACCGAGTTTTACCACTTCGACCGGGCACGGATCGAAAGGTTGCTTGAAGACGCGGGATTCCGCTTAGAGGACGTGGTGGAACGCGGGCCATACGCGCCGGAAATCGAGTACCAGAGCCGGCGAGCTTACATCTTTGCCCGTAAACCCGGAGCGGGATCGAGGTAGATTCGGGGTGCGGCGGAGGGTATGCGACCTCCGGGAGCCGCGCGGTACAATTCCTTTGAAATGAATACAAAGATCGCTTTTCTGTTTCCCGGACAGGGTTCGCAGGCAATGGGGATGGGGCGGGAGCTCAAGGAGCGTTTCCCGGTAGCCGCCGAGACGTTTGCCGAGGCCGATGAAGCCCTGGGATTTCCGATTTCGAAGTTGTGTTTTGAAGGACCGGAAGAAGATTTGCGCCTGACGGAAAACACTCAACCGGCCATCCTGACGGTGAGCATGGCGGCGTGGCGGGTGCTGGCCGGGCAGGGAGTGAAGCCGGCCATCGCGGCGGGTCATTCGCTGGGCGAGTGGTCGGCGCACGTGGCTGCCGGCACTTTGGGCTTTGCCGATGCAGTTCGGGCGGTAAAGGCGCGCGGACGGGCCATGCAGCAGGCGGTGCCGGCGGGGCAGGGGGCCATGGCGGCGGTGCTGCAACTGGGTCCGGAACAGGTGGCGGAGGCCTGTCGAGAAGCGGCGGTGGAGACGGGATTGACGGTTCAGGCGGCGAACCTGAACTCGCCCGGACAGACGGTAATTTCCGGGGCGGCAGCGGCGGTGGAGAAGGCTGCGGCCATCTGCAAGGCGAAGGGCGCGCGCCGGGCCGTCATGCTCCCGGTGAGCGCACCGTTCCATTGCGCATTGATGCAGCCTGCGCAGGAAGAAGTGGCGCGGGTCCTGGGTGGTCTGGCATTGAAGGATCCGGCGATCCCCGTAGCGGCCAATGTGACCGGAAGGCTGGTGACTACGGCGGATGCGGCTCGCGAGGCTCTGGTCCGCCAAGTGACGGGCGCTGTGCGCTGGATGGACTGCGTGCGGGCGCTGGTCGAGGCAGGGCCCACAATGTTTATTGAGGTGGGACCGGGCAAGGTGCTTTCGGGATTGATGAAGCAGATTGACCCGGCGCAGAAGGCTCTCAACGTGGAAGACGCGGTCAGCCTGGAGAAGTCGCTGGCGGAATTGAGCTGAGCGTGCGGCGCCGGCCAGCCCGGCCAGGGCGGAATGCGACCTGCGGAAATAGCCTCACCGGGCGGGAGATTGGGATGCCAGGTCTGCGCGATCGAGGAGATGCAGGATGTAGGCACCGGCGCCGTAGCCAACCATGGGGAGGGCCCCGGTGGGATCGCCGATCTTTCCGGGAAAGAGCTTGCAGGGCAGCGCGACGTACATTTCCGGGATGATGTCGTGGTCGGTGGCGGAGTTCCGTACGATGCGGGCAAGCATCGCGTCGGCATCGGCAGTCCGGCCAAGGCGGCGGTCGAGTTCGGCCAGGCTGAGATCGACGAACAGGAATTCCTCGCGCTCATACCAGTACTCGAAGATGGCCGGATCGGTGTAGGTGCTGCGCACACGCCGGTAGCCGCCTGAATCGACCTTCAGAAGCTCTATGCGGTCGATTACGTCGCGTATGACGGTGGGATCGGTGACGACGCCAAAGTTGATGATGGGCAGCATGGCGCCATCGATGTCGTTCTTGACGCCTTCTTCGAGCGTGCCGTGGAGTTTGCCGCCGCGAATGAATGCCTCGGCGAATCCTTTCTCCAGCTGGGCGGCGTGGCTGAGGGCTTCGGTGCGGGCGTGCTTGTCGCCGGCGCGCTGGGCGATGGCGGCGAAATTTCGCAGGCCGACGATGGCCATGGCGGTAGAAAACGCGAAGTGCTTCTTGTCTTTCTGGCGTTCTTCCCAGATGGAGGTGTCGGCGGAGACGATGAGGCCGTCGGCGTACTTCTCGAGATTGGCATAGAGCGGTTTGACGATGAAGTCGCGGGCGCTCTCATAGAGGTGGCCGCGAAAGGTGGGCGTGGCGAGCAATGCGGGCTCGTCGTAGCGGCGCAGGTATTCGCCGAGCACCCAGAGCACTTCGCCCCAGTCGTCGAATTCGATGTTGGTGCTGCCTTCCATGGTGAAGAAGGGCTCTTCGGCGCCGTCGCCGAAGTAGCGCACCACGGAGACCTGGTAATCGGCGCCGTTGGTTTCGGCACGCATCTTGCCGGTGGGCCGCGCGTTGAAGTATGCCAGAAGAGCGGCGCGGGCCTCGTCGCGGTGTCCCATACGCGCCAAGGCGACGGTTGCCCATGCCATGTCGCGCACCCAGGGCGTGAACCATACGCCGTCGGGCAGGCTGGCGACGATGAGGCCATTGCCGTAGCGTCCGGGGCGATTGGGCTCACGGCTTTGGGCGATGCGCAGCATGACTTCGCTCTGACGCCAGAGGTGGCGTTCCGCTTCGGACTTGAATTGCACCGAGGGCTTCACGCGCCAGCGGTCCAGATCGGCGATTTCGCGCTGGACGAGCAGGCGCGCCGAAAGACCAGCGCGCCATTGGTTGAATTCGCGGACGGCCGGTTCGAAATCGGAGTCGTTTTCGAGGGAAATCAGGGCCCAGGCGTCGCTGGAACCGAGCCACTGCTTTGGATCAGCGATTTTTTCATGGGTGCGGCCGAGAGGGACAAGGAGAAGCGATTCGTCGAGGCCATCGAATTTCAGCAGTTGCATGCCGGCACCGTTGGCCACAACGGTTTGCGACTTGACGGTTCGTGCCCACGCGACGTGCCACGAGCCTGCGGACCCCGACCGGGGCTCCCAACTGATAACCAGCGCGGCACGGCGCAGCCCGAAGGGCATAAAGATGAATCCTTCGCCATCGGATCGGCGGACGTGGATGACATGAGAGTCCTCTTCGTAGTCTGCCGAGGGGGCGTTGGCCGAGCCCCCGCTCCAGCCCAACTCGTGGATGAAATTGGCGGTCTGGATGCCTTCGCTGAGAGAGTCAGCCGGATCGGGGCTGGCGCAGCTATATGGATGCGCGTAGAACTTTGTCGCCGTGCCCGTTTCCGGAGCGACAACGGAGAAGCCGAAGCCATTACCCGTGACGAGGTGGGAGGCGAAAGACGGCCGGCCAGCCAGGAGTGCGGAGGCGAACATTGCCAAGAGACGAACGCTGCTTGCCATCGATTTGTGCACACAACATCTTCGCACTGCGCACCCGGCGGCGATCGCCGACGCGTGAGAACAAACAGCACGGGCTCAACTGCCCAGCGGGAGGGACGGATCGGCGGAGAGCGCCGCGGGAGCGAACTCGCCGGCCAGGAAGCGAGGCCAGGCGGCAGCGGCAATCATGGCCGCGTTGTCAGTGGACAGAGCCAGGGTAGGAAAGGCGACGGTGAGGCGGCGGCGCACGGCTTGTTCACTGAAGCGGGCGCGCAGTTCGCGATTGGCCGCCACGCCGCCGGTGACCAGGATGCGGGAAGCGCCCACAGATTCGGCGGCGGCAAAGGTCTTCTTTATCAGGTCGCCGACGACGGCGTGCTGGAAGCTGGCAATGAGATCGAGCGTGGGCTGCGGGCAAAGGTCGAGGGCGGCTTCCCTGCTCTCGGGCGGCCTGCCCATGGCCAGCATCGGCGGGATGCGGGCCAGGGCTTCCTCGCGCATGTGGTGCTGCTCGACGTAGCGCAGGACGGCAGTCTTGATTCCTGAAAACGAGAACAGGAAGTGCGGATCGAGGGCAGCGATGGGAGCCGTTTTAGCGGCCTTGGTGCGAGGGGCTTTGCCGTGGAGGTGGACCTTGGATTTGATTTGCGCAAACGAAAACGGGACGGCGTGGGGATCGCCGAAACGGGCCAGGGCATCGATCCAGGGGCCCCCGGGGTAGCCGAGGCCGAGCAGCTTGGCGACCTTGTCGTAGGCTTCGCCGGCAGCGTCGTCAAGGGTTCGGCCCACCAGGGTGTAGGACCAGGTTCCGCGGGTCGGCCGGGCCAGGAAGAGATGGGTGTGGCCGCCGGAGACGACGAGGGCCAGGGATGGGGTGTCGGGATTCGTCGATTCCGAGGTCTCGGAATCGAGACCGTTCGGCCAGCTCAGGGCAGGCTCCGGGGCACCCAAATCCTGTCGTTGCTGCAGCAACACCGCATGGATGTGGCCCTCGAGGTGATTGACGGCGATCAGCGGCAGGCCGCGCGCGAAGGCGAGGGCCTTTGCATATGTGATCCCTACCAGAAGCGCCCCAGCCAGGCCCGGGCCGGAGGTGACGGCAACGGCATCGAGATCGGCGAGATTGATGCCGGCTTGGGCGAGGGCGGCACGCACGACGGGAACGATGGCGCGGAGGTGCTCGCGGCTGGCCAGTTCAGGAACCACGCCGCCGTAGGTGGCGTGGGTCGAGATCTGGGAGGCGACCATCGAGGAAAGCATGCGAGCGCCGCGCTCGACCACGGCGGCTGCGGTCTCGTCGCAGGAGGTTTCGATGCCGAGGATGAGGCCGCGACCCATCTTTCCCAGTTTATCGGCCTGATCCGCAGCACTCGGGTGGGCGGCGGGCGAGAATAGGTGGGGGTGATTCCTCCCCGCCCTGGCAGAGCCGGGCGGGGCCTCCAAGTGCATTCGATTGGTTCTTTCCATGGTTTCGAGAACGCCCCAATTCGAAGCGGCTTCGCGGATTGTCCAGACGCTGCGAGGCGCCGGATACGATGCCTATCTCGCGGGCGGGTGCGTGCGCGACCTGCTGCTGGGACGCGAGCCGGTGGACTATGACGTGGCTACTTCGGCAACACCGGATATCGTGCTGGGGATGTTTCCACGTACGTTCGCAGTGGGCGCGCATTTCGGGGTAGTACTGGTGGCGTCGGATCTGGGCGCGGACTGCGAGGAGGGTTCGGTTGCGGAGCGATGCGTGACGGAGGTGGCTACGTTCCGGTCGGACGGGGTGTATTCGGATGGACGCCATCCCGATACGGTTCGGTACACGCAAACCGCGCGCGAGGATGTACAGCGGCGGGACTTCACGATCAATGGGCTTCTCCTCGATCCCGGAAAGCTCAGCGATTCACGCGATCCAATGCCCGCCCTCCTGGAAGGAGTGCTGGATTATGTAGGCGGACTGGAGGATTTGGATGCGGGCGTGATTCGCGCGATTGGCGACCCGCAAATTCGCTTCGAGGAAGACCAGTTGCGGTTGCTGCGCGCGGTGCGGTTTGCGGCGCGATTCGGGTTCTCTCTGGAGGCGCGGACGGCCCGGGCGATGCGCGCACTAGCCGGGCGCATTCACGCCGTAAGCCGCGAGAGAGTGCGCGATGAGCTGACAAAGATGTTGACCGAGGGCAAGGCGCGGCGCGCCTTCGAATTGCTGGACGAGGCAGACCTGCTGGTCCAGGTGCTGCCGGAAGTCTCGAAGATGAAGGGGGTGGAGCAGCCGCCGCAGTTTCATCCCGAGGGTGATGTATGGATCCATACCCGCATGCTGTTGGAGCAGCTTGAGCCGGGGTGCTCGATGACGCTGGCGTGGGGCGCGCTGCTGCACGATGTTGGCAAGCCGTCGACGTTCCGCATCTCTCCTGAGCGGATCCGATTTGACGGGCACGTGGAGGTGGGCGTGGCAATCGGGGCAGAGATTTGCCGCCGGTTTCGCTTTTCGAACGAGGAGACCCGGCAGATCCTTGCGCTGATCGAGAACCACATGCGTTTTGCCGATGCGCCACGCATGAAAACATCGACGCTGAAGCGATTCTTCCGGATGGAAGGATTTCCTGAGCACCTGAAACTGCACCGCATGGATTGCCTGGCGGCACATAGGAATCTCGACATCTACAACTTCGTACGCGAGGCTTACGAGGCCATGCCGGAGGAAAGCGTGCGGCCGAAGCCGCTGCTGACCGGGCGCGAGCTGATTGCGGCCGGCTACACGCCCGGGCCGGAATTCAAGCCCATGTTGCAGGCCGTGGAGGATGCGCAATTGGAAGGGACAATCGCGACGGCCGACGAGGCTCTGGCCCTGGTACGGGAACGGTTTGAAAAGAACAGTTCATAGTTCTGAGTTCGTTGTTCGCAGCAGGCGGGCTTCGCATGTCCGCCTGGGAACTACGAACTGTGAACCGAGAACCTGCTTCCCTGACAAGGATCGGCCCAGGTCTTGAGGGCGAGCGGCACCTGGTTGGGTGTCGCCCGGCCGTAAGTCCTGGGCCCGGCCACGACGGGAAGCGCGGCCGCAAGTCCTGAATCCCACCCGGACGGGTCTACAAATTCAGGACTATAGGCGCAGGCGAAGTGCCGGCTATTTGCGCGAAGTCAAGGAATTTGTCACTTGATTGTCACTGCGGCGAAGGCACTGAAAATGGGCGGGTTCTGGAGCGAAAACGGATGCCGGCCGTTCCGAGCCCGCCCGGGCGACTCGAAGAAAAAGGGAAAGTAAATCGTTTCACACGGGTGGTTTTGCAACCCAAAAGAATGGAGAATTGCAACTTTAGGGGGAGAGCGCAGAGGTTTGCTTTTGGCTACTCTACCTGCAGAAACCCCTACCTTGGAAGGTCACAGGACTTGCCGCTCCGGCGCGGCAAGAAGCAGCGGGCGCGGGGAAGCGCGCCCGCTGTTCTCCATTTACCAGTCCCCTGAGTCATTGATTTCTTGTACAAAGAACTAAAAGCAACCGCAGATCCTTCGCTTCATTTGGCGCAAGAATGCGCCAAATTTCGCTCAGGATGACAGCCGTTTCATGGTGCGAACTTCGGACTCAGAAGACTAGCCACCGACAATCAAAGAGGAAAGAGGCTTCCCGACTCGGGCGAGAGGGATACCACGCGAGCGCGGGGCCGGGGCGGCTTGGGCTGCTGGGCAGAGAGAAGCGCCATGATCTCGCGCAGTTCGGAGCGAATCTGGCCGACGGCGGTGGAAAAGTCTTTGGGAAGACGGGGCGCTGTTTCGCGAGGGCCGGCATCCTGGAGCGGGGCATGGGCGCCTTGAGGAGGGACCTGCGGGGACGCGGGGCGCGAACGGCGGTGAGCACCTTCGAGCGCCTGGCGGGCACCGGAGATGGTGTAGCCTTCGCCGTGCACGAGGCGCTTGATTTCGAGAGCCAGTTCGACCTCGCGGCGGCGATAGAGACGCTGGCCGGTGCCGCTCTTGTTGGGCTTGAGCTGGGGAAACTGGGTTTCCCAAAAGCGAAGGACGTAGGGCTCGACACGGCAAAGGCGGGCGACATCGCCGATTTTGAAATACAGCCGATCGGGGATGACGGGAACGTCTAGTTGGCGGTTTCGGGATGAGGTTTGGGCCATGAATCACCGCAGCGAGAGCGCCAGTCTTCCCGCAGACGCTTCTCTTTGCGCAGTATAGGGATCGTGCGGCCCGGGGTGAAGAGAAAAAATCAAGGATCGGGGGCGTATGACCCAATTCGTGCAATGGTTTGCGCGGATAAACCGGATTGGGTAAGGCCGGGTTGCCATATGGAGTAAGTCTTGTCGCTGAAAATCAGGAGACGGAGAACTTGCTGCGGCGGGCGGCAAGCTCGTCGGCGATGCGGCGGTTGACTTCGCGGCTGATGGGGTAGAACAAGAGGCAGATGGCGGTGGCGAAAAAGGCCAGCCCGGCATAGATGCTTGCGCTGAGAAGGATGCCGGACTGCGCCAGCGACGTTTGCACCCGGGCCTCGGAGACAAAGCCGTAGAAAGAGAACAGCCAGCCGGCAATGGCACCGCCGAGGGCGAGGCCCGCCCAGAGAGCGAAAACAACGGCAGAGGTGACCGTGCCGCTTGCGCGCCGACCGGTTTTCCACTCGCCGTAGTCTGCTACATCGCCCATCATGGCCCACAGGATGGGTCCGGACAGTCCGAAAGAGAATTGGCGAAGGACTTCCGCTGCGACGATGAGGACGGTGGCGTGGGGCGGTATGAAGAACAGCGCCATGGTGAAGAGGCCCACGAGAACCATACTGGCGAAAAAGAGCCGGCGCTTGCCGACGCGGACGGAGACCGCGGTCGAGCAGGCAACGCCGATCAAAAGAGAGATCAGGCCGAAGCCATTGAACCAGGAGAACAGGTCCACGTCGCCGGCGACGAAGCGGAAGTAGGGCAGCATGACGTTGCCGCGGATGACGAGGGCGGCGAAGTAAAAAAGCGTGGCGAGGAAGAGCATCACCCAGGGACGGTTTTTGAAGAGGTCGGAAAGGTCCTGGGTCAGCGAGGTTTTCTGCCGCGGATCGGGCTGGATGCGCTCGCGGGTGCAGAAAAACGCGATGACGAAAAAGATGACACTCAGGACCGAGAGCAGGCCCATGGTGAGCTGGTAACCGCGCGCGTCGTTTCCTTGACCGAAGAACCGAACCATGGGGATGGCGAGACTGGCGATGATGAATCCCGCGGAGTTGGCGGCAATCTGGCGATAGGACGAGATGCTGGTGCGCTCGTCTGGATCCTGCGTCATGACCGCGGTGAGCGAGGCGTAGGGAACGTTGTTGACGGTGTAGATCACGCGCAGGAGGATGTAGGTGATCCATGCATAGGCGACCTTGCCGGCGGGGCTGATATTGGGTGTCGTGAAGGTAAGTACGCCGATGGCGCCGAAGGGCAGAGCAGTCCACAAGAGCCAGGGACGGAATTTGCCCCAGCGCGTGCTGGTGCGATCGGCGATGATGCCCATGACGGGGTTGAGGCATGCCACCCCGAGGCCGACAACGAGGAAGAGCGTGCCGGCCTGTGCGGCAGACAGGCCAAAGGTGTGGGTGTAGAAGTCCAGCTGCAGGGCGAGCATGGCCTGAAAGACGAAGTTGGCCGCCAGGTCGCCCAGGCTGTATCCAAATTTCTCACCGAATGAAAGTGTCTGCCGCATGTGAGCCTCGCGTTCTTTTGAGTGATCGGGCGTGGCGTGTTTCCCAGGTCCCGAACCGGGACCTGGTACACCCAGACCGCTTAGTTCGTGACCAGGAGCATTAATTTCGCCAGGTCGGTGTCGCGCGAGGAGGTACCGACCATGATTTCGAATTCGCCCGGCTCGACGACATATTTCATGTTCACGTCGTAGAAGGCCAGCGAGCCGGGGACGATGTCGAGGGCGACTGTCGTGGTCTCGCCAGGCTCAAGCCATACCCGCCGAAAGCCCTTCAGCTCCTTTACGGGCCGCGTGACCGAGCTGACCTTGTCGCGGATGTACAACTGGACGACTTCGGATCCATAGCGAGTGCCGGTATTGGTGACTTCGACCAGCGCCTGGGTTGAGCCGTTGCGCGCGATGCGCTTCTTCGCCAGGCGAGGGTTCTCGAGCTTGAAAGTGGTGTAGCTGAGACCGAAGCCGAACGCATAGAGCGGCGACACGTCGTCGAACAGGTAACCGCGGCGGGCGGACGGTTTGTAGTTATAAAAAGCGGGCAGGTGGCCGGCCGAGCGCGGGATGGTGATGGGCAGCTTGCCGCCCGGGTTGTAGTCGCCGAAGAGCACGTCGGCGACGGCGCGCCCGGTTTCCTGTCCCAGGTACCAGCACTCGTAGATGACGGGGACATTCTGCGCTACGTAGTTGATGGAGTTGGGACGGCCGCTGAAGAGGAAGACGATGACCGGCTTGCCGAGGGCGACCATGGCGCGCACCAGCTCGTCCTGCCGGCCGATGAGGTCGAGGCTGGTGCGGTCGCCCATGTGGTTCAGGCCCCAGGCCTCGCGCGAGGTTTGTTCGTTGCCGCCGATGGCGAGCACGATGACGTCGGCTTTTTTCGCCACGCGCACGGCTTCGGCGATGGCTTTCCGGTCGTCTTCAGGATTGCTCGGCACTACCTGGTCCTGATTCCAGTTGCCGCCGATGGTGATCTTGCAGCCTTCGCTGTAAAGCACTTTGGCACGCTTGCCGACCTTGTCGCGGATGCCCTGGAGGACGGTGATTTCCTGGCGGGGCACGCCACTGTATCCGCCGAGGAGGGTGCGGTCGGCATTGGGCCCGATCACCGCGATAGTTTTGATGGCGTCAAGGTTGAGCGGGGCGATCTGGTTGTCGTTCTTGAGAAGAGTGACGGCCTGGTGAGCGGCTTTGAGAGCAATTTCGCGATGTTCGTCGCAGCCGACTATGCGATCGGCCGCGTCGGGATCGACGTACGGGTCGTCGAAGAGGCCCATTTCGAATTTCCAAAAGAGCATGGGCCCGACAAGTTCGTCGAGCTGCGATTCCCTGAGAACACCCTTCTTCACCAGTTCGACCAGGTGCAGGTAGCAGTCCGGATCGGGAAGTTCGATGTTGATGCCTGCTTCGACGGCGAGACGGCACGACTCTTTCTTGTCCCGGGCAACATTGTGGCCGTGGGTGTCGGGGCGGTATCCCAGTTCCCAGATGGCAAAGTAGTCCGAGACCACGAAGCCCTTGAAGCCCCATTCCTTGCGCAGAATGTCGCGCATCAGCCACTTGTTGGCGTGGGAGGGAATGCCGTCGATTTCGTTGTACGAGGCCATCAGGGTGACGGGAGCGGCTTCGCGCAACGCTTCGCGGAAAGTATAGAGGAACGTTTCGCGCAGGACGCGCAGCGATACGTTGGCGGGCGCGCAATTCATGCCCGACTCCGGCTGGCCGTGGCCCACGAAGTGTTTCAGCGTGGCAAGGACGTGGCGCTTGTCGCGGAAGTTACGGTCTCCCTGGAAGCCGCGCACAGCGGCGATGCCCATGCGGGAGACCAGGTAGGGATCCTCGCCGTAGGTCTCTTCGACACGTCCCCAGCGGGGCTCGCGGGCGACGTCGACCACGGGCGTCAATGCGTGGTGGGCGCCGCGCAGCCGGGCCTCGAGGGCGGTCATGGTAAAGAGGGACTCGACCAGGGCGGGATCGAAAGTGGCGCCCAGGGCAATGGGCTGCGGGAAGCTGGTTCCTTGCGGGGCGGCGTGCCCGTGGAGGCATTCTTCGTGGAACATGACCGGAATGCCGAGGCGGGTGTTCTCGAGAAAGAAGCGCTGGATTGCATTGGTCAGCTCAGCCATGCCGCGCGCGGTCTTGCCTCCGCCCGCGTCGCTGGGCCGCCCCACCTGCCCCGGCGCTCGTCCGTGTCGGAAAGCCTTCCTGGCTTTGTCCGGGTCAAAATTCCCCTCGGCGTCGACCAGCTTCTGGGGCTTTTGCTGCCAGATGCAGATCATTTGCTCGGCTTTCTCTTCGAGTGTCATACGCGAGAGGAGGTCCTTTACGCGCCGGGCTGCGGGGGCCTTGGGGTTTTTGTAGAGTGATGCTTGCTTGCTGGATCGGACGGCAACCGGAGGTCGTTTCATGGACGAGATCATCCTCGGCTAGGATTTATGCAATGCATGGAGCGCCGACCGAAGTGTTGCATGCGAGGGCGTGTTTGGCAACCCCCGGGCGGATCATTTCTACATGAGAGAATCGATTTACCTTCGAGGTCAGTGACTCGGGTCACGGGCGGATCGTGGTTGTGGAGCCGATCGATGAAACGTGCAGAGTTGTTTGCCTTGAACGGCGCCGGCCAGAAAGCAAACTGCATGAACCATACCGATGGCCGCAACCGGGTAGGTCAAAGTGCCATATCGGACAACATTACGATTTTGTCAATTTGCGCAAGCGCAAGTCTGAGTTGTTAGCGCAACGCTCATGATAAGGGTGTCTTTGTTTCATTCCCCTCAAGGCAACAGTTTTGTGTTCCCGGTGTAATGCGGGCTCAGAAGATCGGATAGTCGCGGAAGGCACACGGGTTCGCAGTTGCGGTTGCTTTCAATTCCGCCTTCATCGTCATCGTGGCTGTTGGAACAGCCCCGCTTCGCTGCAAGAAAGCGGAAAGGCGATTATCCTTCGCACCGGAAAGTTCGACGGTGAAGGGCGAGGCAAAATGGTGATGAATCAGATCCGCTGTAATCGTTGTGGATCGACCCGGGTCCGGCGTGCGACATTTCGATTCACGCATATACTCTTTTTGTTTCTGTTCCGGTACCCGGTGCGCTGCCGCGCCTGCCGACGGCGGATCTATGTGCCGTTCAGCAAGGCCATGCACCTTGAACCCGCTCCGCGCCCTCGGTGACGGGGCACAGGCCGCAGGATCCGCCAGAGAGTAGATCCACTCGGAAAGCCACCACATTTGGGAGTTCTTCGCTCCATGCGAAAAGCCCCGGAGACGCTCGACGTCTCCGGGGCGGTGTGGCGCGCCGAACGCGCTTTAGTTCATCGCGAGGTATATCTGGGTCGGAGCGCCCATGCTGGCTTCTTCCGTCCGCACCGTCTTCTCCCGCTTGGACGGGGAGAATCCAACGTTCATGTTGGCGGAGAGGATCTCGCCGAGGAAGTACTTGTCGCCGTACTTCCTGAAGACCAGGGTGTTCTTGCCAGGCTGGCGATCCACGGCGTGGCCCACGTTCAACAGGGCGACCGAGCTGTCTTCGTTCCGAATGTTGATGATGTCGGGGCTCTTCACGTCGGAAGTCAGGGTGTAGGCGCCTGCCGGGACCCACTTGCTGTCCACGTAGAAGCCGAAGGGGATGTTGGCTTTGGCGGAGTGATCCTGCGCCGAGGCACTGCCGGCGGCGGCCAGGCTGGCGAGAAGAATCGCGGCGATGGTGGTCATCTTTTTCATGACGGTTCTCCTTTCGTGAGGCGGAGCTTTTGACTCGCCCCTGGGCTCGTCGCAGTGAGCCAGTCTGGGATTGGCTTGACCCTCGTCGGGGAAGTTCTCTTCGGAAGGCCTTGCTGCCCTAACCTTATGCATGTGGCGCGCCAAACCTTCGGCGCTCGTCCAGCAGAAGCCGCGCGGAATCGCTTCTTCCTTTGTTTGAAATGAGATAGGCTGAGTGGACATGCGGAGGCGGCGTGGCTGCGGCGGGCAGTACCGCGGAGTTTCGGTATCCGAAGAGATACCGCGCGGTAAACGAATCGTTCCCGTTGACTGGAAGGCGCCGCTATTTGCGCCCTATACGCTTGCAAACCCATTTCCCATGGCACGAGTTGCGGAGGGCCGCTCATGAATCCGAGGATCATCGTTCTGTCTGGCACATCAGATGGTCAGGTCGTGCAGGTGGGGCGGGATGCGGTTTCAGTGGGCCGTGACAGCTCGAACCGTCTTCGTCTTGATGACGCGTCTGTTTCCGACAAGCACTGCCAGATCGATAAGTGCGAGGGGGGATACGAGCTGATGGACCTGGGCAGCGACAACGGCACGTTTGTGAATGGCATTCCGGTGCGTCGCAAGGGATTGTCGGATGGGGACACAATTCGAATCGGCAACTCCGAATTGCTGTTTGCGCTTCAGGAAGAAAGCGGCCATCTTCCGGTGACGCTTGCCGGCGTGTCCGCCAGTGAAGTGAAGACCATCCGTGTCGACCCAGCCATTCTGGACACGGATTTTGAAACCGCGGTGGGACGCATGGCCCGCGATCTGGCGGCCATGCTGAGAATCAGCAACGCCACGGTTTCGATACGGGAGGCAGGGCAACTGCAGCGGGAGATCCTGCGACTGGTTCTGGAGGTGATACCGGCTGACGAGGGAGCCATCGTTCTGCTGACGATGTCGGACGACGAGGAGACTTCGATTTGCTGCTGGGGTCGCGACAGCGGAGAGAAGTGCTCCATCAAGGTGCAGGGCGACATCGTGCGCAAGGCGTTCTGGGAACGGGCGGCGGCGATAACCGAAACCGAGGATGGGAATGAGATACGGCATGTGCTGTGCGTTCCGCTGGTGGCCGTGCAGAGGACGCTGGGGGTTGTGTATCTGACCTCGTCGGAAGCAACGTTGCCTTTCCTGGACGATCATATTCATTTCCTGATCTCGGCCTCGCGGATCGCGGCGGTGGCGCTGGAAAACATCCTTGCGCTGGACGCACTAAGCTCGGAGAACCGGCAGCTTAAAGAGCAGATCTATTCGAGCAAGCTGGTGGGGGAGAGCCGGGGCATCCGAAAGCTGGAGACGTTTATCTCGCGCGTGGCAAGCGAGAACGTCACGGTGTTGATCCGGGGCGAAAGCGGGACGGGAAAAGAAGTGGTAGCGCGGTCGATCCATCACACCGGTCCTCGCGCCGACCGGCCGTTTGTGGCGATCAATTGCGCGGCGATTCCCGAAGCCCTGCTGGAGAGCGAGCTTTTCGGACACGAGAAGGGATCGTTTACGGGCGCCACGATGTTGAAGAAAGGCAAGCTCGAGGTGGCTGAAGATGGAACGCTTTTTCTGGACGAGATCGGCGAACTGGCTCCGTTGCTGCAAGCCAAGTTGCTACGCGCGCTGCAACAGAGGGAATTCGAGCGGTTGGGCGGCAATCGCAGCCTGAAATTCTGTGCGCGCGTAGTGGCGGCGACGAACAAGGACCTGGAAAAGGCCATCAAATCCGGCGAATTCCGGCAGGATTTGTACTACCGATTGAATGTAATTTCCGTGACCGTGCCCGCGCTGCGCGAACGGCGCGAGGATATTCCGCTGCTGGCGTTGTATTTTGCCAACCGGTATGCCGCCACGCGAAAGCGCCCGTTCAAAGGGATCTCGCAGGATGCGCGGCAAATTCTGATGAATTACAGCTGGCCGGGCAATGTGCGCGAACTGGAGAATGCGATCGAGCACGCCATCGTGCTGGGCGTTTCGGACGAAATTCTGCCGGAGGATCTGCCGGCGACGCTGCTCGAGGAACAGGGTGGGCGAGTGGAGGGATCGCGATACCACACGGCCATCAACAACACGAAAAAAGAGCTGATCGTGGAGGCGCTTCGCAACTGCTCCGGTAGCTTTCCGGAAGCGGCGAAATCGCTGGGCATTCATCCGAAGTATCTGTTCAGGCTGGTCAAGAACCTGAAGCTGAGGACGGATCTGGAGTGAGGGAGGTTGTCGGGATGCGAGTGAAAGACTTCGCCCGGCGGCTAAAGCATATGCATGAGAACTCCGCCTTTGGGCTGCGAAAGACCCAAGATTTTTTGAACACAAAACCAGTGAGTCAGCGCCGCTTTTCGCGGCGCAGCCAGTCGGCAAGCCAGCGCTTTGATCGAGTTTCAGGCGGTCACTGGTCGTGATTGGCGCCATCGCTCGTTGCTTGTGCGCCGAGGAAGCAGCTTCGTCCCTGCCATCCGACCTGAACGACCTGGCCATCTTCGACGAGCACCGGTACAGCGGAGCCGCCGCGCGTCAAGGCTTGCATGCGGGCGAATGCTTCGCGGTCGGAGTCGACGTCATATTCGAGGTAATCGCGGCGGTTCCACTCAAGCCATTCGCGGAGTTCCTGAGTATAGGGGCACTGGGTCGAGCCGTAGAGCTCAAGCGCGGGCATCACTGAGTTCCTCCAGGATTTCCGTGATGACGTGATAGGCGGAGGCCTGCACTTCCTGAATGCGGGGGATGTAGTCGCTACGGACAATGATCGCGAAATCGACCAATCCACGGCGCGCGATCTCCCCACCATCGTTGCCCAGCAGGGCGACCGTCAACATGCGGCGCTTGCGAGCTTCTTCCAGAGCCATGATGATGTTGTGAGAACCGCCGCTGGTGGAAATGCCGATGGCGACGTCCTCGGAACGGCCATGAGCGATGAGTTGGCGCAGGAAAATCACTTCGGGACCGACGTCGTTGGCCAGCGCGGTGATGTTGGCGGGCTCCATGGAAAGAGAAATAGCGGGAATACCGCGGGGCTTTCCCGGCGGCATGACGCAGTCGAGCGCCCAATCGTTGGCGTCGGTGGCCGAACCGCCATTGCCGAAAAGGATCAGCTTGCCGCCGTGGATCAAACGCGTGTGGACGGCAAGCGCGGCGGCGCAGAGCGTTTCGGCTTCTTCTTCGGCAAGGCGGGCGCGGAGCAGGGCGTCGTCGTGAACCTTCATGAGGATGGACGCAGCGACCTGATCGACGATGGCCGATGTTTCCTGCTTGCTCTGGCCGAGAAATGGATACAGGAATTCGGCCTGGCCGACGTCCTGGCCGAATTCGCGATGTTCGAGAAACACGTGCACGGTTTCCCACATGGTGTGGTAGAGGATCTCGACCAGCTCCTGGTGAAGGAAGGGATGGCGTATCTCTGTTTGAAGAGCAAAAGATCCGGCAGGGCCGGGCAGGGCGAAGGTCATGGCTCCCTGCGCGCGCGCCCAATCGAGCGCGATGGAGACTTCCGCATCGCCTTCCGGCGGTCCGAATCCCATGACGATGTCGTCGGGATGCAGGATGGAATCGAGCCAGGGGCGGATCTGCGCGGAGAGATCGAGCGCGGGGAGAGCGCGCTTGCCGACGATGACCGGATGAACGAATTCGACGGAGACGTGTTGCGCGTCGGTAGACGACGGTCCGCGTCCGAAGGCGAGCAGACGTCCGCCGCGCAAAAAACGCTGGGCCATTTCCTGGCAGGCGAGGGCCAGCGAATGCGCATGGTGGGCGAAGAAGTCCTCCAGGAGTTGGTTGCGTTCGAGCAGCCGTTCAGAAATCTGCCGGGTGAGATCCACGTCGGTTAACATCGCATTCTCCTAGCAGATTCTGGGCAACGGATCGCCGACAAGCATATCGATGATGCGGGTGCCGCGATAACGGGTGTTGACGAGTACCGTGCCGGCGGGCCTTTCGCGAATTTCGCCAATCATGGCGGCCTGGTCGCCTCCTTCGGATTGTTGCAACGCATTGAGGGCGATGTCGGCATAGTCCGCTGCGACGACGGCGAGGAACTGTCCTTCGTTGGCGATGTGCAGCGGATCGAGGCCGAGAAGTTCGCAGGCGCCGCGCACCGCGTCGTGCATGGGAATTTCTTCCTCATTCAATTCGACGGACAGGCCGCAGTCGCGCGCCAGTTCGTTCAGAGAAGTGGCGACCCCTCCGCGGGTAGGATCGCGCATCCAGCGGAGAGCGGGCCCGCAAGCTGCCGCCAACTCTTCCACCATGGGCAGGACGGGGCGCGTGTCGGAGACGAGATCCGCTTCAAGATCGAGTTCGTTTCGCGCAAGAAGGATGGTGATGCCATGGTCGCCGATGGGACCTGAGAGCAATACCTTGTCGCCCGGGCGCACCGTGCGCGGATCGATATGGACGCCCGGAATGGGGGCGCCGATGCCGGCAGTCGTGATGTACATGCCATCAGCCTTGCCGCGTTCGACGACCTTGGTATCGCCGCCGACCATGGCGACGCCGGCGCGGGAGAGCGCCGCGGCCATGGCGCGGACTTCGGCTTCGAGGACGCTGCCCGACAGGCCTTCTTCGAGCACAAAGGTGACGACCATGGCCGATGCGCGGGCGCCCGAGACGGCCAGGTCGTTGACGGTTCCGTTGACGGCCAGTTCGCCGATGGATCCGCCGGGGAATCGCAGCGGGCGCACGACGAAGCTGTCGGTTGTGAACGCGATTTTGGCACCGCCGATCTCGAGATGGGCGGCATCGGCGAGTTGCTTTTCGGGGCCGGACAAGAGCAGGGGCGCGAATAGACCTTCGACGAGCCTGCGGCTGGCCTTGCCGCCGGCGCCATGCGACATTTCGATCTGCGGATCGCGAAAGCGGACGGGGCTTGCGGCTTCTGCAGCGTTACCGTGGCCGTTTACGCCATTGCGGCGATCTCCGTTACCAGGGACTTCCGGTGTTCGTAGTTGTAATAGGCTGCGCATGAGCCCTCCGAGGAAACCATGAGCGCGCCGACGGGATGTTCCGGAGTGCATTCTTTTCCAAAGAGCTTGCACTGGTGGGGCTTCAGCACGCCTTTGAGCACTTCTCCACATTGCGCGGATTTTGGATCGGTGACGCGGGTCTCGGGCACCGGGTAGCGCTTCTCCGAGTCCCACACGGCGTACTTGTCGCGAATACGAAGCGCCGATTGGGAAATGAAGCCGAGCCCGCGCCACTCGAAGTAGGGGCGGAGTTCGAAGACTTCGGCCATGGCCTGCAGGGCGGCGCGATTGCCTTCCCAGGGGACGACGCGCTTGTACTGATTCTCGACCCTGGCCTCGCCGGACTGGAGCTGGCGCAGGAGCATGACGATGGACTGGAGAAGGTCGAGCGGCTCGAAGCCCGAAGTGACGACGGGCTTGCCTTCGGATCGTGCGATCCATTCGTAGGGCCGGCAGCCGATGACGGTGGAGACGTGGCCGGGACCGATGAAACCGTCGAGGCGCATGTCGGGCGAGTCGAGAATGGCGCGAATGGCGGGCACGATGGTGACGTGATTGCAAAAGACGGAGAAATTGCGAATGTCGCCGGTTCGAGCGGCCATGAGCGTCAGCGCCGTAGACGGCGCCGTGGTCTCGAAGCCGATGGCGAAGAAGATGACTTCCTTGTCGGGATTCTTCCTGGCGAGTTGAAGGGCGTCGGCGGGTGAGTAGACGATGCGCACATCGGTTCCGCGCGCTTTGTGTTCCAGCGGGCTGCCGTGCGCGCCGGGGACGCGCATCATGTCGCCAAACGCGGTGAAGATGCGGTTGGAATCGCGGGCGATGGCGAGGCCGTCGTCGATGCGCCCCATGGGCAGCACGCAGACCGGGCAGCCGGGGCCGTGGATCAACTCGAGGTTGGGCGGCAGGATGTCCTTCAGGCCGAAGCGGTAGATGGCATGGGTATGCCCGCCGCAGACCTCCATGATGCGGTAGTGACGGTTGGGATCGGCGAGGCGACGAATTTCTTCGGAGGCCTTGGATATGAGTTCGGGATCGCGGAATTCATCGACGTAGCGCATCATCCATTCTCCATTGACCGCGGGCGCGATGGATCTGCTCTCGTGGGCTCTTCCGTACCAATGTGATTGGGGTGCTCGTCCAGTCCATAGCCTCGGACTTCTTCCATGGCCATCTCTTTTTCGCCGAGCATGGAGAGGAGGTGCATCTGCTCGGCGGCGTCGGATTCGCTGATTTTCGACATGGCAAATCCCACGTGAATGAGCACCCAGTCGCCGGTTTTGGGCATGTCTTCGGCGAGCAGGCCGAGCTGGACCTTGCGGCGGACGCCGACGACATCGACGACGCCCACGTTCTCCTGTTCGGGGAGAATCTCAACGAGTTTTCCAGGTATGGCCAGGCACATGGGCACCTCTCCTTAACTCACGCGCCGGGTTCGTGTCGGCGCGCGATCATCTCGAACATGAACTTGAGTTCGTCTTTCAGCTTCAAGGCGCCCCCGGCGACGGAGACCGGCTTGATCTGAAAGTCCGTTTGCTTCAACGTGAAATCACCGGAGACTCGCAACATATCGCCGGAATCGACAATCCGCGCCGCGAGCGGCAGGCGGCGGGTGACCCCGTGGAAGCTCAAGTCGCCCATGATCGCCGCGGTGTACAAGCTTTCGTTGAGTTTTTTCAGGGCGATGTCGGATGATTGGTACGCGATCTCGGGGTAACTGGCTACCTCCAGCACGTCATTCTTCATGATCTTTTCCATTTCGCGCCGGTCGCGGTCGCTGATGTCATCGAGAACCTCGAGCGATGCCGCCTGGATAGTCAGCCGTAGTGGGCCCGCAGCCGGGTCATCGGCGTCAAACTCCACTTCGCCGGTGAACCCGCGGATGCCGATGGTGGGATTGTGGCCCATGGCGGACAACATTCCCGCGGCAAACACCTGCACGGTGAAGCGGCTGCGCCGAGCATCGATCATGAACCGAGCGCGCTTATGGGTCGGCGACGGCTCGGACCGTGTCACTACGTCATTTCCACTGTCCATTGAACCTGGGTCTCCTCGATCCGCCGGGCGATCACATCGCGCGCAAGCGGAGATAGCGTTCGACGTCGGGCATGACGGCCTGGGCGAGATTGCCGATTCCCAGTTGCGACATGTAGCGGCGCACGTATGGGTTGGAAAGGACCAGGCCCGCGCCGAATACCATGAGCGCCACTCCGCCCATCATATAAAGCGTGTCTTTGCCATTCTCGACTGCGTTTCCGTTTGTCTCCAACAAGTCCACTGCCATGGCGTTCTCCTTTCGGTTCGACAAAAGCTAGGTTTCTGTTCCGTCCATGATTCGGTTCACAATGAGTTCGATTTCGTTGACGGCGCGATCGATCGCCGCTTCGACAGCCGGGCTGAGACCCATGTGCCCTTCTTCTCCTCCGAGGCTCTGCGGCTCGCAGCCCACGAGCAGTACGCGGCGGAGCGAGCCGTTCATTGCCTTGGCCATGCGCAATACATTTACGGGATTCATAGCGTGGGGTTGAACAAAGCCGGCATTGTCGTCGAGATGATTCAAGTCGGGCTCGACGAGGGAAATGGTCCCGGGCTTTTGTCCGTGCGGATAGGCATCGACGAGGATCGTCGTGTCGTATCCGTCCTGCAGAGCGTAGGCGAGGTCGAAGCCGCGAATGCCGAAGTCGATGACCCGCACACCGTCGCGGGACGGACGGGCGAGCAGGCGGCGCGCTACTTCCACTCCGAAGGCGTCGTCGCCGAGAAAGATGTTGCCGATGCAGGCGACGAGGATGGATGGATTCCCGATCTGGCCCGAACGGATTGCCACCGTTTCCTGGAACGCGCCCGAATCGGCGCGGGTCGCGGCAGAATTTCTTAAAAGCGCCGGTCTTGTTGTTCCAAGGATCGCGCTGGAATTCGAGACCTGGCCGGTAGCTGCCTTGGGAAATTCTGCGGGCTGAACTGCCTGATGCCACTTTCATCGATGCGACTGAAATCCTTGAAGAACTCCGGGCCGTGAAAACCGAAGTCGAACTGAATCACATGCGGAATGCCGCAGCTGGCATCGTCGACTCAATGCTTGCAGCTTTTCACTGGGTCAAACCAGGCGTCACAGAAACGGATATCGTCCAACAATTACGCGTCGAGCAGACGTTAAGAGGCCTTGATTACGAGTTCGCCCTCATAACAACTGGACCGACATTTGGACGCGGACCTTCACGGCGTAAGTTAGCCGACCGGGAAATCCTATCGTTGGATACCGGGGGACGCTATCAAGGCTATCTTGCCGATATGGCGCGAATGGCGGTTCTCGGCGAACCCACGCCTTTAATGAAGGATCTTCTAGACGAGATTCTCACGATTCAGTCAGCCGCTCGAACCTCCATCAAGGCAGGAGCGCTTGGCAACGAAATTTACGTCACCGCACTGCAGTCGATGGAGTCCTGTCCTCACAAACATGAGATGCGATTTGTCGCGCACGGGATAGGGCTGATAGCCCACGAAGCGCCGCGACTGACCGCAGTCGGCCCGGTTCCTTACGCGGATAAGCATGCACAGCGGCCCCTGGAGGCCGGGATGGTGATCTCCATCGAGACCCATGTGAAGCATCCTGACGTGGGCTTTGTAAAGTTGGAAGACACTGTCGCGGTCACTCAGTCGGGATGGGAAGCGTTCGGAGACTGGGGCAGAACATGGAATCAGTGCTTTGGCTCGTGAATTTTTTGGACTAGGCTTCAAGGAGCGACCGGATTCGGACCACGAACTCCGGGAAAGCCACCGATGGATCCGCCAGATTCGGGTGCCAAAGCTTCTCCCACTCGAAGGTCAGCCAGCCATCGTAGCCTGCCGCCTGAAGGGTCTGCAGGGCGTCTTTGAAGGAATTTCGCCGTCCCCAATCTGGACGTACCGGTATCCCAGGGGCGCCTCGAAGTCGGTGATGGAGTCCTTCAAATCCACGCAACGCACCCAAGGCCCGATATTCGCCGAGGCTTGGACCACAGATTCGCCCGCAATGCGAACCGGGTGGTGTACGTCCCAGAGGATGCCGACGTTGGGATGGTTCGCCGTTTCGACTGCCCGACGCGATTGCAATGTCACAACCCAGTCGTCGTGAGTTTCGATCAGCACGTGCACACCCTGTTGCGCGGCGTAGTCTCCCAGTCGATGCAATCGTTCTCCAGCCCTCCAAACCGCCGCAGCGTACGAGATGCCAACGGGCCTCTGCCCGCCAAAACCCGGATATACGGGCACTCCAAATCAGAGGCGATATTGGTATGGCTCTTGCCAAGTTGAAGATCGCCTCAAGCTTCTCGGCGTCCGCGATCATCATCGTAGCGGACGTCAGAACCATGCTCGTTGCGAGCCCAGCCTCCTTCAGTCGGCGGCGCGTGTTTGCTCGCGCCGCAGGGAAGAATTCGGGTACCTTGGTAAGATCTAATTGGCCTCCAAGGCCGCGAAAGGCAACTCCTTCATAACCATATTGACTGGCTCTGAGGACGATCTCGCCGAAGGACCAACCCGGGCACCCAAGAGTACTAAAGCTGAGTTTCATCATATTGAAAGCTTTTCGACCCTATCGCTGCCACAACCTTGTTCCCTGAATGTATGCAGAACGGCGGGAAAAGAACGATCTACCTTCGCGAGGAGTCAGTTCATGCATCCGCGCGGGCTGCCGGGCGGCAGATGGCACAGACTCCACTATATTCTTACGAGCTCGCCCTCAAGATTCATCCGCAACCTTGGGCGTCGAAATTCCGAGTGTGAACAGCAAAGTCAACCTGTCCTCTTCCATTCCTCGCAAACAACAAGTTAGCGCTTATGGGCTGCTACCCCGGATCCCACCCCAAGTGTCCGGCAACTGGCTCAACGGCGAAAAATTGGACGCCGGCGAAGGATCAATGGGGCTGGTCTGGGCTATGTTTTCTTTTTCTTGGCCGGCCAGGCCGTGAGACGCTGCCGGGAAAGCATCGTCCCAGGCGGATGTGTCGACCTATATTTTTCTCGAAGTAAGTAATTATCGCAATGGCGGCGCCCTGTGGGTCCTGGATCACGGCGAAACGGCCCACTTCGGGAATATTCCGCGGTGGCACGACTATCTTCCCGCCAAGCTTTTCCGCCTGCTGCGCGGTGGCATCGGGATTGTCGACCGTTACATAGCTAATCCAGGCCGGCGGCCTGCCCTGCGCCGCCGGTGGCATCGGCATGATACCGCCCTGCCCAGAATTAGCGCCGCCCGCACTGACAACGGTGTAGGTGAACCCAGGCATCGGGAAATACCTGCGTCGTCCAGCCGAACAGTTGGGTATAAAAATTCGTCGCCGCAACCGGGTCGGTAGTTATTAGTTCATTCCAACTGAACTGGCCATGTTTTGTTTCTGAGGGTTCCATATTTATAGTCTAGTTTTGTGGTGTCTGCTTTGTTGTTTGTGAACAATGAAACTTGGTGCGCTAACTTACTAGATAATTCTCCAGCTTATCGAAGATGCCGTTCCAACCGTGGCCGTGATGGTCCCGCGCCTCGGTGCTTGGAAATTGCTCGTGAGTGAGATGAATTCCGTTGCGGCAGCGGTTGGGAATAAATTGAACGGTTACCAGGCTCGTACCAGCGGTCAGTTCGGGACGGCCCTTCCCATCGCCATGTATAAACTAATTTTGTGGGAGGCGTGACTTCGCGATATTGTCCACGCACCTTGATCTCACCCAACCTCTGGGTTGATAAGGAAAAGCAAAATTCGCCGCCGACCCGCAAATCGACCTCTGATCTAAGCCTGTAAAATTCGGATTGGCGAGGAGACACTCTGCAACCATCTTTGGTTTCCTGGGTTTAACCAGGGATGCAAGTGATGATCTGCGGAAGATCATTTCGAGCGCTCTTATCCGGAAAAGGAAAGCCGTCACGAGTGAGCTCTAGGTTTGGCCCTCTTTTTTTTTCTTTCGATAAACGTCGACGGCGATCAATCAATCCTGCACCGAAGTCGGCTGCGAACTCATAATATCTGATCCAACCTCACCTATCTATGCTCACTTTGAAAAGAGTCCGTTATTTTCTGCTGGCATGTCTGCTGGGCATAACGCCCACGCTTTTCGGACAATCGATCTCGATTACCATTGCGCCTCCTCCGCTCCCCGTCTACGAGCAACCACCTTGTCCGGGGGATGGATACTATTGGACTCCCGGCTACTGGGCCTACGGAGATGATGATTATTTCTGGGTTCCTGGCGTCTGGGTTGAAGTGCCCGAACCGGGATTCCTTTGGACTCCTGGTTACTGGGGTTTTGTCGGAGGCTACTATGGTTGGCACGGCGGTTATTGGTGTCGCCACGTCGGATTCTACGGCGGTGTCAACTATGGCTTCGGTTATTATGGCTCCGGTTTCTATGGCGGCAGATGGGAGGGCGGTGCCTTTCACTATAATAGCGCGGTCTGGCGAGTGAATTCCTCGTCGGTACACAATACCTATGTTGACCGGACAGTAGTCAATAATACGACGCTCGCTGTCAATAATCACCTCAGCTTTAACGGTTCCGGTGGAATCGAGGCTAAACCGACAGCTGAGGAAAAGGCGGCAGCGCACGAGCAGCATATCGCGGCAACAGGTCGCAGCGTTCGCACGAGCAGGAGGCTCGTCGCGACCCGAACCAACGCTACTCGGCCAATCACGGTCAGCCGAACAATGTGGCGCAGACCAACGCCGTGAACACCCCGCAGCGGTGCATCACGAGGCTGCAAACCCCGCAGCTGTGCATCACGAGGCCGCAAACCCCGCAGCTGTGCATCACGAGGCCGCACACCCCGCAGCTGTGCATAACGAAGCCGCACACCCCGAAGCGGTGCATCACGAAGCCGCACACCCCGAAGCGGTGCATCACGAAGCCGCACACCCCGAAGCGGTGCATCACGAAGCCGCACACCCCGAAGCGGTGCATCATGAGGCTGCCCATCCTCAAGCGGTACATCAGGAGGCTGCGCACCCCGCAGCGGTGCATCACGAGCCCGCGCACCACGCTGCACCCGCTCAAGCTTCCAAGCCAAAGCCGAAGAAGTCCTCCGGCGGAGGTGAGAAGAAAGAGAACCAATAGTCGAAGCTGTTTCCTAGCTGGTCGTAGCGGATGCAGTTGCCAGGTCGCAGAGCATACCCCTCCCCAATCGTTATCGTTATCGTGCTCGTGCTCGTGCTCGATTCCGATCTTCACGGCTAAGATCAGCCTGTAATTTGGGAATACAGCCCCTTCTCCTCGGTATAAGAGAATCCGAGGACGAGCACGAGCACGATAACGAGCACGATTGGAGAGCGAGGAAGCGGGATCAAGGGAAAACTGTTGCCTTGGCCAGCAAAGCGCAAAGGCTGGAAAGAGAGCGTCCTGATTGGTAGCTGTGGAAACCAAGTTCGGGATCGGCTCTCGCTCCCCAATCGTTACCGTGCTCGTGCTCGAGCTCGTGCTCGATTTCCGATCTTCACGGCTAAGATCAGCCTGTAATTTGGGAATACAGCCCCTTCTCCTCGGTATAAGAATCCGAGGACGAGCACGAGCACGATAACGAGCACGATTGGAGAGCGAAGAAGCGGGACCAAGGGAAGCCGTTGCCTTGGCCAGCAAAGCGTAAGGGCTGGGAAGAGAGCGTCCTGATCGACGCCGATCGGTAGCTGTGGAAACCAAGTTCGGGATCGGCTCTCGCCCCCCCAATCGTTATCGTGCTCGTGCTCGTGCTCGATTCCGATCTTCACGGTGGCTAAGATCAGCCTGTAATTTGGGAATACAGCCCGTTCTCCTCGGGTATAAGAGAATCCGAGGACGAGCACGAGCACGATAACGAGCACGATTGGAGAGCGAGGAAGCGGGACCAAGGGAAGACTGTTGCCTTGGCCGGCAAAGCGCAAAGGCTGGGAAGAGAGCGTCTGATCGACGCCGATCGGTAGCTGTGGAAACCAAGTTCGGGATCGGCTCTCGCTCCCCAATCGTTATCGTGCTCGTGCACGTGCTCGATTTCCGATCTTCGCGGCTAAGATCAGCCTGTAATTTGGGAATACAGCCCCTTCTCCTCGGTATAAGAGAATCCGAGGACGAGCACGAGCACGATAACGAGCACGATTGGAGAGCGAGGAAGCGGGACCAAGGGAAGACTGTTGCCTTGGCCGGCAAAGCGCAAGGGCT
>CAVPNO010000133.1:0-26774 GCA_963706455.1 uncultured Acidobacteriota bacterium | reverse complement strand
GAAAAATATTCCCTCCGTCCTCTCCGAGAGGATATCGATATGTCGATTGGCATCCAGCCCAATCTGAGATGTGGAGAGGCTTTGTGTTCGCGACGTGCTCTACACAGACCAACGCAATCGACGGTGTCTGCTAGACGGTTTCATAACTCAATAGTTCGACGCCTTCAGTCCGGAAGCCACGCAAGCGAACCGGGGTGGCTCTAATACGCCAACCATGGTCCTATTTGAGACTCGAAGCCTATAGCTTTTTTCGGTTATGCGAGGGGGTATAGAGTGCATTTGGAGACTCGGTGCAGACAGCACGCGGAGTGGTCTAACTCATCGATTGATACTCTCCCTCGACCCGGAGCGTCGCAAGAACCGATTGGCTAACCATCAGGTAAGACAACCTGGTCAATTGCCTGGGTTCTGTAGACGCTCAAGCTGCTTGCGATTTCAGATGTTCGGCGTCGAAACTCCCTCCTTTTTTCCAAAGAGCTAACGTGATGGCGGCGATCTTGCGTGCCAGCGTTAGGCGAGCCATATCCGGCTTCATGCCCTTGGCCAGCAATCTCGCGTAAAAGTCCTGCA
Organism: uncultured Acidobacteriota bacterium; assembly: GCA_963706455.1. Taxonomy (GTDB): domain Bacteria; phylum Acidobacteriota; class Terriglobia; order Terriglobales; family Acidobacteriaceae; genus Telmatobacter. The sequence continues at coordinate 26,204 of CAVPNO010000133.1, read as the reverse complement.
GCGGTCCCGCACAACGACTGGCGTTCAGGGCTGCACTTTGAAAATCTCCTTCATCGCGTGGTTGTGATTCTGATTCAGACCACGGATCTGTTGTGGCTTTTTGGAACGTTGCAGTTGTCCGTCTACATAACGATGCTGCGCGCTGTCGTGCGTCACCACCGCCAGGCCACTATAGGTCCACAGCTGCCTCTTACTGCGGAACCGGTGTGGCGTTTGCATCAGAGCCAGCAACAGTGCAGCCCGAAGCGGGCCGATTGAGGGAACCTGGCGCAATATTTTCACGGCCTGATGCTTCCGACTTTCGGCCAACAGTTCTCCACGCACGGTGTTCTGCAAAACAAGTAGTCCATCCAGCTGCTGATAGAACAGCTCCGCGCGGCGGTGCACGCCGACCTGCGCAATCTTGCTCAACCATTGTTCTCGATGGCGTGCGGCATAGACCTGCTTGCCGGCGCAGCAAATGCCCCAGCTGTGGTACAAGGCCTTGAGCCGATTTTTGACGCGTTTCAGGTCCTTGCTGATGGTCAAATAACAACGTGCCAACTCCCGCAACGTCTGCAGCCCATTTCTCCGTGGTAGACCGCGCGCAGCAGGCCGGCGCGCAGCAATTCGGCCAGCTTTCGCGCATCGATCTTGTCGCTCTTGCTGCCCTCTTTCAACAAAGCGTTGCGACGCGGGTTGCAGACCACGATCTCCCTCACGTGGGGCTTAAGCACGTCGTACAGCCACGCCGCCCAAGTCCCTTCTTCCAACGTCAATTGCAGCTCTCCGCAGCCCATGCAGGAAATCGAGCACCGTGCTGGATTTGGTTTCCACGATCGACTCCATGACCAACTTCCCCGCACCATTTACGACCGCAATCGCAATCGCTTCCTTATGAACGTCCAGACCGATATACTTCACATTGCTACTCAGCATGCTGGGTACCTCCTTGGGGGGAGAGATGATTCTTCTGAGGGACCACTTTCCCCCAAGGTGAGATCTGATACTTCCAGTGCCCGCCGCAAACACACCCGCTTTTCGCAACCACAGATACAATCAGTCCTGGACTGAGCGGAGGATAGGGCCCATGCTCCCAAGGAACTCTATTGCGGGCACGGAATTTAAGGTTGAGCTGGCAGAAGAGTATAACCAAGAGCCCGAGCTTGGATTTTGAGGCGATGTTCCATCCGCTGGAGATTCTTCTGTTCGGCTTGTGCCAATACGCTTTCGTCATATGGCCGGCTGGCTCGTTGGCATGGTCCGTGGTGGGCACGACACTGGCGCCGTAGAGGATGCCGGTGGCGTTGGGCAGACCGAACTGGAGCAGCGGCGCGATGGGGTCTCCCGGCGCAGCGCCATCGGTTGAGGTGGAGTCTGCGTTGTAGCCCTGTCGATAGGCGAGCTTGTATTTGCCGCCGTTGACCTTTACGTCGATGCGGCGGAACCCGCCGTCTGTGGCGGAATCCGAGGGCGAGTAGCCGACCGTGTAGTAAACGTCGCTGTCGTGGACGATGCTGCGGAGCGCGCTCTCAATGTCGTTGGTGGTGAAGGCGCGGCCTCCGGTGGAGCCGGCGAGCTGTTCCATGCTGGTGAGCTCCGAAGCGGAATTCAAGGATTCGGCCGCAAACGCACCGGTGCCATTGCTGCCTCCCGCGCGCCCGGAACCGGCGGAATCAGCAAGGCCGACGGTCGAAGACGCGACGCCTGCACCACTGATGGGATAGACGGCAATCTTGGAGAGGGTGAAAAGATTGGCGGTCTGCTTGACGCGGTTCACGTAGCCGGGGAGGTTGGGGTTGTTTTTGAGCTGGTTCATCTGAGAAGGCGTGGGGAAGAAGACGACCGGAAAGGAGTTCGAAAACCAGATGAGATTCTTGCGGCCGGGAATGCCCTCAAGATAGCGGGCCAGGGCATTGAGTGCTTCGAAGGTCATGGAGGCGCGGGCGCTGAAGCTATAGGCGTGGGCGTTGCCCTGAGCCGCCTGCAGGGCCGCGGCGCCGTTGGAGCGCATGGACTGGAGCTGTGCGATGTGTGCGGCGTCGTCGGCATTGTCACTGCGGTTTTGGGCCATCGCGTCGCGCGTGGTTTCCTTGCGGCTGACGGCGGCGAGCAGCACGGCGGGATCGGAGGTGAATCCCTGGAGAAGATGCAGGCTGGAGCCGAGCGAAAAGACGGCAACCTGGGTCCCCGAATCCATCTTGTGCAAGTAGGAGAGAACCTGTTGGCGGACAGACATCTGATCCTGCGGCTCGGTGTTAAGGGAGTCGAGAAGGAAGACGTAGAGGGCGGCCGAGGGCGGCGCGGTGGGCACGTTGGTGACGGCATCGGGCGGCATCGGGGGCATGGCGGGCTGCGCGACGGAGGCGGACGCGCGGGCGGAGTGTTCCTCGAAAAAGTCGATGGTCTGGGGCTTGCCGTCTTCGTTGACGGAGAAGTCAGACTTAGGCAGGCCGGAGACGGGATCCCCGTTTTTCTTGTCGATGATGACATCGACGAGAACCTGGCGGGTGGTGGTGCGGAAGACGGGGGTGTTGGGGGAGTCGGCGGCGGGAGTGACGTGCCCAGTGGAAATGGGAAGCGCGGGATTCGACTCCACGGCGCCGGAGGGTTGCGCGACGGAAGCGTTCACCGAGGCCGCAGCGGTGCTTGCCAGGGGCACAGACTGCGAAATGGTTGGAGGAAGGGACTCTCCGTTGGTTGTGGTGGCAACAGAAGAAGCGCTTGCTTCCTCTTTTTGCAGTGAGCCATTGGCGTCCTGAGTGGGAGAGGGTTGGCTCTCGAGCTTCGCCGCCTCGCTATCCGTCAGCACGGTCGCATCCGAGCGGAAGACGTGATAGTTGTCGAATACCACATCGTTCAACGATCTCTGAAGGCCCGGCGCTACGGCCAGCGAAGGACAGCCCTGCCCGTGCCCCCATCCCCCCTGGATCAGGAGAGAATGCGCAAGCGAAGAGGTGACGCTCCTGACAGGCAGGAAGTAGCCTTTGCCGCCGATCATGACCTGCCCATATTCCACCTCAATGCCGGAGTTGACCGTGAATTCATCCGGTTTCATATCCGCCAGCAGCATCAGTCGAAGGATCGTTCCGCTCTCTGGATCGATGGCCATCTCCCCGTGATAGGCGACGACCTTGCTGAAGGTTTGTGGAGTTGTCGTGCAGGCTGGATTGGCAGAAATCGAGTCGTACGTAAGTGTGTAATGAGATTTTTCCACTGGTACTTCGTAACTGAAAACTGCCTGGCGACCGGTCTGGCCCTGTTCCCAGTGGCTCCACGTCAGCTTGCTCCGAGCAGCATCTACAATCACCGTGCCAAGGATCGGCCCAAACACACCCGCAGTGGCCAGCAGTCGCATCCGCGGATCGAAGTTGCTCTTCTCCACCACTTCGCGATCGTCACGGAACGTCACCGTGACATTGGAATCGCCAACCAGATGAATTGGCTGGTAGGCAGCGGCTGGTGCGCCAGAGATGGTGGTCGCACCTGGCTGCCGCACTGCCGGCGTGTCCTGAAAACTGCTGGTAACTCGTGTGCCAAAGAAATTGGGCAACTGGTGAAGCGACTGCGTGACGTAATTCACTGTCAGAGCCAATATCTTGCGCTGCGTGGCCACGTCCGGGATGGGTTGGCCGGGAATCTCGGCTGCGGGAGGATCGAGGAAGACCGACGCATCCGCCAAAATCATGAGTGCCTGCCGGGATTTCTCGCCGGGCAGTTCCGCTTTCAAGCGGTCGAGCTTTGCCGTGCTCAACCGTTCGGTCAATTCCAGATCGGCCAGTTGCCTGGCGACTTCCGCATCCTGCAAGGTGTGTGCCGCTGCAAGCGTCTGTTCCAACCCATCAACGGTGACCCGTTTTGCGCCGAACGCGGGCAGCACAAATCCAACCAAACCAAGCAGAAGGGCCAGCGTGCGCATTTCAACCTCTCAGGAAAGACAACCTTGCCACTCTATCTCCGACGCTCAAAAATCGTCCATGGTTATGCGGTTTCTTGTCGGAGTTCCTGAATTCAAGACGAGTCGCCGGCAGAAAGGCCGGCTTGTGACCTTCTGAAGCCAAATCTTGAGCGACTGCAAGAGGCCGAGGCGCGTTTCCAGCTTCATTTCGGCCGGTTCTCGATCCGCCATGCATGGCGCTATCGGAACTACACGATCCGAAACCGGCGGTGACGGAAAGAACACATGCAGATCCTTCCCTTTCGCGGTGCTCAGGGTCAGGATGACAGCGCAGTGAGGGGTTCGAAGCGGGAGGATTAGCATCCACTCCCTCGAAACTCGCGAATTCCAGTTGGGTGGGTTGTCGCTTTACACGCGCCAATCATCGGGGCGCCAGTCGCGGATGCGTTCCTTGATCTGCTTGCGAGTGAGACTCTTTTCCAGGGCTTCTTTGGCCAGCGCGACAACTTCGTCGTCGCTCGCGAAGCGGAGCGCGATCAACTGGCCTTCGGTGAGGCGGTAGATCTGGGCATGCCATTCGGCGGGGGCCAGGGCCTGCAGGCGCAGCCGTTCTTCCAGGCGGATCACCCGGTCCTGGACCTTGAGCGGATACTCGCGGATTTTGAGAAAGACGATGACGGCGACAAGCGAGAGAACGACGAACCATCCGTTGCGCCAGGTCAGGTGGCGGACCAGGTGGACGATGCTGTAGATCAGATTGATGAGGATGACGAGCCCGACAACGACATGGAAGGGCGGGTCGAGGCGGGCGTGGTTTTTCAGGTTCTGCGTGCTGGCCTTACTCATGCGAGATTTGAGTCTCTTTCACGGAGGAGTCGGAGGTTGTGTCGGCCGGCACGGAGGAAAGCTGCGCAGCCGGACTTACCGGATTCTGCGAGGTTGGCGCACAGGATGTCAAGACACAAAGACGGTCGGGAGTGAGCACGGGCGGGTGTTCAGGAATGGCGGGAAAGCGCCCGCGGGTAACGTAATCGAGAAAGAGGCCGCCGGCCAGATAAGGATTCAGCAAAACGATGGGCACCGCGTAGCCGGTGGTCATCAGGGAAGCGGAGACGCTCTTGTTGGAGCGGCTCATGCGGCGGTAGCCGGGAACCTGGGGAATTTCGAACACGGTGAGATCGACGCCGGGGTGCTTGCTGCCGAATCGGGTGAGCTTGTAGGCGATCTGCCTGGGGGTGGTCATGCCCGCGTCGGGGAAGAAATTGCGCCGGAAGGTGTGGGGGAAATAGAGGTTGAGGACCTTGCGGGCAAAATCGGCGCAATTGTTATAGATCAGGTCGAAGTTGGAGCGATTGGCATGATCGTTCAGGAGGCCGATGATGGCATCGTCCTGGTCCTCGGTGGTGGCGAAGCGAAAGGCGTAGATGCGGCGCTCATAGGCCACTCCTACCAGTTGTGTCCAGCCGCCGCGGACGAGGTTGCCTTCGAATACACCCTCGCCCAGACTCCCCAGGTGATCTTCGTGGTAGCGGTTACGCAGACGGCGCACCATGGCGCGATCGACGTGCTCCGGCACTTCGGAAGGGTCTTCGACCGAGTAGAGGTAGGGGATGAGGGGCATGGCCACCCAGTCGTATCCCGCGATGCCCTGGTAGCGGGCGATGACGGAACCTGATTCGCCGGGTTGGCAGCGGCGCAGGTGGACGGGAGTCTCGGCGCAGATGCGGGCAAAGTAAAGAGCCGTGTGACCGGTGGGATTGATGGTCCCGAAGAATCCGTAGGGCTCTTCCATGAACAGAGCCGCCTGCGCGTGAGCCGCAATGGTGGAGCAGGCCGCCAAGGCCAGCGCCGTCAGAGTAAATGCCATTGTGCGCATAGGCCGCATCGAAAGCATGGAAATCCTCTTCACTCTCGTTCACGTGATCCCGATGGCTGTGGTTGGCTTGCCTGTTAGTATGACGCAATTCCGGAGAAGAATCACGAGGCCGATCATGCAACATGTGCTGGTTTTCACAATATGAAATTGGCACATTTCCGGTTTAGATAACTCCCATCCAGCAGACACGAGAATGGGGAAAATGTCGCGCCTGTTGACTTCGGCAGAAAGATGTCGCGCTGCAAGAGAACGAGGCAACTGCGGATCCTTCGACTGCGTTGAGCCATGACCTGGCCTAACTCCGTTCAGGGTGACACATCCAAAAAACCCGCCGCATGCTTCCCATCGCTGACGCGGCCTTGCCTGTTCTGATAACGTTCTCGGTTCCGGGAAAGATGGTTCGGCGGGGGCTGAACTCGTCCCCGGAGACGCTCATCTCTGGAGTCCGCATTGAATCTTCGATGGTCGATTGTGACAGTCTTGCTTCCTTCGGCTTTTCTCTCCGCGCAAGTGACGCTTCCGGCAATCCTTTCCGACCACATGGTGATGCAGCGGGATGTTCCGGTGCATGTGTGGGGGAAGGCGGCGCCCGGCGAGCAGGTAAGCGTAACCTTCCGCGATGAGAGCAAGACGGTGGCGACCAACGAGGTGGGGCGATGGAGCGTTTACCTGAAGCCGGGGCAGGCAGGCGGGCCGTTCGAGATGACGGTCAAGGGAATGGGCGCCGACGCGGGCGCGAGTCCGGCGATGGTGATTCACGACATCCTGGTGGGCGATGTGTGGGTGGCGTCGGGCCAGTCGAACATGGAGTTCCCGCTGGAGAGGGCCGCGACGGCCCAGGCCGATCTCCCGCACGCGGACAATGCGCGCATCCGCCTGCTGGTGGTGAAGAAACGGGCGTCGGATTATCCGCAGGACAGCGTGGATACCGACGGGTGGGCCGCTTCCACGCCGGAGAGCGCCAAGGAGTTTTCGGCAGTGGCTTGGTATTTCGCGCGGGAGATCGAACAGAAGGAACACGTGCCGGTAGGGGTGATTGATTCGACCTGGGGTGGGACGGTGGCCGAGTCGTGGGTGCGGTTGACGGCGCTGGGCGAAGATCCTGCGCTGAATCCGCTGTTCGCTTCGCGCGGCAAAATGCTGGACAAGGCGGCGGACAGCGAGGCAGAAATCAAGGACCAGAAACGCCAGCAGGACGAGGCCAAGGCCGCGGGGCAGCCGATTCCGCAATTCCCGTGGCACCCGGCCCTGGCCAGCTGGGGCCCGGGGCTGCTGTGGAACGGGATGATTGCGCCGCTGACGCCGCTGCCCATTCGCGGGGCGATCTGGTACCAGGGCGAGAGCAACAGTGCGCTGGAACGGTTTCCGGTCTACAACCGCATCATGCGGGCGCTGATAGAGGACTGGCGGCGGCAGTGGGGCGTGGGTGCGTTTCCTTTTCTCTACGTACAAATCTCCAACTTCAAGTCCACGCCGCTGGAGGACTGGGCGAACCTCCGGCAGCAGCAGGTGGAAACCCTGGGGCTGCGCAACACGGCGATGGCGGTCACGATCGACATCGGCAATCCCGATGACGTGCATCCCACCGACAAAGTCGATGTAGGGCACCGGCTGGCGCTTGCGGCCCGGCACTTGAGTTATGGAGAGGCGGTGGACTACTGGGGCCCGATGTTCCGCCAGGCGACTCCCGAGGGGGCGGCGATCCGCGCCTGGTTCGATCACGCCCGGGGACTGACGGCGACCGGTGGAGAGGTGACGGGCGTGGAGGTTGCCGGCGCGGACAGGAAGTTCTCGCCGGCTACGGCGAAGATCGAAGGCGAGACGGTGGTTGCGTCGAGTCCGGAGGTGGGGACGCCGCTCTACGTTCGTTATGGCTGGGCCAACAGCCCGCAATGCAATTTATTCAATGGGGACGGATTGCCGGCATCGCCGTTTACGTCGGTCCGGCCGGAGTAGGTATCGGCTATCAGCTTTCCGACCTTCCTGAGCGTGTGGTGGAAGTGATGATGTCAGGCGACCCATCCCCCGGCGGCTAAAGCCGAGTTGATTCCGGGCCTTTGCGGCACAAGTGAAGGCGTGCCCTTGCAAAACTGAAGTGGTGCCAAAGGCTGTCCAGGGGCCGTGATCGAGCTGAAGGCTGACGGCTGAGAGCTGGCCTTACCGGATTACTTCGAACTTTTCCCAGAACAGGTTGCAGGTTGGGCAACGGTCCGACTCGGGGAATTCCGAGGTGTGTCCGCAGGCCGCACATACGTAGAAGTTACGGGCGGCAATCAACCAGCCTGTGTCGAGAACCGCAATGGCTTCGCTGAAAAGCCGGGCATGGGTCTTCTCAGCCTCGAGAGCCCAGCTGAGGGTGCGCACGGCCGCGGTGTTGTCGTGGCCCTTGGCTTCGCGAATGAACTCGGGATACATGGAGTCGATTTCGTAACGTTCGCCGGCGCGCGCGTCATTCAGGTTCTCGAGGGTGGACCGGAGCTGAACGGGATGAATGACGGCCTCCGGCTCAGCCCCAAGCTGGCGGATCACCCGGGCGTGATTGCCGGCATGGATCTGCTCGGCGCGCGCGACGGCGCGAAACAGGCTGGCCGCCCCGTGCAGTCCCTCGGCATCGGCCTTCACGGCGAAGGAGGTGTATCTGGCGTGGGCGCTCGATTCCCCATCATAGGCGGCCTGTAAATTGCGGAGCGTCGCTTCATTTTCAATCGATATCTGGGTGGTGAGCATGACGATACCTCGTACTGCGCCTCATAGAGAGTAGGGGGACTCAGGACGCGGCGCTGTGACGGCGGCTACATTGGCCGGACCCGGTCGCTTTCCAGAGGCGGGCGGCGGGGGACCAGAACGCTCAGCCTTTTTCGGGCACGATGACGGTGGTTTCCTGGACCTCGATCAGACCGCACCCACAGCGTGACTGGAGCTCGGGCATGATCCCGTCCACTTTTTCCTTTGTATCGATGAATTCAATGCGGATGGGGAGATGATCGGACAACTCGAGAATATGCGCCGCGTGGATGCGGTGGCCGACGCCGAACCCGGCGACGCCTTTTACCGCGGTGGCTCCGGCAATGCCATGACGGAACAGGAAATCCAGAACGCCGGTGTAGACCGGAACGCCGTGATGCCTGGCCGCATCGCTCAGATAGACAGTCACTTTCATTGCCTTGCCGGTGGTGAGCATGGAGTTCCTTTTCGGAGTTGCCTCATACGGGGTTGAGGGCAACACCTGCCAACGAGGGATTGAACACCAAAAGCAGACGGAATGCAACTCCGGCCTTGTGGTTGGATGCTCAAAGCCACTCGGCGAGGGCTTGCCCGCACCAGGTGGCCGCCAAGCCGGCCACCATGCTGCCCACGGCGTAGAGCGAGGCGAGCGCGAAGGCTCCGGACCGCAACGTGGAGAGCGTTTCCCATTCGTAGGTGGAAAAGGTGCTGTAGGCGCCGACGAAACCCACGGCCACCAGGTAGCGCCACGCCGGGCTGACTTCGGCGCGCTCCCCGAACCAGGTGAGCAAGAAGCCCAAAATAACGCAGGCCGTGATATTGACCACCAGCGTGCCGTACGGGAAGCGCAGGCCCATCCGTCCGCCGACGGTGGAGCCCACCCAAAAACGCAGCATCGACCCCAGGCCGCCTCCCAGCGCAATGAGCAGATACTTTTGCAAAGCGGTCCTCCTTTCTGCCAGACCATGACGTGTCATCCGGAAGCGACCGCAAGGAGCCATGGACCTGCTTCTTGAAGGAAGCCGCTCAGGATCGTCAAACTTGTGCAGGGCATTCATGCCGGGACATGACTCCGCAACAGGTTTCCCTGCCAGGAGTCATCATCTGTCCGGCTACGGAAGAGGACAGCGGTTAAGGGTGAACTCCATCACCACTGGATTCAATTACATCGCGGGATTCGTGCGCTGTCAACCCCGAAACCCGGTTGGCAATGCCCCGGGAATCCGAGCAACCTCGGGCGATTCCCTTTTGCGAAGATCGGTTCCCTTCCAAATCCATTTCATGACGAGAATCCTCCCGCTGGAAACATCGTCGCGGCCGTGATGGGCCGGCGAGGATACGGTCGGAATCGAACATCATGGAGACGCCCATGAAAACTGCTACGATGCCGGCCGGATTGCTTTGGGGATGGATCGCGATAGCGCTGATCCCGGGGGCCATCAGCGGCCTTTCCCAACAACCGGGAAATCCGGCGCCGGGAAGCGGAGCGACGTCGGTTACCTCGGCGGACCCCTCCGGAAATCCGTGCGACGAAATGGCGAACATGGCCGGAATGTCGGTGATGGGAGAGAGCATGGCGGCCATGGCCAACCACATGTGCATCACTCCAAGCCGCCCCGTTCGGCCCGGCGACGAGGAGAGAGCTCGACAGGTTGTTTCCCAGGTGAGGGCGGCGATCGAGAAATACAAGGACTATAAGAAAGCCATCGCGGATGGATATGCTCAGGCCAATCCCACGGTGGACCAGCCCCAGTTCCATTTCACCAACGACGCCAATGCAAAACTTGCGGATTCGGAATTCGATCCGACGCGTCCCACGTCGCTGCTCTACTTTCGCACTCCGACGCAACGATTCAAGCTGGAGGGTGTGATGTACACGGCGCGTCCCAACGCCTCAGAAGACGAACTCAACCAGCGAATTCCGCTGAGCCTCGCGCGCTGGCACAAGCACACAAACTTTTGCGGCGCGCCGGAAAACAAAACGAAGGAGTATTTCGGCGCACACCCCAAGTTCGGCATGTTCGGTTCGATCCACACCCGGGAGGCCTGCGAGGCCGAGGGAGGGAAGTTCCTGCCCGTGGTGTTCACGTGGATGATTCACGTCTTTCCTTATGAGCAGGACATGAAAGACGTGTTTTCCATGAACGACGACATCGCTCACGTCCATTGAGGCGCCGGGCGTGATGCCGGAAACACTGCGATTTCCGTTCGTCGCTCGACGCCCGTGGGGGCTTTTCCTTAGAGTTCGATTCTGCCCGATCATTCACTCGAACTGCCGAGAAAGGCTTGCAAGAGTCGGCTTGGGATGGCAGTGCGTTCTCGTCATGAACGCTGAGACGGATGCGGTTGCTTTTGGGGATTCGCGGGCGGTGTTACGTTCGAATCGTCCACAACTCGCCCGAACGCTAACGAGCGTACAATTTTCCCACTTGGATTCGCTGATGCGACGAACAACCGTAGGCAGAATAACCATCGCAGTTGCTTTACTCGGATGTTGTTTTGCGCAGGTCTCTGCAGGGCAGGGTGGCCGGAAAGTTGTAGCGGATGAAATCGGCGCATTAGGAGAGTTGCGAGGGCCATTTTTCACGGTTCTGAATCGAGCAATATCCGCGCAAGAAGACGTGACTGGAATGCTCTCTATCAAAGCCAATGGCCGAAAGCGATTGAGCACGCATCGGTGGAGAGGTTTGTGACTGTTCGGCAGCAAAGGGAGTGGGACATTGTTGATTTCCGGCTCGTTCGCATTGATACGGTTACACCTCCTACACCTACCAGCCGTGGCGGGCAGTGGAACGTCCTTGGCTGCGTGCTGATCAAGGAAAACGAAAAGCGAAGAACACAGCAAGCTGTCATTCCCGTGTACTTCGTGGACGGCGCCTGGTTCGCGGGTGAAGTCGGTCTGCTTATCGAGATGGACGCAGAAGCCCCGCCACCTCCTTGCCGACTGGCGGATGGCGTGCGTTTACCGCGCCCCCTCTCTGCAAGCAAAGGTGACCGATTCCGGTAGTATCACGGCCTATTCGGACATAACGAACGGCAACCGCAGATCCTTCGTCGCTGCGCTCCTCAGGATGACAACGTGATAGGGTACCGCGAAGCGGGAGAGTCACCGCCCATGGGGGAAGTTTCGAAAAAATCGTCCCTCAGGGGCTAAAGCCCAACAGCCGTGCCCGGTTACAAAGGGATTCCTAGCTGTGCTTTCCCTTCCACTCCGAGTAGGGTCCGTGGAAATCTTCGATCTGGCCGTCTTTGAATACCAATAGCCGCGTCGCGACCTCGTCGATCAGGTCGTGGTCGTGGGTCACCAGCAACACGGTGCCTTCGTATTTCTGCAGGGCAATGTTGAGAGCGTTAATGGCTTCGAGATCGAGGTGGTTGGTGGGTTCGTCGAAGATGAGGAAGTTGGGCTTGGTGAGGATGAGCTTGCAGAACACCAGCCGGGCCTGCTCGCCGCCGGAAAGCGCCTTGATAGGCTTATCGCCTTCTTCGCCGGAGAAGAGCATCTGGCCGAGAATGCCGCGGATGTCTTCCATGTGCGCGTCCGGTTTCCAGCGGTGCAGCCATTCGGAGATGGACAGGTCGGGCTCCTTGCTGGAGTCGATCACCGTTCCCACGTCCTGGGGGAAGTAGCCCACCTGGGCCTCGTGGCCCCAGAAGGTCGTCCCGTTGTCGAGCGTAAAGTCGGGATCGGAGAGGCCGGGGTAGTTGGAGAGCAAGGACTTCAGCAGGGTGGTCTTGCCGGCGCCGTTGCGGCCCATGAGGCAGATCTTCTCGCCGCGCAAAACGTTGGCCGAAAAGTTGTCGATGACCTTCACGTTCCCGTAGCTCTTGGCGAGGTGCTTGAATTCGAGCACGTGCTTGCCGCTGGGACGCACCTGGTCGAACTTGATATAGGGGCGCTGGATGTTGGACCGGGCCAGCTCGTTGGTCTGCAGGCGCTCCACTTCTTTTCGCCGGCTGGTGACCTGGCTGGACCGCGTGCCGGCGGCAAAGCGGGCGATGAATTCGTTGAGCTGGGCGATTTTCTTTTCGCGCTGCGCGTTCTGGGCTTCCAAGGTGGAACGGATCTGGGTCTTGGCCATGACCATGTCGTCGTACCCGCCGGTGTAGGTGATGATGGTCTGGTAATCGATGTCGGCGGTGTGGGTGGTGACGCTGTTGAGGAAGTGGCGGTCGTGGGAGATGGTGATCAGCGTGCCATCGTAGCTGTTGAGGAAATCCTGCAGCCAGTGAATCGATTCGAGGTCGAGATAGTTGGTAGGCTCGTCGAGCATCAGCGCCTCGGGCTTGCCGAACAGCGCCTGGGCGAGCAAGACGCGGACCTTCTGCCCGCCCTGCAGCTCGCCCATTTTGCGTGCGTGCAGGGACTCGGGGATGTCGAGGCCGTCGAGCAGGATGGCGGCGTCAGCCTCGGCGGTGTAGCCGTCCTCATCGCCGATGATGCCTTCCAGTTCACCGAGGCGCATGCCATCCTCGTCGGACATCTCCGGCTTCTCGTAGATGCGATCGCGTTCGGAAAGGGCCGCCCACAGGGGCGCGTTGCCCATGATCACCGTATCGATGACGCGAAAGTCGTCGAATGCGAACTGGTCCTGGCGAAGCACGCCCATCTTCCGGGGGCGCACCACGGTGCCTTTCTGAGCATCCAGTTCACCGGTAAGGATTCTCATGAAGGTCGACTTGCCCGCGCCGTTGGGTCCGGTGAGCCCGTAGCGGCGTCCTCCGACAAAGGTCGTGGAGACTTCCTCAAAGAGCACTTTCGAGCCGTAGCGCATGGTCACATTGCTGACATTGATCATTGCTGTTCTGGTTCCTGATTGCGGGCCACAGTTTTGAGTCGGCGCCAGGGAAGGGCCGGATGAGGCCGAGGTTGGATCGAGGTTATGGGGCGCGATTGCAGCAGCGCCAGAAGTGCTACATCTCCAGTTTCTCATGTTCAATGGAATCGTGCACGGCTGCCGGCGGGGGGTTGCGCCTGGCCGGGCGTAAGGGATGGCTGCCCCATGCGATGATTCTTGGTTGGGCTCGGGGGTTCCCGGTGAGTTTTGCAATCCCAGGTCCCAGAATCAGGGGCCCCGGGGCACCCGACGACGATTCCTGGACGTGAGGAGATGCCGCATGAAGCATCTGTTGCTTTGCCTTGCACTGGCGATTCCGATGAGCGCCCAGACGTACGAGCCGAACTGGAATTCCATCGACAGCCGGCCTACGCCGGGCTGGTTCATGGACGCGAAGTTCGGGATCTTTATCCATTGGGGCGTCTATTCGGTGCCGGGATATGCGCCCGTGATTCCGGGAAAGCTGGCCTACGCGGAATGGTACTGGCACCAGATGATCCAGGGACGCGACGATCCCAAGGCCAATGCCATCGAGGCGGGGACGTGGGCGTACCAGCAGAAGGTCTACGGCGCGGATTACGCGTACCAGAACTTCGCGCCGGATTTCAAAGCGCAACTGTTCGACGCAAAACAGTGGGCCGACATCCTGGCCGGATCGGGCGCAAAGTACGTGGTGCTGCCGTCGAAGCATCACGAAGGTTTTGCCCTGTGGCCGAGCAAAGAGGCGTCGTACACCTGGGGGCGGCCGTGGAACGCAGTCGAAATCGGCCCGCGGCGCGACCTGCTGGGAGAATTGACCGATGCGGTGCGCGAGAAGGGTTTGCGCATGGGAATCTACTACTCGCTTTACGAGTGGTACAACCCGCTGTGGCTGCACGACAAGCCGAAGTACATTGAAGACCACATGTTTCCCCAGTTCAAGGACGTGGTGACGCGGTACAAGCCGGCCATTATTTTCAGCGACGGGGAATGGGAGTTGCCGTCCAGTACGTGGCGCAGCGCGGAGCTGCTGGCGTGGCTGTTCAACGAGTCGGCGGTGAAGGACGATGTGGTGATCAACGACCGCTGGGGGAGCGACACGCGTCATAAGCACGGCGGCTACTGGACGACCGAGTACACGGCCGGCATGAGCGGGATGGATCACCCCTGGGAAGAAAGCCGGGGGATGGGCTTCAGTTATGGCTACAATCGCGCGGAGCGGCTGGAGGACTACCACACGTCCCGCGACCTGGTGCTGATGCTGACCGATATTGTAAGCAGGGGCGGCAACCTGCTGCTCGACATCGGGCCCAAGTCGGATGGCACGATTCCCGTGATCATGCAGGAGCGCCTGCACGAGATCGGGGAGTGGCTGCAGGTAAACGGAGAGGCTATCTATGGCACGCATCCGTGGAAGCAAACGCGGCAATGGACTGCGGGCGAGTTACCGCAGGTGAAGTACAACAGTGAATTCGCATCGGCGTACGACGTGACGAAATTGACCGGCAAGCCTGAGGCGGGCAAGGCGGCCATCGAGGCGTTTTTCACGACCCGGGGCAATGCTCTGTACGCCATTCTGCCGCGGTGGCCGGAGGGAAGCTTTCTCCTAAAGGATGCCGCCGGGGTGAAAGAAGCGCGGCTCCTCGGGTGGCCGCAGCCGCTGAAATTCAAGGCGGTGGCCGGTGGGGTTCGGATAGACGTTCCTCCTCTACCCGAAGACTTGCTGCATCAGCCGTGCTGGGTGCTGAAGATAAGCCGAGAGTAGGCGTGTGGACCTGGTTTGTTCCTAGTCAAGAATGCGCCAAATTTCGCTCAGGATGACAACCGTGCAGTTCAGGATGACAGCCGTGCAGTTCAGGATGACAGACGTGCACTCAGGATGACAGCCGTGCAGCTCAGGATGACAGCCGTTTCATGGTGCGAACTTCAGACTCAGAAGACCAGGTCCCCACTGGAGGTTATTTTTCTGATCGGCGGTTACTCGGAAAGTTCTTCGGTCATGACGGCGCCGCCCATAGAGGCCATCACCGCTTTGACCTTGACGACTTTGCGCGAGTCCCTGGCGATCCACAGGGTCTTCTTATCGGCGCCCCCGTCGGCGGAAGCCACTTCGACGCGCCAGGCATCGAACGTGCCCGCGGGTACGGTGACGCTCTCGGCGGCGGCCACCGTCAATTGTTCCAACTTCACCTTCTGGCTTTGAACATCGAAGTTGCGGAAGCTGGTGGAGTAGCCCTCGGCGAGCGGGAGGCAGGCAATGGCCAGGTCGCCGCCGGCGGCATCGCCGAAGATGGGCCCGCCGAGATCGGCGGAAATGGGCTTCTCCTGCCCGTTCATGCTCATCTTTCCGGCGGCCTTGTTGCCGGCAAAATCCACATCGATGGACATCGGTCCCTGCTTCACGCTGCGCTTCTCAAGGAGCAGGCTGGATTTTTCGAGGGTCGCCGTATCAGTGACGCTTCCCTGGGGAGTATCCATCTGATCGGTGGCTGTCCAGGAAGTGCCTCCGTCCTGGATGGAGGTGGAAATCTTCAAGTCGATCGACTGGCCGTTGATCTCGATTTTGACCTGGTATTTGTATTTTCCGGCGGCAAGGTCGACGGCGGGCTTGGGCGCGCTGACAGAAGCGGCGTCGACTTTCTTGGCGAGGACGACAGTTTTGGGATCAATCGTGATCTCCTTCAGCCGCGCCACCGCCTCGGGGGAACCGCCTTCCTGGTAGCGGCCGCCAAGATGCTGGGCGAGGAATTTCTCTGCTTCCATGAAGAGGGCGAGGTTATTCACGGGGCGCTGGAACCCGTGGCCCTCATCCGGAGCCAGGATGTATTCGACCGGGAATCCGCGGTCGCGGAGGGCGATGACGATCTGCTCGGCTTCGCGGCGGTTCACACGCGGATCGTTGGCGCCCTGGGCGACGAGGAGCGGAGTCCTGATCTTGTCGGCGGAATTGAGCGGCGATTCTTCCATCAGCAGCTTCTTTCCCTCGGGCGTGCTCGCGTCGCCCATGCGCATCGCGAACACCTTGCGCGCCGCTTCCCAGTACGGCGGAATGGATTCGAGCAGGGTGATCAGGTTGGAGGGACCGACGATATCGACTGCGGCCGCATACAGGTCGGGAGTAAACGTGACCCCGGCCAGCGTGGCGTATCCGCCATAGGAGCCGCCGATGATGCCCACGCGCTTGGGATCGGCAATGCCCTGGGCGACCAGGTATTTCACGCCCCAGGTGAGGTCGTCCTGCATTTTGCGGCCCCACTGGAGGTTGCCGGCGTCGAGGAACTTGCGGCCATAGCCGGTGGAGGCGCGGAAGTTGGGCGAGAGTACCGCGTAGCCGCGATTGGCAAAGAACTGAGCCAGGGGGTTGTAGCCCCAATCGTCGCGTCCCCACGGTCCGCCGTGGGGAAACACCAGGGTAGGAAGATTCTTTGGCGGAACGCCCTTGGGGAGGGTGAGGTAGGCGGGAATCTCCAGCCCGTCCGAGGACTTGTAGGTGATGGGTTTCATCTCCGCGAGATCGTTGCGGGCCAGCTTTTCGCGCACCGTATATTGTGGAGTCAGCTTCCTGGCCTGGCGGTCGAAAAGGAGCGTCTCGCCGGGTTCGGTGTCGCTCTCCATCGTCACCAGCCACAGATTCTCGTCGCGCGTCCGTGAAACCACGCGAAGTTCCTTGCCGGGGAATTGCTTTTCGATCCAGTGGTTATCCTCGGCGAAGGCCTTGTCTTTGAAGTAGACCTTGACGCGAGCGGCGGTGTACCAGGTTTCGATCAGCTCGTCGGTCTTCTCCGAGAACAGCGCTCCGCCGAAATCGACTTTGCCCAGCGGATCGGATTCCACCAATTCGGTTTTGCCGGTCTGGGTATCGAACAGCACCAGCGAGGAAAGGTCGGTACCCTTGTTGGTTTGCATGTAGACATGGGTACCGTCGGGGCGGAAGTGCAGCGGACCGCATTCCTCGAAGACTGAGCAGGAGTAAATGAGGGTGAGTTTGTCGGCGTCGACGCGCATGATCTCGGTGTCGCCGTTGTCGGCATTGCGCGTGGCCAGGCGGGGATTGCCCTTCAGGTCAAAGCTCCAGCCGGTGATGCGGTCGGTGTTTTTGCGGATCAGCGTCTTTTCGCCGGTGGAGATTTTCAGCTTGTAAAGATCGTGCCAGGCCTTGTCGCGATCGTTGAGGCCGATATAGAGGGTGTCGGGATCCGCCTTGGGCGCTTCGTAGGGGATGACGCGGACACCTTTCAGGCCGGTGAGGTCGCGGGAAGCCGGAGCTTCCTGGCCGGCGGCAGGGGAAGCGGCGGGATCGACGGCATAGACGTTGAAGTTCTCGTCGCCGTCGTTGTCCTTGGCATAGACGATGTATTTGCCGTCCTGGGTCCACAAATAGCCGGCCACCGGGCGCTTGGTCTCGGTGGTCATCAATCGAGCGGCGCTGAATGGCTCGGCGACTCCCTTGACATAAATGTTGCGCGTGTCTTTCCACGGCTTAAGGAAGGCGACGAACTTGCCGTCGGGCGAGAGCTGCGCCCCAGCGATTTCAGGGTTTCCGAAGAACAGGTCGCGGTCGATGATAGGCGGCAGGCCTGCGGGCTGGTTCTGGGCGAGGGCCATGGATGCGAGTATGAGGATGGCGAAGACGGCGAAGCAGGACTTCTTCAACATTGAGGTTCCTTTCCCGAAACCGGTTGGAACAAGGCAGATTTCCGCTAAGAAGGACTTCCCATTTTCGTCGATCGGGCTGCCGGGATTCAAGGAGGGGCGAGGAAGCGTTGCCGGGGGCGGGAAAAACGGCTGGCAGCGCGAGTGGAAGTGAAGGAGTTAGGGCCCAGGCGGCCGGAGAAAAGCGGGTGAAAAGTGGGTTGCATAGTTATTCATTTTCGTTGTATATTTATACAAGCGCGGCCGAGCCCCAGGCCGCGCTTTCGATTTGGCGGAAGGAAGAGCGGCGGCGATGAAGGACCTGCGACATAGCGCGATACGGGACCTGGTGGCGCACTCGCGGGTCACCAACCAGGACCAGCTGCGGCGCAAGCTGAGGCGCCGCGGGTTCCAGGTGACGCAGGCCACGCTTTCACGCGATATTCACGAACTGCGGCTGTTCAAAGGTCCGGGAGGATACTCGCTGCCCAATGGCACGGCCAACGGCGCGAGCGCGGCCGTCGAGGAGGATGCGCCGCCGTCGGTGGAGCAAATGCTGGACAGCTTCGGCGTGCGCGTACGCCAGGCGATGAACCAGGTAATTGTGCGCACGGTGATGGGAGGAGCGCAGCCGGTGGCGGCGGCCATCGATCGCGAAGATTGGCCGGAGGTGGTGGGCACCATCGCCGGAGACGATACGGTGCTGGTGATCTGCCAGGACCAGCGGCGGGCGGGCGAAGTCGAGGCCCGGCTGAGGAAGATTCTGGAGTCATGACCGAAACCGCACAAACCGCAGTGGTGGGGGTGACGGGCTACGCCGGCGCGGAGCTGGCGCGGCTGCTGCTGCATCATCCGCGGCTGCGCAACAAGCCTCCGGTGTTCGCCGGGCGGATGGATGCCGGAGAAGCGGCGCGGGGCGGGATGCCGCTGGGCGAGATCCATCCCGAACTGGCCGACAGCAGGGGCAGCGGCAAGCTGAGGCTGCAGCCGTTCTCGTGGGAACTGCTGGCGGATCTCGATGTCGAGGTGCTGTTCCTGGCCACGCCGCACGAGCAGTCGCGGGCGTGGGTTCCGGAGGCGCTGGCGCGCGGCATCCGGGTGATCGACCTGAGCGGGGCGTGGCGACTGAGCGAGGCGGCGAACCGCGCGATTTACAACTTCGAAGATGAGGGTTCGGTACACGCGTTGAACGTTCAGGGGCAGGCGGTATACGGATTGCCGGAACTGCATCGGGGAAAGATCCTGGGAGCGCACCTGGTGGCCAATCCGGGATGCTACGCGACTTCCGTGATTCTTCCCGTCAAGCCGCTGGTGGACGCGCGGGTGGTGGACCTGGAATGGGGAATCATCGCCGATGCGAAGAGCGGGGTGAGCGGCGCGGGCAAGGCGCCCACGGCCAAAACGCACTTCATGTACGCGGCGGATAATCTTTCGGCGTACGGCGTTTTCGCGCACCGGCACACCGGCGAACTTCTGGAACAGATCGGCATCGACGCGCGGTCGATGGTGTTCACGCCGCACCTGCTGCCGATTCCGCGGGGCATTCTCTCCACGATTTACGTGCGCTTCAAGGAGCCGCAGACGCGGCCCGGCATTGGCCACATCTATCATTCGTTCTTTGCCGGCAGCCCCATGGTGAGGCTGTATGATTCGACGCTTCCGCAGATTCAGTATTCGGTGCGGACCAACTATGCGGACATCGGATTCCAGCTGTCGCCCGACGGGCGGCGCGCGGTGGTGGTCTGCTGTCTTGACAATCTATTGAAGGGAGCATCCTCGCAGGCGGTGCAGAATCTAAATGTGATGCTCGGATGGGACGAACACGAGGGACTGGAATGAAGGCGGAGCTCGAATCATGAGGTACGTTGTGAAGCTCGGCGGAGCGGGCCTCGAGACTCCGGAGTTGCTCTCGGGATGCGTGCGTGCGATTGCCGAACTGGTGCGGGACGGCCACCAGGTGGCGGTGGTGCACGGCGGAGGCGTGCAGTTGACGCGGACCCTGAAGGCGCTGGGGAAGCAGAGCGAATTCATCAACGGGCTGCGCGTGACCGATGCGGAGACGCGCGACACGGCGCTGATGGTTCTGGCGGGGCGGGTAAACAAGGGACTGGTGGCCGCGCTCGGAGCCGTGGGGCAGCCGGCGGTTGGATTGTCGGGCGGCGACGGGCTGATGTTCCGGGCGCGCAAGAAAAGGACTTTGCCGGATCTAGGCTATGTAGGGGAAATCGCGGCGAGCGATACGCGCTGGCTGGAGGCCATCTGGCAACTGAAGGGCGTGCCGGTGCTGTCGTCGATGGCGCTGGGATTTGATGGCGAGTATTACAACATCAATGCGGACGAGATGGCCGCGGCGTGCGCGATTGCCTGCCGCGCCGATGCGCTGGTCTTTCTTACCGATGTTCCCGGGGTTCGCGACGGCAGCGGGGCGGTGCTGCGATGGCTGTCGATCGACCAGATCGCGGAGATGGCCAAGAACGCGATCATTTCGGGCGGCATGCTGCCCAAGCTGAGCGCCTGCCGCGAAGCACTATTGAATGGCGTGAAACGGGTGCGTATTTTGCCCGCCGAAGCGGCGGGGTCGCTTCCCGACCTGTGCAGTTCGCGCGTGGCGCACGGCACGGAAGTGATGGTTGCGTGAGGAGAGTGAATTGACGAAACTGGAGCAGATCAAGGCCGCCGAAGCGCGGCTCTTACTACAAACCTACGACCGCAATCCGATTTTGTTTGTCGGGGGCGAGGGTGTTCACCTGGTGGACGAGAAGGGCGAGCGCTATCTCGACCTGCTGAGCGGCATCGGGGTGAACGCGCTGGGGTATGGGCACCCGGCGATCGAACACGCGATTGTGAGCCAGGGCCGGGCGCTGATTCACGTTTCGAATCTTTTCTATCACGAAGGCCAGGCAGAGCTGGCATTGCGGCTGACGGAGCGCACCGGGCTCGACCGCGTGTTTTTCGCCAACACCGGCACGGAGGCGTGGGAGGGCGCGATGAAACTGGCGCGCGCCTATGCGGGACTGCGGCGCAGCGAAGGCAAGCAAATCGGAACGAAGTTCCTGGCGCTGGAACAGAGCTTTCATGGGCGCACGTTCGGGTCCGTCTCGACGACATACAAGGCGAAGTACCGCGAGCCGTTCGGGCCGGTGGTTCCGGGGGTGGAGTTTGTCCGCTTCAACGATGTGGCCGACCTGCGGGCGAAATTTTCGAGCGAGGTGTGCGCGATCCTGGTCGAGTCGATCCAGGGCGAGGGCGGCATTCGTCCGCTGACGCAGGAATTTTTTGCCGAAGCGCGGGCGCTGGCCAGTTCGACCGGGGCGCTGCTGATTGTCGATGAGATCCAGGCCGGGATGGGGCGCACGGGAAAGTGGTGCGCGTATCAACATTACGGGATCCGGCCCGACGTGACGGCGCTGGCCAAACCCCTTGCGGGAGGCATTCCGCTGGGCGCAATGGTGTGCAGCGAAGAAGCCGCGCGCGCCATTCACGCGGGGATGCATGGAACGACGTTCGGAGGCGGGCCGCTGGCCTGCGCGGTGGGCATTGCGGTGATCGATGCGATCGAACGCGAAGGGCTGCTGGCGCATGCAACGGACGTGGGCGGTTACTTCCAGCAGCGGCTCCGCGCGCTGGCGGCGAAACACGAGAGCATCGTAGACGTGCGGGGCAAGGGCCTGATGCTGGCCGCCGAAGTGGATTCCGCGGAACTGGGAAAGCTCATCGTGGCGGAAATGCTCAAGCGCCGCATCGTGATCAACTGCACCAGCGACACGGTTTTGCGTTTCCTGCCGCCCTACATTCTGGAGCACGAGCATGTGGACACAGCGATCGCGGCCCTTGACGAAATCTTCACAGAACACGGAGCAAACGTTACTGCCAACGCCGCAGGAGGACAACACCGTGGCAACTAGAGCGACCATGGCGCGGAACGAGATTTCCTATCCCGTGCACCAAGACCCTGACATTCTGGCGGCGGCCGCGCGGCTGGCCGGCGAAGATATGTGCTCCATCGGCGACCTTTCGAGCGCCGAGGTGCGCGCCATTCTGAAACTGGGCCGCGAGGTGAAGCGCAATCCGCGCGACTACCGTCACGCGCTGGACGCCAAGCAGATGGTGCTGATGTTCGAGAAGGCCAGCCTGCGCACGCGGCTCAGCTTTGAGGCGGGCATCAACACCATGGGCGGCAATGCGATCTTTGTCGACCAAACCAGTTCGCCGCTGGGCGAGCGCGAAGCCATCGCCGACGTGGCGCGCAACGTGGAGCGGTGGGTGGATGTGATTGTGCTGCGGACGTATGCACACGACACCATCACGGAGATGGCCGCCAATTCGCGCGTGCCGGTGATCAATGCGCTGTCGGACTTCGAGCATCCGTGCCAGGCGCTGGCCGATTTCATGACGCTGGAAGAGCATTTCGGGTCGGTGCCGGGGCTCAACTTCACGTACGTGGGCGACGGCAACAACGTGTGCCACTCGCTGATGATGACCGGGGCGCAATTGGGCGCGAACGTCACCGTGGCGACGCCGCGCGGCTACTCTCCGGATATTGAGATTGTGACGATGGCGCGCGAAATCGCGCAGCAGAATGGCTGCGAGGTTCGCCTGCTGCAGGATCCGCAGGCGGCGGTCGAGGGTGCGGATGCGGTCTACACGGACGTTTGCGTGAGCATGGGCATGGAGCACGAATCCACCAAGAGGGCGCCGATCTTCCGGCCGTTCCAGGTGAACGAGGCGCTGATGAGCAAGGCTCAGCCGGAAGGGGTGTTCATGCATTGCCTGCCGGCGCGCCGCAATGCGGAGGTAACGGACGCGGTGCTGGACGGACCGCAGTCGATTGTGTTCGACCAGGCGGAAAACCGCATGCATGCGCAGAAGGCGCTTCTACTGTTGCTGCTGGGGGGATTGGCGAATGTGCAGAGTTTCCAGTGATCAGTGGTCAGTGGTCAGTGGTCAGTGGTCAGTGGTCAGTGGTCAGTGGTCAGTGGTCAGTGAATAGTGTGAGGTTTCATCCTTAACCACGAGCAGTCGATTGTCAGGCGAGAACTTATTTAGCGATCAGTACAAGCAAGATATCGAGGCATTCTGATCACTGACCACTGACCACTGCTTTTCTGAGGTTTACACGAAGCATGTCTGTCATTCTTGAATCCTTGCCCGTAGGACAGAAAGTGGGCATCGCCTTCTCCGGGGGGCTGGATACATCCGCCGCCCTGCACTGGATGAAGCAGAAGGGCGCCATCCCTTACGCGTATACGGCCAACCTCGGCCAGCCGGACGAAACGGACTATGAGGCGATCCCGCGCGCGGCTCTCGAGTATGGAGCCGAAAAGGCGCGCCTGATCGACTGCCGCGCGGCTCTGGTTCGCGAAGGGATCGCGGCGCTGCAGGCCGGGGCGTTCCACATCTCGACGGCCGGCGTCACCTACTTCAACACCACGCCGATCGGTCGCGCGGTGACGGGCACCATGCTGGTGGCCGCCATGAAAGAGGACGACGTCCACATCTGGGGCGACGGCTCCACGTTCAAGGGTAACGACATCGAGCGGTTTTATCGCTACGGATTGCTCGTCAATCCCGGTCTCCAGGTCTACAAGCCATGGCTGGACGCGGCGTTCATCGATGAACTGGGCGGGCGCGCGGAGATGTCGGCTTTCATGCAGCGCTCCGGGTTCGCCTATAAGATGTCGGCGGAGAAGGCGTACTCCACCGACTCCAACATTCTTGGCGCGACGCATGAAGCCAAGGACCTGGAGCATCTTTCGTCGTCGATTCGAATTGTCGAGCCGATCATGGGCACGGCATTCTGGCGCGACGAGGTCGAGGTGCGGCGTGAAGAGGTTGCGATTGGGTTCGAAGAGGGTTTCCCGGAGACTCTAAACGGGCGACGGTTCGACGATCCCGTGGCTCTGCTGCTGGAAGCCAACCGCATCGGCGGACGGCACGGGCTGGGCATGTCGGACCAGATAGAGAACCGGATCATTGAGGCCAAGAGCCGCGGCATCTACGAGGCGCCGGGACTGGCGCTGCTTTTCATCGCATACGAGCGGCTCATTACCGGGATCCACAACGAGGACACGATCGAGCAGTACCGCGACCACGGGCGCAAGCTGGGACGGCTGCTTTACCAGGGCCGGTGGTTCGACTCGCAGGCGATCATGCTGCGCGAATCAGCGCAGCGCTGGGTGGCCAGGCCGCTGACCGGCGAAGTCACGCTGGAGCTGCGGCGAGGCAATGACTACTCCATCCTCAACACCGAGTCGCCCAATCTGACGTTCCATCCCGAGCGCCTGAGCATGGAGAAGACGGAATCGGCGTTCTCGCCGCGGGACCGCATCGGACAACTTACCATGCGCAACCTGGACATCACCGACACCCGGGAGAAGCTTCTGACCTACGCCAAAGCGGGCCTGCTAACCCTGAGCAAGAACAGCGAAATGCCGCAGCTGAACGGGGGCACGGAGAAGGAAGGCCATGAGGTGCGCTGAGCGGCCCGTTGTCAAGGTCAAATGTTCGAGAAAATCATCCCTCGGCGGCTAAAGCCGCGTTAGTAAATTGAGCCCACGGCACGACTAAAGTCGTGCCCTTTCAAAAACGGGGCTTTGGCACAGACTGTTAGAACGATGTCGAACGAACAACAATCCGGGAAGATGTGGTCGGGGCGCTTCCGGGCGGCCCCGGATCCATTCTTCGATTTCTGGCAGCGGTCGATTCGTTTCGACTGCGTGCTGGTTGGCCACGAGCTTGCGGCCAGCAAGGCTCATGCCCTGGCCTTGCAGGCCGTCGGAATCCTGACGGGCGACGAATGTGCGCGGATCACGGCGGCCCTCGGGGATCTCGGAAACCGATACGCCACGAGCAATGACGAAGTGCGCGCCGATCTCGAGGCGGAGGACATTCATCACTTCGTCGAGCGGCGGCTGACGGAGGCTATCGGCGAACTGGGACTGAAGCTGCACACCGGCCGCAGCCGCAATGAACAGATCGCCACCGACCTGCGGCTTTATATCCGGTTCCGGATCCGCATGCTTCTGATCCATATCGGCGCGTGGGCCGGGCAGCTTGTCGAGCAGGCGAAGGCTGCAGGCGAGGCCGTGATGCCGGCGTATACGCATCTGCAGCGGGCTGAACCGGTGCTGGTTGCGCACTGGCTGCTGGCCTACGTGGAGATGCTGCTGCGCGATGCGTCACGACTGGAAGACTGCCTGACCCGCTTGAATTATTGCCCGCTGGGATCGGGAGCGGTGGCGGGGGCGACGCTGGCGCTGGATCGGACCATTGCGGCCGGTGAACTCAATTTCACGGCGCCCACGGCCAATTCGATGGACGCCACCAGCGACCGCGATTTCGTGCTGGAATACCTGAATGCACTTACGCTGTTTGCGCTGCACGCCAGCCGCTTTGCGGAAGAAATCACCCTGTTCGCGACGGCGGAGTTCGGGTTTGTGGATTTGCCGGAGCAGTTCTCAACGGGATCGAGCGCGATGCCGCAGAAGAAGAATCCCGATCTGACGGAACTGGTGCGGGCCAAGGTGGGGCGCATTCACGGCGCGGCGGAGACGGTGACCTTGTTGCTGAAAGGGCTTCCGCTGGCCTACAACAAGGACATGCAGGAAACCCAGGAGCCGGTGTTTGCCGCCACCGGCGAGGCGCACAAGATGAGCTGGCTTCTGGCGGCGTTTACGCGGGCGCTCCGGTTCCGTACGGAGCGGATGCGCGCGGCCTGTGAGACCGGATTTCTGAATGCGATGGCCGCGGCCACGTACCTGGTGCACAAGGGTGTTCCTTTCCGCAAGGCGCACGAAAAGATCGGGAACGCGGTGCGTTATTGTCTCGACAAGGGCTGTGAATTGGGCGATCTTTCGCTAGAAGAACTGCGCCAGTTCGGGGACGAATTCGACCACGACTTCTTCGCCGCGATCACGCTGGAAGCCACGCTTGACTGCCACGATGTGATGGGGGGAACGGCGCGACATCGCGTAAAGCAAGCCGTGGCCGATACAGCCCAACGGGTGGAATCGCTGGCGGAGAAATACGGTCGTGCGAGCCTGGATCCCGCCGAGAAGACGGAGGTAGCCCATGCTGGTGCGTAAGGCGCGCCTCCAGGACGCTTCCCACATCTACGATCTGGTGAACTCGCTTTCGGGCGACGGCACACTGCTGAAGCGGGCCTTCGCGGAGATTTGCGAAAACGTGCGCGACTTCACGATCTCCGAATCGGACGGGGGGGTGTTTCTGGGCTGCGGCGCGCTGCACCTGTATGGCCCACACCTGGCGGAAGTGCGAT
>CAVPNO010000132.1:0-4322 GCA_963706455.1 uncultured Acidobacteriota bacterium | reverse complement strand
GTTGCCGCTGGGCGTGGCGAGCACATTGTGATACGCGGTGGCATAGGAAACATGCCTGCTGATGTTCATGACCTGACCATTGATATAGGCCTTGGCCGTGCCGTTCACGAGGCTGTTGATAAACGGAGCGTTGGGATTCTGATAGATCTGATTGATTCCGCCGGCGACCGTGGCGGGCTGGGTCCAGTTGTGATTCTCCATGGCGATTACAAACACGTGCTTGATGGGCTGGTCGTCCTGGGCCGAGGCGGACCAGGTGCTCAAGGCTGCCAGGAGAGCCAACCCGGCAAATCGGCGAAGATGGGGCAACACTGACATGAAAACCTCCAATGGGGGGATGCGCGGCGGGCGAGGCATAAGGTGGTGCGTTTTCGGGGGAATCCGGACGAAACAATCGCCGCTTGGAGATTCGTAACAGGCCGATGTTGCGCGGAGATGACTGCGAGATTAAAGAACCGTGCCTTGGGATCTGTAGCTGACGTTGAACTGGATGGGCAAATTCGGATTCATTACGAAATCCCGAAAAATGCGCGATCCAACTCCTGCGTGACGCTTTCCGACATCGGCTGCAGTGTTCCGATGGCGCGCGCATTGATGATGGCCTCGGCCGTGGATTCGAGCACTTCGAGCCGGTCGAAGGCCTCCAGGATGTCGCTTCCGGTGACGAGGACCCCATCGTTTTGCAGGATCAGTGCCGGATGCATAGAGGAAAGCATGGAGGCCAATTCGTCACCCCCTTCAAACTGCACCCCGAATGGCGCGCGACTGACGCTGCGGATTACGACGTAGCTTTCGGGGATCGTGCGGCTATCGAGCGGCGCGCCGGTCACGCTGAACGCCGTAGCATTCACCGGGCAGGCATTCACGATGGCGCTCACCTCAGGGTGGCGGCGGTAAATGGCGTGATGCACGGTTGCTGCTCGGCTCGGCGCCTTGCCTTCTTCCGCGCGATGATTGTGGATCAGCACGAGATCCGATGGATCGACGAGACTGCGGTCGCCCCGGTAGGGCGTGATCAGAAAGCTGTCTTCCGTGACTCGCGCCGAATAGCTGCCCAGGGTGCTGATGAACAGCCTCTGGCGGTAGGCGCGGCGTACGAAATCGGCCAGCGTCCGGCGTAATTTGTTTTCCTGGCTGGATGGAGGAGCGGGGCGGAACTCCTCGAAATGCGACGATCGGCGCTGCTCGAGCGCCAATTGTTCGTCGGTCAGGAAATGAATGTCCCCGCCCAGCAGCCGCGCCTTGATGATGGTCTTGGCGGTGAATTCCAGCGTCTCAAATCGATGGAACGCCTCCTGGAAGGTCTCACCGGCGGTGACGACGCCGTGGTTTTCCAGAATGACGCAGTTGTAGCCTTCCGCGAAGCAATCAGCCACGCGGTTACCCAGGGCCTCGCTGCCCGGCAGTTCGTAGGGCGCAAAGCCGACCGCGCCGCACACGTGGCGCGCCTGGTGGAAGAGTCGCGTGTTGGGAACCTGGTGGACCAGGCTGAACGCCACCAGCGCCGTCGGATGGGCGTGCACGATCCCGGCCAGTTCGGGGCGCCGCTTGCGGATCTCCTGGTGGATGGGTAGTTCCGACGACGGCTCGCAAGCGCCTTCGATGTGGCCGCCGGCTCGAATGCAGACGATGTCGTCGCGGCGCAAGGCGCCCTTGTCCAGGCGGGACGGCGTGATCCATACGTCGCCGCCCGGCTCGCGCAGGGAAAGATTGCCGCCGCTGGTGGTGGTCATGCGATAGCGGTAAATCCGCTCCATCGCATGCAGGATTTCGTCGCGTGGATGCTGGTAAGAATGGGATGCGCTCATATAAATTGCCCGGCATGCGTGAGAAAGTTTAAGGTTCGTGGTCTCCCGTGTCTCCGGGCGCTTTTGCCCGAAGATGTGGGAATCGAATGACACTTACTCCGATTTGAGCGAAGCCATGTCGATTGAGAAACGGTACTTCACGTCCGACCGGAGCAGCCGCTCGTAGGCCTCGTTGACTTTCTGAATGGGGATCACCTCGACGTCGGAAGTGATGTTGTGCCGGCTGCAGAAATCGAGCATCTCCTGGGTTTCGGCGATGCCCCCGATGAGCGAGCCCGAGAAACTGCGGCGGCGCATGATCAGGCCGAAAACGCCGACCGGGAGCGGCTTGTCCGGCGCGCCCACCATGGTGATGTTGCCGTCGCGGCGCAGCATGTGGATGAATGCATTGATGTCGTGCTGGGCGGCCACGGCGTCGAGAATGAAATCGAAGCTGCCGGCGTGTTTAGCCATTTCGTTGGCGTCGCGCGAGATCACGACTTCATCGGCGCCCAGGCGGCGGGCGTCATCCTTTTTGCCCGGGGATGTGGTGAAGACAACGGTGTGGGCGCCGAGCGCGTGCGCGAACTTGACGGCCATGTGGCCGAGTCCGCCCAGGCCGACGACGCCGACCTTCTTACCCTTGGTCACGCCCCAATGCCGCATGGGCGAGTACGTAGTGATGCCCGCGCAGAGCAGGGGCGCGGTTCCGGCCAGGTTCAGATTCGCGGGCACTTGCAGCACGAAATGATCCTTTACCACGATGCTTTCGGAGTAGCCGCCATAGGTGACGCCGCCGGTGTGTTTGTCGGGCGAGTTGTAGGTTAGGGTGAAGTTGGGGCAGAACTGCTCCAGGCCGTTCTTGCACTCGGGGCAGGTGCCGTCGGAGTCGACCATGCAGCCCACGGCGGCCAGGTCGCCGGGCTTGAACTTCGTCACCGCGGAGCCGATCTTCGTCACGCGGCCAACGATTTCGTGGCCGGGAACGCAGGGATACACGGTGGGCATCATGTCGGCCCACTCATTTCGGGCGGTGTGCAGATCGGAGTGGCAGACACCGCAGAACAGGATTTCGATCTGCACGTCGTGGTCGCCGGGAGCGCGGCGCGCGATGGTCGCAGGTGAGAACGGCGAGGTCGCGTTCGAAACCGAAAAAGCTCTTGCGTTATACATGGGTTCACCTCTGGTTCGTGGTTGTACAGGATGGCATGACTGCAAGTGAAAGGGCCGTTGCCGGCAACTCAAGAGTACAAAAGCACCCCTGGCGAGAGGCAGCCCGATCCTGCCGATCTTCTTGCCTATTCCTGTCGATGGAGGATTTTTTTCGCTATGGCGCTGATTCGGGGCGGGATATCACTGCGCGGCGATTGCGCTGACGGGAGTGGGACGGTTTCAGGGCGCGTGAGGTTATTTCGGCGTCCAGACCGCGGCGGCGTCCAGGCCGCGGACCGGAGCCCGGCACCTGGAGCCAAAAACGTTAGTCCGGATGGTCGCTTGTTGGCGCACCATCCGGACGGTACCCGGGTAAGTTTGATCCATACTCCCACGAGCGCCTGGGCCTTCTTGTTGTCGAATCTCAAAGAGCGCACAGGGAGTTCCGCTTCGAATTCGTTGGGCTGAATAGCGAAGCTCCTGCCGGGGCCGGACGTCGATTCGTCACTTCCGCCTTGAAACTGCATTCCCCCGGCCCAATTATGGAAAGACCAAGCCGGCGATGATTCCTCCCGGCGCAGGTCAATCCGAGGTCGCCCCATGAACGACGTTCACTATGCTCTGCGCATCATGCGAAAGTCACCGCTGTTCACCTGCACGGTGGTGCTGACGGTGGCCCTGGCGATCGGCGCAAACATCACCATGTTCAGCGTGGTGAATGCGGTGTTGCTGCGCCCCCTCCCGTTTTCCCAACCGGAGCGCGTAGTGCAAGTGGCGGAGAAAAACGACAAGCTGCACCTGGCCAGCTTCGGTTCGTCGGTGCTGAATTTCCTCTCATGGCGGGAGCAGGCTCATTCCTTCGAGGAACTGGGCGCGCTCGGATTCGCTAATTACACCCTGACCGGGCCGGGCGATCCCGAACAGGTCTCAGGGAACCTGGTCAGCCCGGCACTGACGCGCGTCCTGGGCATAAAGCCTGTGGCCGGAAGTTTTTTTTCGGATGCTGAAGAGAAGCCCGGAGCGGCGCCCGTAGCCCTGCTGGGAGAAGGCCTGTGGAAGAGGCGATTCGCTTCCGATCCCGGCCTGGTGGGCCGAACCATCACCTTGGATGGTGTGGTCACCACCGTGGTGGGAATCGCCCCGGCCAGCATGAATCTGCTCTCCAATGGCGAGTTGTACACGCCCCTGACCATCGATCCCGGGAAGGAGATCCGCCTCAATCACGTGGTGATCACGTTTGGGCGCTTGCGGCCGGGGGTCTCGCTCAAAGTGGCACAGGCCGAGATGGACGCGGTGTCGCGCCGCATGGGTATCCAGTATCCCGAGATCCGCGACTGGGGCATCCGTCTGATCACGATGACGGATACCTTTGTGAATCCGCAG
>CAVPNO010000131.1:0-15593 GCA_963706455.1 uncultured Acidobacteriota bacterium | reverse complement strand
GAATGGATCTAGGGATGGCCGAGAACAGGGATCGGACACAGATCGCGGTTGCCCTCCAAGTCGCGGCAATGGGCGCGGCGGAGTACCAGCTTGGGTTGCTCAAGTTCGATGAGGACGACTTGCCGATGAAGACGCGCGTCTATAGCGCGGAAATGCTTGCGGACCCGAACACGATTCGTTACTTGCGTTTGGAGAACAGCCAGGACCGAAACATCAACATCGTCCCTCGTGGCCTCCACAGCCTGACGCTCCTAGACGATGTGTCTCTCGCAACAGTGGCTCGCATGAAGGAGGAAGGCTTTCAGCCGGCTCTCGTTGTGGAGACATCACCGAATAACTGTCAGGCGTGGCTCCAACACGGCCAGGTCCTCCCGAACAAGAGTCCTCTATTGCCGCCCGGTTGCTCGCTAAAAGATTCGACGCAGACCCGAGCAGCGCGAGTTGGTGTCACTACGGGAGACTCGCAGGCTTCACAAACCGGAAGGCCAAATACAAAGACGCCAAAACGGGATACTTCCCTTTCGTTCGCCTACGTGAACACAGCGGTGTCAAATACGATCGGGCGGAGGAATTTGTCGCACAGGTGCGTCAGGCAATTCTGAAGGAAGAAGAAGAGTTTCGCAAAAAGGAAGACGCCTCGAAGCACTTCCGCTGGACCAACAACAACAACGGTAAGAGACGGCTGACAATATCGGACTTTAGGAATAGGCCTGAACTCGGAGGCGACGGCAACCGGATCGATATGGCCTACGCGAATTGGGCCCTAGACCACGGTGTACCAGAGCATGAAGTACGGTCCGAGATCGCTACCCGAGATCTAAGCAAGAAGGGCGGTCAACGCGGCCAGAAGGCGTATCTCGACCGCACTATCAAGGCGGCCTACAAATACATTTCTTGTCACCGCTAAGCCTCTACACGGGTCGGCATACGTTTTGCAAGCCGTTCCTTGAGGAAGAGGAGGATTAGGCCCGCAATCAGAATTGGCCCACCGGCAAACGTGTACAGGTCTGAGAAGGACATAGCCATCATCAAGACACCATCCTTCGTAGTGTGGGCAAGGAAATCTACAACGCCACCGTACATGAGGAACGAGACCGCTTGGCTGATGAGCGTTGCTCCCATTAGGAGAACTCCCAGCCGAATGAGCGTCGAGGCGAGTGGCTGTCTCCAGTTGTTTGCATAAATGATTGAGATTGTCCCTGCTATGAAGAACCGAAGGGACACATCCACAAGGACGGAACGATAGCGAGTGTGTGCATGAATGATGTGCTCTATATGCCAATAGGGCGACAAGGACAAGTGGGGATCATTCAAAACGTACCCCGGTGGAACCATACGTGCACTCTGTGAACTGGGTGCGAGATGCAAAAGAGCTCCCGGAACCTGCTCCACGACCAATGCAAAAGCGGCGAGGAATACAGCCCCCGCAGCATAGGTCAGGATCTTGCTCCGGTCCAAGTTTCGTAATGGAAGAGCAATTCGCGCCAGGTTAACCTCTCTGGAGATAGTCGCTGTTTCCGACGGTGCTGTCATTCATGGGTTCACACGCGGCGGGCCATGAGCGGATTGGGACTTTGCACCATGAACGGCGTGGGTCTGCTGAGGGTGAGACGCCTTCAAACTCCAGATACCGAGTCCGAGGAGGACGATTACGCCTGCGATGAAGAGAAGCGCGACGATGCGGTAAACGCCACCGCGGAGCATAAATAAATTCAGTAAAAGCAGCAGCCTCATGGCACACCTACACGTGTCTAGTGTATGTGCATGTATCTCATCAACAGAAGCATAAGAAACATGCCCAGCGTCATCGAGCCCAGGCAAAGAACACAGCCTGTCGCGATCCACTTGAATTTCATGGCTCCGGAATTTGCCGAAAGAGCCAAGAGCACAGCGTCCTTTGCTTTAACTGAAGCAGAGTTGATGTCGGCTTGCAACTCCCTTCTGACATTAACCGCCGCGATGTGGGCGGCCGTGACAAGTTCGGCCTTTGCGGTCTCTACCCATTGAGACGCCGCAGACTTGATGTGGGTGACTGCATTCTGAGTCTTTTGGTCCAAAACCTCAGAACCACGCACAATTGCGAGTTCAATAACGGTGCCGAACGCGATCATAGGATCATTGTCAGGGATGTGGATACGATGCCTCGCAAAGGCCTCCACCACTACGGCCTTTGCAGCCTCAGACCCATCACCGTTATTGGCATTAGGCATTGACGACCTCAGGAATCACTTCCCAAACGTTGTCCATTTGCTCAAATACACTGCGCTGATACAATTGCAAACGTTTTTTTGAGATGACGTTGAAGAGTGGGCTTTTTTGGGCTTCCTCCAATGTCAGCTTCTCGGTCGTCAGCTTCTTCAGATCGTTGCGGATGAAAAGCTCGTTCTCGGGAAGCTGGATGGCGCCGAGCACTTTTGTTGAGTTGTTCTGATAGACCTTCATGTCCTGAAACGTCTTGCCCTGGTACTCGATAGGCCCGAGAATACGATTCTCCCATACGATGATTGAGACAGGCTCCGCCATCTCCGCAACCTGACGAAAGCCGTTGAGGCATTCCTGCTGAGCCTCACCGCCTTGCAGTACCGTGTGAATATACAAGCGCCGGCCGTGTTCCTTCAGCACGTCCCGGATGCCGTTGCGGACGATGTAATCCCACACAGCGATGAAGGAGGATGCCCCATTATCGACGATAAACGGCCCATCCTCTTCGAGCATAAGGACTACCATCTCTTCAAATCTAATCGGGTCGAGGGCATTGTCTTTCAGGAGCTCGATCGCCCTAGCGTTAAAGGCCTTGAACCCGGCAAGCGTATGGTTGACAGGATCGGTATCGAAGCAACGGGGTTTCGCGCCTTTGTGCATCAAATATTGAGCCATGAGAGAAGCGACAAAGCTCTTGCCTACTCCCCCCTTGCCTTGCAGTGTCATGTGAATGTCGTGAACCGACGTTTTGAGCTTCGCGGGTCCTTGGGTAGCGTTGTTGCCGTTCAATTCCGTTTTGGCCATGTCATCTCCTTGTCTTTACTGCTGGATTAATACAAATCTTCCTTATTTGCCGTGCCGCTGAAAGTCGGGATGGTTGGTTTCTTTTGCTTCAGGTTCGCCAGCGGATCCGTTTTGAGGAGCGGCACTTTCTCGTCTGCCGACGTTGAGGAGGTAGTGAGGGAGTCCTCATTGCTCGTGAGAGGATTCAGCCCTCTCTCCGGTGGCGGAGCGGATCGTCCGGCAATTCTTCCCCTACGTGGTCTTTTCTCCTCTTCGCGTCGAATTCTTCCGATGTAAAGGGAGAGTTGCTTATATGAAATCGCGACCCCATGTTTGTTGAGCATGGCGTAAACATCAGTGAGACTGTGGCCCGAGTCGAGAGCAGCTTCGATGTCGGGCAGCATCCACCGAATTTGACCCATCAGTGACTTTGGCCTTTGGTGCCTGAGCTCGCGGATCGATTCAAGAACATCTTCTGTCTTGTCGGCTCCACTCGTTCTTCCTGAGTTCACTCTGGTTGCCTCCAATGCCCGGAATTCAACAATATTCGTATAGTTTTCATACAAAATGTCGTCAGCGTTGCCCGTAACACCGTGAGAGGAATCGGAAGCCACCCCACACAGCGAAGGCAACCCGCAAAGACAACGTAGTGGAACATAAAAGGAACGTGCCACCCTGCGGGGCTCTGTCGATGTTTACTCTTGTATTTACAGTCAGTTGTGGTGTGGTACGTTCTCGATGCTTGCGCCACGTTTGTGGTGCACGTTATTTTCGGGGCGTTGTCGAACCGGTAATGCTCCCCAATAAGGCTCGCCATTTTCATAACCCCCAACTGCGAGAAATGTTGACATCGCTGCCAAAACGTACTGTAGTAGATAGCAACCGGAGTCTAAAACGAGACCGTCGCATCAGTCAACAGCATTCATACGATAATCATCATCCAAAGAGAGGTGTTATTTGGCCAGAAGAGGTGAAGGTCGTAACGTGCGCTTCGAACCGGCGATGCTTGAGGCGATTGACCAAGCAGCAAAGGACGGAGGTTTTGCCTCCCCTTCCTCGTTCATCCGGCAGGCAGTGGTCAATCAGCTCCAAGGCGCCTCGAAGGCCCTGAATGACACCGAAGAACGTATCTTAGCGACCCTAGAGCGCCAGAGCCGGGACATCCGCAAGTTGACCACGGCAGCGGTCCTCTCTTATGCGAGCCTCGACACTTTCATCAAGCTCTACCTGACCTACCAGCCGGAAATTCCGCCCGAGGCGAAGAGTGCCAGCGTGGCAACCGCGAAGCTGCGGTACGAGAAGTTCAAGGCCGATGTTGCCAGGGAAGTGACAGGCAACGTGGCCGCCGCTCTACGAGAATGGGTTGACTCATTGGGCAACAGCTGATGGCCACATTTGCTGTCGAAGAAAAACCGTTTCGTCTCCGTCCGCGCGCGAACAAGCGCGCTGGCCGAGACGAGATTTCGATTTGGAGCCGTGCAGGTCGCTCCGTGATGCGAATTGTTCGTCTCAACGTCCGGAAGCCGAAAGCCTCATCAGGCAAGGGTGCGAAGAAAACCGTTGCCCTCGCCAATAGATCGGGTCGAGTCAGAAACCAGAGAGTAGCCGTGCGCGTCACGTATGCTCCGAATCTCACGCCTGGTCATTGGAAAGCGCATGGGCGATATATTGCGCGTGACAGCGCGAGCCAGCCCACCAAAGACCTTCCGCCCGGCTTCGGGCCGGACGGGACTGTGGGTGACATCGGCGGCACCTTGGCTGAATGGCAGAGGGCCAAGGATCCTCGTTTGTTCAAGCTCATCGTCTCACCCGAGTTTGGGGAGCGCATGGACTTGGTCGCACACGCAAAAGCGCTGATGGAGGGCGTGGGTCAAGACTTGGGAAAACAACTCGAGTGGGTTGCTGTTGTCCATCACAACACCGACCATCCTCATGTGCATGTGGCGCTTCGTGGTGTGTCCAAGGACGGACAGGAGATCAGGTTACCCCGTGAGTACATTCAGAAAGGGATTCGCTTACGGGCAGAAGATCTTGCTACAGCGCAACTAGGCATCCGTACTGAGGCAGACGTTGCCGAAGCACATCGGCGCGAGGTCGTTCAACGAAGGTTCACTCCACTCGATCGGTCAATCGTAAAGCAACAGCCTGCCAACGCTAACGGGCAGGACTTTGCTGCCCGAGCGAATCCCGCAGACCCGACGATGAAACCGTATCAACGGCAGCAAGAACAGTTTCTTGCGAACCGTCTACGGGCGCTCGTTACTATGGGACTTGCGACTGAGAGAGGGCCGGGAGAATGGGAGGTCCGCGGCAATTTCGCAGAAGTGTTGCGGACTATGCAACGAACCTCTGATCGGCAAAAATCAATAGCCCAACAAATGAGCCTTGCTTCAGATCATCGTATACCGCTCCAAGTCGATGACTGGCGGAAATTAAGGACTATCGAAGGGCGCGTACTCGGGCACGGCGAGGAGGAAAATAGCGCCAAGCGCTACATGCTCCTTGAAGGCACAGATGGAAAGTTGCACTACCTCACGCACACGCCGCAGATCGACTGCGCCCGACAGGCGGGCCTGCTCAAGCCCGACTCGTTTGTGACGATCCAAAGGACGACGATTGACGGGAAGATCGGGCATCGGTTGGAAGAACACGGCACCGCAGACGCGATCGTGACGGACAGAGCGTTCATCAGCAATCGGGCGGCACGGCTCAATCAAATCCGAAATCACGCCAGCGCGCAAGAACCTCTCGACGACTCGAAAAACGTAGGGCCTGTTTATGGAGGCTGGCTTGGCAAGTACAACTCCGCTATCGAACAACGCGCACAGGAACTACAAACGGAAATTGGCAGCCCACCAGGTCGAAAGGGATTTAGCAACATTCCCGAGACCGCGCCGCAAGGACATTGGCCGGTAAGGCTCGCCAATAAATCTCGCCAATCTCAGAGCCTGACTACAGGAAATGTTGACTTCTTCGCTCAAACCGACTGTAGTAGATAGCAACCGAAGTCGGAACGAAGCCGCCGCAACAAAGGAGGATTTGCAATGGCTATTCAGGATGAAGTCTCCATAATCGAAACTGTCACGACCAACGGGAATCAGATCGGTTTTGCCGCAGCACCGCGCATCCATCAGACGGAAGTCGCAAAACTCATCGAATCCGTCCACGGTCCCGGTACGGCAAACACGTTTTTGGACCAAGTTCACCATGAAGGAAGGTCATACATAGACCTTGAAAACGGCGTGCAAATATCGGGTTCGAGCGAAGAGCATTTAGGACAAGAAGACACCCGCCGCGATACGGTGGGCGCCCTGGCGGACGCCCAGGACGTGTACGGCAATCTCTTTCAGCTCAATTACACGCAAGAAAACGAAGACGCTGCCAGGGAGCTGATACAACGAGCTGGCCTACCCGACCTTGTGACCATCCGGGCGCGGAACTCCTGGCTGCATGAGCAAGCGCCGTTGCCGAGCTTGGAACCGGAGGCAGGGGCGGGTTTCGAGCCCGCAGAGATCAATGCTCGCGAAGCCGCAATCAAGAGCGGTCCGCAGCGAGCCCTTATTGACGAGCTGGACGAATGGGGAGAACCGCGTCGGCAGCAGATTACTGCGGAGGATGAAGCCGTAAGAGCTGACGCGAGGGCTGCGGACGAGCAACGCCAGCAGACGAATGAAACCGTCGAGAAAACCACCAAAGAAGGCTCACACCTTCGGTTCGAGACATCCACCCGCACAGCCGAGTATCAGCCAGACACGAACACGGTCGATTTTACAAATAAGACCAACCAGCACTAAAAGCGAACTCGTCCCGGGTGAAGGCCTCAGTGGTAGTCCTGAGTCGGCTCAAGCCGTTCGCTCCCGCACGGAAGAAGTGTTCGGAGCGAAGATAGATCGCGATGAGTTCGACAACAGCGATCAGCCCCTTGAAATTGCCGATCGCACCGCCGAACAGCGGCGGCTTGAGAACGCGATGGCACTTGCGAGCCACGAGTTGAAGACGGATGCCCAGGTCACTTTAGCTGACAAAAACGATGGGATCTACAAAGGGAACATTTTAGGTGTGACCGATAGCTATCTACTACAGCGCAGTGGGCCTGCTTCTGCGGTTGCGCATGACAAAGGCATCTTTGAAAACCTGCCCGGCTACGGGCGCGACGTAACGATCCTCTATAGCGCGGGCACCGCGAGAGTGAACGTTCAGCCAGTAAGAGACAAGGGATTGGGGATTGAGCGATGAGCCAAGACATTGCACTTTACCGCACGCCCAAAAAACCCGGCGATATCGGAGGGTTCAACTGGAAGCCGACCTTGTTCGGCTTCCTTTTGTTGTTTGCCTGGAACGTGGTCGCGACCGAGTGGGTTGCATGGCACTTTTCCTTTCAGCGCGCTTTGGGTCCCAGCTCTATTCCGCATGCCCGGCCTAGCGATCTATGAGCCTTTCCAGTGGGCATTTTGGCTTTGGAAATATGGGGGCAGCTCTAATCCCGACATACGCCTTCCAATCGTCGGGAGTGCTGGAATCGTGGTCGTTGGCACCGCTGTCACGATCATGCTTGTTGCGCTTCTCAACATGCGCCGCACCAAAAAATACCTCACTGGAAGCGAGGATTTGCACGGCTCTGCCAAGTGGGCCGATGCGGCCACGATTGAAGAAACAGGGCTGCTCGAGACCGACACAGGCGTATACGTGGGCGGATGGTACGACAAGGCGCTGCAGCGCCTTCATTATCTCCGCCACGATGGCCCCGAGCACATCCTGGCCTTCGCCCCAACCCGTTCAGGCAAAGGTGTCGGGCTTGTCATTCCCACGCTCCTTGCGTGGCAAGAGAGCGTAATTGTCTATGACATCAAGGGTGAGAATTGGGCGAAGACAAGTGGTTTCAGAGCTATAGGCCTCGACCAACTGTGCATGAAGTTTTCTCCGGTTGAAGACGGGAACGGCTCACGCTTCAACCCGCTGACCGAGGTTCGTATCCGGACCAAGCGCGACGTATCCGACGCGCAGAACCTTGCCGATATGCTCGTCCGCAGCGGCGAGGATAGCGCCCAGGAACGTTACTGGCAAGATGCTGCCTCCTCCATTATGACCGGGATGCTTCTGCACGTCTGCTATGCCGCCGCCGCCGAAGGGCGGTTCGCGACCCTTAGCGATCTCTGCCTGGTCTTTACCTACCCAGGTATCGGCTTCCGCGACACCCTGAATACACTCCTTAATTACCCGCACGACCCGAACTACGAGCGCGGCTGGCGCACTCCGGCAGGACAGCCTACAAAGACCCACCCAACGGTGCGAGAGAAGGTTCAGGAAATGCTGGACAAGGAGGACAAGGACTTTTCCGGCGTGCTCTCGACGGCCAAGACAGCTCTTACGCTCTACAGCGACCCTCTGGTCGCGAAGAATTGTGCTGTGAGCGATTTCACAATTCAGGATCTCGTAAACAGCTACCGCCCCATATCGCTTTACCTTGTTGTCCCTCCGAGCGACAAGATTCGACTGAGGCCTCTTATCCGGCTCATGTTCACGATGATCGTCAATCGCCTCACCGAGAAGATGGACTTCGAGAACGGGGCACAGAAGACGAATCGGCACCGCCTTTTGTTCATGATCGATGAGTTTCCGTCTCTCAAAAACATGCCCATTTTCGCTGATGCCCTTAGCTACATGGGCGGTTACGGGCTGAAAGCATTCCTGATCACTCAAGACATCCGCCAGATCGTCAGCGAATACGGGCAGAACGAAAGCATCGTTTCGAACTGCCAGATTCGGATCGCTTACGCACCCAACCAGTACGACACCGCGGAGCTGCTGTCGAACCTCAGCGGCACGATGACGATCGAACGCGCAACCGTCAACTATTCAGGTGACCGCACAGCAGCGGTCATGAAGCACGCCAACACGAGCATTCAGTACGAAGAACGTCCGCTCATAACCCCCGACGAGGTTATGCGCCTTCGGCCCGCACGCAAGAAAGGCTTTGGATGGGAACAAAGGATCGTCGCGCCAGGAGACATGCTCATCTTCATGTCCGGTACGCGGCCCATCTATGGCACTCAAATGCTCTACTTCATGGACCCGGTTCTGAGGGAGCGCGCCGCCATATCGCCGCCAACGAAGTTTTACCAACTCCAGCACCAAAACAACATTGAGAACGAACATGAGATCGATTTCGAAATGGAAGAGGCCACGATCCGGCCTCAGCTCTCACTTGCGTTTGCGTCTGAGCAGCCGGCTCCGGTCGACGAGGGGGACCTGCCTGACGAGGACACCGTTATTTCTGACGAAGGCATGGAGATTGTTCACCAACCGCGAACAGAAGGTACACGCGGCATAGCCATAGCGCCGCTGCCTGTGCCAGTGTCTTCAGATGAGAGCGACGGCGGGATGGACCCGACGGTAGTCGAAGTGTCCACTGTCACGCTGGCGGACATCGCGCCGATCGGCGGGATCAATCAAGGGAGGGGATAGTTATGCGGCATTACAGCAGCTATTGGACTGGCGACGGAAATCTGACCGCGCCCATCGAGATTCGCCACCTGCCAAGCGGGACACCCGTAGGCACAACGCGAATTGCCATTAGGGAAGTCTGGGATGACCCGAAGAAGGGCAGGCAAACCCACACGTCCTTTCTCAACCTTGTTTTTTGGGGCGAAGCCTTCGTAGAAGCAGCCAAGCATTTCCAAAAGGGTCAAAACATCCACGCCGAGGGAGCGCTTAAGAGCCGCACCTTCGAGAGCGGCGGCTACAAACGGACGGTGACTGAAATCACGGTCTCCCGTGCTTTCGCTATCGCCTCATCCGAGAGTGACGGGCACAACGCATTACCGGAGGAGGAGGGAGCTAATGGAAGCCACGATGCAGACAACTACGAGGACGCAGGCTGGCCACAAGTCGTCTAAGCCAGCCCGGAAACGTCGCCCTGTATTACTGGCAATCGCCATCACCTTCATTTCAACAATCGGCATCGCGGGTATTGCCGGCGTCCGATGGAACCCAACAGCGTCAGTTCGGACAGGCCTCTACGTCGTCACAAGTGACACGAATGCGCCCCTTGTCGCTTTTTGCCCGACAGGGGAGGCCGCAGCCGAATCCATTTCACGCGGTTATCGTCAACGCGGCCTGCAATGCCCCGATAAATACGCGGCTTTGCTCAAGCCTGTCGCCGCCGGAGCCGGCGACACGGTAGAAGTCAGCCAGAAGGGAATCAGCGTCAACGGAAAACTGCTTCCCAACACCGCCGCATTCAAAATCGATGCAAAAAAACGCCCTATGCACGTTTGGCCCAATGGAACATACATCGTGCAACCCGGAACGGTTTGGGTTCTCTCCACCTACAACAAATACTCCTACGACTCCCGTTACTACGGGCCGATCCAGCTCTCGACGGTGATCACCCATGCAAAGCCTTTCTGGACTTCTCACTGAAGCGAGGCGGCTGCCGCCGCCTCTTGCATCGTTGCTTGCCGGAGCGCTGATAGGGGCTGTGGCGTGGAGTGGTCATACACTGACCATCCCTATCAGTCTCCTCTTCTGTTTCGGCCTCCGCTTCGCGCCAGGCCCGCTATGCCGCTTCTTGCTTTGCACCGGCTACTTTGGCGGAGCGACCTGGACGATGTTGCCCGGAGCGGCCGTCTTCTACGGCTCTGAATTCAATCCAGGCGGGATCTTCTGGATGTGGGTGGGACTCGCTATTTTGATGGGCGCTCCGTGGGCCCTGCTATGCAGCCCATCACCGCGCCGCCTTGCTTGGGCGATTCCAACCTGCTTTGCGCTTACGTCAATTCCGCCGATCGCACTCGCAAGCGTCGCAAATCCCTTAACGAGCGCCGGCGTTCTCATGCCTCGAACGAGTTGGTTCGGGCTCGTCGCTACTATCGGCCTCGCAACGTTCATAGCTCTGCGCCCACTGTACGGCTTGCTCGTTTGGTTCGTGCTGTTCAACATTGCATATCTCACCTACCGCCCAGCTCCGTCTCCTCCCAAGTGGCAGGGTATAGACACTCAGTTTGGAGGAGCAGGCATCAATCTTCCAGACCCTCTCAGCGAGTACCGCAACGCACAATTCATCCAGCGCGCCGCCCTTGCTTCGCAAGCGAATGTGGTTGTTTTCCCTGAAACGTCCGTGCATCGATGGAACAGTTCGACCGATCTATTCTGGGGTCCACAGCTCCGACTCCTGCAGAAGCAGGGGAAGACGCTCCTCATCGGAGCGAATGTTTCAATCCCCGGAGGGACCGCCTATAAAAACGTCGTCATCCTTCGTGGCGAGGCAGCAACTGGGCAGTTCCAGCAGCGCGTTCCTTTGCCGGTGGCTATGTGGAAACCTGGAGCCCCCGACAGCGTTCCTTTGAATCTCAACGGCCCAGGAACGCTACAAGTCGGCCATGAACAGGCTGCAATCCTCGTTTGCTACGAACAGCTCCTCGTATGGCCGGTTCTGACTTCGATGGCCGAACGGCCCTCTGTTCTCGTTGGACTGGCGAACGATTATTGGGCGAAAGACACCATTATTCCGGCAATCCAGCATAGCTGTTTGGAAGCGTGGGCACGGCTCTTCAACATCCCTCTTGTAAAGGCGGTCAATTCCTGATGACCTTCCAGAGTCAGCAATTGTCGTACAGAAATATGACAGAAATGGGGGCGCTCAACCGCGTTGCCCCCTCCCTGGAGATAAACGTCAACAAAGTTCATACAAGAATCAGGCATTTGCGGATGTACGCCGCCATGCTGGCTTCTGTGTTCGTTTGCAGCTCGTCTCTGACCGCCCAGGCAAACAATCGGCTTCCTATGGCCACGTTCGACGAACTCGCCGCGAAATGTGCTCCCAGCGCCGCACTAGACACGTTAGAAGCTGTCGCACTGACCGAATCGGCCTTACACCCTTTCGCCCTTAGCCTGAACTATCCAGCGACCGTAGCGGCCTATAACGGCCTCCATAATCACGAGGTCTACTTGTCCCGCCAGCCCGAAACCCTGGCCGAGGCGATCCACTGGACACGCTGGTTTCACAGTCACGGCTACACCGTGAGCATCGGCCTCATGCAGATCAACAGCGAGAACGCGGCCAGGTACGGCGTCACGGTGCGCCAGCTTTTCGATCCATGTACAAATGTAGCGATCGGAGCACGAATGCTTGGGGAGATTTACTCAACAACTCAGCATTCCGCCAAGCCGGATGTGAATTCGCTGATGTCCACCTTTTCCGCATACAATTCAGGTACATTTACAACTGGATTGAAGAACGGGTACGCGGCTACAGTGATGAGGAAAGCTCATCGAGGAGCGGGGAACTGAAGAAATTCCTTGTTTGGGTAGACGGTAAGACACGCTGATTGGCACGGGAACTAGAGTGGCGGAGCCTCTTCCCGAGACGACGGCCTGACACTCGAATGGTCTCCGAGGCGACAATTTGAGAAAGATCCGAGTTGCCCACCAACCGACCACTACTCTGTCCGAGGATGGAACCTCGTGAAATTGGGCAGATTCGACTGACTCGATCAATTCGGCGAAGGCCGCTCTAAATGTTCGATTATTAGCATCTCCACCGGGCCTCTCGCGGGCACGAGTTTCAATCCAAGCTGCTCTTCCAACGCGGTCAAAAGCGGTGGTGCCGCATCATCCGCTGAGGGACGATCATCCGGTGCCCACTTCAGCTCAAAATCGAACTTCTTGTCTCCGAGTCCAGTCTTGTCCACGATCACGCGGCCCACCGTGTATGGAAACGCAAGCACAATCGTATCGATGGTCATCGCGTGAACGGTCATCTGATCGCCGTTCATCGTCTCGGTTGGCGCCTCATTGGCTGGCGCCTCTTTCATCTTCAACCCGCCTCCGGCAATCACGAGATCATACACAGGCAGTTCCTTGGTCTCCTGATGGGCCTTGAACTGACATCGATCCGTCAAAATCGATCGCATCATTGGCAGTTCCTCTTCCCCTCTCTCTTTACGTGAAAGCTTCTTCCACCTTTCCGCCGTGTCCGCATCCACCTTCGCCACAATGTCGTAGTTTTCCCGTCTTGCCCAGTCCGGCAATCCCGAAACCTGACTGTCCATGATGATTCGGTAAGTGCCGCGAACCAGCGACTCTAACGGTATATTCGTCCACTCAAAGCCGTCCGGCAGGCCCCGCATTCCGGCCGGGCCATTCACAGTTTTGTTTTGTTTGATCGAGACGATCTCGTAGGAATGGACCTTTTCGCTTGCGCCTTGCGTGCCTTTAGGCTGTGCGCCAGCAGAAGTTCCCTGCGCGAAAGCAGGCATCGCGAGAAATAGCCAACACGCTCCAATCAGAATGACCTTTCGCATAACGTGGGAATTGTACACATTGACTAAGCGGGAAAGCGATCTGGGCCCATCACCGTTAGCCAAGAGCAAATTCTGGGCGTATAACCGCCCACCGGGAAGTCGCCCTGAAAATGCCCACAATCCGACCTGGACCACAAATAAGCCGCAAATCTGCTGGTGAAGTGGTAGATGGCGGCGGGCTGCCATCACA
Source organism: uncultured Acidobacteriota bacterium (assembly GCA_963706455.1). Lineage (GTDB taxonomy): Bacteria > Acidobacteriota > Terriglobia > Terriglobales > Acidobacteriaceae > Telmatobacter. Next base: position 2,114 of record CAVPNO010000131.1, on the reverse strand, counting down.
CGAACATTTCGACCTGCGCGTTTCCCTGATTCCCAGTATCATTGCGGAACAAGAACTCAGCCTGACTCGTATTCAGGCAAAAGGGCAATGACCGGTTGCCGCCTAAGGACCCCACATATGGCTTTCAATGAATTGCGAATTCCTCTTCGTCATTTGCTGAAGTCGCCTGGCTTCACAACCGCAGCGGTATTGATGCTCGCCTTGGGAATCGGGACCACGACCGCCATGTTCTCGATCGTGGAAGACGTGCTGCTTCGGCCGCTGGTTGCCGTTGTTGCCGCCTGAGACCCGTGGACCCGCGCGGGGAAGATCGACAACCTTCGCGGGAGTAGCAAACTCGACCTTCGGGATACCTTCAGCTACCCGCCCTTTCGCGCTCATCGTGTTCACGAAATCCAGCTCGCCCAAGATAAGAGAGTCTTTATGCGTTTCGAGCCATGACACATGGCGGTGATACGGGCGATCTTCGCCCTTGCGAGACATCTCGCGCACCGTAACGTCAACCGCGACGCCGTTCTTGAGTTTACGCGCCCACCGTTGCTCGAGATCCCAATACGTTCCACCACCCTGATTTTGCCGGCAATTCTGCATACTTAGGTTGGATGGCGCTTCAGGACCGCCGAACTGATGCGCGATGAGATGGCCCGCGTCGTCGCCGCGGCCCTTTGACACGGCCCGCTGCGCTACTACGTCGCGCTGGCGGTCCACGGCGCCAGGCACTTGCAGTTTGCCCGCCGCGAATTTGATATCGTGCGTCGCCGTTGCCTCGCGCCAGAAGCGCAAGCTTCCGTGCGTATGCTCATCCATTCTCATCACGAGCCTCTTAGAGCGTTTTGTACGAAAAGAAAATTGGAGTGCAGAAGCCCATCACAGCAACGATCGCGCAGGCACGTGAGGCCCTGTAGACCAGATCGCCGTCCATGCCCATCAAGACAGCAGATGCGCACAAAAATGAGAAACCGATCATACAGCCGAACAGCAAGACACGCGCGAAGCGCTTCTCTTTTTGCTCGCCCCGGAACGGATGGTGCTTTATCCGGTATCGGATCGGCTGCACGATCCCCAGGACAAAAACCATAATGAAGATCAGCATGACCATCCAGCCGACGACGAGCTTCATCTGGATTAAAACGATGAGTAGAAGCCCCGCCGCCAGCATAATCAGCCCATTCTTACGCAGGGCGGCCTTCCGCCCGCGTGCGTATTCCATCAGCTCGAAATCCGCTTGCATCGCTCACCTCGCAGCTCTTTGACGGTATCGGGGTTTACATCTCCACGTCTTGCCACTGTGGTAGATAGCTACTATTGTAGAAAGTAATCGTGATTCACGCCACACGATTTTGCTAAACCTTACACGCTCGGGAGAGGACGCAACCGTGTACCCCCACTTTCTTACACGTCGCTCGCTCGCTTTCACAGTGGCTCTGATGCTCGCCGCCCCTGTCGCCGTAACGTCTCCGGCCGCCTTTGCTCAGAAAGCGCCGCCTTCCGACAATCTCCTTACCGTCAAAGTTGAGAATGCTCTCAATGCTGAGCACGTCTTTCAAGGAATGCGAGTCACTGTCACGGTCTCGAAAGGCGTCGTGACACTAAGCGGCTTCGTCACGAGCGACGCTGCAAAGGTTTTAGCATCCGAAGAAGCCGGAAACGTTACGGGCGTCAAGACGGTTCTGAACAACCTTACCGTCCAGCAGCCGGGCGCACCCGCAGTCGTCCCGCCTACGCCAGCTCCGGTCCGGCCCGCCCAGGTTGCGCCTCCGGTCCAAACCCTTCCGCGCTCTGTGGTTCTCGGACAGGGCACGTTTATTCCGATTCGGATCACGGATCCAGTCTCCAGCAAGACTGCGAAACCAAATGACGAGTTTCACGGTACGATTGCGGCGAACGTATTCCAGAGCAACCTGGTCCTCATCCCCAGCGGAACCCCTGTTCTCGGTCGAGTCGTAGAGGCAAAAGAGGCGGGACACTTCGTAGGGCAGGCATTGCTGACCATCGAGCTTGTAAGCATTCGCCTACCATCCCCGGATGGCGCGCAGGATGTGTCCCTTATTACCGAATCTCTCTCCAGCAAGGCGAATGGCAGGGGAGCGAATACAGCAGGAAAAACAGCGGGC
>CAVPNO010000130.1:0-240954 GCA_963706455.1 uncultured Acidobacteriota bacterium | reverse complement strand
TCGCCCCTGGCACCAGCTCCGGTACCGGCACCGGGTTCTCCTGAGCCGAAAAAAATCCACACCGTCACCGCATCCGCTCTGACGGATCGGGCCGAACCAATAGCTCGGTCGCGGCCCGCAATGCGACAAGCGAGAGAAGGCCGAGTGCCGCAGCAGCGCCTCCGGTCGGGAATCAGCCCATGTCGCCTACCCCACGGGACGGGGTTCGCTCTCGCATGACGGTCGGAACGGGAACCGCTGCGGAGGCGTCCTCCCGCGGGGGTTATGCGGTTCAGGTGGCCTCCGAAAGCAAGGCGGCCGATGCCCATCGGTCTTTCGAACGCTCCAGACCAAGTTCCCCAAGCAGCTTGGCAAGCGCGAGCCTATCGTGCGCCGCACGGATCTCGGTGCCAAGGGGATCTACTACCGGGCCATGGTTGGCCCCTATGCGTCAATGGAAGATGCGACTCGCATGTGCAGTACCCTGAAAGCTGCAGGCGGCAACTGCCTTGTTCAGAGAAATTGAGTGCGCAACGCCGGAGTGCCTGAGGAAACCATGTCGAAGCCTTCGGTGAACCAGCCGTAGACCGGAGCAAGGAGATCGCGAGCCCTCGGTGATCTCGGACACGTCGTTTGGTGCGGAAGATGATTAGGGGGACCGTTAAGGCACGCCATGGACATCGGGGGTTGGCTGCGGACCCTGGGCCTCGAACGGTATGAGACGGCTTTCCGCGAGAACGCGAGCTGCGCGAGCCGTCGAGGTAGAACATTTCGCCACAGGTCAACGAGACGCGATCCGTAGCCGACGAAGCCGCCTTCCTCCGCGGTTTCAGGCCGTTGATAAATCGCCGGTAGGCGCACCGCTGCGACGCGATCTATAATAAGCTGACGATTAGCGTAGAGCATCAGTGACGCCAGAACGTTCAGGCGCTGCAGCGCCGGATGCCTGCGCCATGTCGATGGCCGCCGCGATCTCTGCGCCGTTCGCGACTCGATGTCGTCTAGCTCGGTCGCAAGGATGCTGACCCCCGTTGTGTTGCCGTTTGGCCGGGCCATTGAGTGCACCAGTCCGATCCGACCACATCGTCTGTGATCGCAAGGATAGGAATGGTTTTTGTCGCCTCCTGGGCGGCGCGAAAGGCCAAATCCCCGACAGTTGTTATGACATCGACGCGTGCTTTGCTTAGCTCGGCCGCCCATTCCGACAGCTTGTCGATATGCTGCGCATACGCGCGGTAATCAACTGTGAGATTTTGGCCTTCGATAAAGCCCAGTCGCCGCATTGCTTCGAGGAACACAGGCACTACTGCGTCACTACGCGGGGCCCCCAAATTAACCCAGACGATAGGGCCGCCCCGCTTGTTGCTGCGCCAGCGCAGCGAACCGCCATGTGACACTCGCGCCAAAAAGCGCGATGAACTCGCGCCGCCTCATTGTTTCCCTTCTGCTGAGATGTTATTGTAGGCGTGGGTACTTAGCCGCTTACTAAGGGGCCGTGATGACGGCGAGCGGCGGCGAAGCTCCTCACCCGCGACGAGACCCGGCGGAAGCCGCCAATGTCGCGAAGCTGCCGGAGTTGCTGCGCCAGCAGGACGAGAGGGCGCACTTAGGCCCGTTCGATTAAATCGCCAGAACCGCGGAGCAGCGCCGGGGCGCAAGAGCAAATCGCTGACGCGACCATGAGATTAGCGGGAGTTGGTCGGTTTCAATGACCGGGCCGTGACCGGTCTCCACACTATTTGGCCTCATCTCGCGCATGCGCGTTGGCGTGCGCTTCGCGGGAGACTTGTTTCTGCTCTTCACGGTTGGGGTTCGGGAATTGAAAATTCCAAGGACTCCAGATCGGAGGATCACCCCACTTTTCGGAAGTGGTAAGTTTGGCCGCTGGCCCACGCACGCCCCTGTTGTCGTCGCTCATATCCCAGTCCCCCTTCCCATCTTGCGAAGATTATCCGCGGGACATAGCCCAGGGACAACCAGGGCAGCGATCATCAACGCACATTATTCCCGGATGAGTGGCATTTATGCCGCACGGCGCACCGAAGACGACGCCCCTAGACGTCAGCCGCGCCCAGCGGCGGCTGCGTCGCCTCCGTGTCGTCCCCGCGCCGCTTCCCGCCGTCGTGGTCCGTCGAGGAGACGGACCCTACGTCTATTTCGGAGGAGGAGCTGGCGCGGCGCTCGAACCGGCGGGTCCGTGAAGGCTCGCGAGGCGGTTAAGCGGCGCGAGTTGGGCCAGCGCACCGGGGCTTTTCGAAAGGGTTTTTTAACCATTCCGAATCAAATTATTGGACGCCAAAGCCGGGTTCGATGTTGCCGCCCGCCCGGCTTCGAGGTTTAGAGATGATACGCGCATCGATACACATCGCTTCGATCACGGCGCTAGCAGCTGTCCTGGCCATCATCGCGACCGGCATTACAATGCAGTGGCAACGGGAGCACCGGGCGACACAGCTCGTAAAGCTCGCTAACAACATCGCGAGCTGTCGGAACTGCCCGGGCGATCTTAAATCGGCGGGGCCGTTTCAAGTTTCAAGATAGGCCCAGTTTTATTGGGCTAACCCGAGCGCTGGGGCAGTAGCCCCGGCTGCTATCCCGCTCTTAATCCGCCCGCGGCGCCAGCTCTTGATAGCCAAGTTGCAGCATTGGTCCCGCAGGTGGGCTCGGCTCCGGTGAATCTGCTTCGGCTCCGAGGAAGCCGGTACTGGCAGCTCCGAGGAAGCCGGTACTGGCACGCCTGCCGCGGCTCCGGTGCAATCGGCGACGCGGCGTTATGCCATGAAGAACCGTCCGTTAAATCAAAGACGATTGGGCGACCATCAAACCCTCGGGTAACCACTTGGTCGACCTAAAAGCATTCAACCAGCCCGCGGGCGTCAGTCTAAGTTATCTCCCGTTCATCGTGGAGGGATGAGGAGTTTCGAAGATGAGCACCGGCAGTCTCCCGACCGATGGTCGAGCGTGCTCTCAATTTCGTTGAATGAGGCAGTTGCCGCTTGCAGCCTTCAGTGTGCGGCACATTCCAGCCGCGTTTTCCATTGACGCAAAGGGACCGACCATCGTGCGGTAGTAGATGCCCTTCGCACCAAGATCAGTGCGGCGCACGATCGGCTCGCGCCCGCCAAGCTGGTTTGGGAATTTCGCCCAGAGCGGGCTTCGGTCGCGCGGCGTTCCGAGGTCACCTGAACCGCGTAGGTGCCCCCGGTCCGCAACGGGTCCGATACCCGCCTGCATAGGAGAACGCGAGGACGGTGACGGCGCAGCTTTCCTCTGAGCGTCATCATTTCCGACCGGAGACGCCGCTGCGGCGTTCTGCCTTACTGCGGCGCGTGTCGCGCTGTGCGGAGCGAGCGCCGGCGGCGAGGGTGTATCCGTTTCCCCGCCCATCGACAGCGACCATGACCGTGTCGGCGTTGCCGTGAGGAGCGGCGGGGCAAGAGCGGGCGAAGGCGCACCCGGCTCGCGCGCGACCGGCGCGACCGCTGCAGTCTCGTTCAAGCTAAACCAACAATGCGCTCCTCATCCTGACGCTCGTGGTAGTCTAGAAGGGCTCCCGGACCTGGTGCTCAATACTTTAGCGGACTCGTCCAGTTTCTTTGGGTCGTTACGAAATTTCTTAACAAGTCTCCTGGCCTGATCGCGCCCATACGTTCGGGCCAAGCGCAATAAATCGGTCGAAGGAGTTGTGGCCCGTGATCCGTTGCGACTATCAGCCGTATAATTGATCCTGTGAACTGGCAGCAGATATGCACATTGAACTTAGTTGCGTTTTGATTTTGATCAAATTCACCGAAGGGTGGCTGTCGCCACCATTCGGCGCGTCAGGAATGTGGTTGAGGCGAAAGCGTTTACCGACGCGACGGCCGTTTCGCGCCAATCGATCTATCAAGCGGCGGGGTGCGGGGACTATCTATCCAACCATGCCGTAGGTTCGCAAAGCGAAATGAATATACTGGGCCTCATCGGCGCCGGACGTCATTACAAGCAATAGCGGACGAACGAGCGGCTCAATTGCGGCAAATAAACCCTATTTTTAGCGTGTTATTTAAACTGATCTTAGACCCTGAGGAGTAGTTCGGGCGGCGTAGACGGGAAACAGGGCCCGTCGACGACAACAAAAAATGATTTGGAAAGGCGTCAATATGAAAGCCGTCGCCAAGACGGTCGAGCCCGCCGAACGCGAGGCGCGTTTCGACCATATTCGGCCGCATTACCTAGAGGCGCTGACGTTGGTCGAGCGCCTCCACCGGCGTCTGCTCGACGTCATCAAGGACGAGTTCGATCGCCGCGGGCGCGCCGACATCAATGCGGTGCAGGCGCTGCTCCTCTACAATATCGGCGACAAGGAGCTCACCGCCGGCGAACTGCGCACGCGCGGCTACTATCTCGGCTCCAATGTCTCCTACAATCTCAAGAAGCTGGTCGAGATGGGCTTCCTCGATCACCAGCGCTCGCGCGTCGACCGGCGCTCGGTCCGCATCAAGCTCACCGACAAGGGCCGCGAGGTGCGCGACATCGTCGAGGCGCTCTACCACAAGCACGTGCGCACCGTTGAGCAGGTCGGCGGCATCAACGCCGACGAGTTCGGCGTGCTCAACAAGGCGCTGCACCGGCTCGAGCGTTTCTGGACCGACCAGAATTCTCTACCGACTTTGACGAGACGAGGCAACAACTGCTCCAGGGGCTTTGTGAAAATGTCGCCCGCCAAGACGAGGAGCGACGGGGGATCGTGATGGGGTGGGGTAGTCCAAATGCCGACGTCTTGAAATTTGAGCGCGCTCGGCGATGTTGGCGGCAATTCGCCCGGGACTGGCACCGCTCGCCCGGCGCATTCGATTTGCGCTAAGCTAAGGCTGTTTTGTGCAGTGAGGCTCGCTTTACGTCCACTGCCGGCAGGTGTGGCCGCGAGGCGGCCATTGCCAAGGTTTTGCAAAATGCTGGCGGCAAGTTGCTCGCGTATTATCTGACGTTCGGAGAAGACGACTTCCTTCTCATCGCCCATTGCCCCGGACAATCACGCCGCCATCGTCGGTGCCGCTGGCGGAAGCATCAGCAACTTGAAAACGACGGTCGCGGTGACCTCGAAGGAGGCCTTAAGACTGCGGGTGATATGGCAAAGGCATTCAAGAGCGCAGGGCGCTGACGCAATTCGCTACGGCGCTTTGGGCTGACGCCACTCGCCCGGCGCTCTGACTTGCGCTAAGCTACGCCGCTTTGTGCAGGGAATATCTGGGCATCCTTTTGCACAGACCATCTCAATGGCCGACTAGGCCCCGCCCTCGCCGCGCGGGGCCTTTTTCGTAGCGACTATTCGCCAGTGCTGACGAATCAGATAACTTGAAGAGGTCCGCTGGTCCCGGATCGCGCAACTCGCCCCCTCTGCCGCGCGACTTCGGGAACGGCATGTCATTCTCCTTGGCCCCGCGGTTCGGCGCGGGGCCTTTTTTGTCGGGCGGCGGATCGTGGTACACTTTTGCTCGCAGCCGGCCCCGGGTGGTTCGAATCCGGTGGTGCTGGCCCCGGGTGGAACATGGTCGGGGCCTTTTTTCACGCTTGCACCTTTGCGTGTCGGACCGGAAAATGGCACGCAAGGGCGACCCCCAAGCGAGGACGCGGGGTCATGAGCAGTAAAAGGGTGCAGCCCGCGAGCGAATGCCAAGCTTGCGGTGGGACAGGTTATGTCGCCGGCGCGCAGCCGATAAAGACCGGACCTTATGTCCTTGAACCCCCGCCCTGCCCGGTATGCGGAGGCACGGGTCGCGCGCCTCAACCGAAAGAGTGAGCTAAACCGAATACCGCCAACTCAGTTCTTACCGTGTGGCACCTCGCTGGGCGAGGCGTCGGGCCCGCCGCGCGAGCAACTCATAGTCATTGGCCAGTCGGAGCATTATCATCCTACTCTCGGGATCGCTTGTTTCACTTGCCAGCGAGCGCATTTCATCCGAACGAACCCGCCAGCGCTGCGAGTCGTTCAGGAAGTGGTGGGCGACATTCACGAGGCTTCCCGACTGCCCGATGCTTTAAGCGCGCTTCAAAATATCACGGACGGGAACAGACCGAGACTCGTTTTGTCCGGGTTCCACAATTTTCTATCTGTTGAGGACCTTGCCTTGCATTTTTGCTTCGAATCGGTGCTCAAACGTTTACTTCCAAATGAAGCCGGTTTGCGCGGCATGTGGCTCATTCCCTCTCTCATCCTGTTGCTTGGTGTAGTGGCCGCAGGCGCGTCGCACCCGCCGGCAGCCGTCTTGGTTGCGTTCGCCGCGGACGCAAATCCAACCGCTACTCGGCCGGCCACAGAGAAGTCCACCGCCAGGGCAATGAAAAAGGCGGCCCTGAAGCACAAGACGCCGGTAGGTAGGCCCATCGCGTCCCCGCCCACAGACAAGCCCCCTGAGCTCCGCCCCTGGCCCGAATCGGCTCCAATGTGAAACGGCATCGTCGAGACCGACACTCCCCGACTTTCGAAGTCGAGTCAGCGCTTCAGTAGCTCCAGCAGCTTGGCGATGTTGGCGGCGATGCGCCAGGCCTCGTCGCGCGCGAGGAGGTGCGCTGCCGCTCGCCGTCCCGGCTGGTCCACCAAATAGACTAGGCGAAAGGCAAGAATGCCACAGAAGAGAACCCCGGGCAGTCTACGCACCCGGGGTCCGCTGAGTTCTCACGCTTAGACTTCTGCGCAGAGCGGCAGGGGGGTGTCGGGGGGACGGGGCTTGCCGCTTTGTCCGGCCTAATGCAAACAGTAGGGTCCGGCTGCCCTTCGGACACAAGTTGCACCTTCGTTTATGTGGGCGATCTGAAAGGCTAGCAGCTACGGCTTCCCTTCGGACACAAGTTACGCCTTGGTTCATGCCCACCATCTGAAAGTGCTAAGACGCTGCGCGCGACCTTCCATGACCTAGATCGCGGCACGCGCCCTGCGGCTTTGACAGCTTGGCGATGTTGGCGGCGATGCGCCGAGACTCGTCGCGGGTCCTCAGCTTGGTGGCCGTTTCGGCGTCAGGCTCCGTCTCAAAATAGACGTAGGCGCACAAAAAAGACGCAGGTTTTCGAAAAACCCGCGTCGAGTTCTCGCGTGGTGTCGACGTTGCTTTTGGGGGTCGCCCGTCGCGTGCGACCCGAGTTGGCGCAAGTGCGCGCCCGCAAATCCTTACTCGCTCTCGGACCCATCCAAACAAAAGACGACGCGGGATGGGTCGCCCGCGTCGTCTGGGGTGGTGTCGGGTGGCGGTTCCCATGATGACCCATGGGCCGGCGCCATGGGGTATGGTTGATGAAGCGTTAAAGCGGCCGCCCAGCAAGTCCGCCGATTTGTTATTTGATGGCGGCCGCTGATCGGCCGCGTGACCGTTACTCGCACCGGCTCGCGAAGAGTTTCTCAGCTAATACCCGGTCCACTTCCGAGAACGACAGAGCAAGCGGCACGCCTTTCGGCGACGTACCATGGCGGCGGGAAGCGGTGTGCCATCACAGCATTTGCGGTGGCACAGCATGCCGCTCAAGCTTCGGTGGCGCGGTCGATGAGATCGAGCACATCGAGCATGCGCTGGCGGCCTTCAACCTGCCTCACGATCGCTGCCACCGAAGCCACGAGATCGCGGGCCGCTCGATGGAAGGCGGCATCGCCGCCATGCCGGCGAATCTCCTTAAGCACGCCCATCACGCTCTCACGCAATTCACGCGCTGCGCGGTCACAGCGGGCGCGCGCCGGCAGTTCGAGCACTGTGGCAGACATCACACAACCCCCCAATGACACCACCGGGTAGAAGCTTGACAGGCCGAAAAGGCAAAAGTTGGGGGAGTGCAACCGGCGCGCCTGGCCGCGGTTCAGCGTCCGTTTCCTCGACAGTCCACGGCGACGGGAAGCGTCGCTCGGGCAAGCTCAACGCTCCTGCCGGTCGATGATGCTGAGCACCATCTTCAAGCGCTCTCCGCAGTGCGTTCCCCGGCGCGCTGCAGCTCGTCGGCTACGCGAGCGCGGCGGAGCGCGTGGCATGCTGAGCGGGGCCTTGTCCTTCATGCGCTTGTGCGTTTCCTGCGCTCGGAAGTCCCACCCTCGGAGAATAGAGCGAGGCGCCCCAACCGCGAGCGGGAAAACCTGTTGGGCGAGCGCACGCGCATCGTAAATCGGGTGGAATGCGCACTCTGCACCACTTGGTTGCATGTGCCGGTATCACAAGTAATGATAGCAAATCGAGCCACGAGGTACGGGCGGGCAGGCCCTGATGCGGCACCCGCGCCATGGCGATCTGGATCCAGCCGGTGACCGAGGCGTCCCCGGCGAAGCGCTCCAGCATGGCCCGGTCGATCGTCTCGATGTCGGCGGGATCGCCGGACAGCGCCACCCAGCGGCAGGCGCCGCGGGCCACGCAGAGGTGTGACTCCCAGCGGCAAATCCGGCTTCGTTCCGATCGCAACTGAAGCGGTTGACCGCCATTCGCCGGGGGCGCGATCGATTGCCGACGCCCCGGATGCAGAAACTCCCGCCAGCGTCGCAGCCAACAACGCCAGCCCTCCGACGAACCGTTGCGTGTATTCCATGTTCCTCGTCTTTAGAACCGCTACGTGCCCGCTTGTCCTATGGGTGGATCAGATATTTCTTCTATCATCTGCTCCGCGACCCGGATGCGCACCTACCACTTTTGGGGATGAGACACACGTGAGTTGTTTTGTTCGCCCGATTGTAACGCGAAAGGCAGCGACTGAGGGACTGGGACTGAGGGACTGAGGGGCGCCCAGGGCGCACGGACTTCACTAAAGCGCCGAGAAGCCGGCCAACATCGTTACGGAACGTTTCTCCCATGAAATGTTGGCGGGCGATCCAAAACCGGGCGCCCTGGCGATCACCCTGGGAGAAAACCGGGCTAGTCCCCAGCCCCTCAGTCCCTTGGTTACGGCGTGCCGCCGGGCGCCGCGATGCCGAGGTCCGTGAGCACCTTGGGCTTCTTCTCATCCACGGCGAGCAGGTTGTGGCAGGCGGCGCAGTCCTGGGTGATGGATTTGCCGTCCTTGGCCGAGTGGTCTCCGTCATGGCAACGGAAACAACCCGGATAGCTCATATGGCCGATGTGGTTGGGATGGGTTCCCCATGTGACCTTCATATCCGGAAAGACATTGTGGGTGAAGATGCTCACCAATGCCTCGCCGGAGGACTTGATCAACTTCGCCTTGGCTGCGTACACGTCGGGATGCTCGGTGCGGTAGAACGCGTCGAGTCCTGCGGGGATCTTTTCCATGGCCTCGGCCTCGGTGGCGTAGTCGGCCTTCAGGAGTTCGAGCGCCTTCTTGTGCATCCACGGAAGGTCGGGGCTGACCGCTCCGTCCGCCATGGCGCGGTTGAGTGCGTCTTCTGCGGTCTGCATCGTGTGCGCCGCGCGGTTGTGGCAATCGATGCAGTCCATCACTCGCCGTTCGCCCGGCGGAGTTTTGCCGTTGAGCGACGAAGCCGCATAGGCGGTCTCGGATCCGTCGGAATTACGCCTCTGCACCCAGGGAATGGTGGTGCGCGTCGCGTCGGTGGCGATGTATTCGATGTGGCCCAGGTGCACGCCGTGAATTCCGGTAAGATGCGAGAGCGAATCCACGCCGCCCAGGTGGAGCACCACGACGGTCTGGGTTTCGGTGTTCTGCTCGTCATCGGCGAAGCTGGATTTCACCAGCAGCTTTTCGCCGTCGAAGCGCGTGGGGGTATGGCAGGCTTCGCAGATCTCCCGGGCCGGGCGCAGGCTGGTCACCGGCGACGGGATGGGGGCTGGATAGGTGGGAATGAGTTTCGGAGCCATGCCGGCCACGGGCCGCAGAGAAACTTCCACAAGCTGCTTGGTGCCGTTCACCTTGGCCTCGAAATAGGAGCGCGCCCCATGGCCGATGTGACACTGCACGCAATCGACATGGGCGTGCGAAGACACCTGGTAGGCCGCGAATTCGGGATGCATCACGTGGCAGGACTGGCCGCAGAACTGCGGCGATTCCATGTAGGACGCACCGCGATAGCTGGCCACGGAAACAACCAGAAGATTCACGATGGTGGCCACCAGCACGATATCGATGCCGTGCCGGAAGACGCGGTCGTTCAAGTCGATCTTGGGAAATGTGGCGGGAATCAGGCCCGCCCTCTGCAGTTTCCGGCGGCGCAGAAACATGCCCAGGGGGATGAACACCAGGCCAAGAATGAATAGGAAGGGAAGAATCAGAAAGAAGATGATGCCGAGGTAGGGGTGTTCGGCCTGGCGGCTGATCATCTCGACCACCCAGTACCCGATCATGGTCACGCCGGACGCGGTGGTGACCGCACCGCCAGCAAGGCTTACCGGGTTGTTGCCGAAGAACAGCGCCGGCCGCACCCAGTGTTCGCGAAATTTCTGAAAGATCGGCACGCGACCTTCTCCTCAAGAAGACAGGGACCGAGTGGAGCGAGTGAAGAAGTGAAGAAAGTGAGGGCTTCTTCCCGTCACTTCCTCCACTCTTTCACTTGTTCACTCTCTTCACTTCTTCACTTTTTACTTGTTTCAGTTCGCTCTTACTTGCCGAGTGAGCGGAAGTAGCCAACCGCGTCCTTGATCTGCGCGTCGGTCAACTTGCCGGCGAAGGCCTTCATCTTGCCCTTGCCGCTCTTGACGGAGGCGATCATTTGGTCTTCGGTCGCTTTCTTGTAATCGGGATCATTGGCCGGCTTGACGCCCATCGCCTTGGCGATGCCCGGATTCGGGGTCCCGGTCGAGCCATGACAGCTCTGGCAATTGGCCTTGTAAACCGCTTCGCCGCCCGATTGCGCGAAGCCCACGGAGCCGGCCACGGCAACCACCAGGGCCAACACCAGATTGGAACGCATTCTCTTCGTCATTGAAAATCTCCTCAAAAAGTACGGGCCGGCGCATTGCCCACCGTCCGTTGAATTCTGGTCGAACCGAACCCGCAGAAACCTGCCGCCAGGCTCGCTCGGCCACTCTGAACTTACCGCGACTCTATCGAACTGCGGTGGCAATGTCCTACTTGCCGAGGCCGCGAAAGAAATCCACCGCTCCCTTGATCTCGGCATCACTGAGCTTGCCCTTGTAGGCCGGCATCTTGCCCGCCCCGTCGGTGGTGACCTTGATCATGTCCGCTTCACTCTGCTTTTTCACGTCGGGATCCGTCACCGGCTTAACCTTCATGGACTTCCCCGCACCCGTGTCGGCCATTCCGGTGGCCCCGTGGCACATCTGGCACTTGGCCTTGTAAGTGGCTTCGCCCGATTGCGCAAAGCCCACGACGCTGGCTAATGAAAAGATCGCTGCCAGCGCCACTTTGGATCGAATGCTCTTCCTCATCGTCTGCTCCCCTGGGCGTCGCTCACTCCGGCGCGCCCTTTATTCGTTATGGATAAAAACTCTTCTCCAGTCGCCAAGTTGTTTTACCTGCTTCCGGACTGCAAATCGTTCCCAAATTCCAGATTGCTAAGTGGGCGGACGGCGCCTCGGCACACGTCCGCCCCTATGGTTAAAACATGCATGAGACTTTGAAAGGTTTGTCCTCGCCTGCTCATGTCCTCAGAGGTGGTTTTGAAGAAATTCGGATGGGTATTCGAGCCGTGTATCTCCCTGTGGCAGGAAGTGCACGGCAGGGGCTGGTTCGCCTGATTGTGCGCCGCACTGCTCGCGAGCGAGGGCGAGTGGCACTGCTGGCAGATGGTGTTCACTGCGGCACGATTCAGCATCCGGGGATTTGCGCCGCCGTGCGCAAAGTGGCAGGCGGTGCAGCCTTCGGTCTTGACCACGTCGTGCTCATAGACGAATGGCCCCGCCTTTTCGCGGTGGCAGCTTGTGCAGGCGGCATTCTGCTGCGCCGCCGATTTCAATCCCTTGATCTTGCCCGGATCGCCGCTCTCGGCATGTGCCTTGCCGGCGTCGTGGCAGCTCTCGCAGGTGACGGCGCCGGTGCCGCCCGTGTGCCCCGCCTTGGCGTGCGGATTGGCTGCCATGCTCTTGACCACTTCACCGTGGCAGGGAGCGCACGTATCGGACCCGGCCAAATCTGCTGCCATCGCCTGCCCGCTCGCCGCTGGCTGGGCTGGTGACGGGGCAGCGAATGTGGCCCAGCACACAATTGCGCCCGCCATGAACATCAGTCGCACCCGGAATGCCACCCACCTTCGCGGCTCCGCGAACTTCTTCAAGCCGAACGATGGCCCATTCCCACACATGAAAAAACCGCCTTGCGTAACTCGTGCATTGAACAGGGAGCAACAATGATCCGGCCCCTCTTCCGCATGCCGGGCACCAGCCTCGGTCATCGCGGCTAGGGACCGGATCTCCCTTGGGAGGCTCAACTCCCGTGTGTGCAGAATCACTTCCCTGCGCTGAATCGTACGTTCTTTGCAGGACCGCGACGGTGATGTCCGTCACAACTTTGTGGAGACAACAGTTTTGGCTTGTTGACACCTGCCTGAGGGTCCGGTGAAAGAGCGCGGAGGCGGTTGTCGTGCCGAGTTCGCGCGAGAATCAACGCACCGCAAGTCATTCTCCTTAAGGGCGAAGCAAGACCGCCGGGCCGGCGGCGCATCGCCCCCGGACGAGGTCGGAACAGGTACGTTCACGCCCAGCGGGGATGCGCGACGGTACAGCCATTTCCATCGCTCTGATTCGGTGATCATCACATCAGAAAACGCTTCGCATCCGGCGCAGGGAAATCCGCTCGGCGAGCTTATCCGCAGCAGGTGATGCGGGGCCAGTGGGCGAAGCGATTCTTGTTACTGATAAGCGTGAGCCTCGTCACATCGGAGATGGCTCTCCCTCGGGCACACTAGGCTGGAACGAACCTGTCTGGGCCCCGAAGTGTTTTCCACCTGAACAACAACCCTCGCCGAGGTCGGAGAGTTGGAAGCGGTTGATACTCTTCGTCCCGGCGTGGGGGGAAAGCCATGGGTGACGTGGAACAACTCGAAGTATCCCAGGTAAAGAAACAACCAAATCATCGCGGGTCGGCGCCGGTAGGCTGCGCGGCCTGTTCCAACCGGCGTCCCGGTTGGTTCTGCAGCCTGGGGAGCGCGGTTCTGGCTGACCTTGAACTGGCCACCTCAACCATTTCCCTTCCCTCCGAAGCGCCGCTGTTTACCCAGGGGGACGAGGCGCGCTGCCTTTACCTGATTTGCAGCGGGTATA
Source organism: uncultured Acidobacteriota bacterium (assembly GCA_963706455.1). Taxonomy (GTDB): domain Bacteria; phylum Acidobacteriota; class Terriglobia; order Terriglobales; family Acidobacteriaceae; genus Telmatobacter. The sequence goes on along the minus strand of CAVPNO010000130.1, from coordinate 227,839 downwards.
TCAAGCTGACGGCCGGGCGGGCGCAGGATCGGCAAATGATCGTCCGGGTCGCCGGGCCGGGGTCGATGCTGGGCCTGTACGCGGTCCTGTCTCATGGGGTGTACGAGGTCTCGGCCGAGTCTCTCACGACGGCGCAGTTGCGCCCGGTGGAACGCGACCGTTTCCTCAGCTTTCTGCGGGCCCACAAGGAAGCCCAGATGCGGGCCGTGCAGTGCATTTGCCAGGAATACCGTTTCGCTCTGCAGGACGCCTGCCGCATTGCCCTGGCGGAGACGGTGGCCGCGCGCCTGGGCCGATTGCTGCTCGAACTCGGCCACCAGATCGGCGAGCACCTCGACAGCGGAGGTTTCCGCTTCCCGCTGCTGTTGACCCACGAAGAGATGGCGTCGATGGCCTGTACCACCCGCGAAACGGTGACCCGAACCCTGGGTCAGTTCCGCAAAGACAGCTGGATCACGATCGAGGACTCGATTGTGACCGTGAACCAGCCGGAACGGCTGCAAGCTCTCATCTAGGCGGGTTCATTCCCTCTCCCACAGATGCCCCGGGTCTCTGCTTTTGGGACCCGGGCTCGCTCCCCTAAGCTCCTCCCCCATCGTCCAAGGAGCTGGATTGCGAGCTAAAATCGAAGGATGGGAGTTCATGTCCGACATGATTCGTAGCACCTTCTGCATTTCTGCGGTTCTGTTTTGCTCCTCCGTTGTTTTTTCGCAGGCTCCGGTTTCGGGGTCCGAGCCGGCGGCCGCCCCATCGGCAACCCGCCCGGCGCCGACGGTTGCCACCTCCGACACCAGCCCGCAGATCAAGGAATTCCAGAAGATTGAGGACACCTGGTCGGACGCGATCAACAACCGTGACCAGTACAGCCTGGAGCTGGTTCTGTCACCCCTGTTCGTAGACGTGTCGGCTTCCGGGGACATCACCACCCGCAACCAGCAACTGGCGCAGCTGATCACCGGCGAAGACAAGTCCATGCACCTGGAGCAGAAAGTGGTGACTGTCCGGATGCTGGGCGACACCGCGGTGGCCAACGGCACGTACATCCTGCACCACAAGATGAACGGCAACCAGGTGGACGAAAAGGGCGTCTTTACCCACGTTTTCGAGCGCCTGCGCGGCGGATGGGTGTGCGTGAATTCGCAGCGCACGGTACTGCGCGACGACATGCCGGGCAAGAAGAAAAAGTCCGGCTCCGAAGCGGAGATGCCGTTCCACATTCCGCTGTTCACGAAGAGCGACAAGAAGGATCAGTAAGACGGTTTGGAGTGGACGTTTTCGATTGGGCAGCTGGGGTGATTTTTATCACCAGAAAGCCTGAATTGTGAGCTGGCTCACCTAGATTCTGCACACTGTGTGGCTGTGTGGACCTGTGGCTCGCAAATGATTTACTCACAGCGATTTAGTTGCCACCACACAGTCACACAGCCTCAGAATTAAAAATGCTTCTTCCGCCCCCTTCCGGGGCTCGATTTGCTTCGTTCATCCGCCTCCCCAGGCTTGCGCCTGGGGCTACCTTCTTACCGCCCGGCTTCGCGGGCTCGGTGCCGAGGGGTGACGGGTTGTCAAGATTTACGACGGCCTACATTCGCCCTTTGTGTACGTGTTTGTGTGTGGAGGTCCGACGACTGTTTCCATCTCACACTGCTTCCATTGTGCGCCGGGAGGGCGTAATTATCTGCAAAGTCGGGCCAAAGGAAATTCGGTCTGCCGAGATGGGCATGGGCCGTCGCCCGGCCCGCTCCTTTTGTCCGTCTCGTTCTCAGGGGTGGTATTTCTTCAAGACTCGCTGCAACTCTTCATGAGGGAGCGCGGGTACGGTGTGGCCGTCGATGCCGGTCATGGTTTTGGCGCCCACCATGGCGTTGACAATTGCCTCCTCGGTGGCTTCGACGGTGGCGGTGAAGAGGGGCGTGATGCGTTCGTTCGAGACTGTATGGACGACATTCGGGCCGGGCGGGGCGTCGGCGTGGGGATTGGCGGTGGAGAAGGCGATGAAGATGTCGCCGGAACCATTGCCGGAGACGGAACCGGTGCGGGCCAGCCCGAGAGAAGCGCGTCGCGCCAGGCGCTTGAGCTGGGTGGGAATGAGTGGCGCGTCTGTGGCGATGACGATGATGATGGAGCCGACGTCGCCCCGCGTCTCGCCGCCTGGCGGAAGCGCTTGCGGGCCGCGCGCGTTGGGGACCCTATCGGGAATTTCTTTGCCGACGGGAACGCCGGCGATGGTTAATTGGGGGCGCCGTCCGCAGTTGCACTGGACCAGGACGCCCACCGTGTAGCCTCCATCTTCGCCCGTCAGGACCCGCGAGGCCGTGCCGGTGCCTCCTTTGAATCCGTAGCACACCATTCCTGTACCGCCGCCCACGTTGCCTTCGGGGACCGGGCCCCCGCCGGCGCCATCGAGGGCGGCAATTACGTCGTCCGGCTTCACGTGAAAACCATTGATGTCGTTGAGCCAACCGTCCCAGGTCTCGGCGACCACGGGAAGCGACCACTCCTGGTGGAGGACCCCGTGCTTCAGTTCCCAGGCGATGATCGAATCGCGCACCGTGCCCACGCTGTGGGTGTTGGTGATGGCCACCGGGCCTTCGAGAAAGCCCGACTCTTCCACCCACGTGGTGCCGGTCATCTCCCCGTTGCCATTCAGGCTGAACCATCCGGCATAGACCGGATCGGAATTTTTCTTGCCGCGTGGAAAGATCGTGGTCACGCCGGTCCGCACCGGACCCTCGCCTACCTTCAACGCTCCGTCGCCGCGAATGAGCGTGGTCAGGCCCACTTCGACGCCGCCGACGTCGGTAATGGCGTTGAGCGGCCCGGGCATGCCGTCGAAGGGCACACCGAGGCCGCGGGCGCGTACGGGAGCGGCATTTTGAGAGAGAGTCATGGTTGGACACAAAACGAATGCGAGCGCGATGGAAATGGAAGAGTGCGGGCGCATACGAAACTTTATATCAGCGACCGAAGAGTGAAGCTGAGGATAGTCGATGCATCCCAGGTCTCAGAAGCGAGACCTCAGGCCGCCAGTTCGAGGGAGCTTCAGGCGCTGGCCGAAGTACGGCGGGCGCCCTGGAGCTTGATGGACACGTGGACCAGGCTGAGCGCAGCGGGAGTGACGCCCGGGATGCGGCTGGCCTGGCCGATGGTGATGGGGCGGATGCGCTCCAGCTTCTCGCGCATTTCGCGCGAGAGGCCGCTGATGGCGTTGTACTCCAGCCACTCGGGGATGCTCACCGCTTCGGCGGCTTTCAGCTTCTCGATGGACTTCTTCTGCTGGTCGAGATAGCCGGCGAACTTGATTTCGGTTTCGACGGCGCGGGCTTCGTTGCGGATGGCGGCGCGTTCGATGGGCGCGTGGCCGGTCCGGGCGAATGAGGCGGCGAGCAGCGGTTCGGCGGCGAGTTCGCCGCAGAGCGCGGCCAGGATGGGCTCGATGGTGACCTCGGGGCGCTTGAGCAGTTGCGCCCAGGTCTGGCCGGCGATGGCGGTGAGCGATCCGAGACCGGCAGCGGCAAGCTGATCGGCGGTGGGCTTGCGCAAGGACAGGAGGCGTTCGAGAGCTTGCATGCGCGCCTGCTTGCGCTTCGTACTCGGCCCAGGCATCGTCGTTGATCAGGCCGAGGCGGCGGCCGTAGCGGAGTGAGGCGGCGGTCGGCGTTGTCGATGCGCAGGTGCAGGCGGAACTCGGCGCGCGACGTGAACATGCGGTAGGGCTCGTTGGTGCCCTTGGAGATGAGGTCGTCGATGAGGATGCCGGTGTAGCCTTCGGTGCGGTCCATGGTGAAGGGCGGCTGGCCCTTGAGCCAGAGGGCGGCATTGATGCCGGCCATGATGCCCTGGCAGGCGGCCTCTTCGTATCCGCTGGTCCCGTTGATCTGTCCGGCGAGATAGAGGCCCGTCGATGCACTTGACGCGCAGCGAGCGGTCGAGTTCGGTGGCGTCGATCGCGTCGTACTCGATGGCGTAGCCGGGGCGCAGCATCTCGGCCTTCTCGAGGCCGGGGATGGAGTGCACGATCTGCCACTGCACTTCCATGGGCAGCGAGGTGGACATGCCGTTGACGTAGACCTCGTGGGTGTTCAGGCCTTCGGGCTCGAGGAAGAACTGGTGCTGCGTCTTGTCGGGAAACTTGACGACCTTGTCTTCGATGGAGGGGCAGTAGCGCGGCCCGATGCCCTGGATCTGGCCGGAGTACATCGGCGAGCGGTGGACGTTTTCGCGGATGAGACGCAGCGTCTCCGGAGTGGTGAAGGCGATGTGGCAGTTGACCTGCGGCTGCACGATTTTCCTGGTGCGGAAGCTGAAGGGAGTGGGATCGGCGTCGCCGGGCTGCTCTTCGAAGCTGTTCCAGTCGATGGTGCGGCCATCGAGGCGAGGGGGCGTTCCAGTCTTGAGGCGGCAGGTGCGCAGGCCGAGGCGGCGGAGGGCTTCGCCAAGGAGCACGCTGGCGGGCTCGCCGCTGCGGCCGGCGGGGTAGCGCTCTTCGCCGCAGTGGATGAGGCCGTTGAGGAACGTACCGGTGGTGATGATGGTGGCGCCGGCCAGGAGACGGCGTCCGTCGCGGAGCTTGAGCCCCACGACGCGCCGGCGTTTCGTCCCTGCGTCCCTATTCCCTGGTTCCTCGTCGTCCTGTTCGCTCTTCCCTGCTCCCTGTTCCCTGTCGTCAAACACGAGGTCGACAACTTCGGCCTGGCGGATATGCAGGCCTGTCTGGCTTTCGAGAACTTCGCGCATTTTCACGCGGTAAAGGGCTTTGTCGCACTGGGCGCGGGGACTCCAGACAGCGGGGCCGCGACTGGTGTTCAGCAGGCGGAACTGGATGCCGACGGCGTCGGCGACCTCACCCATGATGCCGCCGAGGGCGTCCACCTCGCGGACCAGATGCCCCTTGGCGACTCCGCCGATCGCCGGGTTGCAGCTCATCTGGGCGATCAGGTCCAGGTTCATCGTGATGAGGGCGGTCTTGAGGCCCATGCGCGCGGCCGCCATGGCGGCCTCGCACCCGGCGTGCCCGGCGCCCACGACCACGACATCGTACTGTTCGGTGAAAGCCATCCAAGCCTATTGTACGGACGGAACAGGGGACAGGGGTCAGGGATCAGTATTCAATGGTCGGGTTTTTGTTCGGAAGACCGATGACTGAAAGCCGACCACTGCCGGGGTGACTGGCGGAGCGCGTTTTAGTCGAAGCGCAAGGAGTCAAGCGGAACCGGTGGTAGGATGCAGGCCAGGTACGCATCTCACCCCGTGTCTGAGGAGGGATTGCCGCATGGGATCATGTGACCTGCCCTGGGATAGGCAGGTTTCTTCGGAAAGCATTGAAACAAAGGCACATCCTCCGATCCAGTCGCCGGAAGAGCTACAGGAGGAGAACCGCAAGATCCGTCGCCTGCAGACGGTCATCAACATGGTGATGCAGGTGATCGCGCAGGACTCCACGGTTACGGTCGAACAGGCGTCCCAGATGGTGGCCGACACCCGCCGCATGGCGCTATCCATGTTTCCCGACAAGGAACTGGCGTTCAACCTGATCTACTGGCCGCGGTTGCAGCGGCTGATGCGGGAGCGGTACCGGATGCAGTGATCCGTGGTCAGTGACCGTCTCCTGGAAACGGAGAGTTTGCGCGCCGATCTAACGCCTGCGTGTCTGCCGTCTGCGTGCTGCATTGATTCCATTTGGTCGGCGACGGTGAACGGCCGCCCGCTCGTGGTTCCGGCGGTTCGTTACATTCGTAAGACATTTCCGAGGTCCTCAAGGTCCGGACAGCCCGATTTGGAGCATCAGAACTGGTAAACCTGCATTCCCATCCCCCCATATCTAGACCCCAAACGGAATGCATTTGGAGGACACCAAAAATGAAGCAGTTCCTTATGCTTTTGGCGGCCGTTGCCGTCTCGAGCCTCCCCCTTGTCGCGCAGCAGGCGGGCGCAACCGTAACCCAAAGCTCCGCAGCATCGACGGCCGGCGTCAAGGCGAACCAGTCTGCGAACGCCAACGCACAAGCCGGTCCGGCGTCGGCCCAGGTCAGCGGCTCCGCTTCAGCCAACGCGGAAATGCGGCCGGTGAACACTGAACTGGTCGGCAAGCTCGATTCGAAATCGGCCCGGGCGGGCGACACAGTTGTGGTGAAGACGACGGAGAAGGTGAGAACGGCGGACGGGCTGGTAATTCCCAAGGGATCGCGGCTGATCGGGCACGTGGCCGCGGTGCAGGCGCATGGGTCGGGACAGTCCGATTCGGCCATAAGCGTGGTGTTCGATCGCGCCGAGTTGAAGAGTGGCGCGAGCGTCGGCATTCATTCTGTGATCCAAACTGTCGCGCCGCCGGTGAGCGCTGCGGCCGCAGGCTCGATGGACGGTGACAGCTCGATAGCCGCTCCGATCGGGGCCGGGGCACGCAGCGGTGGCGGTGGACGCCTGGGCGGCGGCCTCGCCGGAGGAGCACTGGGAGCGACGACTTCGGTGGCTGGCGGCACGGCCTCGAACCTGGGGGCGACGGGCGGCAGCGCCGCCTCCGGTCTGGGGGCGACAACCAACGGAGCTGTTCAATCGACGGCAGGGCTTGCCGGATCGACTACGACCGGCGTGGGCGGCGGCGTTGGAGCGACCGGCTCATTGGCGGCTCATGCCACCGGGATTCCCGGCGTGATGCTGGCCAGCGACGCTTCGGGATCGGCTTCCGGCATGTTGACGGCGTCGCGGAAGAACATCCATCTCGATTCGGGAACGCAGATGGTGATGGGAGTGGCGGCGGCAAGACAGTGATGATTGGTGAATGGTCAGAACCGCGGAGGCAACTCTGGACGGCTTGGACGGGATTCGTGATCGCCAGCCGCTGACCATTGATCACTTGTTGTCGTTGGCCGACAACCGGAAGGTGATGGTGCCCCAGAAGAGGCGGGCGCGCATCTGAACGGGCAGATGCTTGTCGTCGTCGGTGTACCAGATCCAGATGTTGCCGCGGTTCTTGACTACGCCGGCGTCGGCCGTGGGCTGCACGCGGATGGCCTTGAAGGTCCCGAGGGGCGTCTTGATCTCTTCGCGGCCCTCGACCTTCATCGTGACCGGGACGGTATGGAGCGCATCGACCACCGGGAGAACGAACGACTTCCCCACTTCCATGGGCTGGGACGAGGCATAAAAGAGGCCCGAGAGCAGATCGGTGAGACAGCCGGGGATGGGCGTCTCCAGGTGCTTGGTCTGGTTCTTGGAAACGTTCTTCTCGTCGAGGATGGACTTGAGCTGGGTGTAGTCGAGCTTGAGGGTGGAGTTGACCTGCCGGCGGCCTTCGACGGTTTGCTTATCGAACTCGGAGGAACAGCCGGTGTTGCGGTCAAAAGCGGCCTGGAAATGATCGCTGACGTGGAACAGGAGGTTGATGGCGCCGCTGGTGTTGGCGTTGGCGGTGATCTGCTCGGAGTCGCCGCTGGCCTCGAAGTGAACCTCGGCAGTGCCGGCGGGAAAAACGCGCCAGTCAACGGAGTAGGTCAGGGTCTGCTTCTGGGGAAAGGTGAAGCCGGGGCGTGGCGGGGCCAGAGGCACCGGCGGAGGCGGGGACTGCTGGGCGCAGGCGAAGATGGCGCTGGGAACCGCGCAAAACATGAGGGCTGCAGTTGTCCGCGTCTTCACCGGCAGGCAAAACTCCTTAAGGTTGGATGGTCAGGCTTGATGGCACGATCAGGGCCGCCCGTGCAGGATGAAAGTCATGGCCGGCCGGAGGAAAGCCAGGCTAAGGTACAGCAGAATCACTCCCAAAAGAGCATTGTACTCGCGGTGTTTCAGGTAGAGTGTCAGCGAGAAACGCCCCGCGCCGCTGGCCGTCACATCGCCGGGAGTGAGGCGGGGGAGCAAGCGGGGCACGCGGCGGCAGTAAGCGTCGAATTCGGGAAAGGCAGAGCGCAGGAAGCGCTCTTCGGCGGCGATAACCGGAACATAAATCAAAAGAAAACCTGAGGCCAGGACCAAGGCTACCGGCCAACTGAGCAGCGCCACGGCAAAGCCTGCAGCAATGAGCATGGACCCAAGGTAGAGCGGATTGCGGGTGTGGGCGTAGGGTCCGGTGGTTGTAAGTTCCTGGTTTTTCTTCACGTAGCCGGAGGCGTAGGCGCGGAGCCACAGGCCCGGGATCACCAGGCCGAGGCTCCAGGCGACAGCAGCCGGCCGGGGCGCGTGCCGCCAGAGTTCAACCAGGTAGAGGACCGCGGTGAGGAATCCGAGGGGCACTCGAATGCGCCGGGCGATACGCTGCCAGCGAGTGATCCAGTCGGAGGGAGCGGGGCTGGCTGGGGCGTTCATGAGACGGGGGCCTCGGCGAGGAGTTCACCCGCGGCCTGGAGGACTGCCTCAGGAGTGATGGTGAGGAGGCCGGCTTCCGGTTCAGGGCGGCGGCTGTGATCGCGGCGGCTGCTGGGGCTTCGCAGCACCCTGGAGCGGGTGCCGAATGGGCCGTTGCGTGCAGGGTCCGTGGGGCCATAGATGCCGACTACAGGCCTGCCGAGCGCGCATGCCAGGTGCAAGGGGCCGGTATCGCCTGCAATCACCAGCGCGACGCGGCGGGTGAGGGCGATGAGTTGGGCCACCGAGCAATGGACGGGAAGGGCCGCGCCTCCGGATTGGTCCCGGATGGACTCGGCAATGAGCTCCTCCCCGGGGCCGGCGTTGAGCAATACCCGCATGCCACGTTTTGACAGCTCCGTGGCTACAGCCGCATATCTCTCAACGGGCCAGCGCTTTGCGCCCCACCCAGCTCCGGGATTCAGCAGCACGGCCTGCACCCCGGCACGCCGCGGGAGAATGGGATCGCACCAGGCGTCTGCCTCGCAGTCGACGGGAAGGGACGGTTGAACGGGAGCAAGGTTATCGCCAGCCACCACTGCCGCGAGTTCCATATCCTGCTCGATGACGTGCACTCCGTGCGTGATCACCCGTTCGGTATACAACCACCGGGCGGCCCATTCGCGGGGGCGGGATTCGCCGATCCGCCGGCGGCAGCCGGTCATTGCTGCCACCGCTGCCGACCGCGCCGCTCCCTGGAAATCCAGCACCGCGTCATAGCCGCACTGGCGCAGCCCACGCCGCAAGGCACTGATTTCCATTCTGGTTTTCGCGCTGAGCGGATCGTGGCGCCACGCCTTGGTCGGAGCCAGATGAATCCGGTTCACCACCGGCTGCGCCGGGCTTAGCGCCGGGTTTCCCTCCCACGACGGACCAACAATTGTCCCGAAGGACTCTGCTTTCGCGGCATCGCAGTTGGCAGTGAGCAGGGCGCACCAAGAGGGCTCGGCGACCCAGTCGATGATCCATCCGGGGTGGGCCTGCCTCAGCGCGGTCACCGCGGGCAGCGCGTGCAGGATGTCGCCCATGGCGCCGAGACGGACCACGAGGAGGCGGTACTTGGATTGGATTTGCAAAATTCGATTTTCTCACAGGGATGGACGAGATTTCGCGTCCGCCAGCCGACGGGTAAGCCAGTCGAGGGCGACGGCTTCGTCGTCAATTTCGATGCGGAGGCCGGCAGTGAGGACGGAAAGGTCGAAGCGGGGCGGGCGGGGAATGGCGGCGAGCCGTACCTGGTCCTTAGCAGTAGTGATGAGGGCGGTGGCGCCGGCGGATCGAGCGGCCTGGCGAAGGCGCTCAAGGTCGCCCGGAGTGTAGTGGTGATGGTCGCGGAAGGCGAGGCGGGCGGCCAGATGCAGGCCTGAGGCTTCAAGGCCGGCAAAGAACTGGGCGGGGCGGGCGATGCCGCAGAAGGTGACGGCGGGGCCGTCGATGGGCGGCACTTCCATGTGGCGATGGATGCGCCAGATAGGACCGTTCCAGCCGCGGGCGCGGAGTTGGGGTTCGAGGCCGGGTTCGGTATCGGGGATGGCGATGAGATCCGCGCGGTTGATCGCGTGGAGAGGCTCGCGGAGATTGCCAGCGGGAAGGAGGCGGTCGTGCCAGTCTTCATGATTGAGGAGGAGAATGTCGACGTCACGGTGAAGCTGGCGGTGCTGGAAGGCGTCGTCAAGGAGGTGGAGACGACAACCCTCAGGGGCTGACGCCCCAATCGAATTGGCTGGGGTATCGGCGCGATTAAAGTCGTGCCCTGTTACAAAGCCTTCGGTTGATCCCGGGTTTCGGGGGACACCTGGAGCGGAGTAGCGACCTGTGGCGGCGGCCTCGGCCAGCAGGCCGGCGTCGTAGCGCTGGCTGCCAACGTAGACCGGGACGCCGGATTCGCGGGTGATCAGAAGCGGCTCGTCGCCGAAATCTTCCGGATTGCCCCGGGGATCGACGCGGGCCGGGGATTCGCTTCGGCGGCCATAGCCTCTGGACAGGACATCCACCCCATAGCCGCGGGCGGTGAGAGCGCGGGCGAGGGCGATCACAAAGGGGGTTTTGCCGGACCCGCCGGTGGAAAGATTGCCGATGCTGATGACGGGGTCGTTCAGGCGGAAGACCGGTTCCCAGCCGTGGCGCAGGCGGAATTCGCGTGCTGCGAGGGCGAGGCGGTAAAGCGGTGAGACGGGGAGCAGAAGCCGCCGCATGGGCATTGCCCGCGTCATACTTGCCTCGCCGGCACCGGAGAGGGGAGGGCCGACTGGGCCCGCCGGAGCAGCTCCCGGATGGCCTCGACGGAGCGCCGCGTGGCGCCAGCCTGTTGTTCGAAGACGTTTTCGGCGCGGAGGCCCATGGCGTGGGCCTGGTCGGGATCGACGAGCAGGTCCCCGAGGGAGGCGGCGAGGTCCCCGGGACCGGCGATGCGAAGCGCCTGGTGGGCAAGCAGATCGTCCGTGATGGCTCGGAAATTGGCGTAGTGCGGACCGATGACGATGGGGATGCCGAACTGGGCGGGTTCGAGAGGATTGTGGCCCCCTGCCGGGACGAGGCTGCCGCCCACAAATGCCACCGCGGCGAGCGAGTACACCGAGGCCAGCTCGCCGATGGTGTCCAGAAGCAGAATATCCCGGGGCCCGAGAGGATTCCGCGGATCCGGTGGCTGGGTTTTCCACGCCGAACGCCGGACCCAGCGCTGGCCGGACCGGTCGAGCAGAGAGGCGACGGTGGCGAACCGCTCGGGATGACGGGGAGCGAGAACCATGGCAAGATTCGGATCGACTTCGAGCAGCCGCGGCCAGGCGTCGAGCAGAGCGGCCTCCTCACCCTCCAGGGTGCTGCCTGCGACCAGGAATCGCACGGAGGCGGGTCGCAGCAGGCGGGTGACTTCGGCCTCCTGCGCGACGCGGACGTCAAACTTCAGGTTTCCGGCGATGCTGACGGCTTCGGACCGGCAGCCGAGTTCGCGCAGGCGCACGGAGTCGATCTCGGTCTGAGCGAGAACCCGGCTGACGCGGCCCAGGATCGGCCGCCAGAGGCGGCCGAGCATCTGGTAGCGCGGCCAGGAGCGGTCGGAGATGCGGGCATTTACCACTGCCACCGGGATCCCGCGGCGGAAGCACGCCTGGAGCAGGTTGGGCCAGAATTCGGTTTCGGCGAGGATCAGCAGTTTTGGCCGGATGACGTTCAAATAAGCGCGCACGGCCCACGGCAGGTCGAGGGGGCAGTAGAACACTCGTTGGGCGCCAAAGCGCTCCCGGGCCAGCGCCTGCCCGGTGCGGGTGGTGGTGGAGATGACCAGGCGATGGTCGGGAAAGGCACGGTCCAGTTCGCCCACCAGGCGGCTTACCGCCAGGACTTCACCCACCGAGACGGCGTGCAGCCACATCAATTGGTGGCCGGCTCTCCTCTGGGCTTTGGCAAATTCCGCCAGCCCGCCGCGAACGCGCCCCAGCCGGTCGATGATTCCGTCACGATATTTCTGGGTGGTGGCCAGTCGCCATAACCACCAGGGCGATCCGGCCAGAAGGGCCGCCAGCAGCGCCACATTGTAGAAAAAGAGAACCATGCGAGACGGATTACGGCATTGATGTGTCTAATTCTCCAAATGATACAGTCGTTGAGGCTGAGGGTTTTCGAGCAATGAAGATTTGGCGAGGTTTACCAGTTTTGATGGGGCTGGCATTGCCGGCCCTAGCCACTGACCATACTGCTCCAGCGATCCAGCCGGCCACGTCGTTTGCCGCCGTGGAGGTGCATGAAAAGGAAAAGGTATCCATCGCCGCCGAGCCCTACGACACCAAGCAAAAAGAATCGATTTTCCGGGTGGATTACCTGGGCCATGGGGTCATGCCGGTCCGGCTGATCGTGACCAACGACGGCGACCGGCCGATTTCGCTGCGCGATGCGCGAATCCTGTTCCAGACGCGCTCCGGGGAGCGCATCCAGGCGGCCGAGCCGGAGGACATCGAACGGTTGATGACGCGCAAGGAACGCGAAGGCGGCCGCATCCCCATGCCGGGCCCCATTCCTACCATCAAGCTGAAACCCAAGGCCAGCAACAAGGAGATCGAGGAAGACTTCAACCAGTTCGAATACGGAGCGCTGGTCGTGGAGGCACATACCACCCGCGCCGGGTTTCTGTTCTACGATGTGTCCCAACTCGCCGATCCCCTGCGCGGGTCAAAGCTGCATCTCCACAAGGTGATGAATGCCGACGGACAGGAACTGTTCTATTTCGAAATCCCATTCGACAAGTACATGCAGTCCAAATCGACCCAGATGAATTGAGTGCCGTTCGTCGTTCTCAGTTCACGGCTCTTGCTCCCGCCTGGGCGGGCGCCGACGAAGAACTGTGAACTGGGACCTGTCTTACCCACATACCCATTTTGTTGTATGACACAGATTGATCTTCCTGTGTAACCCTAGGAGGAACGACCCGATACAGTTCGCGACGGCTTCGGGGAAGAACTCAAGCTGGGATCGCCTTGCTTTTCCCGGCCGTTTTGAGGAATGGCACCGATGTACATGCCGTATCTGATGTGTGGATACGCAGTGACGGTAATCCTGATGCTGGCAGGGTGCTACGCGATTTCCCGCACGGTGCCGGGATTGCGCGGCATACGCCTGCTGGTAAGTGCGCTGATTCTTGGACTGTTCGGGGTAATGCTTCTGGCGACCCGTGCCTTTGCCCCGGCGTGGATCACCATCGTGCTCGCGCAGGAGGCGATCCTGGTTTGCGCTCTTCTTCTCTACTGCGCGACGGCGGTCATCCTGGATGTGCGCGCCGGGTTCTTTCCATGGGGAATGGGCCTGGTGGTGGCGGCGTTGCCCGCGTTGTACTACTACACGTATATCCGCGATGAGCTGACGGCGCGGATCTACGTCTGTAGCGGGTGTTTCGCCGTCTTTGCGGCTGCGCGGGGGGCGGTGCTGTTTGCGTATCGTGAACCGGCGGGCGATCCCACGGAGCCGATCGCAGCGCTTCGTTCTCTGGTAAAGGCGCTCGTATGGTTGCAGGTGGCCATCGTGGCCCTCCAAATCGCCCGCATGGTGCTGACGGCGTTGCACCCGCCGCGCGAAGTGCTGCACATGGACGTGATCCAGTCGGGCTTCAGTTACCTGAACCTGGTGTTGAATGCGGGAGCGGGGTTTGGGCTGACGTGGCTGGCCCTGAGCATGCACCGGCGGGATCTGCACGTGATTGCTCAAACGGACAGCCTGACGGGCCTGCTGAACCGCAGGGCTTTTGAAGAGATCCTGGGACGCGAACTGGATCGGTCGAACCGCTCGGAGAAGCCGCTGACCATCCTGCTGGTGGACATCGACCACTTCAAGCAGGTGAACGACACGTGGGGCCACCAGGCGGGGGACGAAGTACTGCAGCGGGTTTCCGACGAGTTGCGACTCGGGCTGCGGCCGGGCGATGCGCTGTCGCGGTTTGGCGGCGAAGAATTCCTGATCCTGTTGCGCGACGCATCGCCGGAGCAGTCGAAAGAAGTGGCGGGACGGCTGCGCGACCGGATTGCCTGTCTTGCGGATTTGCCGGGGAGCGTGCGGCTGACGGTAAGCATCGGGGTGGCCGCGAGCAAGGGGGAACGCGCGCCCGAAGAGTTGCTGCGGCGTTGCGACGAAGCCATGTACCGCTCCAAACGCAGCGGCCGGAACCTGGTGACGGTGGACGGGGCGACTGGCGGCACGGCGGTCCAGGCGCCAGCGTGAGTTGAAGGAAGCACAGGAAATCTCAAATAAATCGAATAGCGCGGCGCAGGAAATCTACTCGTAATAAGTCGCTGAAGTAGTGTCGGTCTCCCAGATGGTACAGTCCTTCACGCGCACGCGTCCGTGGGTCATTCCCGCCAGCTGTTCGTTGGTTTGCTCGTAAAAGTAGCGGGCGATGTTCTCGGCTGACGGGTTTACGGTGGTGAACGGCTCGAGGTCATTAAGCATCTGGTGATCGATGCGGTCGATGACCGGGCGCATGACCTGCTTGATGAGCTTGAAGTCGAGAAGCAGGCCGGCCTGGTCCAGCTCTGCCCCGGCCAAGGTGAGACGGACCTTGTAGTTATGGCCGTGCGGATTCTCGCACCGGCCGTGGTAATTGCGGAGGTAATGGCCGGAGGAAAATTCCCGTTCTACCGTGAGTTCGAACATGAGAAGTGCGCGCCCGCCTGCTGGGGAAGAATCCCTCTGCTTTGATTCTAGTTCGTCGGGCGGTGGGTCTGAGCCGCGGACCCGCTCCTTTCCCGGCGCCAAAATCGAGACCTGGGGCGCGCACGCAATCGGAGAAGGACTCAGGGATCATCGCGCTGGCTGCGCCGCTTCCGCCGGGCTTCCTGGCGATCGCGCTCGCTGTGGCGGTCAACCTGCTCGAACAGGTTACTCAGGGCGCCGATGATGGCGAAAGCCAAGCCGCCGATCAGCAAAATGAGCGAGGTGGTCCGCCAGAGCGTGCCGTTGGCCGGCAGCCCCGGCTGAAAACTGGACGGCACCAGGGACATGCCGCCCGAGAGCCCGGCGAACACCAGGAGCACGGCGGCGAGAATGTAGAAGTTGCGGGACATGGCCAGGGCAAACGAACCACCCTGCTGCGATTGTAAGCGTGGAAGTTCGCGGACCCCAGTGGCCGAAGCCAGGGATTTCAATGCGCGAGAGTCGTGCTCTCGATCCCTTCTACTCCGGCGGCGGCGAATTCTTTCTCCATGGCGGCAACGGAGCCGTTCAGGTTGATGGCGCGGCAGGCGTCGCGAACGATGATGGCCGGAAGGCCGATGCGGCGTGCGTCGAGCGCGGAATAGGCGGCGCAATAGTCGTAGGCCAGCCCGGCGATGAACACGCGGGTAAGCCCACGGTCTCTAAGATAGCCGGCCAGTCCGGTGGCGGTGGCGCGGTCGTTTTCGAAAAACGCGGAGTAGGAATCGATCTCGGGGCGGAAGCCTTTGCGCAGGACCAGTTCGGCGCGAGGCAGGCTCAAGGCGGGATGGAATTCGGCGCCGGGGGTGCCCTGGATACAGTGGTCGGGCCACAGCGTTTGATCTCCGTAACTGAGGCGGACGTGCTCGAAGGGGTGCTTGCCGGGGTGCGCGCTGGCGAAGGATTGATGCCGGGGAGTGTGCCAGTCCTGGGTGAGAATGATGTGCTTGAATTTCGGCGCGATGTTATGGATGACCGGGATGACTTCGTCCCCGCCGGGCACGGCCAGTGCCCCGCCGGGACAGAAATCGTTCTGAATGTCGACTACGAGTAGAACGTCGTGAGAGGTGATCTGCATGCGTGGTGCGCGGTTCTCCTGCTTCTAGCTTATGACGAACTGACGAGGCAGGGTTTGGACATGGCGCATTCCATCGCGTTCTCAGGCAGACACTCGGAGGGCACGCACTACTTTTTCGATTCGGGCGGGGTGAGGCGGAGGAAGCGGGCGGCGTTGTTGTAGAGGATGTCGCGCTTCTGTTCGGGCGTGAGGTAGTCGGCGTTCTGAATGATGCTGATGGAATAGGCCATCAGCTTCGGCCATTGGAGTTGATCGGTGCCGAACATCACGCGGTCTTCAAAACCGGCTTCGACCAGGCGCTGGATGTAGCGGTTGACTTCCTTGAGCGGGTAGCTCCAGATGAGGCCGGCGACATCGACGTAGACGTGCGAGTTGGCCTGCAGCAGGGTGAGCATGTTGTCGATCAAGGGGTAGCCAGCGTGCATCACCTGGACGCGCAGCTTGGGGTGGCGGGCCAGGAGATCTTCGAGCAGCAGCGGATCTCCCATCGAGCCGCGAAACTTGCGCATGCCGATGTTGGCGCGGCCCGAGCCGCCGGTGCCCATGTGGATGGCGACGGGAATGTCGAGCTCCTCGGCGAGGGCGAAGAACTGGTCGACGGAAGGGTCGCTGGGCGAGAGGCCTTCATACTGCAGGCCGATTTCGCCCATGACCTTGAAGCCGTCCGCGGTGAAGCTTTTGCGCAACTGGTCGAGGGCGACGCGCTTGCCCGGGGTCATGCCTTCGTTGAAGGAGGTGCCGGGGATGACGCGGCCGGGAGCGGCGTCCTGCCATTTCTTCACGCTGGCCGGGTCGCCGAAGACGACGGCGGTGACGTTGAGCCGCTCCATCTCGGCCACGACGTCCTTGATGTACTGGCCCCTGGCGGCGAGGTAGAGCCTGGGCGTGCACCCGTCCTGAGCATCCCAGCCGGAGGGCGCTTCCTTTGTGGCCGGATCCGAGGCCAGGAACCTCGGCGTGTTGGGGCACATTCCCCCTCCCGGGAAGGACTCGTCCATCGCGTGGACGTGGACGTCGATGACCGGGGGCAGTTTGTCGTTGGTGTTCTGCGCGAGGGCCGGCAGGGAAGCCAGCGTCGTGGCGGCGAACACACCTAAACCAAGACAAAGAAAAAAGCGTGAAGGCATGGGCGATCTCCCGTGGAGATCATGGTAAGGCCTGCCGGCCAATGAGTCGGGCACAACGGGAAAGGAATTCCGGCAGTTTATTCGGTGCGCTTGAAAGTGCGCGACCAGCGTGTATCGGTAAAGATGTGCGTCGCCACATGCACAAACCAAAGCATGCGGTTTGGCGCGCGACGCGCCAAGCTTCGCCCAGGAGGATCAATTCAAGTAGATGGCGGGGATTCAAAGAACGCCTCGACATCGGTGATTGAGGCGGTCATGCGGTAGGGCGGGAGGCTCTGGAGGAAGGCCTGGCCGTAGCGCTGGCGGCGGATGCGGGGGTCGAGGAGAACGAGGACGCCGCGGTCTTCGAGAGAGCGGATGAGGCGGCCGAACCCCTGCTTCAGCGTGAGGACCGCCTCGGGGACCTGGTAGTCGAAGAAGGGCTTGCCGCCGGCATCTTCGATGGCTTTCATGCGCGCTTGCACGACCGGGTCGTTGGGGACGGCGAACGGGAGGCGGTCGATGATGACGCAGCTCAGCGCCTCGCCCTGTACGTCTACTCCCTGCCAGAAACTGGCGGTGCCGAAGAGGACGGCGTTGGGCGTGGAGCGGAATTCTTCGAGCAGCGCCTTGCGGGGCGCGTTGCCATGCAAAAGGATGGGGTAGTCGAGCACCGGGAGCAGACGCTCGTAGAGGTCGCGCATCTGGCTGTAGCTGGTGAACAGGCAGAAGGCGCGGCCTTTCGAGATTTCGAGGACGCGCCGGATACAGCTTGCGGCGGCTTCGGGGAAGCCCGGGTCGCGGGGATCGGGCATCTGGGGCGGGAGGTAGAGCAGAGCCTGCTCGCCGTAGCGGAAGTGCGAAGGCACGACGAGCTCGCGGGCTTCCTCGAGACCGAGGCGCCGACGCAGGTGTTCGAATCCGCCCTGAACCGTGAGCGTGGCCGATGTGAGCACGACGGTGGGAATGGTCTCGAATACCAACTCGGACAGCAGCTCCGAAACGTCGATGGGCGTCGCCTGCAGAAAGGTGTTGCGCGTCGGTGGCCGGCCCGGGCGCTGGCCGTTTCGGTCCGCGGCGCCATAGGCGCGGCGCTCGAGCCAGTACACGGTGTTGCTGGCGTTGGATTCGAGCAGGAACTCGAGCTCCGAGCGCAGGCGCGACACGCGCTTGCGCAGCCCTGGTGCTTCCTCGACGTTCTTCAGCCCGTCCATTTCGGCTTCGAGGCTTCGAAGCGAGGCGCAGAGGCTGAGATAGAGATCGCCCGAGCTCTCGAGGAACTCCTCGCGGCCGGTGAACGGTTGTCGGCCATCGCCGGTCATGGGAAGAACGGAGAAGAACAGGCGCGCGCGGTCGCGGAGCTGCTGGGTGAGGCCAGGCATGTTCTCCGCGCCCTCTTTGCCGCGGAGCATGGTTTCCGTATCGCGGGCGAGTTCTTCAAAGCGGATGTTGCTGACCGAAAGGCCGAAGTAGCTGGAGGCGACATCTTCCAGTTCATGGGCCTCGTCGAACACGACCGCGGCGGCGTCGGGGAGAATGCCGGCATCGGGAGCGCCGGCGGCTTCGCGCTTCACCGACAGGTCGGCGAAGAACAGGTGGTGATTGACGATGATGATGTCGGACTCGAGGGCCTTGCGGCGCATCTCGGTGATGAAGCAGCGGCGATAGTCGGGACACGTGGAACCCAGGCAGGCATCGGAGCGTGCATCGAGCTTGGACCAGAGGGCGCTGGCTTCGGGAAGGCCGGCAATCTCGGAGCGGTCGCCGGTTTCGGTGGTCCGCTCCCATTCGACGATCTGGCGGTACTGGTCGATCTCTTCGAGGCCGGTGAGGATGGGCTGATTGCGGAGCGTAGCCAGCTTGTGGCGGCAGAGATAGTTGGCGCGGCCTTTCATGTAGCAGACGCGCAGGCCTCCCAGAAGCGACTCGAGAAAGGGAACGTCGCGGAAATAGAGCTGGTCCTGAAGCGCCTTGGTGCCGGTAGAGACGATCACCCGCTGGCCGGTGCGCAGGGCGGGGAGCAGATAGGCCAGGGTTTTTCCGGTGCCGGTGCCGGCTTCGACGATCAGGTGCCGGCGTTCGGTGAGCGCCCGTTCGACGGCCTTGGCCATTTCCAGTTGGCCGGGGCGATATTCGTAAGGCAGCGGCGACTGAGCCAGGATGCCGCCGGGCGCAAAGAACTCGTGCAGCGTGGGAAGGGCCCGGGTTGAGATCTCGCTGAAAGCCATGGGGGGCTGCTTCCATCATAGTGACTAAGGGAACAGGGAACGAGGGAACAGGGAATAGAGACCGAGATCCTGGGAATTCGGATCACGGGTGAAGGGGAGGGGGCCGGCGCGGCCGACCGAATTCCCGAAGAGGCGCTGGATTTCACGTGCGGCTTCTTCCCTGCTCTCAGTTTTTGCGATTTTCTTTGCGCGTGCTGGAGGTCGCGTTTATGGTAGGAGTAATTTGCCGCGTTCGGATTCACACGCCACTGAGTCGGGTAACTGACTAAAGTCATATTGTTTTGCAAAACCAACAGCTTGAGTTATCCCCCCGGGCCACGGCAATTACATAAGCTCTGCATCGAGCCCTAAATGAGCAATACGGCCATCGCCATACGAAGCACAGGTCAAACGTCGTCCGCGAAGCTATTGTGGGCCGCGATGGGGACGGTGGTATGTGCGCACGCACTTGTGCTGCTGGTGGCGCATCCCGCGCCGGTGGGTTTGTCGCGCGGGATGACGGCGGCCGTGCCGATGCTGGCGGGCGTCGCCTGCGTATGGCGCGCGCGGCGGCTGCTTTCGCGCGAGCGGCCGGTATGGCTCTGGACCAGCGCGGGCCTCTTTCTGTGGGCCCTGGCGCACGTGGTGGAAACCGTAGTTGGCCATTCGCCCGCGGCCAGCAGTCTCACCGTGGATGGGTCGGATTTCATTTACATGGCAGCGACATTCCCGCTGCTTCTGGCGCTCTCGACCACGCGCGAGACGGAGTCGCTGCGGGCGGTGCTGGCTCTCAACCTTGCCCAGATCGCCCTGGCACTGGTTCTGACGTACGCGCTGTTGTTTCGCATGTCGATGAGCCCCCAGGCGGCGGCGACCGCGATGGGAAGGATTTACGGAGCAGCCTGCGTTCTGCTGGCTTTGATGGGGTTGCTGCGGATGTTCGCGTGGGCGAGCGGCGAGGAACGGCAGGTTGTGCGCTTGATCTGCGTGGTTTTGTGGACCTATCTGCCGATCGAGGTGGGCATGGACTACGCCACGGCGCGCTGGAACCTGCATGCAGGGACAATCTTCGATCTTCTGTGGAGCGCACCGTTTTTCCTGGCTGGGTGGCAAGCGCTGCACTTGCCGATCCTGCAGCCGGAACTCGAACCGCGCGACACCACCCCCCGCGGCAGGCTGCTGGTGGAAGCCTTGTGCCCCATGCTCATCACCGCGGGCATCTTCACGCTGGCGGCTTCGATTACGCCCCAGCACCCGATGCTGGGGCTGACCGCCATCTTCGCGTTGCTGGCTATTCGGGGCATACAGTCAGCGGTTGTGCAGTTGAATTACCTTTCCGGCCGCAGCCTGCTCCTGCAACGAGAACACGATTTGGAGGAAGCGAACGCCAGGCTGCGGCAGATGTCGGAAGAAGATCCGCTTACCGGCATTGCGAATCGCCGCCGGTTTGAGGAGGCGCTGGGGCGTTCGTGGCGGCGCGGAGCCCGGCGCGAGCAACCGATGGCGCTGCTGATGCTGGATATCGATTTTTTCAAGGGCGTGAACGATCACCACGGGCACAGCTACGGGGACGAATGCCTGGTTGCGATTGCTCGTCTGATGCGGGAGCACGCGCGGCGGCCGGACGACATCGTTGCCCGGCTGGGCGGAGAGGAGTTCGTCCTGCTGCTCCCGGACACCGAAAGCCGGGGCGCGGCGAGCATCGCGCGGCGCATGCAGGAGTCCGTGGAGGCCCTTGGGGTGACGAACAAGGCCTCGCCGTTCGATCAGAAGCTCACGGTCAGCATCGGGGTGGGCTCCGTGAATCAGCCGCGCAGCGGGGTGGACCCGACGATGCTGGTGGATTGCGCCGACCAGGCCCTCTACGACGCGAAGCACCAGGGAAGGAATCGCACCTGCACGCGGACGCTGGACTAGCCCCACCCTTTACGATAGGAAGTGGACCGCTCCTTGTGGCAGCCGATCCGATTTCGAAGAAAACCCAGGGGCTAAAGCCCGCGTGGATTCTGGGACATTTTGCCACGACTGAAGTCGTGCCCTGGTACATGGCACGTTTCGCAGAGAGTTCTTCCGCAGCTTGTGAAGTCGTGCCCTTTCAAATGTTGTGCTGCATTTTTTTCAGCAAGCTGTAGAGTCGTTCCCTTTCAAAACCAGACCTAGCCACAGGTGCCCGGGAGTGGCGACGGAGACGGCCTTTGCCTACCTATCGCAAGTCGGTTGCTCCCGCGCGGGCCCGAGCCTCGGCCCCGCCGCTGATCGCCATTATCGGTCGGCCCAACGTGGGCAAATCGACGCTCTTCAACCGGCTGACACGGAGCCGCCGGTCGATTGTCGGCGATGAGCCGGGTATTACGCGCGACCGCATCTACGGCGAGTTCGAGTGGGCGGGGCGGCAATACCGGCTTGTCGATACGGGGGGCATCGTTCCCGATGATCCGGAGTTGATTCCCACCGAGATCTTCAACCAGGCAAAGGTAGCGCTGGGCGAGGCGGACGCGCTGGTACTGGTGGTGGACGCACGCACGGAGCTAGCGAGCCCCGACTACGACCTGGTGCGCCTGCTTCTGCACGGAAATAAGCCTGTCTTCCTGGCGGTGAACAAGGTGGAGAGCGACGCTACGGCGGCCGAGGCGGAGAACTTTCGCAGGCTGGGCCTTCGCAACGTGTTCCCGATCAGTTCCGAGCACGGCCTGGGGATCGGTGAGTTGCTGGATGCGATTGCGGAGGCGATTCCGGCGACGGCGGGAGAAAGCGAAGCACAAATAGAAGAGGACGCAATCGAGCCAGAAAGCGGGACGCTGGAGCCGGGAGCTGAGGAGGCGCATCGCCGGCTCGACGCCACGCCGCGGCACAGGACCCACGGCGAGTTCGAGCAGCACGAGACGTCGGTGGCCATCATCGGGCGGCCGAATGTGGGCAAGTCGACGCTGCTCAACGCCCTTACGGGGACGACGCGAGCGATTGTCTCTCCGATCGCCGGCACGACACGCGATGCTGTGGACGAAGTGGTGGAGTTCGAAGGCAGCAAGCTCCGTTTTGTCGATACAGCCGGCATTCGTCGCAAGGGCAAGACGCGGATGATGGCCGAGAAACTGAGCGTGGTGATGGCGCGGCGGCATCTGGAAGCGGCGGACGTGGCACTACTGGTGATCGACGCCACGGAAGGCGTGCTGGCCAACGACGCGACCATCGGCGGCTATGCGCACGAGAGCGGGCGCAGCGTGATCCTGGTGGTGAACAAGTGGGATGCGGTGACCACCGGGCGTTCCGACGGCAAGCCGCCCGCAGATCGGGAGATCTTCGAACGGCAGTTGCGGCGGGTGCTGAAGTATCTCGATTACGCGCCGGTGATTTATCTTTCGGCGCTGGAAGGCAAGGGCATGAGACGCGTGCTGCAGGAGGTGAAAACCGTGGCGGCCGAGCGGCGCAAACGCGTCACCACCGGGCAGATGAACCGGTTCCTCGAGCGGATCGACTTTCAGCGCGCGCCCGTCCCGATGGCGAAGCGCATCCGTATCTTCTACATGACCCAGGCCGCGGTGGCCCCGCCGACGTTCGTATTGTTCACCGACCGCGACGTTAAGCTGCACTTCGCTTTCGAGCGCTTTCTCGAGAACCAGATCCGCGAGGCCTTCGGTTTCAAGGGCACTCCGATCTGGATCAAGGTCAAAGCAAGAAACGCCGGAAACGAAGGAACGAGGGATTAGGATCGGGAAGAAACCCGGCGACTCGGCTGATGTACCATGGACGCGACTGATCCATCAATCCAAAGGTGCCTATGCTCATGGTAGTCGCTTTGGGAGTTGTTTTCTGCTTGTCAAGTCTCGCCCCTGCGCAGCCGTCCTCGCCTTCGCGGTCGTTGGATGAGGCTTCGGCGCGCAAGAATCTTCTTCTGTCTCCGAACGCAGTCTATCCTCCCATCGCAAGGGCCGCGCGAGTGCAGGGCGACGTGGTCATTGCGATTGTCATCAACGCAAAGGGCGAAGTTGCGTCTGAGAAAGTCTTGAGCGGTCCACCCATGCTCCAGCAGGCGGCGCTCGACGCAGTGCGCAAATGGACCTTCAAGCCATTTGCAGAGAATGGATCGGCCGTCGCGGTCAGCACGACCGTCCGGATTCCATTCCACCTCGACAATCTCAGCGAAGGTCCTACGCCGCAACAGGAGAAGGCTGCGCAGGAGTATTTCCCCATTTCGGAGAAATGCCGGGCGGCTGTCAAAGCGCAGAACGCGGAAGATTCGGTCCGCTTCTGCAAAGCCGCACTCGATAAGTCGATGGAGGCGGGAGTCACCACACCCAGCGACCAACTCGTCAGGGTCGAGTCGCACCAGTATTACGGACATGCGCTCTTGATGGCGGGAAGGCTCGAGGATGCCCTGGCGGAAGAGAACAGCGCGGTTGACGCGGCAAAGAAAGGGTTGACGGACGTGAATCAGGAATACGCCATGCCGTTTTTCTGGCGGGCGATGGTCGAGATCCGATTGGGACAGGCCGATGCGGCCTTAGCCGACTTCACAATCTCCGAAGACACTCATCGCAAAGCGATGGCGGACCTGCCCGACATGAAGGACAAGTATGGCCAGTACCTGGCTTCGATTCTCCGGCAACACGCCGCCTTGCTCGAGCAGTTGGGCCGAACGGAGGAGGCTCGAAAACTGCGCGCAGAAGCAGCGTCGCTCTGAGCCAACGCATCGCCGCCCGTTGCGCGCGTTCTACGCAGTTTTCAGTTGTCAGGCCTGATCTCGGCGTGCTCGCTCCCTGAACGTTCTTGGGCAACGGAGCTCGGTTGGTCAGAGAATTGTGAACCAGGAACTGTGAACTGAGAACTGCTTTTCCGCACCAGAAGCCAGCGG
Organism: uncultured Acidobacteriota bacterium; assembly: GCA_963706455.1. GTDB lineage: Bacteria > Acidobacteriota > Terriglobia > Terriglobales > Acidobacteriaceae > Telmatobacter. Next base: position 204,085 of record CAVPNO010000130.1, on the reverse strand, counting down.
ACGAGAAGGCCGGAGAGAACCACAGCCGCGCCTAGCAGCGCCGGAACCGGGCCGTGCAGCAGCAGCATGATTGCCAGTACGCCGGCGGCGGAAATGAACACGAGCGGAGCAGCCGGGAACCACCAGCGCTTTACCGGCGTGATGACGCGAAACAGCGCCGCCGTCGTCAAGGCAAGGAAGACCACCGCCGGGAAGATCATGAAGGGCAGAATGCGGTCGAAGGCGCCCAGAAAAAGCACCAGGAGAGCCATGCCGGTCTGCAGCAGGACACCGTTTGCCGGGGTCCCGAAACGGGGATGAAGTTGCGCAAACACGCCCAGTGGACCCGAGCCGCGCTCGTCCGACTCGGCGCGCGCCAGCGCGTAGGTCACGCGCGGGACGGCCATGCTCAAGACCATCAGCCCGCCAAACACGCTGAGCACCACGCAGGCGGAGAGAACGCGGCCCCCGGCCGAGCCGAACAGCGCCTGCCCGAACTGCGCCACGAACGCGGTGTTGCTGGAGATCTGCTGCATGGGTACCACAGCAACGAAAGCCAGGCTGACGAGCAGGTAGAGCGCGGTGACGATCAGGACGCCTCCGGTGAACGCGATGGGCAGGGCGCGCGCGGGATTACGCACTTCCCCGGCGATCTTGCCCGCCTCCCACCATCCGCCGAAGGTATAAAATGCGCTGATCGCGGCGCCGGCAATAGCCCCGATCAAGGGATCCGACCCCGGCCGGCGCTCCGTGATTGGGGTGAGGTTGGCGAGCGTGGCATGCCCTGAGGCGAGCGCCCATGCCACCAGTCCAAGCAGCACGGGGACCTTGAGCCAGTTGACGGCGGCCATGACGCTACTGGCGAAGCGAGCCCCAAAGTAGTTCACGGCGCCGACGGCAAGCAGCATCAACGCGGAAAGCGAAGGCGCCATGGCTGAGGGGACAGGAAACAGCGTCTGCAGATAGGGAACCGATCCCACGCAAAGGGCCGCCGCCACGCCAGGGTACATCACGATGGCCGCCATCCAGCCGTAGAGAAATGCGACGTGGCGCCCAAAGCCGCGGCGGAGATAGAGGTATTCGCCGCCATCCTGCGGATTGCGCACCGCCAGTTCAGTGAAGCAGAGCGCACCGGCCAGCGTCATGACCGCCATCCCGCACCACACGCCTCCAAGCAGCGCCGGAGATCCGAGGGATTTTGCCATGGCCGCAGGGGTAAGAAAAATTCCGAGCGAGATGGATTCGCCGGTGACCACCGCGGTGGCGGCCCACACTCCCATTTGTCGCTGGGGCGGGATGGCTTGCATCGTCTCGCCATCCTACGAAGCGGAATGGGGACGCCGCAACCACCCAAGGGTGGATGAAGCAGGGGTTAGGGGTTAGGGGGCCTTCTCCTGTCCCCTGTTCCCTAATCCCTGATCCCTAATCCCTGATCGCTGTTTCCTATTTCCCTGCATTTCCGTTTTGTTCCTTCAGCCATTTGTAGAGGGGAGCAAAGTAATCCAGCATGGGCTGGGCATCGAGATGATCGACGCCGGTCATCTCTTTCAACGTCAGCTGCCAGGGCTGCGATTGCCCGGCTTCGAGCATCCTTGCCAGCTTCCCGCCTGCGGCTTTCGAGCCGTAAAAGCTGCAGCGGTTCAGCGGGCCGTGATAGCCGCTGGCGTCGCACATGGCCTTGTAGAACTGGAACTGGTAGATGCGGGCCAAAAAATAGCGCGCATAGGGGACGTTGGTGGGGATGTGGTTCTTGGCGCCGGGATCGAAGTCGGCCTCGGAGCGCTCGACCGGCGGGGCTACGCCCTGGTACTTCTCGCGCAGCTCCCACCAGGCCTGGTTGTAGCCGGCGGGCTTGATTTCTCCGGAGAATACGCCCCAGCGCCACTTGTCGAGGGCCAGGGCGAAGGGCAGGAACGCGACCTTGTCGAGCGCGGTGCGCAATTGCAGCGGGATGTCGGCTTCGACGGGCGGATCTTCCGTGGTGAGGCCGAGGGTTTTCAGGTAGGACGGAGTGATGGACAGCGCGATGGAGTCGCCGATGGCCTCGTGAAAGCCGTCGTTGGCTCCGTTGCGGAACAGGAACGGCTGCCGGTTGTAGGCCCGCTGGTAGAAGTTGTGGCCCAGCTCGTGATGGACGGTGGTGAAGTAGTCGGCGTTGACTTCGATGCACATCTTGACCCGCAGATCGTCGACGTTATCGACGTCCCAGGCCGACGCATGGCACTCCACTTCGCGGTCGCGCGGGTGCTCGAATTGCGATCGTTCCCAGAACGTCTTGGGGAGAGGCGGAAATCCGAGACTAATGAAAAAATTCTCGCCGTAGTGAACCATGTCGCGGCCCGCGGCCAAGGAAGCGGCGTGGCCGGCATCGGAGGAGGGGTCGGTGCGGGAACTGAACGCGGGAGCGGCGGCGGGATCTTTTTCGGCGATCTGCTGCTTGAGGGCGGATTCGAGATCGACGGGCTTGAATTGCGAGAGCAGGGGGTCGGTGGGCGCGACCAGGGGGTAAATGTTGCCCCACTCCTGCGCCCACATATTGCCTAGCAGTTGCGCGGGGATGAGACCGTCGGCGCGCTCGGCTGCCTTGCCGTACGTGGCGATGAGGCGGCTGCGCACGTAATGGTGAAGCTCGCGATAGAGCGGCTCAAGCTGCGCCCATGCGTGCTCGAGTTCGGCCGAGAACTGGGCGGGCGTCATGTCGTAGCCGGCGCGCCAGAATTCGCCCGCATCGCGGTATCCCACCTCTTTCGCGCCAAGGTTCTGCAGTTCGATGAAGCGGGCATACTTCTCGCGCATCGGCGCGCCGATGGCATGCCAGCCGGCCCAGAGGCGGGTCATTTCTTCCGGGTCCCGCGATTTGGCCAGCTGGTTGGAGATGGCGTCGATGCCCAGGCACCTGGCGTCTGGGGCAGGCGGCTGGCCGGCCGGAGTGTCGGGACAATATTTGCCCTTGCCGTACATGCCGGTGAGTTGCGCGGCCAGTTGAGTCTGCTCGGCCAGAAGCTTTGGCTCCTTCGGAGCTGTCAGCGTGCTCAACCCGGAATTCAGTTGCAGGAGCATGATCTGGCGGCGAAGATCGGGCGGCAGGTTCACCTTGTCCCAGCGATGGCTCTCCTCGCTCAGCGCCAGCCAGCGCGCGGTGATCAGCTCGTTCAGCAGCGCGGTGGTGGACTCGGTGTCGTCGGTGATGTCGGTCTCGGCGGTCCATTCGGCGTGCGCGGCATCGACGGAGAGCTTGAGCAGTTCGGCATTGGCGCGGTCGATGAACGCGTGGGCATCGGAGGCCGTGGGCGGGTTCTGGCCGTGATCCTGGGCGAGGGCCAGTGACGAGAGGCCAAGAGACAGGATGGCTGTCAGTACACGGGATTGCATGGCGGGAAGAGTATAGCGCCTGCGGGGAGCGGGAGGCTGTGCGGGCGGCCGCGGGTCTGGACGGTTAAATGATGTTCGGAACTCCCTCCCAGGTCTCAGAATCGAGACCTGGGGCACCCAGGCGAATTAGAATCGTGCGCGACTTCAAAACACAGGCAGGGATGGTGTGGAAATGCAATCATGGCGGCGGTTCATGAGCTTCGCGCGTAAACGATTTCTCGCGGCATGTGCGGCCGTGATCCTTTTATTCAGTGGGGCGGCCCTGCGTCCGCAGGCATCCTCGAATGAGCCGCAGATCGATTTCCCCAATGTGCTATATGGCGCGGCTTACTACAACGAATACATGCCGGGGGACCAGAATGCGCGGCTTGAAAAAGACGTCGAGCTGATGAAGGCCGCGGGACTCAGCGTGGTGCGGATGGGTGAGTCGACGTGGAGCCTGTGGGAGCCGGAGGACGGCCGATTCGAGTATGCGTGGATGGATCGCATTGTCGACGCGATGAGCAAGGCGGGGATCAAGGTGATCCTGGGGACGCCGACGTATTCGATTCCGGCGTGGATGGCCCATGAGCATCCGGAGATCCTGGCCGACCGCATTCCGGAAGGCCCGTTCGGAGGCAAGCCGGTGCCGAGCGTGTACGGGATCCGGCAGAACATGGATACCGACGCACCCGCGTACCGCTTTTATGCCGAGCGGTTGATCCGGCACATCGTCGCGCATTACAAGGACAACCCCACGGTGATCGGGTGGCAGCTCGACAACGAGACGTCGAGTTACGGCGCTGCCAATCACGATGTCTTCGTCGGGTTTCAGCACTATCTCGAGAAAAAGTTCCACACGCCGGAAGAGTTGAGCAAGGCGTGGTTCCTGAACTACTGGGGCGAGAACATCCACACATGGGAGGACCTTCCCGCGCGGGACGGGACGATTTCGACCAGTTACAAGCTGGAGTGGACGCGCTGGAGCCAGATGCGGGTGACGGATTTTCTCCACTGGCAGGCGGAACTGGTGCGGGAGTGCGGGTCGCCGCGGCAGTTCGTGACCACCGATTACGGAAGCATGATGCGGCACGACGTGAACGAGGAGGCTATAGCCGACAGTCTGGACATTCCCGCCGACAACATCTACCACGGCACCCAGGACCACTATGACGGCGCGACCCAGGCCATGCAGGGCGACTTTACGCGCTCGCTCAAACATGGGAATTACCTGGTGACGGAGACCAACGCGCAGACGACGGACTGGTCGTCGGCGTTCCAGTATCCGCCCTACGATGGGCAGTTGCGCGAAGACGTCTACACCCATCTTTCGAACGGCGCCAACATGGTGGAGTACTGGCACTGGGCTTCGATTGCAGCCGGGCAGGAGACCTACTGGAAGGGCATCCTGTCGCACGATCTGGAGCCGAACCGGGCGTATGCCGAGATGAGCCGCACGGCGCATGAACTGGAGAAGATCGGCCCGCACCTCGCGGGCCTGAAGATCAAGAGTGATGTGGCCATTCTGTGGAGCCGCGACTCGGCCAACGCCATCGGCTTCATGCCGTTCACATCGACCGCTTCCCTGCCCTGGGAGGCGGGGAGTGCGGCGGCGGGGTATGACTCGCTGGTGCACCAGGTGCATCGCGCGCTTTATGAGCTGAACGTGAGCGCGGACTTCGTGTTTCCGGAGACGCGGGATTTTTCGGCGTACAAGGTGTTGATCGTGCCGGCGCTGTACATCTCCGACGACGCGCTGCTCGAACGGATCTCCGCCTACGTGAAGAACGGCGGGCACGTGGTGATGACGTTCAAGAGCGCGTTTGCGAATGAGAATTCGGCGGTACGGTGGGTGGGGGCGCCGGGCCCGCTGCGCGATGCGGCGGGGTTCAGCTACCAGGAATTCTCAAACCTGGAGAAGCCGCTGGCTCTGAAGGGCGATCCGTTCCACGCGGGCACCGACAACAAGGTGTCGTACTGGGCCGAGTTCCTGATGCCGGAGCACGCCAAGGCGGTGGCGTTCTACGACCACCCGTTCTTCGGAAAGTGGCCGGCGATCACCGAAAACAGCTACGGGTCAGGGACGCTGGTGTACGAGGGCACGTACCTTTCCGACCCGCTGCAGAAGGCAGTGCTGCGGGATGCTCTGCAACAGGCGGGGTTGACGGGGCCGGACCAGCAATTGCCGGCTTCGGTGCATGTCCGGCACGGGGTGAACCGAATGGGAAAGCAGGTGCACTACTACTTCAACTACTCGGCCAACGAGGTGAAGGCGAATTATGTCTATGGTGCGGGAACGAACCTGATAGACGGGAAGATGGTGGGCAAAGGAGCCATCCTGACGCTGGCGCCGTGGGATTTGGCGATCGTTGAAGAATGATTCGGCCGAGGCTGGGGGTGCCCCGTCCCAGCCTTGCCCGGGCGTGGGGGAAATACGGCCAATCCATTGACCATAGCCGACCAAAGCCGGTAAACTACTCTAGTTTGGCGATTCCTGCCTGTTGCCGCGAAGGCAAGGCGCTCGCTTTGTGCTTTCGGGCTTGAGCGTACCGCGGCGCAGAGTTTCCGCCTTTTTTTGATTCTTGGATGAGCGCATCGCGGGAGCCGCGATCTGCTCTGGAGGATGTATGTACGCAGTTTTACGCACCGGCGGCAAGCAGTATCGCGTGGCGCCCGGCGACGTGGTGAAGATCGAGAGCGTGCCGGGGTCGGACGACAAGACGATCGAATTCAGCGATGTGCTGGCGGTATCCGGCGAAGCGGGCACCCTGGCGAAGCCCGGGGCGGCCAAGGTTACGGCGGAAATCGTGGGCGAAGGGCGCGGCGACAAGATCCTGGTGTTCCACTTCAAGCGCAAGAAGCAGTACAAGAAGCTGCAGGGACACCGGCAGAACTTTACCGAGGTGCGCATCACGGCGATCGAGGCCGATGGCGTGACCTACACGAAGTAGTTTTCGGCAGTCAGCCCTCGGCTTTCAGCGGCAGGGCGGGCTTTCCCAGGTCAGGCGCAAAAGCAAAGGTTCGCCGACCGTTGGGCGCCCAGGAAATTTGAGAAGAGGAATTCGGCAATGGCACATAAAAAGGGTGGCGGCAGTTCTACAAACGGGCGCGATTCCAATGCGCAGCGGCTGGGCGTGAAGGCATTTGCCGGCCAGATGGTAACGGGCGGATCGATCATCGTCCGCCAGCGGGGCACAAAGATCAAGCCCGGCACCAACGTGGGAATCGGCTCGGACGACACATTGTTCGCAAAGGTGAGCGGGCGGGTGAAATTCTCCGATCACGGCAACCGTGGGCGGTTCGCGTCGGTTGAGCCGGCGGCGGCTGAATAGCAAGGTCCTTCGGGGGTTCGAGGAAAGGCCGCGGCGGACGCCGCGGCCTTTTTGCGTAAGCTGTCCACCTTGCTGGCTGTTTTCCTCGCGGAGGGTGCAGACGCGAAAAGGGCCGGTAACCCGAGGGTTCCGGCCCGCTGCATTTGCGGAGTTTGCCACTCCCAATCAGGACTTGGTTTCGCTCTCGCGCAGGTTGCGGGTGAGTACTTTTTCGACCACTTTCTCGACATCGGTAAGGAAGAAGCTGCTGCTGGTGGGCTGCACCACGGCGACCTGGGTACCGGTGTGCCCCAGGGCGGAGGCAATCTCGTTCCAGCGATAAATGGTGGAGTTTGCCGGCACGACCATCGGTTTGCGCTCGGGTTCAGGCAGAGCGAAGTAAGCCACCCACACGCCGACCGAAAGCAGGGTCAGACATTCTCCCACGAGCTGGAGGGGACTGGTCAGGGAGGTATTCCTGGAGAGCAGTGCGCCGATGACAAAATCGTTGGAAGAGAGCAATCCAAAGCCGAGGGCGATCCCGAAAGCCCGGTCGCGAATGGATAACTTCAAGGCGTTCATGCTGAGGCAGAGGAAGCCCAGGAGACAAAGCTCAAGGATGCTGATGGAGCGCATGAGGCTCAGCGCCATGTCAGGGATGATCAGGATTCCCTTGTGACCGTAGGAAATGGACCCGAGGCTCACAATCACCGAAACCAGGGCGGCCCACCGGAAGATGACGGTTCCGAAGCGCATCAGGCCGGAGAACGCTGAAAGCGCGGAACGGAACACTTCGAGGGCGACGAAAAACAGCAGTACGGCGCTGGCGATGTACACGGCCCAGTAGCCTACGAAATACATGCGGAACATCGCTACCGGCCAGATGTTGTGAGACTGCAGATAGAGGAAGCAAACCAGGAGCGGAGTACAGGTAACGTGCAGGGCCAGGTAGGTGCCCATGGCCGGGAACCGGCGCTGCAGGTTCTTGCTCCAGAAGAAATAGGCCAGGGTCGCCCAGAGAAGGAACTCCAGGCAGCTCATTACGGTCATCGCAAGATTTATGGGCATAGGGGGTCGGTCACCATCCCGTTAGAGCCTCAGGATAGCGCCGATTTCCCTTGCGGCCCAAACAAAAAGGTGTACCGCCCTTAGCACTTTCGTGCGATTACCGGGAATGATTACTGTCCGTTGTTGGGAGGGCACGGAATCCCAGGCCCACAAAGGGGCACCGGCAGCGTCTCCGTGGCGGATTGATGGCTGCGCACGAGGCGAGTCGACGAGGACGAGACGGAAGCGGCAGCAGCACCAGCGATGACGACCGAAAGCGCGAAAATACGAACAGCGAGTTTCATGATGAGTAACCCCTTGCAGGTTTCGGATGGGCCGGACGACCGATTTCCGGCGTGACCAAATGGTAATGCAACTGATCCGGGGGTAAACTCACTTTTTTCAGCAATATTCCCAAAAGGTTTTAATCCTGCGCGTATTATGGCATGGGAATAGGTAATCAAGGGAAGATTACCATTGTGGGACGCGCGGAAAGCACGCCGATTGAGCCTCTCGCCATGCTAAAATCAATCCAGGCAGAATTGTTCAAAGCCCTCGTGTTTTCAAGCGGTTAGTCCCCAGATCGACCCGTCCGTTTCGTGCGCAAACACCGCCGGATGAACACCGTGGGCAGGAAGCAAGGCCGAACGGACTTTTATGGCGACTGAGAGCGTTTCCCTTCCCGAAGACCCCAACGGCTATACCGGCGAAAATATCAAGATTCTGGAGGGCCTCGAGGCAGTTCGGCTGCGTCCCGCCATGTATATCGGCTCCACCGGCGAAATGGGGCTGCATCACCTGGTATACGAGGTGGTGGACAACTCGGTGGACGAAGCGCTGGCCGGATTCGCCAAAAAGATCGACGTTACCATCCACGTAGACAACTCCATTACGGTGGTGGACGACGGCCGCGGCATTCCGGTGGACATGATGGATGTTGCGAACGGGCAGAAAATGCCGGCCGTGCAGGTGGTCCTGACCAAGCTCCATGCGGGGGGCAAATTCGATTCCAAGACCTACAAGGTATCCGGCGGCCTTCACGGGGTGGGAGTGAGCTGCGTCAATGCTCTGAGCCAGGAATTGAGCGTGGAGATTTGGCGCGACGGCCATACGTGGGAAATGGACTTCAGTTGCGGCCTGCCGACCACCGAACTGCGCCAGTCGGGCACCAGCAAAAAGCGGGGCACACGGGTCCACTTCCTGCCCGACAAGACCATCTTCGCGGTCACCGAATACAACTACGACACGCTGGCGCAGCGCCTGCGCGAGTTGGCCTTCCTGAACAAGGGCCTGGAAATCACCCTCACGGACGAGCGGACGACCGATCCCAAGACGGGCGAATCCAAACGCACTGAATTCCGCTACGCGGGCGGGATCGCCGAGTTCGTCAAGCACCTGAATCGCGGCAAGCAGGTGCTGCACGACAAGCCCATTGTCATGGAAGCGGCGCGCGACGGCGTGGACATGGAGATCGCGCTGCAGTACAACGACGGCTACTCGGAGACGGTGTTCAGCTTTGCCAACAACATCAACACCGTGGATGGGGGGTCGCACCTGTCCGGCTTCCGCACATCCCTGACCCGGACCATCAACTACATCGGCCAGCAACTGGGTCTGTTCAAGGACATGAAGGAAAACCTGAGCGGCGATGATGTTCGCGAAGGGCTGGTCGCGGTGGTCAGCGTGAAGCTGCCGCAGCCGCAGTTTGAAGGCCAGACCAAAGGCAAGCTGAATTCCGATATCGCGGGCACGGTGCAGGCGTTTGTGAACGAGCGGCTGGGGATGTTCCTGGAGCAGAACCCGCCGGTTGCCAAGCGGATCATCAACAAAGCGATCGATGCAGCACGCGCCCGCGAGGCGGCGCGCAAGGCGCGCGACCTGACGCGGCGCAAGGGGGCCCTGGACAGCGGCGGCCTGCCCGGCAAGCTGGCCGACTGCAGCGAACGCAACCCGGACCGGTGCGAACTGTACCTCGTCGAGGGCGAGAGCGCGGGCGGCACGGCCAAGCAGGGGCGCGACCGGCGCTTCCAGGCCATCCTGCCGCTGAAGGGCAAGATCCTGAACGTGGAGAAGGCCCGCTACGACAAGATGCTGGGCCACGAAGAAATCCGCGCCATGATCACGGCACTGGGCACGGGCATCGGCAAGGACGACTTCGACGTTTCCAAGCTGCGCTACGGCAAGATCATCCTGATGACGGACGCCGACGTGGACGGCTCGCACATCCGCACCCTGCTGCTCACCTTCTTCTTCCGCCACATGACGGAGTTGATCAAGCGGGACAACGTGTATATTGCGCAGCCCCCGCTCTACAAAATCAAGAAGGGCAAATTCGAGCAGTACATCAAGGACGATCGCGAGTTTGTGAAGGTGATGGTGAAGCGCGCCTCGGAGGGGACGATCATTCGCCACGGCGAGAACGCGCGCAAGATCGAGGGCGCCGACCGCGTGCGCTTCATGACCACCCTGGACGAGTACCTGCGGCTGATAGAGAAGGTGGACAAGCGCATCCGCAACGAGAAATTGACGGAGTTACTGGCACGCGCCGAGTTCCTGCACCGCTCTGATTTCACCTCCAAGAACGGCAACGACGTTCCGGACAAGCTTCAGTCTCTCTATGAGGAGTTGAGCGGACGGGCCGAAGAGTTTCAGATCAGGCTGAGCAAGCCGGTGGAGGAAGAAGAGCACCACACCTGGTCCGTCTGCTTCACGGATGCGCAAGGGGCGACGCGCTGCGTCGACCATGCCTTGGCCTCCAGTCCCGAGTTCCGGCAGATGATGTCGAAGTACTCGCAGATCAAGGACTACCTCGAGCCTCCTTTTCTGATCGAGTTCACGTCCAATGCGGCGGCCGCCGCCGACTCCGGCTCCGAGGAAGAGCCGGAGGCGGAAGGGGCGCCGTCCGCAGGCACCGTCGAGGTGCGCGCACAAGCCAAGGCCGGGGGCCGCGCAGCGCGCATTCCCCGGGAACCAGTCGAAAAGCAGACGGCGCGCGAGCTGTTCGCCTACATCGTGGAGCAAGGCAAGAAGGATTACCAGGTGCAGCGCTACAAGGGGCTGGGCGAGATGACCTCGACGCAGCTTTGGGAAACCACCATGGATCCCGAGCGGCGAACGCTGCTTTCGGTTAAGCTCCAAGACCTGGCTGAGACCGAGGCGATCTTCACCACGCTGATGGGAGAGGACGTGGAGGCGCGGCGGAAGTTCATCGAAGACAACGCGCTCGACGTGAAGAACCTGGACATCTGAGGGCCGGCGGCCGCCCCGCCGCCGGCGCTCCTCGGTCGATCCTCATTTACTGCTGCGTGCGTCTTCGCCGAGGCGCCTCGCGAGCTCGATTGGATCCACTTTCGGACTTTGAAGGATTTTCGTGACGGTCAAACCCTGATCGCACGAGGGGCTACGCCTGCAGCACAATTTTCCCGATATGCAGGCCCGATTGCATTCGTTCGTGAGCCTGTGCGGCGTCAGCCAAGGGAAACACCGAATCGACAATCGGCCGGATTTTCCCCTCCTGCACCAGCGGCCACAGATACTTTTCCACGCCGTCGCGCAGCCTGGTTTTCTCTTCCACCGAGCGCGGTCGTAATGCTGATCCCGTAATGGTCAGGCGTTTGGCCATCAACGTCCGCAGATCGAGTTCGACCTTGTTGCCGGCAGTGGCGGAAATGTGCACGAGGCGACCGTCCCTGGCCAGCAGTTGGAGATGCCTGGCAAAGTAGTCGCCGCCGACCATGTCGAGGATCACGTTCACGCCATTTCCGGCGGACCACTCCAGCGCACCCGCCACCCAGTCTTCTTCGCGATAACAGAAGGCACGATCGCAGCCGAGATCGAGCAGGAATGCGCATTTTTCGCGAGAACCAGCCGTGGCGGCGACTGCGGCCCCAAAGGCCTTCGCCGCCTGGATCGCAAACGTCCCGATGCCGCTGGTCCCGCCCTGCATGAGGAACCGGTCGCCGGCGTGGATCCGACGCGGGTCGAAGAGGTTCGCCCACACCGTAAATGCTGCCTCAGGCAGCGATGCCGCGGCAGTAAGCTCCAAATTCGCGGGAATGGGCAGACAGCATCCGGTGTTGGCTACACAATACTCGGCGTATCCGCCGCCCGGCACCAGAGCACATACCTTGCCGCCCATCTTCCAGCGCTCGCCGGCGCCGGCCCCACGCGCAACGATTTCTCCGGCGATCTCCATTCCGAGGATCTCCGAAGCACCGGCGGGCGGAGGATAATGCCCCTGCCTCTGGAGCAGGTCGGCCCGGTTCACGCCCGCAGCGGCCACCCGGATCAGCACCTCTCCGTTGCCCGGCCGAGGAATCTCGGCTTCCGCGACTCTGAGCACTTCCGGACCGCCGAATTCACTCAGCGCTATCACTCGCATGGATCCAGCATAACTTGCGGGAATCGCGCTGGTGAGCAGGCGAGAGGCTTCTTTCGGGGGCTGAAGCTCACGTTGATTTTGGGCAGTTGCGGCGCAACTGAAGTCGTGCCCTGTTACCGGCATGTTCACAGCAAGTTATTGCGCAACGACTCAATCCGCGCCCTTTCGAAAAGAATCTTCAAGCTACCGGTTCCAGCGTGGAATAGGCGAGAAGTGATAGATCCCGACGATGGCCGCGACGGCGATGATCCCGGCGATTTCGGCAACGAGGTTCATGTCAACCAGAATTTGCCGGCCGCGCACGATAAAGCGCGCCGGGGGAATTCCATCGGGATCGGAGAGTGTACCGGTGTAAGTGCGGCGGGTGACCAGCGCGGCGAAGAAGCCAATCATCGGCATACATGCCAGAAGCGCTGCGAGGTAGAAGCGCTCAGATTCGAGCGATCCCGGAGCCCAGAGGAGGACCAATTCCACAATCGCAAGGGCAACCACGGTGCCCGTCTGCCAGACCACGTGGAAACGCGCATGGCCCAGCCATTGCGGGTGAGTTGCATGCGTCCGGTTCAGATCCATGAGGATGGTCGCCAAACCCTGGATGGCGCAGAAAGCAGCCAGCAGCATTCGGGCAATCCACTGAAGGTTCATACGATGGTCTCGCCTGCATTGTGGGGCCGCGAAGTCCGGGATTCACTATATGCAGGCCGAAGCTGCATGTGGTTCGACCTTCTCCATATCGCGCTAGTTATCAAATGTGAGTTACCGCAATGCAGAAGATGTTACCTCAAGCGCGCAGGAACGGCCTCCCAAGCTCCAGTTTGAGCGCAATCGATGAACAGTTTCGTCATACTCTGGTACTACGTCCTGCGTGATTTCCGTCTATTCTAGAGAGAGGCCATCGACGTCTCGCAATATGACTGAATCTTCATGATCTGGGCGCCATCTGCGGCTTACAAAAGTGGGGCGGGCGGCGTCTCAGAAACACGTCCGGCATCCCCATTGCGGAGAGGAAGCATGGCATCGCCCATCAGGGTTATCGATATACGAAAACAAAAAGAACCTATTCATGAGGAACTGATTCGAGCATGCCAGCCGGATGCAACCATGGCGCGCCTCCTGGCCGCACTACGCGAGCGGCTTGATGTTGCTCCGGAGGTTGAGCCCACGTTGGGCGGCGCACTGCACTACCTGCTGAAACACGCGGGCGGCATGGTTCGGCCTCGCATCGTGTACCGGCTCGCCGGCGCATACGGTATCAACGACGAAGCGGCTACCGATCTGGCCATCGCCCTGGAATACTTTCACACCGCATCGCTGGTGTTCGACGATCTGCCTTGCATGGATAATGCGGCGATGCGCCGCGGCGCGCCCTGCACGCACATCGCCTTCGGTGAGTCCGCCGCGATTCTTGCCGCGCTGGCGCTCATCAACCGCGCTTATGGGATGGTGTGGCGCGCGGTGGGCTCCTGTTCGGCAGAGTCCCGCGAGCCCGCATTGGCCTACCTTGAGCAGCACCTGGGGATCCAGGGGCTGCTGAATGGGCAAAGTCTCGACCTGAACTACGCGAAGCTGCCGCGCACGCTTGGTTCGACGGAGCGCGTGGCCCAGGGCAAGACGGTTTCGCTTATCTCGCTGACCCTGGTACTGCCGGCCATGACAGGCGGTGCAAGCCCCCGCGAACTTCAGCTCCTGGACCGCATCAGCACATGCTGGGGCCTGGGCTACCAGATCGTGGACGATCTCAAGGACGTGCTCGAGAGTTCTTCAACGTCGGGCAAGACGGGAGCGCGCGATGCGTCTCTCGACCGCCCGAATATGGCCCTGGCCATCGGAGTCGGCGGAGCGGTGCGCCGCCTGCAGCGGCTCATCCGCGCCGGCGACCGCAGCCTGGATATGCTGGTCAGGCTCCGCCCTTCTCTGAGTTTTCTGCGAGAATTCCGCGACACGCTGGAGGATGAATTGGATCGCGTGATCGAGGGAGCGGGCGCCATTCCGATCGACAGGAAACGATGATCTTTCTCCGGCTGATCCTGGTGAATCTGATGCGGCACAGGATCCGCACATCGATCAGCATCGCCGGCATCGCCTTCAGCGTGGCCGCCATGTTGACGGTGGTTACCGTGCTGGAGGGCGCCGTGGGGATGTTCTCCAGCATCCTGTCGAGCGGCGCGGAAGTGATCGTGTTCGAACGCAACGTGTCGGATTTGTTCTTCAGCGATGTGCCGACCGCGGCGCAAGACGACATTGCAACGTGGCCTATGGTGAGTCACGCCGATCCGGTGCTGTTCGGCGTGGTTTCGAGCGCGGATCATCCGATCATCACGTGTTTCGGCGTGACTGCCCGGGACGCGCGCATTCGCAACGCGACCTGGATCTCCGGCGGCGCGGCGGATTTCGATTCCGGCGCCAACCCGGTGGTGCTGGGGGAGCGCGCCGCCAATTTCCTGGGGGCGTCGACCGGCAGCGATGTGCCCATCGGACGCGGAATATTTCACGTCATCGGCGTCATCCGTACACGCAACGGCTTCGAAGACGGAGGAGTCTTCATGCCGCTCGCCGCAGCGCAGAAGTTCTTCCACAAGGAAGGCTCCTCGGTCATCACCATCAAGCTGCGCGACAAGGAGGATGCGGGGGCATTCAAGGCAGAGGTGCACCAGCATTTTCCCAACCTGATTGCGCTCGAGGACGCGGAGTTTTCCCGCTCCTATTCGCAGTTCAAGATCCTGAAAGCGACGGCCTGGGCGGTGGGGGGGTGCGGGCTGGCGCTGGGCGGCCTGGGCGTCGCCAACACCATGATCATGTCGGTGTTTACGCGCATCCGCGAGATCGCCATCCTGCGCGTGAATGGATTTGCGAACCGACAGATTGCGGCGACGATCTTCGGCGAGTCGGCGGTGGTCTCGGTCGCCGGAGCCGCGGCGGGGCTGGCGGTCGGCGCCCTTGCGCTGTATGCGCTCAAGGCAGTTCCCGCGCTCCACGGGTATGTGGACGTTACGATTCACCCCTTGCTGATGATGATCGTCGTACTGCTGGCGCTGCTGACCGGCGCGGCCGGTGCCCTCTATCCAGCCGCCTACGCGATGCGCATCAAAGCGGTGGAGGCGCTGCGATTCGAATGACCGCGAGAATGCAATCCGCCGCGACGCATGTGATCATTCGCGCCCGCGACGTGTGGAAGAGCTACGACCAGGGGACAATCGCGGTGCTCAATGGCGTTGATCTGGAAGCGAGCAAAGGCGAGGCGATCGCGTTGTGCGGGCCATCGGGATGCGGCAAGAGTACGCTGCTGCACCTGATCGGCGGCCTCGATCAACCTTCGCGTGGGACGGTCGAAGTGAACGGCCGGGTGCCTGGCCGCGGGCGCGACATGGTGCACTTCATGCGGCACGAGGTGGGCTTCGTCTTTCAACTGCACAACTTGATTCCGGATCTCACGATGGAAGAAAACTGCCTGTTGCCGGCAATCGCAGCGGGCACCGGGCGCACCGCTGCTTTGGGCCGGCTGCAGGATCTCGCCGAGTTGACCGGCATGAAAGACCGCCTGAGGCATTCGATCCAGAAGCTGTCAGGCGGAGAGCGCCAGCGTACCGCCATCTGCCGCGCACTGATGAATCGTCCGGGCATCCTGCTGGCAGACGAGCCTACGGGTTCACTCGACGAGAGGACCAGCGGCGTGGTCTTCCGATTGCTGCTCGACCTGGCACACACCGAAGGCGCCACGCTGCTGATGGCCACGCACGACCGCGGGCTGGCAGCCGGATGCGACCGAATGCTGGAGATGCACGATGGGCGAATTCGCTGCAATGGCTGAGCGAGAGCGATCGGACGGTGTTACGGCCGCCGTGCAGCATGCGCTTGGCTGGCTGGTGGCCGGCAATGCCATCGGCGTGATGCTCGCGATTCTACTGCTGCTGCCGCAACTCAACGCATGGCTCGGGGAATGGACCTACGGCCGCTGGATGATGGTTCACATGAACACGTTGCTGTACGGCTGGTGCAGCGTGCCGATGCTGGCGATGCTGGTCAAGGCGTACGGCGCAGACCGCGGCAGCCTCGCTGCATGGGCGCGGCCGGTGGTTTGGCTGTGGTCGGCTGCGCTGCTGGCGGGTTCCTGGTCGTGGCTGCAGGGGCACTCGAGCGGGAAGCTGTTTCTGGACTGGTCGGGGTATGCGCGCGTACTGTTTCCGCTGGCCCTGCTGGGATTGTGGACGCTCATGGCCCTCGGATTCGTCAAGAACCGCGAGGGGGAAAGGAGCGGCGGCGCTGCCCGGGCCGCGCGCGTTGCAGGATTGCTTGTGCTTTTGCCGGTGCCCTTCGCGCTCTACGTGGTGTCCAGTCCCAGCATCTATCCGGCGGTGAATCCCGCGACGGGTGGTCCTACCGGATCCAGCCAGCTTGAATCCACACTCGGCGTCGTATTGATCCTGCTTGCGCTGCCGTTCGGGCTGGCGCCACGGAAGCAGGGATTGCGGCGCATTGCCGCCATTGCGTGGAGCGCCTTTTCGATCGAGGTTGCGCTCACCGCCGTGCTGGGGCGCGCCGATGTGAGCCACCACGCGCCCGCCCAGTATCTGAGCCTGGCCAGCGTGCTGGTGTGGATCGCGCTCATTCCCGCCTACTACGCTCAATTCGAGTGGAACCCGGCCACGCGCCGCTGGCGCACCTGCTTTCTGGCCTGGTGGGGCGGCCTGGTGCTCAGCGGATGGGTGGTCTTTCTTCCCGGCGTGCTCGACCGGCTGAAATTCACCGATGCGCTCGTGGGCCACTCACTGGTGGCTGTGGCCGGCTTCCTCAGCGCCTACGTGGTGTTCATCCTGGTGCAGGTGCTGGGGAAGCGCGACGCGTGGATCCTGAATCGCACCTGGTCGTTCTACGCGTGGAATGGGGGCGTGCTGGCGTATGTCATCGTCATCATGATCGCGGGATGGATGGAAGGAACCGACCCTGCATTCACCATTGCTCCCGGCGCCGCTCGCGATACGATCTACGTCATCCGCCTGCTGACGGGCATCTCCATGCTGGCCGGTTCCGTGGAATGGTTCATCGCGTCGCTGTCGCTGAAGACGGCAGTGGCCCGGGTACACGCCGCAGTACCGGGAGTAGAAGTAGCATGAAACGTTCGCTGCTGCTCGCATATCAGTGGGCAACGGGGCTCTCCGACAGCCTGACGGGGATTCTGCTGTACGTAGCGCCGGGAGCGACGCTTCGCATGATGGGCATACAGGCGCCCGCGGATGCGTTGCCATACGTCGGCTACATCGGCGCGTTCGTTCTGTCGGTAGGCCTGGCATGTCTCTACGGCGCGCTGCTGCTGCACGCGGAAGCGGCCGCGAGCCGGATCGAGACCGTGTGGCTGCTCACAGCATTCGCACGCGCCGCGGTGGCAATCTACCTGTTGCAGGCAGTCGCCGCGGGAAAGCTCGAAACCACGTGGCTGAGCGTAGCCGCGTTCGATGGGACCTGCGTCCTCATTCAAGGCATTGGCCTGCGAAGAAGGTGGCTCAAGAATGGACGATAGAGGGGAGGCAAAAGGCTGGCGCGGCGTTGCGCTCATTGCCGTGGTCTATGTCTATTTCCTCATCTTCGCGCAGTTCGGATTTCTTGCCCGCCTGGCGCAGCTTGGGATCGGCGGCAATGCGCTCAAGGCAGTGATGTGTGCCATGGCGGCAGGCGGCATCCTGCTGAGCCTGCTGACGCCGCGGGTTCGCCGAATGCAGAATCCGGCGGCTCGCCTGCGGCTCGGACTCGCTCTCTCGGCAGCCGCGGCCCTGCTCGCGCTCGCTCCCTTGCAATTGGCGACCGCAGCGCTGGTGGCTTTCCTCATCGGCGCGGGCCTGGGCATCACGACTGTCACTCTCGTCACGCACCTGCGCGCGTGGGCAGGCGGGCGCAGAGGCATCCTGCATGTCGGACTCGGCACCGGAATCGCCTACTTCATTTGTAACGTGCCCGTGGTGTTCACTGCCGGCGCAAGAGCCCAGGCCATTCTGGCTGCGGGACTGTGCGCTGTGGCAATCGGATTGCCCCTCAACCCTTCGGAAATTGTGGAGAGGGTTGAGGGCCATCGGCGTTCGCAACTATCGTTCGCCGTCGCGCTAACCTCGTTTGCGGCGCTTATCTGGCTGGATTCGGCGGCCTTCTACATCATTCAGCACACCGAAATCCTGAAGGCCGGAACCTGGCTGGGCAGCGCCCATCTGTGGGTCAACGGAGGGCTGCATGGCGTCACCGCGGTGATGGCAGCCATGCTGCTCGAGCGTGGCCGCGCGCCGGTTACACTTGCCCTCGCCTTCGCCGCGCTGGGGTTTGCGTGCGTGCTGGTGCAGAATCCCACAACCATTCTCAGCGCATCGTTGTTCTACCCGATCGGCGTGTCGCTTTATTCGGTGGCACTGGTGGCGTATCCGTCGTTTCTGGCCCGCACGGAGTCGACCATGGAGCGCGGCCGGCAGGCCGGATGGATCTACGCCGTCGCCGGCTGGGGCGGCTCCGCGCTGGGGATCGGCATGGGTCAGAACCTCGGCCACGTCCCCACGGCGTTTGTGGCAGCGGCCGGCGTGGTGGTGCTTGCGCCCGTTTGCGTCGGTGTCGCATGGCGCCGTCGACGCGAGACGGCTCTGGTCGCCGCGGCGTCGATCACGGCGTTGGTCCTCTACCGAGCGATCCCCGGGCAGCAAAACTCCGCCATTCTCAGTGCGATCGAGCGGGGCCGGCAGGTATACATCTCAGAGGGCTGCATCAGTTGCCACTCGCAATATGTTCGGCCGGACAGTCCTGACGTGGTGATGTGGGGCCCAGTCGAAAGTATTGAGGAGATCCACAGGCAGAAGCCGCCGCTGATCGGCAACCGGCGCCAGGGGCCTGATCTCGCGGAAGTCGGCCTGCGCCGCTCGCCGCTGTGGCTGAAGGCGCACCTGGTCGGTCCCCGCGAGGTCAGCTATCACTCGCCCATGCCGACGTTCGCATTTCTGTTTGGCGATGGCCGCGGCGATGACCTCGTGGCGTACCTTGCCAGCCTGCGCGGGCCCGGCGAGCAGCAGCACCTGGAGAGCGAAGCCGCTTGGTCGCCTGCCGGGCCGGCCTGGAGCGGCGCAAACGCCAGCGATGGACAGCTCGTCTATCAACAGCACTGCGCCACCTGTCACGATGCACAGGGCGTCGCACGCCTGCATTGGCCGGGCACGTGGCACAAGACGCCACCCACTCTGACGGAGTTGCGCGCCAAGGCGGCCAACCAGCTGCAATCGAAGGTCGCGCAAGTTGCCAAATTCGGTATCCCCGGTACAGACATGCCGGGGCATGAGTACCTCAGCGATCATCAGATTGCATCCGTGGTCGCCTGGCTCAAGCTCGCTCCCCCGCAAGATATGGCTCGATCCGCAACAAAATGACAGGAGACTACAAATTGAAGATCACGGCAAGAATTCTCATGATGGCGCTTCCGATGTTCCTGACCCGGGGGGCGTTTGCGCAGCAGCAGACCTTTACGGTCGACCCGGCCGCCAGCAGCATCGGATTCGCACTCACCGGCTCGGGCCACGAGGTGCATGGCACATTTCACGTGACGGGCGGGACGATCCAGTACGATCGCAACGCTCCCAAGATGTCGGGCAGCGTGGTGGTTTCGGCGGGCAGCGGCGACAGCGGGGATAAGGGCCGGGACAAGAACATGCACGAGAAGGTGTTGGAAATCGACCGCTTCGCTGACATCACCTTCCAGCCGCAAAGCTACAGCGGCACGATCGCTCCCGGCGGTGACTCCACCATCCAGGTGTCGGGGGTCTTCACGCTGCACGGGACACCCCACGACCTCAGTATGCCCATGCAGGTGCATATCGACGGCCAGAATGTGACCGCGAAGGGCAGCTTCGTGGTGCCCTATGTGAAGTGGGGACTGAAAGATCCCAGCATCTTTGTGCTCAAGGTGGCCAAAGAGGTGCACATCGATTTGAACCTGGCAGGAACCGAGTCGCCCGCGAAGTAAGGCTGCGCCGATGCGCAGAGCGACGCAGCACCGTCGGGGTGCGGCCTCGTCTTTCGACGCGGTCGCGGCTCTACTTCGACGACACGGTGAATGCGTACAACGTGTCGCCCGCTCCGACCACCAGGTACTGCCTTCCGTCGAGCTCGTAGGTCATGGGGCCGTTGCTAACGGACGAGGTGAGCACCGCGTGCCAGAGCGGCTTGCCGCCGACGGGATCGAACGCAATCACGTTGCCCGACGGGTCGCCGGTAAATAACAACTTGCCCGCCGTGGTCAGGATGCCCGCGAGCGAGTCGCTTTCCTCCGGGTATATGTGGCGCCACCTTACCTTGCCGGTTTTGGCGTCGAGCGCCACAAGTTCGGATTGCGCCCACACCGGACTGTCGCGCCCGCCGTAGCCCTCGGGATGTTCGCTGGTGTCGGTGAGGTAATACACGCTGTAGGAGGGCGTGGCGCTGAGGTAGAAGAGCCCGGTCTGCGGATCGAAGCTGGGAGGCGGCCAATTGGTGGCACCGCCGGAGGCGGGATTCACCAGCGCTCCATCGGTCTTCGGCTCCTTGGCCGCATCCGGTATTGGTTGCCCGGTCGCATTCACGCCCTTCGACCAATTGAGATCCGGATCGAACGGCTGCGTCACCAGTTGCTTGCCATTGGTCCGGTCCAGCAGGAAGAAATAGCCGTTGCGCGCCGCCTGGGCCAGCAGCTTCCTCGGCTTGCCGTCGATTTCCGCGTCCAGGATCACCGGCGTTTCGACATTATCCCAGTCGTGAGTATCGTGGGGTGAAGGCTGGAAATACCACACCAGCTTTCCGCTGTCAGGGTTGAGCGCCACGATCGAGCAGGTGTACAGGTTGTCGCCCTTGCGGCTCTGCGGCGCATGCACCGGGTTGGGATTGCCCGTGCCCCAGAAGAGCAGGTTCAGCTCCGGGTCGTATGTCCCGCTCAGCCAGGTCATGCCGCCGCCATGCTCCATCGACTGAGCGTCGGGCCAGGTCTCACTGCCGGGCTCTCCGGGGCGTGGCTCGGTGTTGAAGCGCCACTGCACCGCGCCTGTCTCTGGGTCGCGCGCTTCCAGGTAGCCGGGATCGTCGAGCGAATCGCCGCCCACACCGACCAGGATGTGGTTGTTGATCACCATCGGAGCGGGCGTGGAAAAGTATTCGAGGTTCAAATCGGCAATCTCCACAGCCCAGCGGAATTTGCCGGTGTTCTTGTCGAGAGAAACCAGGTGATCGTCGGGCGTTTCGAAAAAGAGCCAGTCGTCGTAGATGCCCACGCCGCGGTTGCCGATGTGAATGCCGCCCTTGCTGTCCCACTTGTAGTGCCAGATTTCGCGGCCGGTGCGTGCATCCACGGCCCAGGCGTGATCCGGAACGGTGAAATAGAGTACGCCGTCGACTTCGAGCGGCGTGGACTTGATCTGCGGACCCCAGGGCGACGCGCTGGGGCCGGTATCGACATGGTAGACCCAGGCCAGCCGCAGGTCGCGCACGTTTCCCTGGTGGATCTGCGCCAGCGGGCTGTACCGGCGCCCGGAATAATCGCCGTTGTAGGTCGGCCAACTGCCCGGAACCGGGTGCAGAATTGCCTGGGGATCGAGGCCCTGCGCAGCCATTCCAACCGGCAGAAGAAACATCAGGCACGCCACGGCTTTCCGGTTCACTTGAGCGTCTCCAGGTAGGCAAGGATGTTGTGCATTTCGGCGTCGGAATACTGGCGCAGCAATTTGAGGTGCTGCTCCAGCGGATCGTGCACTTCCACGTGAATGCCCGGCACGTCGTCGAAAACCCACGAGCGGTATGCGCCCGCATCGTCCTTGAGCGCCACGCTGAAGTCGTCCAGATGCACCAGCACTCCCGAGTATTTTGCACCCGACGGCAAGCTCACCGTGATGTGCTTCATGGCGCGTGGATCGGGCGGCGGTCCCATCCCCCATGGATTGTTGGCCGGATACAGGAACCGCCCCTCGAGCGCCACCGGATCGAACTTGCCGGCAATGTGGGCCAGGTCGCCGGTGGGGGAATGACACTCAGCGCAGTGGGCCTGAAAGTAGGCTTGCCCGGCGCTCGAATCTCCGGTAACGATGTTCTGGATCGTGTACTCCATGCGATTGGCGGCGGCCTGCGTTCTTCCCAGCAGGAATTGCGCGATGTCGTGAACCTGGTCGTCCGTCAGTCCTGCGAACCCGGGCATGCCCTTTTCGGGGCGGCCGCTATGAATCACGGGAGCAATCTCTTTTCCCGTTCCCTGGTCGTGCAGCACCATGGTCGAGCGCACCAGGTTCGGCCCCTGCGCGCCACCGGTGGCATTGGTCCCATGGCAGAAGCCGCAGGTGGCGACAAAGGTCTTCTGCCCGCGCGCAGCGGCCTCAGGGTTGGGAGGCGCGCCAATGCCCATGGCAGTGCGGATGATCTCACGCACATTCTCGGGAAGCTCAGGGCTGTTCTGGTTGTTCTGCGCTGCAGGCTGCGGATTGGCCTGCGATCCGTTCTCATGCGCGCCAGGCTGGTCGGCGGGTTGCGCCGGCGGCCTGGTTGGCTGATCGGGGGCGGGCGGGTTCTGTTGCTGCGCCTGCAGAACGAATATTCCGGCAGCCAGCAGAAGGCAAACTGCCCATTTGCGAAGGTTCATGTCAGTGTTCTGGATTCCGATGAAGTTGTCACCATGGCCGCCGGCGCGCACCAGAGGGGAAGCCACGCCTTTGTCATCATGCCTGCGCGATGCTTCGATTATCCAACGGCCGCGGAAGGAATGGAAAGGGAATCGTGACGAAAAAACCGCCGATGCTCGTCTCCTCTGGGTTTCGACCCTCGATGGGCGACAGGTTCCGGGGTCGGGGAGGTTGGCCGGCATCTGCCTCGCGGCTAACGATTGTTGCCGTTTTGTCTCGGGCCGGTGATTGCCGTCTGATCGGGCTTGGTCACTTTCAACAGGATGGGCGCCGAAGGATGCATGGTTGACGAATTCGACTCGACTTCGCCGACTACATAAATGGGCTGAGTGGTGGGCTTGGCCCACTCTTCCGCGTGAAGAGTAAAGGTGCGGCTCGATTGAGCCTCGGTGACAAGCACTCCGTTCAAGCCGACATTGACGACGCGTACGCCAAAGGGAAGATTCTCAATCGTGCAGGGAACCCGGCCCTTGAACCCGTTGTGCCGCTCGATGTTCAATTTGACCGTAACTTCCTTGCCCGGGTCGAGTGCTACTTCGCTGGCATCGGTTGAGACCACCACATCGGCAGGCGGGACGATGGAAGCGAGTTGCAATGGTTGATCGCCGTCGGGCTGTTGGTTGGCGATTCTAACCAGATCGCGACCTTCGGCGACGGCGTGACCGACGATCTCGATGAGCGCGGGATGGCCATCCAATGCCGCGTCGGGCGCAGCGGTCAACACAAGCACGGTCGAAGTCTGGCCTGCGGCGATCGTCGCCGGACGCGCGGTGACACCCTGCGGCAGCCCCTTGACGCCGATCTCGATGGGCCCATCGAATCCCCGGATCGAGTCCAGAGATACGGTTACCGGAGTCGATCCGCCTTTGGGAATATTAGGATTTGCGGGCTCTGCTTCCAGTCGAAAATCCGGGCTCTCGTCACGAATGGTCAACCTGTAGGCAAAGTCGGATCCTTCCATGTTGCGCACGTCTTTCAGGTGCAGGATATAGTCGCCTTCGGCGGGCGCGACAAAATCCAGCTTCGAGTCGGCGCCGTAGCCGGGGCCTCCGTCGTCGTTGCGCCACGTCAGGTGAAAGATGGGCAGGCCGTTGGAGGGCACTTCCGCGTCCGGAGCCAGTATCTGGGCTTTGTACACGGGAGTATTGACCGCATGGACATCGGGGGACGTCCCAAGATAGGCGATACGAAGCCCGCCCATACTGTTCAGAAACGTGTCCGCATCGGGTTGGTCAGGGATGTATTCGATCTGGTCCAGTTCATCGCCGACCATGATGTAGTCGCCCTGACGCAGACCTGATGTGGAGACAAGGCGAATTCCGTTGGTCGTCGAATCCCGATCGGCGAGCGTGGTTGTGGTTTCGTTGAGGCAGCGGATGGTCGCGCGCGGAACAGGATTCCCTTGCGCGTCGAGGATTTCGATTACGGAGTCCAAAGAAGAACCCAGGCGGGCGGCTGCCAGGTCGATGCTGAGTTTCTCTCCTTTGCCGGCGTGAAAACGAAAATAGTCCTCGTCGGGGCTGCCGCTCCTCTTGCTTCCGCCATCGATCCGGCCGTTGATCGAGACAGGAACCGCGACCGCCTGCGCCTGCGCGACGGTGTCATTGGGTTCCTGTTCGGAGACATCGGGCTCAGCACCCACGACGATCCTGACCCGGTTGATGGGGCGGATATTCTCGCCGACAATATCGAGCGGCATCGTCGTCCAACCGTTCACTGAAGCTGGGGGTTGAACCTTCACTGACTTAGATCCGCCCAGGTTTACCCCGGAGACGGATACCTCCGCCCCTTGTCCTGCTCGCACTCCAAGGGGAAAGACACCGGAAACATACGGCAGTTCCCCGGCATCCATGCGGTAGAAATGGTCCATCCCGCTTCCCAGGTCTCGATCGCCGACCGTGACCGTGTATTTCCCCGCCTGCGTGAGTTTATAGTTCAACTCCGCATCATCTATATTCGGGTTTTGCCCTGAAGTCGCCAGCGATTGTCCTGACGGGTCTGTGAGGGTAAGGAGTGAGGCCAGCCTGGAGCCGAGCGCCGACGCCTGAACGAGGAAAACGATCTCCTCACCGGCCTTTCCCTCAAATTGATAGGAATGCCGTTCCCCCGTGGTTGAAATCGTCCCCACCAGCGTCGCGGGCAACTGGATGATTTGGGGGAGCGCGGCCGAGTCCGGCGCCATCTGCTCCTGCCTTTGAATCTCGGGAAGTGTTCCCACGGCGAACGTGGCCAGGTTTGAAGTTCCCCACGGTGTTTTCACGCGGAACCTGTGGACGCCCGGGATAGCATCTTTGGCGGCTGATATCTCGATCCTGGCCGTTTGTTTCTTCCCCAGAGGCACCTGCGCCGCCAGGTCTTCGCCGGCACGCGGTCCGGTTATCTTTTCGGCTATGTCGGTTATCCCGATTACTTTTCCACTTAGTCCGGGTGTGTCGAAGATAACTTCAGATGCGTCCGATAGACTTCGTCCATCGATGGTGAAGGTACCGGTCTGCCCCCGCTCCATTCCTGCGGGAGCGATTCTGGCAATGGTCGGAGGGATCATGGGCGCCTCCGCGCCAGCACACAGGGCAAGTCCGAGCGCACACAAGGGCACGACGATCCTTGTTTTCACGTTACCTCCCGCTTGGCACGGCGCTTTGTGCACCGGATGACATGGGGACATCGAAGATCATTGTGGCCGCGCGCATCTCTTTATGAGTGTTGATGTCATAAATACTGAGTGACCCGTTGTAGCGGCCAGCGGCTAGCCATTTACTGTCGGGGCTGATGGCGAGAGCCTCCACCCAATCGGGCTGCCGATCGATGACGCCCATAAGGTCGAGTTTGGTGTTCCTGAAGCGAATTGTCCCGTCGGCGGAGGCGGTCACGATGGTCTTGCCGTCAGGCGACCATGCCAGCGCGAGCATGCTTTCCTCGTCGGCGATCAGCGACTGAACGAGGTGGCCGTCATCCCCAGCCAGTTGCCAGATGTAGATCGTTTTGTCGTAACCGGCGGCGGCAACCTGGTCGCCCGACGGCGAAAATGCCACGCTCGTGAGCCCATCCGAGGCGTCACTCAGCGTATACAGTCGCTTTCCGGAGGCGACCTCCCAGATCTTGACGGTGCGATCCTGCGATGCGGACGCCAGTCGCTTGCCATCCGGGCTGAATGCGACGGCAAACACCGCATCGATATGATCCTGCAGGTTGCGCTGTTCCTTCCCTGAATCCGGGTCCCAGAGTTTTACCATGCGGTCATAGCTCGCCGAGGCAATCAACTTTCCGTCAGGACTCCACGCGATCGAATAAATGCAATCCTTGTGTCCCTGCATGCTTTTGAGCAGTCGATGCGAGGAAACGTCCCAGACCTTGATCTCGCCGAATAACTGCGGCATGCCGCCGGCGGCTGCGATTCTCGTTCCGTCCGGGCTGAAGGCGATGGAACGCACATAGTCGGTATGCCCGGAGAGCGAGGCCAGAACGTTGCCGGACGCCCTTTCGATCAAGCGAACGTCCCGATATCCGCCCACGGCCAGGACACTGCCGTCAGGAGAGAACCTCACCGATGCCACGGGCGACGAAACCGGAACTTCGGTTGGAATCTTGGGAGTCGATGGCACGGCAATCGGCGCCGCGGTTTCGGATGCGCCCGGCCCGGCCGCGCCCGCGTTGATCCAGTCCTTGATGATCGCGATGTCGCCGGCTGGGAGCGGGTCGTCATCGAGCGGCATCCGCGGCTGGGCGCCGCCCTCGAGCATCGCGACCAGGCGGCTGCCGGCGGCATCGTGCGGAACGACGGATGGGCCGTGCTCGCCGCCTTTCATGAGGGCCTCGTAACTGTCCAAAACTAGTCCGCTCTTATGGGCGGCGTGGGAGTGGCAGATGATGCAGTTTTTTTGCAGAATAGGAGCTATATCCCTGGTATAACTGGGAGGCGCGGACGCAGCCATCACGCGATGACTTAGGTTGACACCATCATTCAAAGCTAAATAGCCGAATAAAAGAAGCACGACGGCGATCGTCAATGCAATTGCCCGGCACTCCGCGCGCAATGTTTCCGAATAAGTGGACATCGCCTGTCTTCCGATCCGAACGAGAAGTAAAACGCAAGTCATGCGGCGTTGCCTTCATTCCAGGATCAGTGGTCGAACATGAATTCCTCCCCCGTCAACAGAGCCCAGAACATGTCATTCAATGCTGCCCTGCGCGCATCATCCGCGGCGGCGTTCTTCTCTTGTTCTGCTTCAGCGAGGGCGGCGAGCAGCGCCTTGCGCTCCCCATCGGCGGGATGACGGCTTAATGACGCCAGGTAAAGATAATCCACGATCTGCTCGTCGGAAAACCCCAGCCGGATCAGCATTTCGATAGAGTTATCTGGGGCGCGCAGCTTGTTATTCAACGTTTCTCCATTGATGATGTGCAGCGCCTGGGTAATGGTCGGAACCGAAGTACGCTCACTCTCGCGCGTCTGTTGCCGCGGCGGCCTGCCGAACGCGGTCAGGAAGTAAGATTTCACAGCCGTATCCGGCAATTGCAGTCCGCGCATTCCGTCAGGATATCCTTCGAACTTCTCGGTAACTTGGGTAACCTGGGAATACGCATCCAGAAGCACTTCGGCCGGCAGGCGCCTGATCATAAAGTGTGAACCGTACTTATCGTCGTCAGCATTCTCTTTGAGCGGCTTAGACGAGGCCTGATAAGTGGCCGACTGCATGATGGTCCGGATCAGGTAATCCACATCGAAATCATGCGCCACAAAGTCCTTTACCAGCGCATTCAGCAATGCATCGCTGGTGGCCGGATTCGTATCGCGAAGATCGTCGACCGGTTCAATCAGTCCGCGTCCCATGAAATTGCGCCATATCCGGTTCACGATATTGCGCGCAAAATAGGGATTTTCGGGGGCGGTGAGCCACTTGGCGAAATACTGGCGCGTATCGCCCGGAGCGTCGGTGGAAAGAGCAACCGCATCGAGCGGCTTGGGGGGAAGCGGGATCATCAGGCGATCGTCCATGAACTCGCCAGTGGGCGCCGAGTAAACCGTCACGTCATTGAAGATCGGGCCGACTCCGGGGCGGGATCCTGAAGGCCCGAAGGTCTTGAGCCGCACGCGCGCAAACAGGTTGGCCATCCCGTAATAGTCTTTCTGGGTCCATTTCGCCAGGGGATGGTTGTGGCAGTGAGCGCAACTGATGTTGATGCCCAAGAATGCCTGGGCCATGTTCTCGGAAATGTCGAGCGGATCGCGATGGATGACCCAGTAATTGGCGGCGCCATTCCTAAGCGTATTGCCGCTGGCGGTAATGACCTGGAACGCAAGTTGGTTCCATGGCTTGTCATCGGCCACGCTGTCGCGAATCCACCGGTAATAACTCCACATTTCGTCATTGGAAAGATGGTTACTGGATACCAGCAGGAGATCGGACCACTTATAAGTCCAATAGTCTACGAATTCCGGCCGCTTGATCAGGGTATCGATCAGGCGATTTCGTTTGTCCGCTGACGGATCGTTGAGGAATGCCTGAACCTCCGACGGAGCGGGCAGAATTCCGGCCGCATCGAGATAGGCGCGGCGCATGAATTCGGCGTCGCCCGCCTGCGGTGAGGGAGGAATGTGCAGCGCGCGAAGATGATCGAGAATCGCATCGTCGATGTAGTTATGCCGCGCCGCTTTCTGGAAGATAGCGGGAGAGAGTTGATAAGGAAACGGAATTCGAAGGCGGGAAAACGTGACGTGGCTCTGATACCACACCGTCACCGGCGCTTCGCCGTAACCGTGCATCGTGACGTGCCCGTTGTTGTCCACGGTGGCGACCCCTTCGTCTCCGCTGTCGTACTTTGCCCATCGCGTGACGTCGGCCGTGTGCCCGTCAGAGAAAATCGCGGTCACGATCAGTTGCTGCCCGGCGCCGGGCAGTAGTGATGCTTCGCGCGGAAGCACTTGAATATCGGTGACCAACGGATCGGAATCCCGCGGAGCAGGCATGCCTTGCGCAATCCACCCCGACATGATTTTGTATTCCGGCGAGCCGACATCAAAACGCCTTCCGCCGCCGTGGGGAATGGTTTGAGTCGGCTTGAGCAGGATGAGGCTTTTCGCGGGTTCCAGCCGGTCGGTTCGCCGCGCCAGCGCCTGGCGAGTCAGAGTGTAATAGTCCGCGGCCGGGTCAAAGCCGCGCAGGGTGAGCTTGAAGCCGTTCTTTCCCGCGGCGGCGCCGTGGCACGGGCCGGAGTTGCAGCCCACCTTGGTCATCACCGGCAACACATCGTTGCGAAAGCTCCAGGTCGTCGCACTGGAAAAGCCTTTGACGGCGAGCGGGGCGGTTGCGCGATGGCCCGGGACGGTTGCTGCGATGATCGCCTGGCCGTCGCCGGCCGGATGCACTATGTCATCCGTTCCGACTGCGGCGATGCTGGCGTCGGATACGGTTATCTTGGCCTGTGTGGTCAAGTCCTCCTGATGGCCATCGGGGAAAGTGCCCTCGACCAGGATTCGCTGGCCGTACCGCGGGCCCGTAATCGAAATGGAGGGCGGAAAGATCGAGAGCTTTTCGAGAGTCGCAAGAGAGGATCCGCGAGCAGCGGGGACCGTTGCCGGCCTGGCTTTGGTAGTGGAAGCGCTGCCCTGCGGCTTCGACATATCCGTTGCGTGATAGGGAGCATCGGTTCGCGCCCCGCCTGTCGACTGCGAAAGCGCCCGCAGAAACAGGCCGGCGACCGCGATTGGAACGAAGGACCAGGCGAGCGCGAATATTGTGCGACGTTTCATGATTGCCCTGCGGCGATAAAGTGGAGCGGATCCAAACCAACCCTTTCGCGATATCGCGCGAACTCTACACTTGCTTGTTAACGGCCTGGCGCATCAAGTCGATCTCGAGAAACCATTCCCCGGCGGCTAAAGCCGGATTCATCTTGAAACTTGCTACAGCACGACTAAAGTCGCGCCCTTTCAAATGGGACTCTTGACTCCTCAAGCGAACAGTTCATCAATGGGATCGAAGCCATGATCCACCAGGCGGACCACGCGACCCTGCGGGGTTTTCAGTTCCGTATCGATGGGGATCCCGAGGCACTTATAAACCGTCGCCGCCACGTGCGACGGAGTTACGGGCCGGTCAGCGGGCGCTCCGCCGATCGCGTCGGAACTGCCGACGACCTGGCCGCCCTTGATCCCTCCGCCGGCAAGAACGACTGTCCAGCACTGCGGCCAGTGATCACGGCCCCCGGCAGGATTGATGCGCGGCGTACGACCGAACTCGCCGGTCGCCAGGACCAGCGTGGTATCCAGCAGTCCGATTTGGCTCAGGTCTTCGAGCAGCGAGCTATAGGCGTTGTCGAACATCGGGCCCACCAGGTCGCTATAGCAACTGATCGGACTGAAAGGAGCGGAACCGTGAATGTCCCATGTGATGTCGTTAAAGACCGTCTCAAACATGTTGATGGTTACGAACCGCACGCCTCTTTCAACCAGCCGACGCGCCAGCAGGCAGCCCTGTCCGAAGCGGTTCATGCCGTAGCGCTTTCGCACCTCATCCGGTTCCTGCGCTAGCTCGAAAGCTTCGCGAGCCTTGGCGGAAGTCATCAGGGTATAGGCCTGGTTGAAGGTCGCGTCCATCAGCTTCGAATCCTGATTGGTCTCCTCGAAATACTGAACGGACTGGTCGACAATCTGTCGCCAGTTTCGCCGGCGATCGACGCGCACGGCGGAGATGTAATCGGGCGGCAACAGATCCGGAACCTTGAAGTTGGGATCGGACGGATCGGCATTCAACACGAATGGGTCGAAGCCCTTGCCGAGAAAGCCCGCGGTGTCGCCGTGGGGCAGGTTCCCGCCCAGTTGGCCGATGGTATAGGGGAGCAGGACGTTGGGGGGCATATCGCCTCGCGCGCCCTTTTCCAGCCGGAGCACCGAACCGTAATTCGGCGATTCGAGCCCACCCTGGAACAGCCGTCCAGTCTGCATCATCTGGCAGCCCGTATCGTGCACCGCGGCAGCCGTGTGGTACACCGAGCGCAGCAGCGCGAACTTGTCGGCATGCCTGGCCATGCGCGGAAAGATCTCGGAGATCTCGATTCCCGAGACGTTGGTCTTGATGGGCTTGAACGGGCCGCGGATGGAGTCCGGGGCGTCGGGCTTCATATCCCAGGTGTCGAGCTGGCTGGGGCCACCGACCAGCATCAGCTGAATGCAGCTGATGTCTTTGGCGGGATTGACGGCACCCATGGCCTTGAGCCGGAAAAACTGCGGAGTGGATAGCCCCAGGAGCGCGAGCGAACCGGCATGGAGGAAATCCCGTCGCGTTACCCCGTCGCAAAAATGAACGCATTTATCAGCGTCCAGCCGAAACATAGGCTCGTCCCCGAACTGACCTTGACCTTACTTTCAAGCATGAGCAACGCACGGAAGATCACAAGTCGTTATGGCGCTTATTCGAGCGGCAGGAACAGCCATGGGGTGCGACCAAAGGGTTCGCTTCCCGGCCCTTCGGCACTCCTGCCCGTGCGGAATCGTAGTCCATCGCAAGGTAGTTCGTCCATCTTTTTAGAGTAGGCATCTCGCCGTGAGCGGGTGAACTGAAGTGGGCGTGGGTGACGACCATGCCTCTTATCTCTTGCTACCTCAATCACGACGAGAATCCTGCCACATTTCTCCGCGAAGTGATCAACGTTTCATCGGATTATTCCGGTGGGGGGACGTTTCGTTCATGGCGCATCTGTGGCACCGGAGTTCGAGCGGGTTGGTTGCCAAGGCGTTGGCCGCGAAAGAAATCTGGTTGACCGCGGAGGAAGGGCCTGCCGGCTCGCCACACGGGCATCAGCATAACATGGGCCGCGCGGCGCTGCTGATGCGGGTGGAGGCGGGCGCCGGGCCGCAATGGGCGCTGATCGCGCCCCATGATTGCCACGTGCTGGTGAACGGCCGGCCGCCGATCGCGGGGTTGAGCGTTTTGCGCGATCGCGATGAGATCCGTTCCGCATCCGGCGCTCTCTACTACTTCTCGACGGAGAGCCAAGTCGCGGTGGTGGAGTTTCCAGGGATGGAGCACCCCGTGTTCTGCGGCCGGTGCCGCCAACGACTTGAGCCTGGGTCAAGCTCGGTATGCTGCCCGGCGTGCAGCATCTGGTTTCATCAGGGATCAGACCTTCCCTGTTGGACTTATTCGGAAAAATGTCCGTTTTGCAGCAGGGCGACTTCGCTCGAAACGGGCTTTGCCTGGATCCCGGAGGATTGAATGGACGCGCCCGTGCGGCATCTCGTTGTAGCCGGTCTCGGCGTCACCGGTTCTCACCTTGCGCCGCACCTGGCGCGCATGCCAGAGATCGAGCGGGTCACCCTGGTCGATCCCGATGCGTACAGTCCCGAGAACCGTACGCAGAATATCGAGCAAAGCGATCTGGGAAAGGCGAAGGTTGAGGCGGTGGCGGAGCGGATGCTCCGAATCCGGCCCAATCTCGAAGTCTCGCCGGTGGCGGCAAGGATTGAAGACGTGCCGCGCGGACAACTCGCCTGCGGGCTTTTTGTGAGTTGTCTGGATACCAAAATCGCGCGGCAGCATTTGAATTCGATCGCGTGGCAGATGGGGACGACGTGGCTCGATTGCGGCGTTCTCGGCTCCCAGAGCCTGGTGCGCGTAAGCGGCTATCGGCCCGGGGACGAGTCTGCGTGTTTGGAGTGTTCCTGGAATGCGGGGCCGAACGGCGAGTATGCGTTGCTCGAACAGGAGTATCTTTGCGCGGCGGCCGGCGACCGGTTTCCCAGCATGGCTCCGTCGGCCCTGGGCGGGTTGGCGGCCTCGCTGCTGGCCATCGAGATCGCGAAGTTGCTGCGCGGCGAAGTGGCCGATTCCATCGTGGGACAGCAGGCAATATACAACGCGCAACACCACCGTCTCTACGTGACGCGCGAGCGGAAGAATCCATGGTGCCGTTTTAATCACCGCACATGGAACATCCAGCGCTGGCGGTGCGATCTCCATTCGACGTCTGTAGGCTCCGCGCTTCGCGAGAGGAGAAGCCTCGGGTTGGAGGGACAGTTCTTCGCGAGAGAACTGATTTGCCCGCGGTGCGGGAAAAACGAGTCGGCCCTGCGTTTGAATCGACCGGCGGCCCGCTGCCCAACGTGCGGAGGCCGCCTGGCCTCCGGCTTGTCGGGTCCCCTGGAGCGGTTGCATGCCGGCGTCGCCGCCGAATGGATGGATCGCACGCTGGCCCAGATCGGGCTTCGCCCGGGGGACATTGTCACCGCGGGCCGGAACCACTACTTGCTGGAGGAAACCGCATGAATGACCTGCATGAATCCGGCGCGGCGGATCCAGTGTTCCGCAGCTTCATGGAGTGCCAACTGAAAGAGGGCCTGGAGCTGGCCGCCGCCAGCGATCTGCTGAGCCTGCAGTTGCCGCCCGTCGGCCCTCCAACCGTGGTGGCGGAGTTTCGCTGCACCAGCCTGGTATGCGATAGAGACGGTGGGATTCGCGAGGCGAACGAGTTCCATGTGGGAATCTGGTTTCCGTCCGATTATCTTCGCCGCGCCAATCCTTTCGAGATGCTACGCCTGTTCACGCCTCATGTGTGGCATCCCAACATAAGCTCGGAAGCGCCCTTCCTGTGCATCGGCAGGCTGTCGCCGGGAATGGCGCTGGTGGATATTCTTTACCAGATCTTCGACATCCTGACTTATCGGAAGTACAACCCGCTGGAGCACGACGCGCTGAATCCGGCGGCGTGCGCCTGGGCCCGCGCGAATCAGCATCGGTTCCCCATCGACCCTCGCCCGCTGAAACGCTGCCCGCTCGAACTGGAGGTGACTCCCCATGGCTAGCACCAGCGCCGGAATCGTACTGCGCGTTTTGCGACAGTGCTGTGACGAGGTCGAGTCGAGGGGACCGTGGCAGTGGCAGTGCCTGGCGCGCAATGGCGGATTGCTGTCGATTGCGGCGTCGTTGGGCGACGGATTTCTGCACCTGGCCTACCGGCCTTGGGACACGGAACGGAGTGCGCTTTTTTTGGAGCGGGCTCTGCGCGCGAACAGAACTTTGCCGGGAGGGGTCAAACTCGCTCTCGGCCAGCATGGGAATGATCTGCACCTTCACTGCGATCTGCCCCTGGTGGATGACGAGCAACTGCGGAATTCGTTCGAGCGAGCATTGAACGGGTTTCATGAAGGTGGCGCGGCGCTCCGTGCGGCGAACGAGGGGTCTTCTTCCGTTTGCGACACAACGAATCCAGACGGGCTGAAGGATTTACTCAACAAGGTGGCATGGCCGCATAGCGAACGCGGGACCAATGATTTTTCCGCAGAGCTCGATGCGGAAGGCGCGCGCCCGGCCAGCCTGCGGCTGAGCGATCGAGACCTGGAGGCAAACGTGGAGCTTTTCAGGTCGAAGGCTCCATCCACCGCGGTGCGCCGCGCCCTGGCCGCGTTTCTGCTATCGGCGAGCGGGGCGTTGTGCATGGTGCGCGCGTACTCGGAATCGGCCGGCGATCAGGAGCTTTACGGATTCCAGGTTTCGTTATCGAAGGCGCCGGCTCCCGAGGAAGTTCAGGACGCATTGGCCGCGCTCTCCATCGCGCACCGCATCTGTGCGCGCGAAGCGAATGTGCTACTCACCGAAACGGCGGCGCAGCAGTACCTGGCCGCTCGATGCTTTTCAACCGCTAACCAGTTAGGCGAGGAGGAATGAAGATGGGAACGACCATGTCACAAATCGAACTCGAGGTCAGCGATGTCAGCGGCCAGAAAGTATTCAAGGTTGCCAACGTGCCGGTGGCCAACACCGTGGGAGAACTGATTCAGGAAGTGCTCGGCAAGATGAACCTGCCACGCAACGACACCAGCGGGGCGCCGCTCTCGTACCAGGCGCGGTCGGAGCGTGCAGGCCGCACCCTGGGCGCGTCGGAGCAGATCGGGTCGGCGGTGGAAACCAAAGACCGTCTCACCTTACTTCCCAACATTGATGCAGGCCTGCAGTAGGAACCAGTCGAGGAGCAGACCGTGAGCTTGTGGTGTCCATATCGTTTTGCGCTGGCGATGTACCGGGAAGACAGCACCAGCCTGGGCACGGTGCCGGCGGAACCCAATTGGGAACCCGGTCACGAGTGGACGCGCTTCTATCACCAGAGAAAAGGGTCGTTATCCCTGGCTGCGAATGGAAGCGCGTCGGTTTTGCCGGTCTGGGACGAGGCAGCGGGTGAGCCGTATTGTCGCGGATACAGGATCGAGATTGCGGAGCCGGGGCGCGCGGTGGTGGCGGCTGATTTTTCCGTAGCCCATTTCCATGAGGTTGCGGACTCGCTGGCTTCGGCGTTTGTGAAACAAGACAAACTGCGCGCGGGCGAGCGCTACACGTATGAACTGGTGGCCTATCGCAAACCGCCGGAGACGACTGTTGCCGGAGGCTTGGCGGTGACCGACGCATCGCCGCCGGTTCCGGCCCGCGAGGCTGCGCTGTCGGAATATCTTTCCCGGGCGGAGCCGAGCGGGGTCGTCGATCGGGAGGATATGCCGGTGTTTGTGCCCGGAGAAGTGCTGGAACAAATAAGGGCACAAACCCAGGCGCACGAAGGATGCGAGACCGGTGGAATTCTGATCGGCAGGCTCGGCCGGGATACGGCGGCGCAAGAAATCTTCGTGGAAGTCACTGCGCAGATTCCCGCCGATTACACCCTTGGCAACGAGGTAAAGCTGACATTCACGGCGGAAACGTGGCTGGCGGTGGACTCGGCATTGCGATTGCGTCATCGCCAGGAGACGTACCTCGGCTGGTGGCACGGGCATCCAGTGAAGCGATGGTGCAGCGCCAGGGGCTGCTCGCTGGAGGCCCAGCGGAATTGCCGCCTGGCGCGCGACTTCTTCTCGACGGACGATGTGGCGGTGATGCGGGCGGCGTTTCCGCGCGCATGGTGCATCGCGATCGTGGCCAATGATACGGCGTTCAGCGATATCACTTTCTCGATGTTCGGGAACCGGAATGGCCTCATGCAACCACGCGGCTTTTACGTACGGGAGGGGGACTGAGATGGCGCCCATGACGGCGACAGACGAGAGCATGGAAACGACGCTGCTGGAGCAGGTGGTGCTGCCCGGCGGAAGCAACAGGCCACTGGACGAGCGCGCGGCAATCCTGGCGCATCTTCGCGAAACCAGCCCCGGGATCGCTCCGAAGATCGACGGCTTTCTTTTGGAGCGGATCGCGCGCCTGCAGGACGCCATGTCGGCGGTGGAAGGACAGCAGGATGGTTTGCGACGGCTGATCGACGATCTGACGGCGCCGCCGTATTTTCCTGCCATCGTGCTGGGCACGATGGAATCGGGCCAGGTGACGGGCGCCGTGGTGCAGTGCGGAGAAGACCGGCGCGTCGTGCGGGTGAGTGACGATGTCGACCCCGACGAATTGCACCCGGGGGACGAAGTATTTCTCACCGGCGAGCGCAATTGCCTGATCGCCAAAGCGGAACAGGAGACGATGCAGACCGGCGAAGTCGCCACCTATTCGCGTGCTCTCGGCGACGGCCGCATCGTGCTGCGTTCGCACAACGAGGAGGTAGTGGTTCGCGAAAAACACGCCCTGCACATGGCGGGACTGAAAGCCGGAGACGGTGTGCGCTTCAACCGTACCACTGGCCTGGCGCTGGAGAAAATCGAGGCTTCGAAGGGCGACGGCTACTTTCTTGAATCCACTCCGAAGGAGTCATTCCAGGACGTGGGAGGCCTGGATGGCGAGATCGAGAAACTCAAGCGGCTTCTCACGCTGCACGTCTTGCATCCGGAGATCGCGGCCATGTACCGCTTGCCGCGCAGGAAGGCGGTACTGATGGAGGGCCCTCCGGGGAATGGCAAGACCAAGGTCGCGCGGGCCACTTCCAACTGGCTGGCGGGGATGTCGCCGAGCGGCCGCTCGCGGTTTATCAATGTGAAGCCGGGCCAATTGAATTCCATGTGGTACGGACAGACCGAAGAACGGTACCGGGAGATCTTCCGTGTTGCCCGCGAGGCTGCCGACGCGGAGCCGGGAGTACCGGTGGTCATGTTCTGGGATGAAATCGACGCCATCGGTGCGGTGCGCGGCGAGGCCGTGCAGCGGATCGACGACCGCATGCTCACCTGCTTCATGACGGAACTCGACGGATTGGAGGAGAGGGGCAACGTCGTTATTCTCGCCGCGACGAACCGGCTCCACGCGCTTGACCCGGCATTAGCCCGGCCGGGAAGGCTCGGAGACCTGGTTCTGCACTTTCCACAGCCAAAGAGCAGAGCGGCGCGCAGCATTCTGGGCCGGCATCTCCCTGCGGACATTCCATACGCGGCCAACGGCGAAGGCACTGCGGCGGCGCGCGAGGCCCTGCTGGACCTGGCGGTCGGGCGGTTGTTCCGGCAGAGTCCTGAGACCGAACTGGCCCGGTTGATGCTGCGCGACGGCAAGCACAGACTGGTGCACGCCGCAGACCTGGTGAGCGGCGCACAACTTGAAGCCATCGCGCAGGCCTCCATGGAGAGGGCCTGCGTGCGGGAAGCCGAAGGCGGGCCTCGTGGTGTTTGTGCGGCCGACGTCGACGCGGCAGTGGACGGATTCCTGTTCGCCGCGCCGCGGGCACTTACCCCGCGTAACGCGCGCAACTATCTGCGCGATCTCCCCGACGTCGATGTGGTTTCCATCGACCTGGTGGAGCGCAGGGTCACTCACCCCACTCGGTATCGCGTGGAGGTGGCCTGATGCGCGACGATTTGCGAACACCGGAAGAACGTGCGATTCCGAAGCTGTGCGGAGCGGATATTGAGCTTTCGAACTGTGAACTGACGGCCGATCAGCCGGGTGGCACGGGCTTCGAGGCTTCGCGACGGTTGCTGGCGCAGATCGATGGGTTTCCCGAACGGCAGCGAGGACTGTTCGACGATTCCTGGCCCAAGGCGTCGGCTGCGCACTACACGGATAACAAATACGGCGCAACTTGCCCGGCCGCGGAAGCGTCGGCGTATAACCCGCAGGATGTCAGCCGGAGGTTTCTCGCCGGCAATTCGTCGAGTTGCTACATTGATCTCGATCACCTGGAAATTTGTACGCCCGAGGTCCGGAGCGCTCACGACTCCGTTGCGGCGTGCCACGCCATGCTGCGCGTGGCACGCGCCGCTCTGAAGCAGGCCAACGCGCTTCGCCCGCAGCGCCGAATCCGGGTGTTGGCGAACAACAGCGACGGGTTGGGAAACTCGTACGGAAGTCACGTCAGCTTCCTGATCAGCGCGCATGCCTACGCGAACATCCTCCATCGAAAACCGCATTACATGCAGTTTCTGGCATCGTTCCAGATCGCGAGCATCGTACTGACGGGCCAGGGAAAAGTGGGCGCCGAGAATGGGCGGCCTGCGGTGCCGTACCAGATCAGCCAGCGGGCCGACTTTTTCGAGATCATGCAGGGACTGCAGACCACCTTTAACCGGCCGATTGTGAATTCGCGCGACGAAGCCCTATGCGGCCCGTGGAGCGCGGCGGATTGGTCCACCCCGGCACGGCTGCACGTAATCTTCTTTGACAACAGCCTGGCGCACGGGTCGATGCTGTTCCGGACCGGGCTGATGCAGCTGATGCTCACCCTCATCGAATTGGAATGCGTGAATCCGCGCCTGATCCTCGACAATCCGCTGAAGGCGTTGCTGGATTACAGCCACGATGCGACGTTGCAGGCGGCGGCTCCGTTGATCGGAGGCGACGAGGTCACGGCGGTCGAGTTGCAATGCGCCTATCTCGAGGAAGTCAAGCGCCAGGCGGCACAGGGCGTCTTCGATGGAGTCGTTCCACGCGCCGGCGAGATCATCGCGCTGTGGGAGGACACGCTCAACAAACTCATAAACCGCGACCTCACCTCGCTTGCGCCGCGCCTGGATTGGATTCAAAAGCTGATGGCGATCGAACGTGCGATGGACGCCCATCCCACTCTCGACTGGAATTCGCCGGAAACGAAACTCATTGATCACCTTTACTCCAGCCTCGATGACGACGGGGTGTATTTCGCCTATGAGGCGAGCGGCTTCAGCGAGCGCTTGGTCTCCGACGAGGAAATCGAGTACTTCCTCAACAACCCGCCTGTAGACACGAGGGCCTGGACCCGCGCCATGCTCTTACGCAGGGCTGCGGCCGAAGGGATCGGAATCGACACCGTGGATTGGGACCGGATCACCTTCCGGATGCGCGGGCGCAGCGGCTGGCCCGTATATCGCACGGTTTATCTGTCCGATCCAC
This sequence comes from uncultured Acidobacteriota bacterium, assembly GCA_963706455.1. Lineage (GTDB taxonomy): Bacteria > Acidobacteriota > Terriglobia > Terriglobales > Acidobacteriaceae > Telmatobacter. Next base: position 165,150 of record CAVPNO010000130.1, on the reverse strand, counting down.
TGGCTTTCACGCAAGCGTCCGCCGGTCCGCTCTTTGCTGCCGCGGCGAATTTCGACCAATTGCTCGATGGGCTCGAATCGCTCGCGGCGGACGGAGCGGGCGCAACGAACTTGAACACAATTCACGGCACACAGAAAGGAACTCACTATGCGTTTTCTTGATGGATTCAATCACGCGCAGCAAAACAGTCCGGGGAGCAGCGGCGAGCCGGGTTCGAGCGAACGCCTGAATGAGGCGCGATCCGAGGGCGATCGGATGCTTGCCGCTGCAGACGAGGTAATCCGGCGGGCGCTGGGGTCGGGAAACTCTCAAGCTTTCTTGCGGGCAGGACGCCAGCAGAGCGGACAGTGAGCGTGCGATAGGGACAATTCGAGGTGATTATGCTGGAGTTGCTCTTTGGGAGCGAGACCGAGTACGCACTGGCCGGCATCGCTCCCGATGGTTCGGAGATTGCCGGCGAGGAATTAATCGTCTCCCTGATGCAGCATGCGCGGCAAGGACTGGTGCACCTGCCCGATGTGGGTTTGTCCGGGGGGATGTTCCTCGCCAATGCGGCCAAATTGTACATCGATTGCGGTACCCACCCGGAGCTGGCCACGGCTGAGTGCTCCGATCCAGCTACGCTGGTCAGTCACATCGAAGCGGGACACAGGATTCTGGCCAATCTCACTGCGGCGATGGAGTCAGAGAGGCCGCCAGGAACGGAGATTGTGCTGCTTCGCAACAACGTGGATCTGAGCGGGACACACTCCACGTGGGGTTGCCACGAATCCTACCTGCACCGCCGGCCGCTCGATGCGCTTCGCGCGTATCTTGTACCACACCTCGTGACACGAGTTATTTATACCGGCGCCGGCGGGTTCGATCCGTATTCGCATGGGCTGGAGTTCATGCTGTCCCCGCGAGCGGCCCATATCCGGGTGTTGAACACGGAAAGCTCGACTACCGAGCGCGGCATCTGGCATTCCAAGACTGAACCGTTGTGCCGGGATTACCAACGCCTGCACGTTCTGTGCGGGGAGAGCGAGTGCTCGCATACCGCAATGTGGCTGAAATTCGGCGTGACGGCTCTGATCGTTGCCATGGCCGATGCCGGATTTGAACCGGTCCGCGAGATACAACTGCGCGCGCCCCTGGCGGCCCTGAGGACGGTGGCCACGGATGCTTCCTGCACCGCGAGGCTGAGGGCATCCGATGGCCACTTGCTCAGCGCGATCGCCATTCAGCGGATCTACCTGGAAAGCGTGGAAGCATTTCTTGCCCAGGCCGGCGGTCCGCCGTGGGCGGCGGGGGTGTGCGCGCGCTGGCGCCAGGTCCTCGACAGCCTGGAAACCGATCCTGCTTCGCTGCGCAAGACGCTTGACTGGGGAATCAAGCTGGCACTCTATCAGCATCACGCTCGGAGACTCGGGATCCAGTGGGAACTGCTCCCCGTCCTGAACCGGGTGATCAAGCAGGCGTGTGTGGCGCTTCGCATCTCCTCGGAGGGGAATCTGGTTCGCCCGCTCGAGCAGGCTCTGCGGTCGGATCATGGGAAGGGTCCTTTTGAACCGCTCCAATCCATGCTGACTTCCAGCGGCCTACGCTGGGACGATGTGTGGACCTTATTACGGTCGAGAAATGAGTTCTTCGAAATCGACACGCGCTTTTCCCAGTTGGGCCGCAAGGGGATATTCGCGGCGCTCGACGCGGCCGGCGCGCTGGACCATAGCGCGCCTGCAGTGGTCAACGTGGAGCAGGCGATGAAATATCCTCCGGAAGGCGGACGGGCAGCGGTGAGGGGCCAGGTCATTCGCGCGCTTGCCGGCTCGGGCGACTATCGCTGCGATTGGCAGCGCATCGTCGACATGCGGCAGTGTCGGCTGCTGGATCTCTCTCATCCTTTCGAGCGCGAGGAAGTTTGGAAGCCGATCTCGAAACGCGATGCGCGAACCATGATGTTTCCCGCCGGATTTCTGGAATGGGACGTGCCTGAGCCGCACATGCCTGAGTCGGCGAGGTCCTTCGGCGATCTGGAACGAAGGCAGCAGGCGCTGCAATGCTACATGTCAGGCAATTACACCGAAGCGGAGACCCTGCTGCGCGAATGCACCGCCGCCGGATTCGAATTGTCGAGCACGCATTGCCATCTGGCCAGGGCGCTCATCATGATGGACCAGGAAATGGAAGCCCGCGAAGAGATCGAAAACGCGCGGCGGGCGCAGACGGCAGAACTTGACTATGCGGCTCCGAGGATTCTGTTTTTCGACTGTATCTTCGCCATGCTCGACGGCTCGGATCCCGCTCCGATCGTCGCGGAGATCAAGTGCGAATTGATTCGGACGCGCGCGCACATGGATTGGACGATTGGGCCGGTCCTCGATCACCTGCGCGGCCGGTTGGGCGCACCGAACTACCGGTTTCTCCAGGCTTTGGCAAATGCGCTGAGTTGGTCCGATGGTCTCGAGCGAATGAACCGGTTCCGGCAATGGCGGCGAGCCGAAGTTCCCGCATCGCTCGAGGGCCAGGAATCTCCGGAATCCGTAGCCACTCAGGACTTGCTGTAGTTCCTGCCTGCTCCAGGTTTGGAACAAATCTGTTCCAGGCGATCGGCCAGGTCCTCGTCAGTGAATAAATGCTGGATCAGGCCTTTGCGCAACGCCTCGTAGACCACCGTGGCCTTGTTGGCTCCGATGGCAAGCACAATCACACCCGGAGCGCGGTCGGGAGTGCGATTCAAGGCGCGGCGCGCGCAATCCTGAAGGTGACCCATCTTCACTCCCGTCCATCGCGCCATGATGTTCTCGACCTCCGCTTTGGCCACGTTATCGAGGTTCGACCGCGGAATGACCACGCCGCAAAGATCGCCCAGGATCAGGTTGTTGAATCGCCCCCTGTCGATTTCGGCTGCGCGGATCAGAAGGTCGTCGTCGAATCCCAGCGGTCGCTCCTGGGGCGAGATGCTGGTCAGAATCGCATCGACGCGGTCGATCCATGGCTCGCGTTGGTCCTTGCCTTTGGATTCCTCCTGATCTGTGCCATAGATCTGCCGGTAAGCGGTGATCTTGCCAATGAGCTTGCGGATGGCGCGTACCTCTCCTTTGGTCATGTCCGCTGGAATCATGGCGGGTACGGGCGCCAGCGAGAGAATTTCTGAGAGCTGAGTATTGGGATCCAGTGCCTCTGCCAGCCTGTAAGCCAATACGCTGGAAGAATATTCATGGGCGCTGCGTCCCAGCGGCTCGCCAAGCAGTGGAATGACGGTCTTCTTCGCTTGGGCGGGCGCACGTCCCTCCGATGGCCTCTTCTTCTGATCCATAGCGCCGATGGCTTTCGCGATCGTCCGTCCCCAGGCGACCCCGATCACAGACGATGACTCGATCACCTCCATCAAATCCGAAGCGCAAACGTTGCAAAACTCCTCGATGCGGAATTGCCAGGTAAGTCTGGACGTGGTCCGGGAGTGGCTCGGGAATATGTGAAGGACGGGAGGCTCTACCGCGCCATCGCCGATTTTCGTCAGGACCTCCTGGAGTGGTCCGCGGCGGATTTTCGCCTTCGCTCGCTCCAGTTCTTTGGGGTCCACCCGGTCTTCGACAAAAGTTGTCGCCGTCCGCAGGATGCCATCCTGCCTGGCGCGCGCAATCAGGCGCGACACCAGAGGCTGGCTGACGCCGAGGCTGGCGGCAATCGCTTCCTGGGTTTTCTGCTGGCCGTGCAGGTAGGCCGCAGCAACTACAAGTAAGTCATCGCTTTTCGGCCGCATTCCGAGTCCTTGCGAATATTTCTCCGACACCTTAGCATAAAGGGAGCGATTTTACTCTCAGAATACGCGTTGCCGAAGTTTCTCCACAGAATAAATTCATTATTACTATTGTGTTTCTTATTCTTTTAAAGATAGCATTCCTCCCTAAAGCGCGGCTTTGCGGCTCCCCCCTCCCGTTTCCGTTGCTCCGGTTCCCTGGAGGATCTGCGTTATGAATTCGACAACCTCTGTCTGCGAAGCTAGATTTGATCTGATTAACAACCGCACCGTGATTGTGGCTCCCAAGCGAGCCAAACGGCCAAAGAGTTCCGATACAAACAACTGCCCGGGGTGCATTCGAAAGCTGACCCCCAGGCCCGTGTTGGTGCTTCCCGAATCCGCCGCGCCGGACAGCGACAATTGGAGTATCCTCGTCGTGCCCAATAAATTCTCCTGCTTCTCCAACGACGGGGGAAATCAAAGGTTCGAATTGAATGCAGGTTTGGGCGGCATCCAGGATCCTGCGGGCCGGTGCGAAGTCCTTTTTGAAACCAGGCGCCACCCGTATCCCGTCTACGCCAGGACGATCTCCGAAATCGGAGATTGTTTTCGCGCACTCGTTTCCCGATACCATTCGGCTCGATCTGATTCTCGCACGAAATTCTGGTTTGCATTCAAGAACCTCGGCAAGCTCGCGGGCGGGACGCTCGATCACGAGCACTGGCAACTCTATTCGCTGCCGTTCATTCCGCCGGCTATCCAGGATCGATATGGACGGGCCGCACAATACTACAACCAGAACGACCACAGTAACTATCGCCAGGTCTTCGACCGCGAGCACGCATCGGGGGATCGCGTGGTTGCGTCAACCAGCCATTTCCTGACCTTCGTGCCGTTCGCGGCCGAAATGCCCTACGAGCTGTGCATCGCGCCGCTGCGGGATTCGGCCGACTTTTCTACGATGACGGAAGAAGAACTGAACGATTTCGCCGGGGCGTTTCGCGACGCGATCGAGCGCCTTTACACGGTCCATCCGGAATTGGCATTTAACGTCACCCTGCATACTGCGGCGTTTGAACATGTTTCCGCGCCGTGGTACTGCTGGCACCTGTCCATCCTGCCTCGCCTGACCACATTCGCCGGCGTCGAGCTGGGGCTGAACATAATCGTAAATCCAGTGACTCCGGAAGAGGCCGCTTCGACGCTTCGCGCTATTTCCGTCTGATTGGCGAGAGGCTTTTGAATCGGGCTCGCTTTCAGGGCTGCTCCCGCCGCATGGCGGCGATGAGCAGCCCTGCTCTAACCCATCTCGAAAAAATTCCTCCGCCGCTGCCGGATCATCGGCCAAATCCGATCCCTGCCCGATGAAATGCAGTTGCGGGCTGAATATGTCCCCACGGTTTATCTCATCGATAACCGCTTCTGCCGAAGGTGTGTCTATGCTAAACGATCCCGGCAAACGTGACATGATCGAGCTGCGCTTCGATCGCGATACCTGGAACAGGGTGATCCGTTTCTTCGCGGCCATCCACGAAGAGGCGCAGCGCATGAAGCAACATTTCTTCAAATTAGAGCGGCAACTGGATGATCGGGTTTCGGGAGTGGAGACGATCGGAGACGAATCTCACGACATTCTCGAACTCCTTCGATCTGCCGCGCATGACAAGCATCCGGCGCCGCCCACCATCAATGCGGGGCCCGGCCCATCCGGAAATTGCTCCGAAGCGCGCAACCTGGTCATTCGCCGCAGACCGGACAAGTTCTTCGATGTCTACATCGATTTGGCCGAGAAGCCTTTTGCCCTCCAGCAACAGATGGGCCTCTTCCTTGAATTCATCGCCGGCGGAGAGCCGGGCGGTCCCGACGGGCTGGTGGCCTATCGCTCGGAAGATGACCTGCTCAAATTCCTCAAGGAAATCAACAGCCGCACGAAGGATCCCCACAAATATATTGGCAACCTCGTGAACGACCTCAAAAAAGAATTGGACCTTGCGAAATTCAGCCGCGACCTGGTGCAGCGAAATTCACAAGGAGTTCGGTTTGCATGGCGCAAACGAGGGGCTACTGCGCCCGGACGGCTGTTGTGATCCGGACCTGAACCGCCGGTTCCTGCGTCGGACCGTTTTCGATTGTCGTTGATTCGTGATGGAATTCATGCTGAACCATGACCGGAGCGCAGTTCGCTGCCGACAGAGTGCCTCCATGCTTGTTACCTCGGTGCTATCCCTTTCCCTTCGGCCCAATAAGGATCGCACCGAAAATCAGGAGGAATGGATCGATGACAAAAAAGAATGCATTCGGAGCAATGGTAGTGGCGACCGCGGTCGCTCTCTCGCTTCTGTTGATGGCGGCGTCGCGGGCAAAGGCGTATGCGTCGACCGACGATATCAAGGTCCCCTACGCAGTCAACATCGGATTTGGCGACGAACAGGTGACCCCGGACGCCATGCATGTGCGAGCGTTCGTGCCGACGGGCAGCATGAGCACAAACTGCCTGGCGACGTTGTCGGAGTCAAATGAAGCGGCGCCTGGCATCACCGTCTTCTGCGCGCCGCGAGAGTACCAGGGGCAGAAAGGAATCCTGTTCTCGGCCTTCTTCCCGCAGCCGATCACCTCGGGGCTGATCCTGTCGGCAACCATCCACCAGGATTACGCGAGCGGATACGGGGCGCCGGTGTTCTATCCCGGGATTTAGGACGCGGGCTACTCCTCCGGCACCTCGTAGCAGGAACGGGCAGAGGTGCAGCGAGAAAGATGGACGAAGTGCTCATCCGGCCCCGCCGGGCCCATGGTCCGCAGGCACCAGTAAGTGGAACTGGTGGCCACGTGTGGAAGCCAATCCTCGAAGTTCTGGGGCGTGGTGCCATAGGGATTTTTGGTGCGAAGGCACTGGCACGGCGGGGACGTGTTTTGGTTGATGGTTGTGCTCATCGTGGCTTCCTTTCTGCGAGGCGCCAAATTTGGGTGCCCCGGGTTCGGCGCACCTTTGTTTTTGCGCCTGACCAGGGATTCATGCAATCTCGGACGAAAAGGACTATCCCGCGGCGCTCGGGTCGCGTTCCATCTGGCCGGCGGCCAGCAGGATGGTACGATACACGGCCACCGGGAACAGTTGCACCTTGTAGGCATTCATCGAGAGCGGCATGGCGTTGCTCATGGAGGCCTTGCCGGCGGCGCGCGCCGTTTCCTGCGTGATCGGCTTGCCTGCGAGCGCAGCTTCAGCTTCGGCCGAACGCCGGACCACGGGCGATGCGGCGCCCATGGCCACCACGGCGCGCTTGCAGGTTTCGCCATCCATTTCGAGCACGATCGCGGCGTCGGCGATCGCCCAGTCGTGGCTCTCTTTTTCGCCGTACTTCTGGTACGCGGACTTTGTTCCCGGCGCCGGCTTCGGGATCTTGATGGCGGTCAGCAACTCGCCTTCTTCCATGACGTTGAACTTGTGCGGATTGGAGTCGGGGCGCACGTAGAAGTCCTTGATGGCCACGGTCCGCTTGCCCTTCGACGAGGCCAGTTCCAAGCTGCCGCCCAGGGCCAGCACGGCGACAGCAGCCGAAGAAGGCGCGACCGAGGGGCAGCCGCCGTATTCCATGATGGCGTGGTATTGATTCAACCCCGAGAACGCGAAGCAGATGTCCTTGCCCTTGCGCAGGCACTGGAAATCGGCGGAGCGGAAATACCAGCACTGCAGTTCCTGCAGCAGGTTGCCTCCAATGGTAGCCATGTTGCGGATGTGCGGCGTGGCGGCGCTTCCGCAGGCATCGGCCAGCACGGTGTACTGCGAACGGGTGGTGGCATCGTCGCTCACTTCGGCGAGCGTGGTGAGCGCGCCGATGGTGAGGCCCTCGGGCGTTGCCTGAATGCCGCGCAGCTCCTTGATGTTTCGAATGTTCACCAGGCGCGCGGGCGCATCCGTGCCGTTCTTCATCCGATCCAGCAGATCGACGCCGCCGGCCTTGACCACGGCGCCGTTTTTCAGCTGCGAGAGCGCAGCCTCCACGGTGGTGCAATCTGCGAGCGAGAAGGAGTTCATAGAGCCTCCGACACCTTTTGGGGCTGGTTGAGAGCGGCAAGAACGACGGCCGGGGTCATGGGCAGTTGGCGAATGCGCATGCCGGTGGCGTTGTAAACGGCGTTGCCGATGGCCGCTCCGACGGAGATGATGCCGGCCGCTTCGCCGATGCCCGACGCGTCCGTCGAGCTCTGCCCGATGTACACCTCGGTCAATTGCACTTCGACTTGCGGTACTTCGTAGGAGCCGGCAATCTTGTACCGGTCCAGATTGGCGTTGACCATGATGCCGTAGTTGGGATCGAGCAGGCGGTGTTCAAAGAGCGTGTAGGAGATGCCCTGGATCACGCCGCCGTTGATCTGGCTGATGACCTGCGCGGGATTGATGGGCCGTCCGCAGTCGTGCACTGAGAGCACGCGCGCAACGTGGATGCGGCCGGTCTCGATGTCGACTTTGACTTCGGCGACGTCGACGCCTCCATAGTTGATGACCTTCTTCGGGTCGTAGTCGGGAATACGCCTGGCCTGCGCGGAAACCTCGTCGGTGTTCATCTTCGCGGCGGCGGCGCGGAACGAGATGGGCTGGAATTTGCTGGAAGCGCTGCGCACCATGCCGCCGCTGATGCTGAGATCGGAGGCGGTAGTGCCCAGCGCCGGAGCCACAGTGGCGAGGAACTTCTGAGCCGCCTGCCAAGCCGCATCGCGCACCGCTGGAGTGAGCGAAGCCGTGGTCACGCTGCCGCCAGAGTTGGGACCGACAGGATAGTTCGTGTCGCCGACCTTCACAGAGATTTTGGCGGGCGCCACGCCGAACTGCTCGGAGAGGATTTGCGCCAGCACCGTCTTGATGCCGCTGCCAATGTCCTGCACGGCCGACATGACTTCGAGCGAGCCGTCTTTGTGCACCCGGACTTCGGCGGAAGAGCTCATCGTCAGGTGGCGATACCAGATGGATTGCGAGAGCCCCACGCCGCGCTTGAACGGTCCCGGATCGGCGTTGGGCCTGGGATTGCGGGATTTCCAGAGCGCGTGCTCGCGGATGACCTGGCGCTGCACGCGCCGGACCGGGTTCTCATCGATTCGATCGCGAAGATCGAGCGGATCCATGTCGAGGCGGTTGGCCAGCTCGTCGATGGACTGCTCGAGCGCGAATGCACCTTGCGGATGACCAGGCGCGCGGAACGCGGCGGCCGGGCCGGCGTTGGTGAACACATCGTTCTCTTCGACGTGCAGCGTGGCCCACTTGTAGAGGTTCTGCGCCGGTCCGGCGCAGCCTGCGCCCGTACCGCAACCCGCGGTGCCGTAGCTGACCAGCTGGATTGCGGTAATGGTGCCGTCCTTTTTGGCGCCGATGCGGAGCTGCTGATCGGAGCTGGGGCGATTGCCCACCGAAAGATGTTCCTCCTGGCGGTCGAGCATCAGGCGCACGGGCGCACCGGTTTTCTTCGAGAGGATGGCGGCCACCACGCCCGGATTGCCCGCGCCGAACTTGGCGCCGAATCCTCCGCCCATGAACTCGGTGATCACGCGGACCTGAGTTTTCGGCAGCTTGAAGTAGCCGGCCAACTCTTCGCGCACCGATGCCGTGCCCTGCGTGGACGCGTAGACGGTGAGCATGTCGGGCTTCCAGTCGGCGACGACGCCGTGTGTCTCGAGCGCCGAGTGGGTCTGCACCTGGGTGGTGTAGCGGGCATCCACGATCACGTCGGCATCCTTGAATCCCTGCTCGGCGTCGCCCTCCTTGCGCACATGCGGGCCATGCACATTGCCGGTCTGCGGAATTCCTCCCGCGCTTCCGCCGCCGCCCGCGGTGCCCTCCTGATCGGCTGCGCCGGGAAAGACCAGCGGCGCGCTCGCTTCGCGGGCCACGTCCAGGTCAACGACGAAGGGCAGGGTTTCGTACTTCACCTTGATCTTGGCTGCGCCTTCCTCTGCCGCGTAGGGCGTGGTGGCGGCCACGGCGGCAATGGGCTGGCCGGCGTAGCGCACAACCGGGTATTTCGCCTGCTCCAGCGAGGGATCGCGCAGGACCGCATTGCCGAGCACGGCCTCGATCACGTGCACGCCTTTCACGCCCGGGTGCTTCTCCGCTTCGGAGGTGTCGATGGAAACCACCTTCGCGTGCGGCACCGTGGCGTTCACGCAGCGCGCATAGAGCATGCCCGGCAACTGCACGTCGGCGGTGTAGCGCGCGCGGCCGGTCGCCTTCAGGAGCCCGTCATAGCGCTCGACGGGTTTGCCGATGAATTCGAGGTCCTTGTTCAGCGGCAGCACGGGCGGCTCGCCCGCGGGGACGGTACGCTCCTCCTCACCAAGCGTGTAGCCGGGAATGCCCACCGGCATGCGCACCGTTTTGGTCGCGGCATTGGCCCCATCCGCGGCGCCTGCGAGGATGGCATCAGAATGCGTGTGAGTCGCCATAACATTCTCTCCTGATCAGTCGGAGAACCACTGGGTACCCCACATCTCGATTCGGAGATGTGGGATTCAAATACGTGCAACTAGGCCTTGCTGACCATCTGGCCGGCAGCGTCAACGGCTGCGGCAAAAACTTTCGGATAGGTGCCGCAACGGCACAGGTTGCCGCTCACCGCGTGTCGCACATCGGCCTCGCTGGGGTGCGGGTTCTTCTCAAGCAGCGCCGCGCAGCTCATGACCATGCCCGGCGTGCAGAAGCCGCACTGCATGGCATCGTGGCGGACGAATGCCGCAGGCAATGCTTTCATATGCTCATTTTCGGCGATGCCTTCCACGGTGGTGACCTGGTGGCCGGCCGCGTCAATGGCCAGCGTCATGCAACTGTTCACCGGAGTTTTGTCGAGCAACACCGTGCAGCTGGAGCACACGCCGCGGTCGCAACTGATCTTGGTGCCGGTCATGTTGAGCTGGATTCGCAGCGCCTCGGCCAGCGTGGTGCGTGGCTCGATGTTCAGGGTGTGTTCCTTGCCGTTCACATCGAGCTTGATGGAAAACGGCGCGGGGCCATATTCCCTGACGTGGCTGTTCGTCTCAGCCGCGGCTTCGCGGAAGGACTGCACGCCGTCGATCAGCGCCGTTCCCGCGGCGGTGATGCCTGCTCCTTTGAGGAAGCCGCGGCGGGTCATCCCGTTTGCAGGCGTCGCAGCGGTCTGACCATTGGCTGAATTGTTGTGCGGTGGTTGATGGCCTGGCATGCCTTCCTCCTTTTGGATCTTCGTGCTGAGCAGGTGGCGAGGGCTCGATGCAAAACCCGGAGAAAAGAGACGTGCGTCTTTTGAGGGCTTGCAAAATCCAGATTGCGCGGGCGGGTGCGCCGATGGGAAACTCGTTCGGCCAGGAAACCGACGTCCGGGAAGCCGCGCAAAAGCACCGCCAGTATAGTCCAGCGCGCCCGCGGTCGAAAAGAAGCTGAGATGACGAGGGTTGGAGCGCCCTCGAACTACCCCGGTGCGATCCTGTCAGAGGGCGATGAACCTTGAGAACGCCGTCGTAATAGCGCCGATCAGCTCGCCCCGATTCTTTCGCGTGATCAATTCATGTCCGGCGGAGGCAATCGCCAGCAGTTCTGTCCGCGCGGGAATCAACCGGAGAGCCTGGTTCATCTCCGCGATCGAACCGTACTCGTCGGCGGCGCCATGGATGAACATGGCGGGTGTGCGCAGGTCGGGCAGATGCGCGGTCCGCAGCGCATCCGGCCGTTGGGGCGGGTGAAGCGGATACGAAAGCAACAGAAGGCATTCCACCAGGCCGGGTTCGGACGCGGCCAGCATCGAGGCTTGCCGGCCTCCGTAGGAGTGGCCGCCGAGATACACGTGCCCCGATGTTTCGCGACTGAGAGCATCGATCGCGGCCCGCAGTCCCTCCTGGTCACGTTCGCCACTGCCGCGCGGCGGCGGCCCGTGCGGCCTCATCTGGCGGAAAGGCAGATCGCACCGCAACACCAGCCACCCGGCATGGCAGAACGCGTTTGCGAGCGCGACAAGCAGCGGAGACCGGCAGGTCGATCCGGCGCCATGAGTCAGCACCAGCGCGCCGCCTTTCGCAGTTGCCGGACGATGGAGAAAACCGCGCACCGGGGCTGCCCGGGAGGTGTCTTCAAATGTCTCGCAGGATTTCATGATTCTGTCGCAGCGTCTATTATTTCTCTCCGCTGGCTTAGAGTGAATGCATGTTTACGCGCAGACTCTCGATTCAGCGCATCGACGGCGCGGGCGTGCGCCAGCCCTGTCCCATTCGCTGGATCGACAACTTCGCCATGCGCAATTTCACCAACGACGCGATCTTCGACGACACGCTGCCCGTGGCCGATGGGATGCTTGAGGCCGGCCATCGTGTGCCGCTTGACCGTTTGCTTTTCGCGATGGACGACTGGTTTCGCCGCAAGGGCTACCTGAAGCCCGGGGAGCAGTTGGAGATTACTGAACTTAACCAAGGTAACAATATTTAAACGTTTTCCATTGGTTACTTAGAGAAAATCTGATTAGTTACCATGTTAGTTTCTGACTAAGTTATCCACAGGATGTTTGGGGCCCACTTATCCACAAAATGAGCGATCGACGAGTTATCCACAAGGGAGGTGGCGAATTATCCACAGAAGTTTGCTCTTTATCAAGTCGAGAGGCTTGCTAATCTGTCACTACTCCGATAGTCTCCAAGCCTGCCGGTGCCCCCCAGCACCTGAAGTTTGCGGCTTGCCCAGCGTCCCATGCTCTTTCCAACCGTAGAATACGGGCTGTTTTTTCTGGCTGTCCTCGGAATCGCGTGGAGCCTTTACCGGCTGCCGCGCGCTCACAAGGGCTTTCTGCTTGCAGCCAGCTATGTCTTCTATGGATTCTGGAACTGGACCTATCTTCCGCTTCTGATTGGTATCTCGCTGTTTGCTGGATTGGTGGCTCAGCGCATTCAGCGAAGCTCCTCGCCCCGGGCGCGCAAGGGCTGGCTGGTATCGGGCGTGATAGTTTGCGTCGCAACGTTAGCTTACTTCAAGTACACCGGTTTCCTGCTGGCCAGCGGGCTTTCGATCTGGAGCCGGTTCGCGCCGGCGCCCCGAATTCCATTCAACTCTCCGCTGTTGCCGCTCGGGGTTTCGTTCTTTATCTTTCACGCCATCTCGCTGCTGGTAGATTGTTACCGCGGCAAGGTGAAGGAGCCGGTAAAGATCGTCGACGCGCTGCTGTATGTGGCGTTCTTCCCCCAACTGATCGCCGGCCCGATCCTGCGCGCCTCGCGTTTTCTGCCTCAATTGGCTGTCCCCCGCAAACCCGATCCGGTACGGGTCAGTTCGGCTTTTCTGCCCATTTTTGGGGGAATGTTCCCCATTCTGCAGGCCTCGCAGTTTGCGCCGCAGGTCGCAGTCCGCGAAAATCCCAGGTCCATCCGCGTCAACCGCGCCTTCCTGCTGATCATCGGCGGACTGTTCAAGAAGGTGGTCATCTCCAACATGCTGGCCACGCGCCTGGTCGAGCCGGTGTTTTCGGTTCCGGGTTCGTACGGTCGCTGGGATACGCTGCTGGCCATCTATGGTTACGCGGTGCAGATCTACTGCGACTTCTCCGGCTACACGGATATCGCGATCGGCTGCGCGCTGCTGCTGGGTTTCCGGTTCCCGCGCAACTTCAACGCGCCCTACAAAGCCGCAACTCCCCAGGAATTCTGGCGCCGGTGGCACATTTCGCTTTCGAGCTGGCTGCGCGACTACCTTTACTACCCGCTGGGCGGATCACGCCGCGGCCCGGTTCGAACCTGCGTCAACCTGATGATCACCATGCTGCTGGGCGGCCTATGGCATGGGGCAGCATGGACCTTTGTCGCCTGGGGCGGGCTGCACGGCTTGATGCTGGTGGGCCATCGGCTCTGGTCGCACATCGGCTGGCGGCCGATCACCGACCTGCGCAAGTCCACGGCCTGGAGGTGGACGTCGCACATTCTGCTTTTCCATGCGGTCTGCGCGGGATGGGTGTTTTTCCGTGCCTCCAGCTTCGGCATCGCATTCGACATGTTCCACAGGCTGGGCGCAGGGGGCGCGGCCACGCTGGCCACCCTCCCGGTCTGCATCGTATTGTTCCTGGGGCTCGCGGGGCAGTTCCTGCCGCCTCGCTGGCGCAACCTTCTGGAAATCGAGCTGGGCCGCTGGCCGGCGCTGGCCAGGGGCGCAGCGGTGGCTGCCGCTATTGCCCTGATCGAAATCCTGGGGCCCACCGGTGTGGCCCCTTTCATCTACTTCCGGTTTTGAGGAGTCATGCAGAAGGTCTCAAGCAAACACGTTGTGCGGCAAGTGTTTCAGGCCCTGGCCGGATTTGTCGCGGTCATTGTGCTTCTTGAATCGGGCGGCCTGAAAGAATGGGCCGACCACCTGGAGCCGGGGGCGCTGCGCACCGTTGCCTTGCCCGCGATGACGGCCATCGACAAGGTGGTGCGTCCGCTCGGCATCGGCATCCTGCGCGACCGCGCCCTGGATGAAAGCGCGCGCACCGGTTGGACCGATGATGCGGCGCGAGTGGCTCACGCCTCGAAGCCCGCGATAACCTCCGCAATGGCGGCGCGGCTTCCCGCGAGCCCGGCGCCGGCCGCATCCCGGCCGGCCATCGCGGCTGCGGTCCCCTCTTTGGCAATCCCCTCCGCTCCCATCCGTTCGGCGATGGTGACCGCACCAGTCGCCCCCGCCGTCCCGCGTAGCACCCACCTCGTCCCGCTACCGCCGGTTGCGCCGGGAAAACCCCGGGTGGTCGCCCTGGCCGGAGATTCGATGATGGCGGTCGGCCTGAGCGCCACGATGATGCGCGAGGCATCCGGCGACAAGAATCTGCGCCTGGTGAAGGCTTTCCGTTCCGGCACCGGCCTGGCCCGCCCGGACGTATTCAACTGGATGGACGAGTACCCGGCGATGGTAGGCATCGAAAAGCCGGAGGTGGTGATTGTGTCGATCGGGGCCAATGACGGACAAGGCTTTGTCGTCGACGGCAAAGTGCAGGCCTTCGGCACCGACGACTGGCGCAAAACCTACCAGTCGCGGGTGTCGGATTATCTTGCCCTGGTGGAGAGCAGCGGAGCGCGCGTGGTCTGGGTGGGCCTGCCGCCGATGCGATCGGCCGCTTTCAACGACAAGGTCGACATGATCAACCGGATCGCGTACACCGTCGTCTCCCGGGACACTCGCGCCACCTGGTGGAACTCTGCGCAGTTTGTGGCCGACGAGTCCGGGCGCTTCCGTGAATTCATCGCGTTGTCCAACGGCAAGAACCTGCACGTCCGTTCGGACGACGGCATTCACTACTCAGACGAAGGTGCGGCGTTGATGACCTCAGTCCTGATGAAGTGGCTCGATCCTCCGGCCACAACGGCGAGCCAGGAACCGGTTCAGGCGCCGGCAGCATCCTCGTCGTCTTCCAGGGGACTGGCGGCGACCGTAGCTGCCGTCCATCCGGGGCCACAGACACAGAACCGGCCGAGGGTGCGGCGAATCGGCTTTTAGCATTTTGGATCCGGCCTTGAGAATCGGGACTTCCACTCAGCGGTGGCTGCTGAATCTCCGCCTTCTGTTCGCTTTCAGATGAGCCGGTTGAGGAAAACGCAAGCAATCAAAGGGCGAAAGTGGGATCGATGCCATAGGCGTCGCGGTCGGGATCGCGCCGATCGGCGCCCCCTAAGCTGCTCGTATCAAGCCGTTTAGCAAGCAGTCAAAGCTTCATTCCCAAAGCGGCACTTTTGGAACCCTTTGGGGCCCGAAAATTGTTCCCAAATCCCCTATTCCTCAATAGGATAGTGGGATGGTCATTCGACGAAGGTCAGGCTCTCCCGGCCTGAACGCTCCGCTCCGAATTTGGCTGCTGGCAGGCGTTTCCTCCCTTGCACTGGCTTCCGCCGTGGTGATGTTTTCCACCCGGACAGTGCAGGCAGACACGCAGCTACCCAGATCAGCAGCCAGTGTGCCACCTTCAGTTCCTGCGCCCGCATTCGGACAGCCGGAGCTGACGCCCAAACAGAAGATTGCTGCCCAAAGGAAAGCTATGCTTCGCGGCATTGCCACCTGGTACGGCACGGTCTTCAATGGCCGCAAGACCGCCAGCGGCGAGACCTACGACATGTATGCGATGACGGCTTGTCATCCCACACTGCCGTTCGGGTCTTTGGTACGGGTGGTGAACCTGAACAACAGGCGCTCGGTCGTAGTGCGCATTACCGATCGCGGGTACCTTTCCACGGGGCGCGTCATCGATCTGTCGTATGGCGCCGCGGAAAAACTGGCGATGACCGAGGCTGGACTGGCTCCCGTTGTGCTGGAGGTCATTTCCCGGGGCCAGCCTTAAAGGACGGACCAACACGAACATTAGCGGAATCACTGCAGTTCTCCACGTCTCCCCGGGGTCTCCAGTTCAGCGACTTCTGCTGATTGAGTAGTGACCTCGGATCCCCTGATCGCGTTTCTGCTCGTTAGGTGAAAGCCACGAGGCGGCTCCGGCAAGTTCCGGAACGCAACCTCGAGGCTTGGGAGAACCGCAAAGCAGACGGCCAGCCTGAGGAGCTGGCCGTTTGTGTTTCCGGGCGGCTAGCCTGGGAACGCTAGGAAGCTTCGTCGTCTTCCTCGTCCGGTTCTGCGAGCGCAACGGCGCCAGCGCCGCTCTTGGGACGCGGCCGCAGCCTCGCGGGGCTGCCCTCGAAGTCGCCCGGTTCGGCCGGTTTGCTCATCGAGCCGGGAATGCGCGGGGCAACAAACCGCCATAGCAGCCATACGGCAAGCAGAACGACCGCCAATTCGAATATCTCACTCCACACAGCCGAGACCTCGAGCGATGCTCGCGTCAGGATAGCCGCGAGCATTGGTGATTCGAAGGCAGCCGGATCAGGCCAGATCGATCTCCCACGTCTGGCCGACCAGGTCTTTTCCGAAGCTGTGGTGGGGCTGTTCGCGAACCAGGCGGAAACCGGCGGCCTGGTAAATACGGTGCGCCGCCGTAAGGATGCTCTGCGTCCAGAGAGTGATCTTCTTGTAGCCGGCGCCGCGGGCAAAGCAGATGCACTCGTCCACCAGGCGCGCGCCCACACCCATGCCGCGGCCCGCAGGATCGACATAGAGAAGACGCAGCCTGGCCGTGTCCGGATCGTCGGGGTGCCGGACGAGGAAAATGTGACCAACGTGCCGGCCGGCCGTCTCCGCGATCCAGCAGCGCTCGCGCGCAGCGTCGAAGTGGTCGACGAAGTCGGCTACGATGCGGGCGACAAGCGCTTCGAAGGTGTGGTCCCATCCAAACTGCTCGACGTAACCGGCGCCTTCGAGTTGCACCACGATGCCCATGTCGCCGGGACGATGCGTGCGCAGGACGATCGAGGCAGGTTTGACGCGGCTGGCGAGCACGGTTTCCTCGATGCTGCTGAGAGCATGGGCAAATCGCGCGCGCTGGCTGGCGGAGAGTTTGCCGAGAATGGCTTCCGCCTGTTTGTCGGCACGCAGGTTCAGGGTTCGGATGGCCGCCCGGCCGCGGGCTGTGAGCTGCAGATTGGCGGCGCGCTTGTCCTCTTTGGCAGTTGCGCGGCAGACCAGTCCGGTTCGCTCGAATTTGCGCAGAATGCGGCTGAGGTAGCCGGGGTCGAGGTTCAGCTCTTCGGCGATTTCGCTGGCCTGTGGCCGTGTGCCGGTTGCCAATTCGTAGAGCACTCGGCCCTCGGCCAGGCTGTAATCGGTGCGCAGGTAATGGTCGTCGAGGGTCCCCAGAAAACGAGTGTAGGCCCGATTGAAGCGGCGAAAGGCGGCGGTGGATGGGGCCGGGGACAAGTCGGGGCCGGGCATAAAAGCAGGATGATTCAATTAGTTGACTTTGTCAACTAATTGACACGACTGCACGCTTCCCGCTCCCCGGTCCACCTGGCCGTCCATATTCGACATTTCGTTCGGGTTTCGAACGTGGAAAAGAGCCATTCCGGCCGCTGTCATCGTCCCAATTCCCGTTAGCATGTGAGCTTTCGGGCAAACTGACCGTTGCGATCCGATATGCTCGATCCGAGGGCACGCAGCGGTGTGCGCGGAGAGTTTTCGATGAAGACATTGACCCAGGATCTCGCCTATGGATGGCGTCAATTGTTGAAGACGCCCGGGTTTACGATCACCGTTCTTCTCACCCTGGCGCTGGGCATCGGCGCCAATGCGGCGATTTTCACCCTGGTCAACGCGGTTTTGTTGCGCAATCTTCCCGTGGCTCATCCCGATCGGCTGATCCGCATCGGCGACACCGACGACTGCTGTGTCAACTCCGGCATCCACGAGAAGGGCGACTATTCCCTGTTCTCGACCGAATCCTACCTGATGTTCAAGAAAAACCTGCCTGAATTCGAAGAACTGGCTGCCATGGAATCGGGATTCGGTTACCGGCCACTCACCGTCCGAAGAGAAGGCGCCGACACCACGGGCAAATCGGCGATGGGCGAATTCGTTTCCGGCAATTACTTCCGCACCTTCGGCCTGCAGCCGGCGGCGGGACGATTGTTTACCGATGCCGACGACACCAGGGGCGCCGCTTTCACGGCCGTGATCAGCTACGACAGCTGGTTGCACGATTACGACGGAGACCCCGCGGTGGTGGGCAGCACCTTTCGAGTGAACACGCAGCCAGTGACGATTATCGGGATCGCGCCCAGAAACTATTTCGGAGACCGGCTCACCAGCAACCCGCCGAAGTTATACCTGCCGCTGGAATCGATGGCCGTCGTGCTTGGTGTGCCTTATGTTCACGATCCCGAAGTGGCATGGGCCTACATCGTCGGCCGGGTGAAGCCGGGCGTCGAACTGGCCGGACTGCAAGCGAAAATCAGTACGCTTCTAAGGCAGCAGTTCTCGACCTTCAAGAATTTCAATTCGGATCGAGGAAAGGTCTTCCTGGGGCGCACCCACGTTGTGCTGACGGCGGGAGGCGGCGGGATTCAGAATCTGCAGGATGCGTACAAATCCGACCTGAAGCTGCTTACGTGGATCGCGGCGCTGGTGCTGCTGGTGGCCTGCGCGAATATCGCCAACCTTCTCCTCGTGCGCGGCATGAACCGGCGCGCCGAAATCTGCATCCGGACGGCCCTGGGAGCGCCGCGCATACGCATCATTCGCCAATTGCTGACGGAGAGCATCCTGGTTTCGGTTCTGGGCGGGGCGCTGGGGCTGGTGGTGGCGTACGGGGGCGCGCGCATGCTGCTGGCGCTGACTTTCCCCGACGCCGAGGGGATGCCGATCCATGCCGCTCCTTCCTTGCCGGTAATCGGCTTTGCATTGGCATTGTCGCTGGTGACGGGCATCCTGTTCGGCGTGGCGCCGGCGTGGATCGCAGCCCAGGCGCAACCGGCGGAAGCGCTGCGCACCGGGTCGCGGACCACGTCCGCCGGAGCCTCGCTCCTGCAGCGCAGCCTTGTCGTCCTGCAGGCGGCGCTCTCGCTGGTCCTGCTGGTCGGAGCCGGATTGTTCGTCCAGAGCCTGAACAAGCTGCAAAGCGCCGACCTGCACCTCGACTCGCGCAACCGCTATATCGTCCACATCAATCCGCAGGCTGCCGGCTTTAAACAGACAGAGCTGGAGGCGCTTTACCGCACCATGGAAGAGCGTTTCCATGGTCTGCCCGGCGTGGTCAAGGTCGGCCTTGCTCTCTACACCCCGATGGAAGACAACAATTGGAGCAGCAGCACGCAGGTGCAGGGCAAACCCGATCCCGACAAGAGCGCTTCGTGGGTAAAAGCCAATGCGGAGTATTTCGATTCGGTCGGCACCCGCGTCGTGATGGGGCGGGGAATCACCCCGCAGGATTCCTTCGGCACGCCGGCGGTGGCCATCGTCAACAAGGAGTTCGTCAAGCAATTCTTCAATCCGGGGGAGAACCCGATCGGGCATCGCATCGGCAACCCGGGGCCGAAGAGCTCCGGGAATTTCGAGATCGTGGGCGTGGTGGAGGACACCACCTACACGGCCGTGCAGTGGACAGACCACGCCATGTACTTCGTGCCGATCATGCAACGGCCGGCCAGTCAGGATAGCCCGATTACCGACGACACATCCCTCTACGCTGGGGCCTTGGTGATCCAGACCGCTCATCCGTTCGACGACATGGAGAAGCTGGCCTCGGGCACGCTTTCCAAAATCAATCCCAATCTGACCATCGTGAAGTTCCAGACGTTCGATCAACAGATTGCGGACAGGTTCAATGACGACCGGATGATTGCGCGCCTGACCAGCCTGTTTGGAGCGCTGGCGCTGATGCTGGCGGCTATCGGCTTGTACGGCGTGACGGCGTACACGGTGGTTCGCCGCACTCCGGAGATCGGCATCCGCATGGCCCTGGGTGCCGAACGCCCGCGGGTGATCGCCATGGTGATGCGAGGGGCGATGATGCAGGCGCTCATCGGGCTGGTCATCGGCGCCCCGGTGGCCATGCTGTGCGTACGCTACGTCAAAGCACAACTCTACGAAATCACGCATGTGGATTTGAGCGTGATGGCGGTCGCCATCCTGGTGCTGGGAGCGGCCGCATGCGTCGCCGGCATGATTCCAGCCCGCCGCGCCGCATCCATCGACCCCATCAAGGCCCTGCGGGTCGATTAAGCCGCCGGACCGCACGCCGGCTGCCCCGTCCTGGCTTTGCCAGGGCGGAGGAGATGCTGCGCATCCCGCCATGCCGGCTGCACGAACGTCGCTCTTCCCTGCACAGTAGTAGCTTCGCGCCCGACCGAAAATAGAACCTTGCATGGGGGTCGAAACATGGCACAGTTTGCATTGAACGTGAACGGCGCGACGCGCACGGTCGAGGCCGAGGGTGAGATGCCCTTGCTGTGGGCGTTGCGCGACCTGCTCGATCTGACAGGCACGAAGTACGGTTGCGGGATCGGAATGTGCGGGGCGTGCACCGTCCACCTGGACGGCGCAGCAGTGCACTCGTGCCAGACCGCGATCGGCGATGTCCGCGGCCGCAAGGTGACCACCATCGAAGGCCTCGGCGGCAGTGGCCTGCATCCGGTCCAAAAGGCCTGGATCGCCGAGCAAGCGCCGCAATGCGGCTATTGCCAGCCGGGGCAGATCATGTCGGCCGCCGCGCTGCTGGCGTCGAACCCGCACCCCACCGATGCGCAGATCGACGACGCGATGGTCGGCAACCTCTGCCGGTGCGCCACCTACTTCCGCATCCGAAAGGCCATTCACCGGGCAGCACAGGAGACGAAGTCATGACGATCACCCGAAGGAAGTTTATTGGCACATCGGTTGCTGCCGGCGGAGCATTCGTGATCGGATTCAGTCTGCGCGGCATTGCGCAGGATACCCCCGGCGCTCCCGGAGCGGCTTCCAATCCATTTAACGCGTGGGTTCACATCAAGCCCGATAGCAGCGCGGAGCTGGTGCTGGCGCAGTCGGAGATGGGCCAGGGCGTTTACACTTCCCTTCCCATGCTGCTGGCCGAGGAAGCCGACCTGGACTGGGAGCGGGTGAAGGTTGTGCAGTCGGACTTTTCACTGGGCACGGGCGGAAGCGGCAGCGTGATTTCGAATTATCTGCCGCTGCGGCGTGCCGGCGCGCAGGTGCGCCTGGCGATGGTCGCCGCGGCGGCCCGCACGTGGCGGGTTCCCGAATCGGAATGCGCGACCTGCAAAAGCGAAGTGTCGCACTCAGCTTCGGGACGCAAGCTTGCCTATGGGGCGCTGGTCGCCGAAGCGTGCTCCATGGCGCTTCCCGATCCGAAGACCGTGAAGCTGAAGGATCCGGCAAAATTCACGCTGATCGGGCGCGAGACGCCGCACCTCGATATTCCCGACAAATGCACGGGCGCGGCGCAGTTCGGATTGGACGTGCGCGTGCCGGGCATGGTGTACGCGGTGATCGCACGCTGCCCCACGTTCGGCGGCAGCCCGGCGAAATTTGACGCGACCAGAGCGCTCGCGGTTCCCGGCGTTTTGCAGGTCTTTGAAATCCCGGCGCGCGGCCATCGCGTGTTCACCGCCGGAGGCATCGTGGTGGTGGCCAAAAACACGTGGGCCGCCGCGCAAGGCAGAAAGGCGCTCGACATCACGTGGAACTACGGCCCGAATCACGGCGAGAGCACGGACGCGTTGCGCGTGCAGATGAAGCAGGCGCTTGCCAAGCCACCCGCGTGGACCTCCGACCCCAAAGGCGACGACCTCGACTCGATCGACGCGGCCAAACGCATCGAAGCGGTCTATGAATTTCCGTTCCTGGCGCACGCAACCATGGAGCCGATGAACATAACCATCCACCTCCGCGACGGCAAGTGCGAAGCCTGGGCGCCGTCGCAAGGGGCGGAAGCGATGCGCACCATGATTGCCAAGGAACTGGAGTTGCCGGAAACCAGCATCACGGTGCACACCACCTTCATGGGCGGGGGATTCGGCCGCCGCTATCAGTACGATTTCCCCACCGAGGCGGCGCAGATCGCGCGCCGCGTCTCCGGGCCGGTTCAACTGGTATGGACCCGCGAAGACGACATGACCCACGATTACTACCGGCCCGCCGGCATGCATCGCATGCGCGGGCTGCTTGATGCACAAGGCAGCGTGGCGGCCTGGTCCGATCACCTGGCCGATGTTCCGATCGCCGCGTTCTGGAGTGCTCCCGGCGAATACAAGCTCAATGGCGAGGAACTCCCTCCGCCGATTCCTTATCCCGTTCCTCACATTCGCACCGCGTTCACGCCTATCACCAGCGCTGTTCCGCGGGCATGGTGGCGTTCGGTCGAGAATTCGTTCAATGGCTTCGCGGTGGAGTGCTTCATCGACGAACTGGCGCATGCGGCCGGGCAGGATCCGTATCTGTTTCGCAAGCGCCTGCTGCAGCTTCCCCCCATCCCTCAGCTAAAAGCGGCAGGCGACGATCGGCCGGCACCCGATCCCAAACGCCTGGTTGCCGTGCTGGATCTTGTCACGGAAAAGGCGGGATGGAACAAACCGCTGGGACCGAATCGCGGCCGCGGCATTGCCTGTACCACCACCTACGCGTACCTGGCGGAAGTGGCCGAAGTCACGGTACAGCGCGACACGATTCGCGTCGATCGGCTGGTGATGGCTGTGGACTGCGGCCAGGTGGTCAATCCCAACGGCGCCCGGTCGCAGGTCGAAGGCGGCATGCTCTTCACCCTCAGCTCGATTCTCAAGGAAGCCATTACCATCCGCGACGGCGCCGCTGAACAGCAGAACTTCGATGATTACAGCATCCTGCGCATGCCCGAAGCGCCCGCACTCGAAACTCACTTTGTCGACAGCCATGCCGATCCGCACGGCCTTGGCGAGTCGGCCGTATGGCTCACCGGGCCCGCCATAGCGAACGCGGTCTTTGCGGCTACCGGAAAGCGCCTGCGCCGTCTGCCCCTTCGGATGGACCAGGCAACGGCTTGACCAGGCGGGTGACGAATTTGATTTATACCCCAGGTCTCCGGATTTGGAACTTGGGAACTACAAATGCTCGAACCGGCGAATTCATGCGGCCGGAAATCTACCGCAAATCCTTGATCCCGACGGGATCCATGTCCGCGTAGTCCTGATTCTCGCCACCCATGCCCCAGCAGAAGCTGTAGGCGTGCGTGCCCGCGCCGCAATGGATGGACCAGGGCGGAGACACCGCAATACCGCGGTTCGCGACCACCAGGTGACGAGTATCGTCTGGCACGCCCATCAGGTGAAAGACGCGATCGTTCTCCTCCAGGTTGAAATACATGTAGATCTCCGAGCGGCGCATGTGCGTGTGCGGCGGCATGGTGTTCCATACGCTGCCCTCGCCGAGATGAGTCACGCCCATCACCAGTTGACAGCTTCGCGCGCCTTGCATGTGGATGTACTTGCAGACGAATCGATGGTTGGCGTTCTGGCTGCTGCCCAGTTCGGCGGGGGTGGCTTCTTCCTTGCGGACCAGGCTTGGCGGATACAGGGCGTGTGCCGGATAACTGAGCAAATAGAATACGGCGGGATTGCCGGTGTTCTTGGATGCGAACTCGACGCTCTGGCTGTCGCGGCCCAGATAGAGGCAGTCAAGATTGGCCAGCTCGAACGGTTGTCCATTGACGCGGATCGTTCCCGCGCCGCCGATGTTCAGCGCGCCCAGCTCGCGCCGCTCGAGAAAATAGTTCGCGCGCAGTTCGGAGGGACAGGGCAACGCCAGAGCCAATTCCACAGGGCTGGCCATGCCGACGACAGCGCGATCCGCATCCACGTAAGCCAGGCGAATCTCGCCCCGAGCATCCAGAGTGTCGAGCAGAAAGGATTCCCGGAGCTCGCGGGCATTCATGGTGCGATAGCGCGCGGAGTCGGGCATCGGGCAGGTCTTCACGGTGGGCTCTCCTGTTTTTATGGGAATGCGTCACGGCTGTTGCAGCAGCCAATGGACGAACTCGCGTCCAGCGGCGAAATTGTCGTAATCCGGCGGCAGTTTGCGACCGTCGGTGTACTCGTTGTAGAGCCAGGGGTCGGTAACCGCGACGACGGTCCCTTTGCCGTAGTGCGCCGCCGCCATCATCGTGTCGTCCTTCCATTCCAGCAGCGCAACGGCGCCGCGCGACAGGCTGAGCGAGCAGGTGTCCTTCATGTAGAGGACGTGCGGGCTGGTAAACGGGGCTGCAGGTCGTGGCAGGTCCATGCGGCCCATCTCGAACTGATCGCCGATCACGTGATGGGTAAGCACATTGTTGAAATGCAGGCCGAAGATGTCGGCAAGCGCATCCATGTGCGTAATGTCGGCATTGTCGGGATCGTTCTCCATGATGACAAGCACGCCGCCCTGCTTGACCCACGCGGCGATTTCGCGGGCATCGTCCTGATTCATGTAATGCGGCTGCGGCGTCTTCGACGGGTTGTCCGGCGAAACGATGACGTAGACGCGCGCGCCTTTCAGATTTTCGCGGGTGGGCGCGGAGGGAAGCGTCTCGGTACGCATGCCAAAGACGCGGAATATATGTCCAAAGAGCGAATACCCGGAATTGCTGAAGTCGTCCCACTTGTAATGAAACAGAACCTTCTGCCCAGCGGCGTTATCGCGGGTCTGGCTGTTGTACCACGCGTCGAGCATGACGCTGCTGCCCTGCCCGATCTTCGCGTCGGCCGCATGCTCCATCTCTGTGGCGGCCAGCAGGAATGAGCCCGCGTCCTGGGGATCGTTGTTGATCTCGTGGGTTGGACCGTTGGCATTCGCCGTGTTGGCCAAGGTGGGCTGGCCGTCGGGTCCGGTGGTCAGAAAGCGACTGCGGATACTGCTCCAGGCATGTTGCGCGCTGCTTGCGTATTCCGGCGGCAGATAGCCAAGGCGCAGCCCCTTGGCGAGGACGTAGGTGAACATGCACGCGGCCGATGACCCGAAACCGCTGCCCATTTCGTGTTGGTCCAGCGCCCGGTCCCACAACCCGCTGCCGGCGTCCTGGTATCGAACCACAACGGCAGCGGTTCGCTTCAGGATATCGATCAACTGCGCGCGGCCCGGGTCGTCCTTGGGATAGAGAGGCACGGTGTCGACCAGGGCCATCATGTACCAGCCCAATCCACTTGCCCACAGGGTTGGCGATGTGCCCTGCCTCGACCGGTCCCATGCGCGGTAGAGCAATCCGGATTCAGGGTCGCGATGGGCCTGCTGCTCAATCGCCAGAAACTGGCGCGTGATGCCGGCGAAGTCTTGCGGCTGGTGGAACACGGAGGCATACTCGGCCAGGAACGGCTCCGCCAGGTAAAGTTCGTCAGGGCGCGCCGGGTCAGGAAAGTCCAGCTTCTCGACGGAACCTGACGATTCGCTGGCGGGCGGGAGAGAGACCCGGCGGCGCAGCGCAGCGGCCGCTTCGTAGTAGCGCTTTTCCAGAGTCGTCCGGTAGAGAAGCAGAAGCTGCCGTCCGGGCATTACACTATGCAGCGAAAAAGCCGCAGGATCGGAAGCGGCGCCGGACGCGAGGAAGGGATCGATGGAATCCTGGATGTATTGGTAATAGGAGCGGCCGGCGGTGTTGTACCACACCGCGTTCATGCCCGACAGCAGGGTTCCCGATTGGTCGTTAAAGACACGAGCGCCGTGGGGCGGAGCGAACTTCTCCGCAGGCCAGCGCCGGATGGCCGCGTCCGCCATTTGCCGCGAGAGATCTTTCGGAGTCTCCGACCCTGAAGACTGAAGCGCAGCGCATGCCAGCAGCAATACCGTGATGATTCCAGGCCGCGGTTGTGGAACGGAGTGTCGAAAAATGAACGTCATCGGTCGGACATATTGTATGGAACGGGAGCCGATTGCGCACGCGCCGCGAATCACGGTTGCCCGGCGTGTCGATCGAATCGGGAGTGCGTTACGATTCTGGAAGCGAAAGGGGAACGCCATGGCGGTCGTCCGAAACTGCGCATCCTGCGGCAAACCGAACCGGATTCCGGCCAAACATCTTGCCGACATGGGCCGCTGCGGTGCATGCAAGGCGCAACTGCCGGCTGTGGCCGAACCCATTCCCGTGGGGCCTGAGGAGTTCGACGAGATTGTCCGCGACAGCAAGGTTCCGGTGCTGGTGGACTTCTGGGCAGCATGGTGCGGTCCGTGCCGCATGGCGGCACCGCACGTGGCTCAGGTGGCGCGCGACCTCGCCGGCCAGGCGGTCGTGCTTAAAGTGGATACAGAGCAATACCCGCAGTTGGCCGCTCGTTATAACGTTCAGGGCATCCCGAATTTTGCCGTGTTCGCGGGCGGCGGCCTCCGCTTCCAGCAGGCGGGCCTGGTGGACGCGAACACGATGAAGAGTTGGCTGGCGCAAGCCGCGTAAGCAGGCACAAAGGGAACCCTCCACGATGCCAATCAAGAACCTGATCACGAGCAAGTCGAACCCCACAAATGTGAGTGCAGGGTTGCTAAGCCTGCGCGTATTTACAGGACTCAGCCTGTTTTTGAAGCATGGGGTGGAAAAGCTCACCGGGTATTCGACCATGGTGCAGCACTTCCCCAACCCGCTCCACATCGGGGCCCATGCGACCCTGGCATTCGCGCTGCTGAGCGACGGCATCTGTTCGTTACTGGTGGTCGTAGGGCTGTTCACGCGTCCGGCCGCCGCCATCGTTCTGATCAACCTGCTGGCCGCCTTCTTCCTCGTGCACCGCGCATCCTTTTTCTCCGACGGTCATGTCGAGCTGGTGTGGGTCTACATCGCCGCCTTCCTGTCGATCCTCGTGGCTGGTCCGGGACGGTTCAGCATCGACGCGCGGCGTTAAAGGGCGAACCGCAGGCGGGAATCAGAAGGCCCAATGAACTGAACACGTTCAAATTTAGATTGACAGGTCCGCCTTTTTGCGCGATCCTATTTTTGAACGTGTTCAAAACACGTTTCAAAACGAGACGACCCGGGAACACGCGGACCCCACCGGCTTCCGGGCTGCCGGAAAGGCAAATCATGCTTCCCTGGATGAAGCGGCATCCGATTCCGATCTCCGCGTTCTTTCGCCACTCGCTCGTGCTGACCTACGCCTTTCCTCCGGAGATCCTCGAACCCTTGCTGCCTGACAAGCTGGTGCTGGACACGTTTCGCGGCTATGCGTTTCTGGCCATTGCCCTGGTCCAGACCGAGGACCTCAGGCCCAGCTTTCTTCCCCCAGGAACGGGCCGGAATTTCTTCCTCTCGGGGTATCGGATCTTCACGCGGCTGCGCGGGGGAGCAATGTCGAGGCGCGGGTTGAAGATCCTGCGCAGCGACACCGACCGCCGGCTCATGGTTTGCGCGGGCAATCTCCTCACCCATTACAACTACCGTTTGTGCCGCGCAAAAGTCGAGGAACAGCGTGGAGAGATCCGCTGGAAGATTGAGACCCCGCGATCCGAGGCCGACCTCGAAGTGGTGGCCCGGCCGGAGGGCGAGCCCGCGCCGCTGCCGGCCGGATCCCCGTTTGACAACCTTGCCGAAGCGCGGCGATTCGCAGGTCCGCTGCCCTATACGTTTGACTACGAGCGGGAGACCGGCTCGATCATCGCGATTCGCGCCATCCGGCAGAACTGGGATCCGCGGCCGGTGGCGGTAGAAGTGCGTCGAAGCACTTTCCTCGAGCGCGAGCCTTTCTCACGCTCCGTCCCGCTTCTGGCCAATGCGTTTTATGTCGAAGGGGTGCCCTATCAATGGCAGCGCGGGAGGAGGTGCCCGTGAGAACGTTTGCCGCACGAACGCCCTATCAGGGTGTGCTCCAGATTCTGAACTTCAACCGGAGGATGTACGCCGCGGCGCTGGCAGCAATTGGAGCCGCCGGCATCGTGTGGCCGTTTCTGGGCCAGGCGGAGCACGCCGCCATCGCTGCCGGCCTGGCTCCGGCCCTTCTCTGGATGGCCGCGTCATTGGCCGTGTCGCACTATGTTTACGATCGCAGCCGCCTCTGCGAAATGGAATGGCTGGCACGCGCGCTGACGACGAGCGTGCATTCCTGGATCAACATCCATTCCGGTTGGGATGAGAGCAGCGTCAGCCTCATTTCGGTCTTTCCCGGCGCCGAAGGAGAGGTTGTCGACATTTTCGATCCGCGGATCATGACAGAGCCTTCCATCCGGAGAGCCCGGCGCCTCAATCACGGTGCGGCTGTGGCTCGGTCAGCCCGCTTTGATGCCCTGCCGTTTGGCGATCGTTCCTTCGATACGGCCTTCTGCATTTTTTCCGCACATGAATTGCGTCGGCCCAGCGAGCGCGTGGCGCTTTTTCGGGACATCGCACGCGTGCTTCGCGAACCAGGTGAATGCGTGGTCGTGGAGCATGTGCGCGACTGGCGAAATTTTCTCGCCTTCGGCCCCGGATTTCTGCATTTCTTCTCGCGCGGCTCGTGGCGCCGGACAGCGTCGGAGGCGGGCCTTATCCTCGCAAACGAGTTTGCGTTCACTCCCTTCGTGCGCGTCTTCATTTTTCGGAGGAAGCCATGAACATTTCCGCACACCTGGAAATCGTCGGTGGGCTTCTGGTCATGCTCGGCCTGAGTCACGCCTGTTTTAGCCGCTACTTCGGGTGGCAACGGGAACTCGCAGGCGTTTCACTGTTTACGCGGCGCGTCTTCTTCGTGCACACTTTTTTTATCGGGCTGGGCGTGGTGCTGGCCGGAGCGGTTTCGTTGCTTTACGCCCCCTTGCTCGTCCGCCCCGATCGGTTGGCGCGGGCCATCCTTGCAGGCATGACGGCCTTCTGGTTGTGCCGCCTGCTGGCACAGTTCTTCGCATATGAGTCCGCCATCTGGCGCGGCAACCGCTTCCGCACGTGGATGCATGTGGTGTTCTCCGCGCTGTGGTTCTACGTCACCGCGATCTATGCAATGGCACTGTGGTCCACGTGGAAAGTCTAACCTGGCTTCCGGCCGAGTGAACTCGTTCCGGAAGAGACTTCGGGCACACCGCGGGATTGGTTCACCTCGCGGTGTAGCCTCCGTCCATCATCAAGACAGAGCCGGTAAAGAATGTGGCGTGATCGCTCGCCATGAAGGCGAAAAACGAGGCGACCTCATCGGCGCTTGCGATCCGGCCGATCGGGTGATTGCTGCGCAGCATGTTCCAGTAGGCGTCCGGATCGCCGGAAGCCTGGGCGGACCGATCGACGATGGGCGTATCGACGGTGCCGCATGCGATGGTGTTGACGCGGATATGATGCTTCGCATACTCGACAGCCATCTGACGGGTCATCTGGTGCAACGCGCCCTTGGACGGCGCATAGGCTCCCTGCGTGGGAATGCCCGTCTCGCCGGAAATCGATCCGGTGAGCAGAACCAGACCGCCGCCCTGCGCAATCATCACGGGAATGGCGTGGCGGCACGCCCAATATACCGCTTTCACGTTGGTGTTGAAGACCTCGTCCCACTCTTCCGGCGTGTGCTCGTGGACCGGCTTGATCACGCTTACGCCGGCATTGCAGACGAGGATGTCGAGACGTCCGAAGCGCCGGGTTGCAGTTTCGACGAAGTCGGCGGAAGTCTTCTCCACGCCGACGTCGCCGGTAACGAACTGCAGGCGGTCGCCGTAACGAGATTTCGATTCCTGAAGCACCAGAGCGGGATCCCGGCGGTCGACCGCGACCACCCCTGCGGCATTGCAGGCGAGATAGGCACGAGTGATGGCGCAGCCAATGCCCGACGCGGCTCCGGTGACCACCGCAACCTTGCCCGAAAGCGAAATCTCCACGGCACACCTGCCTTTCTCGGACGTCAGCCGATGCGCTCGCCGGCTTTCAGAACAGCCTGCATCGCGATGGGTGGCAAGACGCGGACGCCATACCGTCCGGCGATCTGGAGAAAATGCGCGGTTCCGCCGGGCCCATCCCCGGCGCTCCCGTCCCAGAGCGCGAGCAGGGCGCGTTCGGAGGCAAGCCGGCTCGCCACTTCGATCATCCACAGGTTCGCGCGCTGCCACAGGTTCTCCGTCGGCTTTTCAAGCAGGCCGTCCGTTTCCTGCATCACCTGGAGGCGCGGGCCGGCCCTGCTGAGGAGAGCACGGTATCGGGCCACCCAGTCGCCTCCAGAGGGAGCCACCGATTCCGCCTCGAATTCTTCGGGAGAGAGGGCGAGCAAAACTACGGTGGGAATGTTCAGTTCTTCGCAGCACTCGTGAAAGAGCAAGTCGCCGCCGCTGGCAGCGGCGGCTAGCCCCACGGTGGGTCCGGGCTGCTTCCATCCGAGCGCGGCAATGGCCGCATGAATGGCCTGGCGAGCCTGGGGCTCAGCCCATGCCGGAAAGCGAGGCGTCTTGCGGGCGGGGCGGTCGATCATGTGCCCGGTGAAGAGAAGCGCATGCGCGAATTCCGGGCGAACCTGCGGGGCGGCCGAACCGGAAGAAGTAACGTCCGGACTGAGGATGGTTCTCGAATCAGCCATGGGCGTCACTGCGGGGCCAGAGTCAAAAAATTCCAGAGCCGTTTGACTTCCGTCTCAAAATCGTCATCGAGCAGCAGCTTGCTTCCATCGGCGGAGACGATTCCCAGTTTTTCCAACTCCGTTTTCACTTCCGGCAGCTGGCCCGCGATCCAGTGGGCATTGGCCTTTTCATAGGTAAGAAAGCGTCTCATTCTGTGGCGCTGGTCCTCCTTCAGATTCGACCTCTCAAGTTTTTCCATCGCCAGGTTGGCCAGGCTGTGCATACGATCCGCTTCTCGTGTTTCCGACAGGCAGTCGAACAGAATTCTCATGGCTTCGCCCCAGCCGCGCCAATTCTGCAAGAGTTCGAACAGGTTCGCCGCATCCACAGCGTTGTCGATTGCCTGGCTGAAACTCCGGTCCGTCACCGCGATGCGCGCCGCGGTATTCAGGCAATACGCGATCTGCACCCGCCGTCCATGAAACGAATGAATGGCCATGGCGCGATCCAGCAGGGTGCGGGCCTTATCCAAGCGTTCGGGCGAGGACGACAGCAGGTCGGCCCAGTCCCGCAGCAGTCTGCCCATGGCTCCGTGCCAACGCGAATCGTGCTGTCCCGGCCTGCATTTTTCCAGGTCGCTCAGAGCCTGTCCATAGAGCATTTCGGCGACTCCGGCCTTGCCGTGTCCTCGCAGGAGATAGCCGAGTTCATGCTTGGCACGCCCCGATTCCCTGTCAGGAGCCTCGGTTCCGGGGTTGGTGATCACGGCGCGAAAGTAATCCTCCTGCCAATGCTGCTGTTGCAGATTGGTGAGCGTGCCGTCGGGGTGGTCGAGCATCCAGTCCTGCCTGGGATTCGGAACCTGTCCGTGCCGGCCGATGAAGTTCGCGGTAAGGAGCCACTTCTCCGCCTCGCTGGCCACGCGATTGAGCAAGCCAAACGCCCGCTGGCCGTCTTCTTTGCGCACGCAAACGAAGTACGCTGCGGAAAGCACCTCATCCTCGCAAGGTTCCGGCAGGGCGTCGCATGCCTTGTATGCCTCATCGGGGTAATCGTCGACGAGGTCCACCAAGGTCTTGAGCGGCGGCGGCCCGTACATCAGAAGGAATGTCAGGGGCGAATTGAGTTGAATGTTTTTCAAAAACGAGAGGTGCCGGGCGTCGGCGTTGGTCCACACGATCAGGGGCGAACCGTAGTGTTCGATCCTGTTGAAGAACCACACCAGGCGCTCCGCCGGATCGGGATTCGAAGTCTCGTCAGGGTTGAGATTGAGTTCGGTGAGCACCGAATCGTCCAGTGGATCCGTCGCCCCGTCGAGCCGGATCACATTGCCGCGCCACGCCTTGAATGCCGACATCCGTAGCTTTTCCGTTGCCTGGCCGGACGAATCCCTGAAGCCATCGAATTCGTTCACCGTCCCGGGCTGCAAATCGCAAACGTGCTTCGATAGATCGGTCCAAGGATCGGTAACGGCCGGAGCCGGGACCGCGGCTGCCGGCCCATTGGGTGCCGGTTGAGAGCCGGCGGCAGTGGCGGTGGCGCCTCCTTGGGGAGCAGTCGATGACGGAGCGCTCGCGGTGGGCGCGAGGTTCGCAGGCGGAGGCGCGACGGCGGCTGCCGGCGGTTCATCGGCCGTCCATTTTGACGCCGGCACTCTCGGCCCGTTCAGCGGCAATGCGCTCAAATCGAGCGGCGCGCGCAGGTACACCGACATCGACGCCCAGTTCGCGAAAGCGAATTGCTCCTTCTTGTCGGCGAACTTGGCGGCCCGGATCCGCACCAGGGCTGTCTCGGGATCGCGGCTGGCCGCCGGCCCGAATACATCGCCATAAAAGGCCGTGGAAATGGAACTCGCATCGTCAACGTGCAACTCCGCCAGGAACGACAGCACCAGGCAGGCATTCCGGCGATGCAGGCAAAGCGCCGGCGACTCTCCCCAGGAGTTCGCCGCTCCCGAAGAACAACTCCAGAGCAGGGCAATCGGCACACCGGGGAAGGTTTCGCCAAGCTTGGTTGCATACACGTCGCCAATCTGGCTGGTCATCTCGTCGCCGTGGGCTTCCAGATGCAGAATGTCGATTTTGCCGGCGGGCTTCCCATACTCGTCGACGCATTGCCCGTCGCGCCATGCCAGCCCGTTGGCCTTTCGGGTGATCTCGGGCGGCAGGGCATCCAGCGCCGCACCCGCCACGTTGATGGTGTTTGGCCCTTCGGCGGTCAGCAGCGTGAGCGTGCTTCCCAGGGTCGAATCCTGGGTGGCGCTGGAAACGAACGGATCCCACGACTGCACCACGGAAAGGTCGCCGGCGGCGAGAAACGCGCCGGTATCGTCGACCATCGCGGCCCACGGCAGCAGGTGCAGTTCGGGTCGGGTAGTCTGGATGACCAGGCGCCGCGGCTCGCCCGCCCGCCCCAGAAAATCGCGGAGCGCCGGGCTGACCGACACCAGGCTCTGGTAGAGATGCTGCGCAAGGCTGCGGATGAACGTCGCATTGCGATACATGTTCTCTTGCCGGTTGGTGTTGCACTCCCGCAGCTTGTCGTAGAACTGGCGCCACTGCGCGTCGTTGATGGGAGAGCGGAAACTCTGTGCCGGACAGGTGACGTCGGCGATCTTCAGGATCACGCCAAAATCGCGCTCGGTGGCGAGGGGAAGAGTGCTTTCTTCGTCCTCAGGCAACACCAATTCCACGACCGCGGTCTTCCGGTAGAGGCGCATGCGATTACGCTACCATACGGTTTGCCGCGATCCTCACTCCGTCTCTTCAGTCCCTTAGTCCCTGGTGTGTTACGCTTCGGCCAGCTTGCTTGTCGCAAAATGAGGTCACGATGTCCCCGGCTCCCAAGAAGAAAGACCCCAGCATCACCTTTCTCAACAAGTTCGGGTATAACGTCATTCGGCTGCCGCGCACGGGAATCGAGCCGCTGCACGTGATCGGGCGTGCGGGGCCCGTGATGCAATTGCTGGGCCCCATCAGCGCGATATGGACCAGCGAGAACCCGGAGCCGCGGCCCGGCCCTCCGGATCCAACGGTGGCCGTGAATGGCGAGCGCACCGGCGGGCTCGATCTATCCTTTGGCCTAAGCATTCTCTCGAGCACGCTGCAGACGTTCGGCATCACTGCCCCATCGCTCGACGCGGCGTTCAAAAACGCCCACTCGGTGCAATTCACCTATAGCAACGTGACCTCGACGTCGGTTTCCCCCTTCGCAGCCGGCAATTACCTCTCCAGGGGAAGGCTGCAAACCGACAACGCCGTGATGAGCAGCTACCTTGGTAGCGACAAGGCGAAGACCTACCTGATCCTCGACGTGCTGAAATCCGATTCCATTACGGTGACGGCCACGGATTCGAACGGGACCGAAGTGGGCATCGACCTTCCCCACATCGAAGGTATCGCGGATGCCAAGATCGGCGTGAAGCCATCGAACAGTTCCAACTCCACGATCACCTTCACCGGCCCGGTGGCCGTCACGTTCGGATTCGCGGTAATGGAAATCGCGTGGCAAGGGAACAAATGGGTCGTGACCAGCGCGCCTCCGTCCGGGGCTCTCTCGTTTGGCGCCGGATTCGGCGCGGACACCGAGGAAGAGGAACAACCCAATCCCACGGTCTTCGACACGGGCGATTTCGACTGCCGTCTCGATCTCAAGGTGCCCGACTAGTCTCGCGTCCAACCTCAGGAGTCCCATTCATGCCCGATCCCCTCTCTGCCAATCTTCCCTATCCGCTGCTGGTGAATGCCCTCACCGGGGAGGCAATGCCCCCTGTTTCGCTCGACCATGCAGCATCGGCTCCCGGGCCCCAGCATCGCGATCCCAGTGTCCTCGGTTACGACCGCAATGCGATCACCGAACCCAACGACCTGACCCAGGCCGGATGGGGGATCCTCTTCGCCGCCGACGCTGATCCTGCCATCCGCCAACAGCTTCAGCCCCTCATCGACTTGCGCGAGAAGCAGGTGAATGATTCAAACCTGTTCCGCATTTTTTCGGGCGCCGACGGCCCGCAAAGGGGCGTTTTGAAGGGCGAGAGAGCCGAAGACTGGGCGCGTCCGCTCCAAGTACCCCTCGATACACTGGTCGATCCCAGCAACGGCCTGCCCTATTACCTGCTCATCGTCGGCTCGCCCGACGAGATTTCGTTTGAATTCGAGGCCACGCTGAAATCCCAATGGCTGGTGGGCCGCCTCTGTTTCGACGACGTCGAAGACTATGGCCGCTATGCGCGCGCCGTGGTGCAATACGAGAACAAAAGCTTCACTCCGGCGCAAACCAAAAGCTACGCCCTGTGGGTCACCCGCAACCCCGGCGATCTGGCCACAGCGATGCTCTCCGCCGCAATCTCTCAGGGATTTCTTCCCCCCGCGCCGCCCCTGGCCCCAAAGCAGAGCTTTCGTCTCAGTCCCTTCGTCAACGAAAAAGCCACCAAGCCGCAGTTGATCGACATCCTGCGCGGCAATCTGCCCATGGGCCCGCCGGCCGTTATCTTCACCGGTTGCCACGGGTGCGATTACACCGGCGCCGACCCGGCCACCCAGCGGCGCATGCAAGGTTCATTCATGACCCAGGAATGGGTGCCCAAAACACCCGCCAACGCGTCAAATCAGTTCTCCGCCGACGATATTCCCGCCGACGCCAAGCTGCTCGGAACGGTTGGATTCCTCTTTGCCTGCTTCAGCGGCGCATGCCCGGCGAACAAGAGCTACACGTTCAATGCGGACGGCTCCCCCATCACCATCGCCCCCCAGCCAATGGTCGCGCGCATCCCGCAAGCTCTGCTCAGCCGCGGAATGCTGGCCGCCATAGCCCACATCGATCTGGCCTACCCCTACGCGTTCCGCGACGTGAACGGCACGCCGCAGGTGCAGGCCATTCGCTCGCCCCTGGGGCAGATCATGAATGGAGATCGCGTCGGCCTGGCGGCCGATGCACTGACCTCGATATGGAACACTCGAGCCGCCCACCTGGGCCAGATGCAGCAGCCCGCACCGGCCGGGGTCGCGCCGGTCACCCCTGGGGAGTTGGCCAACCTGGCCATCGCCCGCGACGACGCGCGCAACTACATTGTCCTGGGCGATCCGGCAGCCCAGTTGCGGGTAGCCGATTTGAAATGACGCTTATCCGCTGTGTCCGGTCGTCGGGCTGTCGCTCGGCCCCGTAAACGGCGGCGCATCGGAAGCTTCAAATTCCAGCACAAGTTCTCCCGATGCTCCCGGCGGATAGTCCATCGGTGCCGGACTGCCCTGGGCCGCGAACACAATGCTATAGGCGTCCGGATTGGAAGTTGCGAATGAGAATACGCTCCGCCCTGCGGCGCCTATCATCGCCGGATTTGCAGGCTTGGGAGAAAGTGCCGCGAGCGCAGCCGGGGAAAAGTACGCCAGCGCCGCACTTCCGTCGTCGGTCAAAAACGAGATTGTGTCGCCGCTGACCACGGGAACCGAAGCCACGCTGGGAACATAAGTCCCATCCGTATGGACGAGGGTGACGTTTGTGTTTGCCATGACGCGAAACTAAAGCATTTGCAAATGAAACGTCTACTTATTTTTTGGTCTTTTGTTCATGGAGCGCCGAAGCAAATTTCGGATCGGCGCGAAGGCCGGCCAGCGTCGGGTCGTGCTCGAATTCGTAGGCGTTGTAGCCATTGGCCAGCGCTTTGGCGATCAGCGGAATGGCTTCACCACGCTGGCCGAGCAGTTCGAACACGCCCCCGATTTTGTAATTCAGGGCGGGATCGTCGGGCTCGAGAGCGAGCGCCTGCCGGGCCAGGATCAGGCTTCTGGCGGAGTCGCCCAGGACCGCGTAACCCTCGGCCAACATGGCGAGCAGCCATGTGTCCTTCGGTTTCGTGGCGTGCTCCGCCTCCTCGATTCCGACTGCCTTGCGATAAGCTTCCATTGCCTTGTCGCGATTCTTCCCGCTCCATAAATAGGCAGCCCCGAGGTTCCCGTAAGCGGTGTAGAATTCGGGATCCAGCGCGATCGCCTTCTGCTCCATTTCGGCAGCCTGCTCGTACTTACCCTGAAACATGAGCAGAGAACCGAGAGCCGCATACTTTTTCGCGGTGGGGTCGAGTCGGATGGCCTGCTCCAACTCCTGCTGCGCCTGCTCAAGTTTGCCGGTCTGGCGGTGGGCGAGGCTGAGGTCGTAGAAAGCCACGGCATTGTCAGGTGCCAGGGCGGCCGCCTTCTGCCACTGGTTGAGGGCCTCGGCCATGTTGCCCATCCGGTATTCAGCCACGCCCAGCGACATGGGCCACCGCCAGTCCCCAGGATCGAGGGTGATCGCCTGGTTATAGTCCTTGATCGCCTCTTCGCGCCGGTGCTGGGCTTCGTAGACCTCGCCGCGCGCGCCATACACTTCGGCGCTCCGCGGCTCCTTCCCCAGCGCAATCTGGATCTCCTGCATCGCCAGGTCGTTTTGTCCTTCCAGGGCCGCAATCTGCGCCAATGTGATATGCGGCGCGGCAAGGCCACCATTCATTGCGATAGCCTGCCGGCTGACCTGCTTGGCCAAATCGAGAAGCTTGGGATCGGGGGTGTAGCCGTGTTGCACCAGGTACGAGGCCCCGAGGCGGGCCTTGGCAAGCGCGTTGTTCGGATCCGCCTGGAGCACCGCCTGAAAACCTTTCACTGCGTCTTTGAGTGCGGACTCCTTGTACGAGTGCAACAGCTCATCCTGCGCTTTCTGGAATTCGTCGCCGGTGGCGCCATTCAGGGAGCTTGCGGGAACATTGGGAGGTTGCGGCGGTCGCTGCCGGCTCCCATACCACACCAGGGAGGCGGCCAGTACGACCGCGAGCGATAGCATCCCGGCCATGATCCACGCCACCGGCCTGCGTTTTCGCTGCCGGACCATCGGCGCCGAAACGTCAACCGGCACGTGCGTGCCCAGCGATTCGGCCAACGCATTGGCAAGCTGTCCGGCGCTCTGGAACCGTTTCGCGGGATCGATCTCCGTGGCTGTGCTCACTGCGCGCAGCAGCGATTCCGGCAGGTCGGGCCGCAGGTCCATCAGCGGCTTGCGCCGGGAGAGCGCGTCGATGGCCTCACCCACGGAGAGCCCGCCGAGATGCACCGGGTAGTCTCCCGATACCAGGAAGTAGAGCAGCACACCCATGGCATAGATATCGGTTGCCACCGTGGCCCTGCTGCCCCGAAACAGTTCCGGCGCCATGTAATTGGGCGTGCCGCCGATATCGGTCTGACGCTCCTCCAGGGAACTAAGCCCGAAATCCATCAGCAGAATGCGCCCGCCCTCTTCGCGCATCACGTTCTCGGCCTTGATGTCGCGATGCAACAGCCCCGCGCGGTGGACGGCGCTCAAGGCGCGGGCCACGTCGAGCCCGATCAGAGCCGCCTCGCGCGCGCCGAACGTGCCCTGCTCGGCAACCAGTACGGAGAGCGTTTTGCCGCGCACGAAGTCGGTCCAGAAGCCGACCCGGCCGTCGTGGCGGTTGATCCCGTGGACGGGGACGATGTTGGGGTGGCGCAACGACGCCAGGGCGCGCGCCTCGCGCAGCATGGCCTCGTACTCGGCCTCGCCGGCCACGGCGCCCGGCAGCAGGAGCTTGAGCGCCACCTCGCGCTGCAGGTGCGGATCCCACGCGCGGTAGACCTCTCCAAAGCCCCCTTGCCCGACACGCGCCAACAGGGTGAAGTCGCCCCAGGCGGCCACGGGCGGAGGTGTCGGCGTGCACCCACCCCGGGCTGCCGGGGTCACCGCGCCGATCGGAATGGTCGGGTCTTCATTCATCGCAGGCGAAACCTGCCGCCATGCCGGTCTATGGCTTCCGCACATTCAGCAGGCATAGTTGGCAGAGCAGGAGAGAAGCCGCGTTCGCAGCGCACACCGGTGGTACTATCCTATACACAACTGCGGCATCTTCCTAATCCCCATGCTTCGGCAAAGTTGATAAAAGACAAAGCCATGCCACAAGGTCTGCACGCACGTCTGACGTTCCAATGGCCGCAGCCCGGAGGGGCGCCGCGCACCGTCGCCATCGAACATCTCCCCTTCACTCTGGGCCGCAGTTCGGAACGCGACCTGTGCATCACCAGTCCGGAAATCTCGCGCGCCCATGCGCTGATCGACTGCGACGCCGACGGCTACTTTGTGCGCGACACGGGCAGCCGCCACGGCACGTTCGTGAACGGGACGCGCGTCACGACTACGCGCTTGCGTTCCCAGGACCAGATCGCCCTCGGCACCCCTGATCACACCCTGCTCTTCGAGGTGAACGAGAGCGACAGCTCGACACGGTCGTTGCTCACCCAGTTCTCCCAGTCGGGATTGACAACCCGGACAGGCACCACGGCGCCGTCGGAGCTGGAAACGCTGGGCCTTTTCCTGCGGTTCGCGCAAAGCCTCAACCAGCATGGTGCGCGCTCCGACATCCTGTCGAGCATGCTGGAGTACACCATCCGGCTGACAGGCGCGGAACGCGGTTTCGTGTTCCTCGGGGAGAGCGCCTCGACGCTGCGATTCGAATGCGGCCAGGAACGCAATGGAAGCCCAATCGCGACGCCGAGCAATGTTTCGCAATCGGTCCTGCGCGAGGCAGCCGCCTCCCCTCTGGCTTTCGTGTTTTCCGATTCGCTGGAGCCGGCGGCGGTGGGGCAGCAAAGCCTGATTCTCAGCGCCATTCGCAACGTGGTGGCGATTCCCCTGCGCCGCGCGAACAGCTCTCAGCTGCTGGGCCTGATCTATCTCGACAGCCACGTCGCGACCCACGATTTCACCCGCACCCGCCGCGAGATCCTCGAGGCCGTCGCCACCCAGGTGGCCACCCTGATCGAGAACATGCGCATGCTCGACGCGGAGCGCGAGTTTGTGCTGCTTCGCAAGGAGTTGGAGATCGCCGCCTCGATCCAGCGCCAGATTATTCCTCAGAACCTGCCCGAATTTCCCTGCGTCCGCCTGGGTGCGCGAACCGTACCGTGCACCGGCATCGGCGGCGACTTCTACGATGTGATTCCGGTGGCCGGCGGGTTCGCGGCCATCGTGGGCGACGTGTGCGGCAAGGGCGTTCCCGCGGCCCTGCTGGGCGCCATGGCGCAAGGCATGTTCCACGCACAGATCATCTCGGGAGCTTCGCTTGTGGATGCGGTGCAGTGCCTCAACAGTTTTATCGTCGAGCGGGCGCCCGGAGAGAAATATGTCACCCTGGTCGCCCTGCATTACTGCGACGGGGAGATCGTGCTGGTGAATGCGGGCCACGTTGGGCCGCTGATTATCCGTGCCGCGGGCCCGGTGGAGACCATCTCCGACGGCGACCCTCCGGTCGGACTGTTTGGCTTCGCGCGCTTTCACGGCATCCCGCTCAAGATCGAGCCCGGCGACCGCATACTTCTTCTCACCGACGGCATCACCGAAGCCGAGGACCGCGACGGCACCCAGTTCGGGGTGGATCGCGTTCTGCCCTACCTGCGCGTACCGAACGTGGTGGAAGCGTTGTTTCTCGCCCTGGAACAGTTTTGCGTAGGCACCCGGCCGCAGGACGATCAAACGGCGCTCACCATCGACCGGATTTAAGCCGGCGAGGTCGTCTGCATCGCAGGCCGACGACAGAAAAGGCCCGCGGAGCCATCCAGCTCCGCAGGCCTCTCGTCCTATTCCCTGTTCCCTATTCCCTATTCCCTGTTTTTTCACTCCACGCGCATCGAAACATCCATCGCACCAAACGCGATCCCCGTCGCCTTCAGGAAGTCCGTAGGCGGAATGCCGCCGGCGAAGATCCAGACGTGGTCGTTGGGCAGTTCTCTGACCGCGCCGCCCACGTCAATCAGCACGCTTCCCTGGCGGAATTCGACGGGCATCGAATTGAACAGCACGTCCAGCTTCTTACCCTTCATGTGCTCTTCGATGCGCTTGGAATTGCGGTCCTTCAGCCGGCTGAATTCGGTCTTTCTGTACGACAGCGTGACCTTGTTACCCGGCTGGTGAGCCAGGCCCATGGCCGCTTCCACAGCGCTGTCACCGCCGCCTACCACGAGGATGTTGCTGTTGGTGTAGTGGTCGGCTTCGATCAGCCGGTAAAGCACGTGGGGCATATCTTCTCCGGGCACACCCAGCTTGCGCGGAGTGCCGGCGCGCCCCAGGGCCATCACCACCGACCGCGACAGGTACATGCCATTGCACGTCTTCACGCTGAAGAGGCCGTCACCCTCGTGGGTGATGGTATCCACGCATTCGCCGGTCTTGATATTCAGATCGGCGCGCTCCATCACCTTTTTCCACAACTCCAACAGTTCTTCCTTGCTCAACGAGGTCTTATTGAATTTCCCATAGAGCGGGAATTCGACCGGGCTGGTCATTACCAGCTTCTGGCGGGGATACTTTGAGACCGTGCCGCCCACCGACTCGCGTTCCAGCGTGAGATGCGAAATGCCGTTTTCGGTGGCGCGCAGCGAGGCGCTGATGCCCGCCGGCCCCGCTCCGACGATGATCACGTCCAACAGTTTGGAGTGCCCATTCTCCGACGGATGGGTCTCCCGTAATTGGGGAAGCCGGGAGGTAATCAGGTCGACGCACTCGCGCCCCTGGTTGACCGCATTCTTGATCAGCGCCAGCCCGCCGAGTTCTCCGGCGATGAACAGGTTGGGAATGCTGGTCTCGCACTCGGGTGTCAGGGCCGGCATGTCGGCGCTGGCACTCGCCTTGGCCATCACCATGGTGATGGCGCCCACCGGGCACACTTCGGCACAGAGGCTGTGCCCGATGCACTTGTGCCCTTTCACGATGGTGGCCTTGCCGTTCAGCAGGCCAAGCACGTCGCCTTCGGGGCACGCGTCCACACAGGTGCCGCACCCGATACAGGATTCGAGATTGATGAGCGGATGCTGCGCGCGCGGTCCGTCGGAAAACAGCTTCCCGTGTTCGGCCGCTTCCATGGCGGCCTTTTCGCGCTTTTTGTGACCGACCAAGTAGCGGATCACAAAGAACAGGACCACGGCTGCAGCAACCAGCCAGCTATACAGGTTCTCCATTCGTCAGAAGTACCCCAATCGAATTGCGTTGACGATGTGAATTACAGCGAGAACCGCGAAGGCATAACTGAATGGCCGGTGAATGACGTGCCAAAGGTGGAAAACGCGCTCTGCCTGGTCGAGGAACAGGATTCTCTTGGAAAGCGAAGACTTTTGCCGAACCAGGCGAACGATCCTTTCGATCTCCGGACTCCCGGTGGAGAAAAGCCCCCCCGCCGAGCGCACGAATTGCCCGAACGTCGAAGCTTGCCGCCGTAACGCCGCGATCTGGAAAGGACGGCTGATGTCGAGAAGAACCATTTGCCCGATGGTTGCGAGCAGCGATTTCTTGCGAATCTCTTCGGCGGTAGGCATGGCGAACATGCGGGAAAGTTTCTCCGCCGTATAGGTAGTCTGACGTTTCAATGCGCCGGAAAGTTCATCCTCGTTGTGGTCCAGTTCCTGGAACGCGGTCTTGGCGGCGCTAAGTGATTGGGGAATCTGCGCATAGAGGTAGCGACCGGCGATTCCGCTGACCGCCACCGCCAGCATGATCCAGAACGCCACCCCGGCAATGTTATTGAACTTGAACGAGGCGTGGTAGGCGATGATGACAGGGGCACTTACCCCGCAAATGATGTGGAAATCCATCCAGTGCTTTGCGGTCCCGAACCGGCCCAGCGCGGGAATGATCTTGCGGAAGGCGTACAGGAAGATGATGAGGAACAGGACCGTGCCCAGAACGCCGAGGTTGATCCCGATCAGGCCGCTGGGACGCAGCAATTCATGCTTGTCGGAGAATGGCCTGAGTTCGCGGGGAAGGCGGTAATAGTCGAATCCGTAAATGCCAACGGTTATGCAAAAAATGAGCGCGGCCATGCCCGCAATCCAGACACGAATCCGGTGCGCCCGTTGCGCGGCCTGGCGGGTGCGGGCGGTGGCAGAGATAACGACAGTGGAATGAGCCATGACTCCGGGAACGCTCCTTAGTTGTTTGGTCCTGCAGGCGGATTCTCAGGCGCACCGTTCGGATTGGCCTGGTTGTCTTTGGCGGCCTTCACCTTGACAGTGGGATCCTGGTTCGCTTCGGTCGAGAACAGCTTGTAATTGTGGAAGGTGTGGGTGTTCCGCCAGTGCTGCTTGGGGGTCTGCAAGTCAACCACCGCGCGGGACGGCACCATGAATTGATCCGTAGCCCTGGGCGAGGGCACATAGTCCACGCGGATCCGGAGCGACTTCATGCCCACGTCGGTCATTTCGTGCTCCAGGCCGGCATCCATCCGGACCACTTGGCCGGAATGCGAGTCAAGCCACGCCGTCCCCTCCAGTTCGAGCGGGAATTCGCGCCCCCGAAGGGCCAGA
The DNA here is from genome assembly GCA_963706455.1 of uncultured Acidobacteriota bacterium. GTDB lineage: Bacteria > Acidobacteriota > Terriglobia > Terriglobales > Acidobacteriaceae > Telmatobacter. The sequence continues at coordinate 122,333 of CAVPNO010000130.1, read as the reverse complement.
GCGGCGGGCGTCCGTGCCCCCTGGATATGGGCAAAATGCACCGGGATCACCTGACGGCCATCAATACTTTCCGCCGGTCCGGCGGTAAACTCGAACGCATTGCGGTAATAGGGATGGAACACCAGCAGCAAGGTCGAGAAGCCATTCGTCAACAGCAAAGGCTGGCGGGCCGGCTTTTGCGTGCCGATCTCCAGCCGGGACTCCGAAAGCTGGAAGTCGTAACTGCTTCCCTGCATGTAGAGGAAATAGTCGTATTGGCTCTTGCTCGATAATTCGGTTCCGCCGTTAGGCTTGAGCTTTTCCTGCATTACTTCTTCGGTGCAGTGCAGGTCGGCCAATTTGCCGACGTAGGTCACCACCTGCTTCTGGGCCTGGTCAACAAGATTGGCGGGAACGATCGCTTGCGCCCGGCAAATTCCGGGCACCACCAGCAGAGATGCTAGATTAACTCCGAGCGCGCTAAGGTTTCGGCGCATGGGCAGCCATCCTTTCGCGGGAGCGGTTATCGAAACGATAGCCAAAGGTAGCGGTGAATTGGTTGTACTGATCCGCGCCGCCTCGCTGCGTTGTATAACTACTCTCCAAAAAATATCTCGACCCTAAGTTAGTTTCAACCAAAAGATTGGCAAAATATCCGCCGCTATCCGTTGAAAGCGAGGAAGTGAATGATTGCTTTCCGCCCTGGAGATTCAGCCGGAACCGGTCTCCCAGGTCCCGCGAAATCGTGAGTGTGCGATAGATACCCGAAGCATACGCACTGTCAAACTTCGAGTACCGGGCGTCCACCGTGAATTCCGTCTTCCAGATGCGGGACATCGATGCACCGAACATGGTGTTCCACGAATCCTTCTTGTCGGTCGAAGCACTGCTCCGCCCAATATCGAAGTATCCCGTAACGCGGTGAGGCAACTGGATGCGCGAGCCGCCGCTCACGCCTTGAAAGAGATATCTATCCAACAATCCGGTACCGACTAGCGCCACGTCGTAGGTGGGGACATCCCGGAAGTAGGTATCCTGAAGCTCAAACTCTATACGTGGGTTTGCCTGAACGCGAAGAGAAAGCAAACTCTGGCCCACACCAAAATTAACCGCCGGGGAACCCGGATTCACCGTCGGCCGATCTATCTGCATTGAATGATACAAGGAAAAGACGCGTTTGAACGAGAAATCATTTTCAGAAAACAGGAACGGCCGGTCGACGGTCCAGCCAAGTAGTTCTACCCCAGCGCCTTCCGTGCTTTCGTAACGAAAGTTATCCCAGTCGCCGCCATGGAAATTCGCGAAACCGCCCCCCACTTTGCGATTGGGGTTGTAATTCCAGGCGGTGGGATCCGGCGTGGAGCCCATGAAGACCCCGAAGGTGTTCGCTTTCGAAGGGGAGAACCCGAAGTAGCCGCCGTCGATGACATTCAGGCTACTGGCCCAGGGCAGGTAGAGACGGCCAATTCCCGCCGTAAAGCGCGACTGGGGCCGGGTGTACGTCAGGCTCATGATGTAGGTGCGGTTGATGAGGTCCTGGATGGAGGCCGTGACCGGGGCGCTGCTGTGCTGAATGCGCCCGCGCCAGTAGCCGTTCAGGTTCCAGTAGGTGCCGGCGATGCGGGTGATGTCGGCGCGGGCCACCGCCCCGAACACCGTCGACGTGAATCCGCTGCCCTGCAGCACGCTTAAGTCCAGTCCAAAGCGGCCGCGCGCCTCGTTGACTTCCGGCAGGGGCGGGTGAGGAATTTCATCCCGCACCTCCTCGTCGAGGGGGTCGCCTGCATCGAAGCTCACCACCATGGGATACACGCGGGTGATCCCCATGGCATTCTTCGCGACCATCTTCTCGATTTCCTGATCGGGCAGGCTGAGCACATCGCCCACCTGCAGGTCGCGGGTGGTCTCATCTACCTGGCAAACCGCGGACGCCGACGCCACCGATACCACGGTGAGCTTGGCCACCACGCCGGGCTGTACCGCTGCATCGTTGTCGTCGGGATTGGAGGGCGCCTGCTTGAGAACCAGCTTTGTCCCTTCTTCCAGATCGCGGTCGCGGCCCGCGTCGATGTACACGTTGTTGCCGTTCACATACTTCACATGGAACTCGGCATGCGTGAGCGCGGCCTGTGGCGGGGTCCCCATCGACGGGTTTCTGTCGGTGGGGTGATCCTGTCCCGGCGCAGACACCGCGTCCCCTCCAGGCTGCTGCGCTGCCGATGACAATGTGGCAGCAGCCAGGAGCAGCAAAAACAGAAATGGCCGCATTCTAACCTCCGCCGCCGTTTTTGTGGCACGCGTAGCACGCCGTGCTCAGGTACAGATAACCGTTCACGTTGGGATGGTGGAAATTGGCCGCATTGTTTCCGCCGTGACAGCCGGTGCATTGGAACACGGCGTAGTTGGCGGAGTTGGTGTGGCACGTCGCGCAGACGCCGTTGGCTCTCCCGTGGTTCATGTTGAACCAGGTGTGATCGAAGACCGCGCCCAGCCACGACGTCGTGGTGTGGCACGTCGCGCAGGTGGTCGGGAACCCCGCCGAGATGTGATTGGGGTTTGTGGTTCCCTGGTAATCGCCCTTGTGGCACGAGTAACAGTCGGTCGGCGTGCCGACAAACACATTGTTGATATGGCACAGGGCGCAGGCCACGGTGGCGTGCGCGCCGGTCAGCGGGAATGGGGTCTTGGAGTGATCGAAGACCGCGCCCGACCACGAGCTGGTGTTGTGGCAGATCGAGCAGTCCTGGGGGAAGCCGGCGGAAATGTGATTGGGATTGGTGGTGCTCTGAAATTCCTTGGTATGGCAGCTGTAGCAGGCCGTTGGGACCGTCGTGTAGTTGTTGCCCACGTGGCACAGACTGCAAGCCGTACTGAGGTGCGCGCCGGTCAGCGGAAATGCCGTCTTGGAATGATCGAACGTCGACGGGTTCCAGCCGCTGGTCGAGTGGCAGATCGAACAGTCCTGGGGAAACCCTGATGTCACGTGGTTCGGGTTCGTCGTCGAGGCGAAATCCTTCTGGTGGCATGCATAGCAAGCCACGGGCGTATTCGCGTAGCTGCCATTCGTATGGCATTGCGCGCAAGTCAGGTTGGCGTGCATGCCGGTCAGCGCATAGCCGGTATAAGTCGTGTGATTGAAAGTTGCATTGGACCAGTTGACGGTGCTGTGGCAGATCGCGCAGTTCTGCGGGAATCCGCCCGATAGGTGAGGGGGGTTGGTGGCGCTGTTGAATTCCTTACTGTGACAGCTGTAGCACGCGGTCGAAATGGATGTGTAGTTATTGTTCACGTGGCATTGGTTGCAAGGCGTGGTCGTGTGCGCGCCAGTGAGCGGGAAACCCGTTTTCGAATGGTCGAAGGTCGCCGGGCTCCATCCGCTGGTGGTGTGGCACTGCGCGCAGTTCTGCGGGAATCCGCCTGTAACGTGGTTGGGATTGGTCGCCGAACCGTAGTCCTGCTTATGGCACGAATAACAATCGCTTGGCGTACCTGTGTACTGATTATTCAGATGGCACTGGGCACAAGTCAGCGTTGCGTGCATCCCCGTCAGCGCATATCCGGTGTAAGCGGTGTGATCGAATTTGGCGTTCTGCCAGTTGGTGGTGGAATGGCACACGCCGCAGTCGTGCGGGAAATTGGTATTTTGGTGCGGCGGATTGGTGGTTCCCGTCCAATCTGCCTGGTGGCAGGCGTAGCATGCCGAAGGCGTGCCTTTGAACTGGTTGTTGGCGTGGCAGGCCGTACACTCGAGCGTGGCGTGCATGCCGGTCAGCGCATAACCGGTCACCGCCAGGTGGTCGAACTTGGCTCCAAACCAGTTATCGACCGAGTGGCATGAATCGCAGGTCGTGGGGAAGCTCGAATGGTCGATGGGAGCGGTCCTGGCTTCCTGCGCGTGGCACGAATAACATGCGGTGGACAGTCCGACAAACTGCCCCACGGCCGCGCCCTTGTGACAGTCCGCGCATTCGGCCATCGAATGCGCGCCCACCAGCGGAAAGCGGTTCGTGTGGTTCTGGATTTCCTTCGTGGATACTTGCCAGCCCTTCACCGAGTGGCATTGCTCGCAATTGGCGCCGAACTGGCGCCTGTGAATGTCAGCGTGGCAATCCGAGCAATGGGTGCTCACGTTCTGGAACACCATCGACGCGTGGCACTTGGTGCAGCCCACTTCCTGGTGCATGCCGCGCAGCGGATACCCTGTCTGGTCGTGATTGAATTCGGGCATAGCCCGGATAGGTTTCCAGCTTGTGTAAGTATGACAGTTCTGGCATGAGCCAATCGTGGGCCCATGGGGATTGACCACCTTTGCCCGCGGGCCCTGTCCGGACTGCGAACCAGGAGCCGCCTGCGCATCGGGGCGCGCAGACGGCGCCTGGGGTCCGCCGTACGCCGGCGCACTGAAGAGCGCCAACGACAACAGCACCGTTAAAGCCGTTATGACAGGTATCCTCGAGTTCCGCAGAGAAGACGACCGCCAAAGGGGCTCTCGCCCGAAAAGAGAGCTGCCTTGCGACAACATTTCCCAACCATTCCGACTTCTGGGGAATTGCCGTATACCTGTCTTACTGAATAACCGCTCAAGAAACATTGCCATAGTCACTTTCAAATAGGCCAAATTCTCTTGCGAGCGATGTGATCGCAATTCAGATTCAGGCAAATCAACTCCGTTCACTCTGAGAGTGAGTCCAAAATCACCAGAGCATTAGGAGCGAGTGATTCATTGCATTGAGACGAACCCAAAATGCGAAATCATTACAGGTATGCGACGCGGAAAGAAAGAAGAAATCAGCACAAAATGTTGTGCAGTCGCATATCGAAGCAAGCTATCGCCAAGGCCGCGCGCCAAAAGCAGACGCATGTGCCTCGCGAGCCACTGCAGGGCCGCTCTCGATGATTGTCCTGACCTAACAATGAATGGTGGAACCCATTCCTTTATTTGACTTTCGACAATAAGACGCTGCATTTGTCGTGTCGTCTCAAAGAATCTTGATTGTTTGCTATAAGTCAATTGCTAAGTTCATTTAAGAGTCATGTGTTTCGCTCGAATCAAGTTATTCGAGGCGTTCCCTTCACCCAGGAAACACCGAAAGCCGGGGTCGAAATCCCGACCCCGGGTTAGTTGGATGCAGATCAGATTACGCGGGTTTATTGGCGGGTGTGGTCGGCTTCGGCACTCCCGTGGAGTGGCAGGCTTCGCAGGCCTTGGGTGTGGGCTTGTAGAACAGCACCTGCTCGCCGTTGACTTCCTTCTTGAGCTGGTGGCACGCGACGCAGGTTACGTTTTCGTGCCCGCCCTTCAGCGAGAAGCCGGTTTTCTCGTGATCGAAGAGTGATGGCTTCCACTTGTTGCTGTTGTGGCATTCGGCGCATTTCAGGGCCCGGGCGCCGAACTGATCGGCATGCGGATTCTGGTGACACTCGTTGCAGCCCAGCGGCGCGTCGGCGAAATTCACGTGCAGCATGGTCCGCTCCAGATTCGGCGGCTTGTGGCACTCGATGCACTGCACCGCCCGGTGCGATCCCTCCAGCGCAAACTTCGTAGTCGAGTGGTCGAACTTGGTCAGGTCGTGCCAATCCTTGGTCTGGTGGCAGGCTTCGCAGCCCATGGGCTTGTGCGAGGGCGAGAGCATCGCCATGCGCTGCGCGAACTCGCCCTTATGAATGTCCTCATGGCAGGTGGTGCACTCCAGGCTCTTGTAGTGGTACAACGCGACTGGTGATCCCAGCATCGGCTTATGGCAATCGTTGCACGCCACCGCCATGTGCGCCCCAGTGAGCGGGTAGCGCGTCTTCTGGTGCATCGACAGCGTGAAGTTCGATTGCTTCCATGTCGCGCCGTTATGGCACTTCTCGCACTTATTCAGCCAGGGGGCCGCGGCAAACTGCCCCTTGTGCTCGTCCTCGTGGCAATCCAGGCACTTGGCGTACGCCACCTTGTACACCGTCTTCTCTCCCCGCTCCCCCTGCGGCTTGTGGCACTTGGCGCATTCCACCTTGTCGTGCGGCATCGCCAGCGGGAATCCGGTCCGCGCATGATCGGCCACGGAGTAGGTGCTCGGCTTCCAGGTTTGCACCGTATGGCAGCTCTCGCATTTCCCCCCGTCGGCGCGCTTCGCGAATTGTCCGCCGTGCTCATCCTGGTGGCAGTTCGAGCACAACTTGTACTGCAGCGGCGCCTTGAAGTCCGCGGTTTTGTGGCAGGCGATGCAGTTGACGTCCTTATGCTTGCCCAGCAGCGGAAACGCGGTCTTGGAGTGATCGAACTGCGATTCGAACCCCGACCTCTTCCAGCTTGAGGTCGTGTGGCAGGCGGAGCAGTCCTGCTTGAATTCACCTTTGTGCACATCCGCGTGGCAGGCGTTGCAGGTGGCAAATGCGATGCCCTTGTAACGCGGCACGCCGTCAGCCCCGGGCGTGTGGCACTTCTGGCAGGCCACCTCGCGATGCTGCCCGGTCAGCGGGTAATTCGTCTTGGAGTGATCGAACCCGTTCTGTTCGACCTTGGCGTTCTTCCAGTCCGTCGTGTTATGGCAATTGGTACAGGTCGTTCCGAAGCGTCCCTTGTGCACGTCTTCGTGGCAGGTGGCGCACCCTGTCGATAACCCGAAATAGGTCTCGTTGAGATTCTTCTCGAGTCCTTGCAGGAAGCCCCGCGACGACGCCTGGATGTTCTTCGCCTGGTGGCATTGGCGGCAGTCCACGGTGGCGTGTTTGCCGTCGAGCACGTAACCGGTCTTCGAGTGGTCGAAGCCCTGGTGCGTCGGCGTCCAATGCAGAAGGTTGAAATTCTCGCCGTTGTGGTCGGAGTGGCACTTGACGCACGCCTCGCCCGGGTTGCCCGCGTTCGAATAGGTGCTGTGCAAACCGCGATGCTCCTGCATCTCCGCGGCAATCTCCTTGTGGCAGTCGCTGCATTTGAACGAGCGTTCCCGCACCGACTGGGTGTGGCATTTTGTGCAGTTGGCCGGGCCATCAAGCTGATGATGCGGCCGCGCCAGGGCGCCGGGAGATATCTGCGCCTGCGCCGGCTGAACCGCGGCCATGACCAGCAGCAGCGCAGTAAGTGCGAGAAAAAGTGTAATGAATGTGTAACGCACGCCAGATGCTGGCGCTACAGGCCGCAGCGTCTCGAATCCGATATTCGTTTTCGCTGGCTTAGAATCCCTGCGCACATTCGGGGCAAAAGCCGTCCTGCTTTCGAACTTAACCATCCGTCGAGCACCATACCGGTCGTTTTTAAGATAGGTTTGTGGCGAGTATAGTCCGCTCGCCACCCCCCGGCACAACGCGCCCCAACGCGCAGCATATGCGTTCCTTTGCAAGATGCAAAAGGTACGACGTTCGTTGTCTAGACTAATACACGAGGCCTCATGGCGCGGAATGTTTTGTTTAATCTTATCGAATCTTTATGAGTCCCAATCGCTTGGCGCCCGCGTCAACATGCATAGAACTTGCACCGGACGAGCACACCGAACCGCGCGGTAAACCTGACCTTGGAGTTCCACTTACGGATCCGGGTCCCGTTGGTGAGGATCCCGGATGTGAGACCAGCGAGATCGGGATGGTTGCCGAGTTCGTTGATTTATCCTGTTAAGTGCCCGTCCGGTTCGGAGTGTTCCATGCCCGACTATGTGTTGAACATCAACGGCACGCGTTTGAAAGTCACCGCCCCTGAAGACGAAACGCTTCTCTCCGTCCTGCGCAATCGCCTGGAGCTAACCGGAACCAAGTACGGATGCGGCGAAGGGCAGTGCGGCGCCTGCACGGTGCTGATGGATGGAACCCCGACGCGTTCCTGCTCCCTGCCGGTCAGCGGGATTGCGGCAGCGAAGATCACCACGATCGAAGGTCTGGCGCAGGAGGGTCCGCATGCAGCGCTCACGCCGATGCAGCAGGCGTTCCTCGAGGAAGGCGCGTTCCAGTGCGGGTATTGCACTTCGGGGATGATCATGAGCGCCACGGCCCTGCTGCGCGACACACATAACCCGAACGAGAGTCAGATTCTCGCGTACATGAACGGCAACGTCTGCCGTTGCGGCACCTATCCGCGCATCCTTGCCGCCATCCAACGCGCGGCACGGCAGACCGTGAGCGGAGGTGCGAAATGAAGCCCTTCGATCCGGAGGTCGTCGATTACGAAGATCTCGCCCATCGCCCGCCGGCCGGGAAGGCCCTCGATCGCCGCGATTTTTTCAAGGTCCTTGGCGGAGGTCTGTTGATATGCCTCGCGCCGCACTCCGCTTTGGAGCAGGAATCGGGCCGGGGAGGCGGCCGTGCCTGGGGTGAACACGAACTCCCCAAGGACCTCAGCGCCTGGATCCACATCGACGCCGACGGCAAGGTGAAGGTCTTCACCGGCAAAGTCGAAGTGGGCCAGAACATCCGCACTTCGCTCGCCCAGCAGGTGGCCGAAGAACTGCGCGTGCCCTTCGACTCGATCACCATGATCATGGGCGACACGGATCTCGTGCCCTGGGACATGGGCACCTTCGGCAGCCGGACCACGCCCACCATGGGCCCGCAACTGCGCACCATGGCCGCCGCCGCGCGAGAGACGCTGATCGAAATGGCCGCCGACCGCTGGCACATCGACAGGGCCGCGCTCACTTGCGACGACTGCAAAATCGTGGATCCCAAAACCTCGCGGACCATCTCTTATGGCGAGCTCACGCGCGGCGAGAAACTGGTAAAAACGGTGACGGGCGAAGAACATCTCACGCCCGCCGCGCAATGGAAGGTCGCCGGTACCTCAGTTCCCAAGGCCGAGGGCCGTGATTTCGTCACCGGCAAGCACAAGTTCCCGTCGGACATCACGCGCCCGGGAATGCTGTACGGCGCGGTGCTCCGTCCTGAAGGTTTTAATGCGACTCTGTCCCTGGTCGACACCACCGGCATGGGACGATTTCCCGGCGCGCGCCTGGTGCAGGATGGCGACTTCATCGGCGTGGTTGCTCCCGATGCCCACACCGCGCAGAGGGCGATCGCCTCCATCGAAGCCCGGTGGAAGGTGCCCGACCAGCCCTCAAACGACGGCTTGTTCGAATACCTGAAGAACAACCCCGAGCCCGGCAGCAAAAGCGGGCCGGACTATGTATTCGGCTCGGTGGCAGACGCGCTCGCCTCGGCCGACATCAAGCTCGAAGACCGTTACACCGTCGAATACATCGCGCATGCGCCGCTCGAGCCTCGAGCCGCCGTGGCCGAATGGAACGAGGGCAAGCTGACGGTGTGGACCGGAACGCAGCGCCCCTTCGGCGTGCGCGACGAGCTGATGCAGACCTTCCATCTGTCCGCCTCGCAGGTCCGCGTCCTCCAGCCCGACATGGGCTCGGGCTACGGCGGCAAGCACAGCGGCGAAGCCGCCATCGAAGCTGCGCGGCTGGCCAAGGCTGCCGGCAAGCCCGTCAAGGTGGTCTGGAAGCGGCAGGACGAATTCACCTGGGCCTACCTGCGCCCGGCCGGGCTGATCGAGGTCAAGGCGGGTCTCAAGCACGATGGGACGCTGGTCGCGTGGGAGTTCCACAACTACAACTCCGGCCCGGCGGCGATTGGCATCCACTACGACGTTCCCAACCAGCTCATCCAGTTTCATCCGTCGAACTCGCCGCTGCGCCAGGGCTCCTATAGGGGGTTGGCCTCGACCGCCAATCACTTTGCGCGCGAGTCGCACATGGACACGCTTGCCCACGCCGTGCAGATGGACCCGCTCGCCTTCCGCATGAAGAACGTGACCGACCCGCGCATGTGCGCCGTGCTGCAGGCGGCGGCCGACAAATTCGGCTGGGCGAATGCGAAATCGACACCATCTGGTGGCAACGGCATGGCCTGCGGCTTCGACAAGGGCGGCTACGTGGCCACATGCGCGGAGGTGGCGATCGATCCGGGCACGAAGAAGGTCCATATCCGGCGCGTGGTACAAGCCTGGGACTGCGGCGCCGTGGTGAACCCCGACGGCCTGAAGAACCAGCTTTCCGGCGCCATCGTACAGGGGATCGGCGGCGCGTTATTCGAGAAGATCCTCTTCTCCAACGGCCGCATCGACAATCCGCATTTCGCGCAATACCGGGTGCCGCGTTTCAGTGACACACCGCAGATCGAAATCGTACTGGTCGACCGTAAAGATCTGCCCTCCGCGGGCGCCGGCGAAACCGGCCTGGTCGGGATCGCACCCGCGGTCGGCAATGCCATTTTCGCCGCCACGGGCAATCGGCTGCGCAGCATGCCCATGGCGCCGGAGAATAGCTAGAGCATTTTAATAAATAGTGTAGACTGTATTTGGCGATTCTCCGTGACCCAAGCGCGTATGGCAAAGGCATACGAGGATGATTTGCGCCGAAAATTCTTGACCGCCTATGAGGACGGTGGCGGAACCCTGGAAGAGCTGGCTGAAGATTTCCATGTGAGTGTGGGTTGGGCCAAGAAGATCTCGGCAGCGCACAGGCGGACGGGGTTGATGGAACGAGCGGTGCATCGACCCGGTCGGAAGCCGGCGGTGGACGAAGGACAACGGAAGCTGTTGTTGTCCTGGATTGCCACGGAACCCGATTTGACCCTGGCGCAGTTGCAGCACAGGCTCGACCATCAAGCCGGGGTAGCTGTGAGCCAGGTAGCCATCTGGCGCTGGTTGAAGCAGCTTGGTTTGCGTCTCAAAAAAAGTCACTCCACGCCCGGGAGCGAGACACGGAAGCGAACCTCGAGCGACGCCGGGAATTCCTCCAGTTAATCGCTACCATCGACTTGGAGCGGCTGCTTTTTCTCGATGAAAGCGGCATCACCACGACCATGACCCGCCTCTACGGACGCGCGGCCGCGGGCCAGCGTGTGCATGAAGCTACGCCCCAGTCGCACTGGACGGTGGTGACCCTGATCGGCGCTCTACGGGTATCCGGCATGGTAGCTCCCATGACCGTCGAGGCGGCCACCGATGGAGAGATCTTCCTGGCCTACGTGGAACATTTTCTTTGTCCCGAACTGCGACCCGAAGACGTGGTCGTCATGGACAACCTCAGCGCTCATAAGGTCGATGGAGTCCGTCAACTGATCGAAGCCACGGGAGCAAGGCTGCTCTATCTACCGCCCTACTCCCCCGATCTGAACCCAATCGAAAAGGCCTGGTCCAAGATCAAGCAAATCCTCCGTGCGATCAAGGCCCGCTCTACCGAAACCCTCGACCAGGCCATCACCGAGGCTCTCTTTAATATCACCGCAGACAATGCCAGAGCGTGGTTCAGGCTCTGCAATGCAGTCTACAGTAAAAGTTAAAATGCTTTAGACGCAACCATTATCGAAGTTGGCCTGGAATCCCATTCAGGAAACCAGACGAGCGTCCGATTACCGTTCATCCAAACTGTTCATTAAAGATGACCATCAGGCGGTCGAGGGCAAAATCGTCTTCGACCTCTTTCTCGTATTTAGCAAAGTCCCGCTTTGCCTCAATCGCAAGCGGCCGGAAATGCGAATCAGGTCGGAATCGGGCCTACCTTTTTCTCGCCAGCACCTGCAGGTACTCGTTCTCAATCAGGGTGCGGCTGGCGGGATCCGGAGCGGTATTTCCCTCCGCCCACAAACCTTCCAGCTCGGCCGCCAGCCTGGTCTGGCCAGATTCATCGAGGGAGTTGAACGCGGTGTGGGCCGGGCCGAACCAGGTGCGAAAAAAGGTCACGGCCTGCGCCGGATTGCCGGGGAAATCCATCGTCATGGTTACGAGGTCAAGCTCGACGGTATCGAACGACGGCGCAAGGCGCGCGCGCACCACCATGGGATGGCCCCAGTGAACCGGCGGAGCAACGCCCAGCGGCGTTCCCGCATGGCGGGCCGTCACCTGGAACATCCGGCCTGCCAGGCTTCCCGGCGTCCAGTTCGCCATGGCCAGCAGGCCTCCCGGTTTGAGGACGCGCGCGCACTCCGCGACAACCCGCTCCGGCTGGGGCGCGAACATTGCCCCGAACATGGATACCACCCCATCGAACGTCGCGTCGGGGTAGGATAGGTACTCGGCATCGCCCTCCTCGAATGAAATCTCGAGCCCCTCGGCGTCCGCGCGCTCGCGGCCCTGCTGCAGCAGGTTGGGAGCGATGTCCACTCCGATTACGCGCGCTCCGCGCTTAGCGAGAGGGATGGCAAGATTGCCGGTTCCGCACGCCAGGTCGAGCACCCGCGCGCCCGCGGACAGATCAAGGCGGCTGACGAAGGCTTCGGCTTCGCGCACGTTGCCTTTGGCGATCTTGCCGAAATCGCCCGCCATCCATGTCTCGCGCATGGTCTGCTTCAGCTGGTGCATGTAGAGAGAAGAAGCCATGGTCCAGGTTCTCCGATGTTCGCTGCCGACAGCTACCGCGCCCCTTGCATGACCGGAATCTCCTCGAGCGTCCGGGCATGACCCGGAGTCAATCCTATCTTCTCGAGCAGGAGATTCATCACGTCGTCGCGGATACTCGTTCCCCCGTCTCCCACTGCATTGCCACGCAGCCGGCGCCCATCGGCAAAGTCGATCACCAGGTCTTTCGCGGGCTTGAACTCACCATCCCTGATCCTGTAGCCCTCGATCACCGTCAAACGGCGTGCATCCTTGAACTCGAACTTTTCCGGCCGCCACGAAGCATAGTGACCCACCCTTACTTCGGAATCGGTGATCGAAAGGTGAATGGGGATCGCCAGCAGTGTGAAAAACGCGATGGGGCAAACCAGGCCGAAGCTCAACCATTTCATCACCTGGTAGGACTCCACGCCGCCGCCTCGGCGGTCCGACTCGTCTTCGATGCTGTCGGCCTCTTCCCACCGTCCCCTGCGCCGCAGGTACCAAACCGTGAGCGGCCACGGAACCGCCAGGGCGGCAAACCCCGGAAAGAAGCACCAGATCGCCTGCGTCGCAAATTGCGTCAGGATGGCCGGACCCTCCAGATGAGCCCAACGGCGGTTGGCCCCGCGCAGCACAAAAAATGAAAGTGCGAGCACAATCCCCAGGCTCCACATCGCCGCGCCGACCGCTCCCGTAGGCAACGGCTCAGGATCCTGTCTCTCGTCATAACGGTGATGCGCGGCCCGTTCCCGGCCCGGCGCGATGCGGCGAAACAGCGCCATCATCACTACAACGGCAAATGGAACCACCGCTCTCGGCAACCAATCCAGATTCATGATTTTCAAGCTTGCTGTTTCTTCTTGAGGGCCAGTTCCACCGAACGCAGCATCTCCACCTCCGGCGCGGGCTTGCCGGTCCAGATCTCGAACTGGCGCGCGCCCTGCTGCACGAACATTTCCAGTCCGCTGATGACCGGAATCCCGCGCGATGCGGCGAGTTTGAGCAGCGGCGTCTCCAGCGGGTTATAGACCATGTCGAATACCAGGCCGGCGTTGAGTTCCTCTTCCTTGATCGGCAGCGCCTGCCTGGTTCCTGTCATCCCGCAGGGAGTGGAATTGATGAGCACGTCGAAGCGGTTTTTCGCCAATAGCTCGTGCTTCAGGGACTTGGCTTTCGCCGCTCTGGCCAGGGCCACCGCTTTCTCATGGGTGCGATTGACGATGAATACCTCGGCCTCCTGCGCTACCAGCCCGAAGACTGCCGCCCGCGCGGCGCCGCCCGCACCCAGCACGGCCACGCGGGCGCCCTTCAGGCGCGTGCGCTTTTCGAGCGGCCGGATCACGCCGGCTACGTCGGTATTGAAGCCGTAGAGCCTGCCGTCGGCCCCGGTGCGCACCGTGTTGCAGGCGCCAATCTTCGCCGTCAGCGGGTCCATGTTGGCCAGGTGAGGCAGGATCTGCTGTTTCAGCGGCATGGTCACGGCCACACCGCTCACCGGAAGCTCCAGCACCAGGGTGAGCAGGTCGTTGAGCGTCCTCACCTTCAGCGGCAGCATCACGGCGTTGACGTGTTCGCGCCGGAACGCCGAATTATGCATCAGGGGCGAAAGCGAGTGGGCGATGGGGTTCCCGGCGACTCCGAAGATGCGGGTGGCCGCGTCGATCTGCTCCAGGCGATAGAGGTCGCGCAGGGTGCGCGCGGCGATCTGGCCCGGAGCCGTTTCCGCCCCGTCCTCCAGGGATGCAAACGTGAACGCCGCCCCCGCACGCGGCGCAAGCACCCGGCTGACCAGCCCTTCTTCGCCCATGGCGATGCCCACCACGCGGGCGGAGCGCGAGCGGTCCTCGATCAGGCGGAGTACGGCCAGGTTGTCGGCCAGCGAATGCGCCGTCGAGACCACCTTTACATAATCCGGTTCGAACGAAGCGATCCGGTTCGCCGCCTGCTCCAACCCGCGCGTTCGCGCAAAATCGTGGAAACTCACCACCAGCGCCACACCGGCGGCCCGCAACGCTTCGCGGAACTTCTCCAGTTGCGATGGCCGCACTCCCTCGGCGGATTCCAGTTCGAGGTCGACCATCTGGCAGCCCGCCTGCGCAGCTTTCAACAGCACTTCGAACTCGGCGGCCAATGAACCGGTGAAACTCCCGCCGTTGTCTTTGCGCCGGCAGGTGGCGATAGCGATGACGTCACGGCGCGCGGCCAGGAATTCCTGGAGCGCGGCCATTACCGCGGCCGGCCGTGGCAGCGAATCGAGGCGGAACTCCAGGAATTTCGTGTCCGCCAGCGCCCTCTCTGCGCACTCCAGCAACTCGGCCGGCGTGCGCGCCTGGAGGGCAACGCACATCTTTCCCAGGTGTAGCCGCGGGCGCACAGGCAGCGTGGCGGACGCAAGTTGTGCTATCTGCGTCATAAAGTCAATTGACGCATCTTATGATGGGCCTTCCAAGAGACGCAAGGGCGGAAACGACGGAATGGAGTTCCAAGCGTAAATCGCCCTTCTCCGCGGCGGGTGCCCGGGTCCCCGATTCTGGGCCCTGGGAGCCGATGCTCAGGTGCGAATTCGTACAGTCAGAGCACTAAAGCTTTCTCAGATACGTTTGCGAAAATCGGTCGTGCCAGCTCAGGTGGTCTTCGTCGAAGAGCGACCACACCAGCCCCAATCCCAGCGGTAGCACCGACACCAGCATGGCCGTGAGCCTGCGCCGCAGCTGCTCCCGGGTCGGAATGGAACCGTCGAACGTGCATAAGCCGATGCCGGCATACTTCATGCCCGGCGTGCAGGCGGGGAGGGCAAAGAAAAAGGCGTAAAAGGCCCAGCCGATCAGCGCCAGCGCTACCCCTCCGAGCAGCTCGGCAACCTTGGCCGCCGGTGGATGCGGAAGGCTGTGCGCGACCAGGAATCCAATGCCTACGAACCCGATCAGGATCAGGGAACAATCCACAACCGCCCCCATCAGGCGCAGGCCCAACGGCGCAACGGGCAGCCGAGCCGGCGCCTGGGCGGTCTCGGGTCTTGACGCCGGGATATCGGCCGGTTGGGTGTCCAGGCGCATCCCCGACCAGGTCGATTCCACCGCTCCGTGTTCGGAATCGGGCATGGCGGCCTCGGTGGAGACGGTAGCGGGGTCCACCTCGAAGATACTCAGCTGGGGATCAGCATCCGTGGTCACGCTCACCGATGCTTCCGCCAGCCGGGGCCTGAGTCTGCGCGTCGCCACCAGTTCGCGGGGGAACTGGATCAGGTTGGCCTGGGCGGGCGCATCATCGCCGACCTCGATGGGACTGCTGCGCAGGTTCTCGCTGTCCTCGGCTGGACTCCACCAATCTTCCACCGAGAGCTCGAATTCCTCCTGTACGCGTCTCGGCAGTGGGCTCCGTTCGGGTGGCCGGACCGGCATGTCGGGGTCCCAGCGAATGTCGAACACTGGGGGCGTGAGGGGGGCCTCCGGTGGCGCGGCGTCTGGCTTAGCCTCGGGAACCTTGCTGAGAACCGGGCCATCGTCCGGGGCTGCATGGAATGGGGCCGGCACCGGGGTTGCGGGGGCTTCCGGCTCGGGGCTACGCAGGGGTGGCGCGATGGGCCGCACCACGGCCGGCCTGCGCGACGGCGGTTCCTGCGTGGCCGCGTGCAACCCGGCAAGCGCCGTTTCCGCCGCCTGCTGCGCCTTCAGAGCCACCCGGGTGGCAATCTCCGCGGCGCGCACGGCCACCCGCGCTTCTTCGGCCTGCATCTGGCTATAACTGCGAGCCTTGGCATAACGCGCCGCCACGCGGGCGGCGGCCTGAGCCGCGCGGCTGTCGCCTGCGCCGGAGGCGGCAGGTTCCGTCTCCTGGGCGGGTGCCTGCTCTTTACGGTTCTTGTGGGCGGCAAGCCGCCGGTTGACTTCTTCTTTCCACTGGGGCGTAGGGTCAGGCTGTGTGCTCAACTGCGCAATTCCCTTCGATGCGGCTCTTTCGACCTGCATCCCCGCCGACAGTATTCAGCGTCAAGGTTTGCCGGGGACCGTCCGCTCTTTGGTCTCGACCGCCCTCAATCCAGGAGGACGGTGGAGACATGACTCTTTCAGAGGTTGGAGATCGTGGAAGGAACATGGCAGAAGTACACCGGATTCCTGATCCGCACCGGTCGAGACAGAGCCGGGTTGTCCTGCCGCCAGAGCTGCGGCTGCGCATCTCCCCACGGATCGTTCTTCTTTCCTGGGGCGGCCAGTGAGCGCCCGGAGAACCAGCGTTTGCTATGCTGGGCCTTGGTCCGGATGCGTGCTCGCAACTTTGTGTTTATCACGATAGTGGCCCTGTGTCACTCGCTGCTGCGAGGACAGGTGTTGACCAATGCGTTACCTGGGCCGCAAAGCGAGACGCAGAATCAAACCCCACACAACATTCCTTCCACTACTCCCCTCCCCGACGATCCGGAACAGGAGGCGTTGCCCGTCGCGCAGCCCGAGCCCATTCCGCAAACCGGCATGCCCGTCCAATGGAAAGCCGACCGCGAGACCTGGGCTGGCCGCACCGCGACGCTCTACGGAGTGGAAGACTTCCACTACCGGGATTACGTGCTCCGGGCCGACAAGGTCGTGTACAACCAGGAAACCTCGGAACTGCAGGCCGAGGGCCACCTGCAGATATCGGGCGGACCGCTGGATGTGATGCTCACGGCCTCGCACGGCGACATGCGCCTGAACATGCACACCGCCCGCTTCTACGACGTGACCGGTACGGCCGGCATCCGCCGGGCCGGCCGCGCCATCGTTTACTCCACCATCAACCCGTTCGTGTTCTCGGCGCGAGTGCTGCTCCAGACCGGCGAGGGCCAGTACAAAATCATCGACGGCACCATGACCAATTGCCGCCTGCCCCGCCCCGACTGGCAACTGCTGGCACGCCACATCGATGTGTCCGATGGCCGGGCGGCCGCCACCAACACCATCTTCAAGTTCCTCGGGGTTCCCGTCTTCGACCTGCCCTACCTGCGCCACCCGGTGGACGAGAACGGCCGCGAAAGCGGCCTGCTGATCCCCATCATCAGCACCGGCTCTTCCATCCGCGGCTATACCTTCGGCGACCAGATTTACGTAGTGCTCAATCGCAGCATGGATATGGAGGTGGGCGCTGAGTACTTCAGCAAGCGCGGATGGGCGCCGAGCGGCGACTTCCGTTACAAAGGGCCGGGTCTCGATCACCTGACCATGCGCTGGAATGCGCTGATCGATCGCGGATATAACCAGTTCGAGGCGTCGGGGCCGCAAGCCGGCCAGACCGTCTACGTGAACCAGGGCGGCGCCGATATCCAGGCCCTCGGCCGGCAAGACTTATCCCCCGATTCCCGGATTGCCGGCAACATCGAATACCTTTCCAGCTACATCTATCGCCTGGTGTTCAACGACAACTACTGGCAGGCGGTCAGCTCCGAAGTGAAGAGCGATGCGTTCTACATTCAGAACCGCAACGGCTATCTTCCCTCGATGCGAATCGAGCGCATGCAGAACTTCGACGGATCAGCCGAGGGCGACGAAACCCGCATCCTGCACCTTCCCAGCGTGCGCTTCGACGTGATCGATCAGCCGCCGGGGCCGGACTGGTTTTATTGGGGCCTGGGATCATCGGTGGCCCATCTCAGCCGTTCCGAGCCCGGATTCCACGCCCATAACGTGGGGCGCTTCGATCTTTATCCGCATTTCTCCGTACCGATCGTCGCTGGCGGGTGGAGCTTCGTACCCGCGGGAGCGCTGCGGGCCACCTTCTACACCGGGAGCGAGACCCCCGACCTGGCCGGCAAGAACGGCGGCGTTCCCACCGTCAGCCACGACCCGCTGCATCGGATGTACGGCGAGGCCTCCCTCGATGTCCGTCCGCCGGCCCTCGAGCGCGATTTCCACCTCGGGCACTGGAACAGGACGCTGCGCCACGTGATCGAGCCCGAGCTGAACTACCGTTTCGTGGGCGGGATCGGCAGTTCCGCACAGAACGTTCTCCTGGTGGACATGACCGATATCGCCACTGATACCAACGAACTTGGCTTCTCGCTGACCCAGCGGTTCTATCTGCGTCCGGATCACCCCAAACCGTGCGCCCCGGAGGAGAGCGCGGGCTGCGGTCGGAGTTCCCGCGAGTGGGCCAGCTGGCGCATCGCCCAGAAATACTTCATCGATTCCAACTTCGGGGGAGCGTTGATTCCGGGGCGACGCAACGTCTTCGATACGACTCTCGATTTGAGCGGGGTCTCCTTCCTGACCGATCCGCGCAATCTCGCGCCCATCACATCGCGCCTGCGCTTTGAGGCGATCGACAACCTGCGCATCCAGTGGGACCTGGATTACGACCCGAAAGTGGGTAGGTTCGCCGCCGACAACATTTATGCGGGCTACAACTGGGGAATTACCACCGTCGGCGTAGGGCGCGCGCTCCTCAACGCGGTGGAGGAACAAGGCAGCACAGCCTCGCTGATCAAGGACCAGCAATTGAACCCGTTCTTCGAAATCGGCAAGCAGACCCGGGAAGGGTTCAACCTGGCCGCCAATGCCGGTTACGATTTCGTGCACGGCGAGTTGCAGTATGCGGGGGTCCAGGCGGTCTACAACTGGAACTGCTGCGGGCTGACGGTGGGTTACCGGCGGTTCGCCCTTGGTTCGGTGCGCGACGAAACCCAATACCTTTATAGCTTTACCCTTGCCAACTTCGGCGCGGTGGGCGATATCCGCCGCACGAACACCGTGTTCCATGATCCTACCGCCCCGCCGGCGTATTAAAAGCAGGGGTCAGGGATCAGGGATCAGGGATCAGATAAGAACCAACTCCTTGAGTGCGGCGCCTGGAGGGCGGACAAAGATCTAGATCGACAGAGCGAGCCGTCAGTGTCCAACTCCTGGTCCCTGTTCCCTAGTCCCCTCCTTGTCCCACCAACGTGGGATCACCGCCCCCGGATCGTTCGCTCGGCCCCTCGTTCCCTCGGTCTGTTGTTCCCGGCCTTGGAGTATCCTTGATGGAGAGGATTCTCACTTGTCACGTGTTCATTTTTTGGCCAGCCTGGTGATTCTGGCCCTGGCCGCGGGCTGCAGGGCGCAATCGACCGCATCGAACCCGGCAGACCCGGAGCTTAACCGCCGTATTGAGGTCATGGTTCGCTCCAAGTTCAACGTGCCGCCGGAATATAGCGTGCTACTGGGCCCTCGCAAGCCCAGCAATGTACCGGGTTATGACGGAATGACCGTGATGCTGTCGCGCAACGGGAAAACGACCGATGTCGATTTCTTGATCGCAACCGACAATACCAAGCTGGCGCGGCTGGAAACTTTCGACCTGGTGAAGGACCCATCGTTCAACATCGACACCGCCAACCGGCCCGTGCGCGGCAATCCCGAAGCCAAGGTGACAATCATCAACTTCGACGACCTGGAGTGCGGCTATTGCGCGCGCATGCACCAGACCTTCTTCCCGTCCACGGTAGACCACTACAAGGGGATGATCAAGTTCGTGTACAAGGATTTCCCGTTGGAGGAGATCCATCCCTGGGCGGTACACGCGGCGGTAGACGCCAACTGCCTGGCGGCGCAGAACGGCCAGGTCTACTGGTCCTATGTCGATTACCTGCATTCTCACGGCGACGAGATCAACGGCCAGGACCGCGATCTGAAGAAGAGTTTCGACGCCCTGGACCGAATTGCCCGCCAGGAAGGGACGCTGGGCAAGCTCGATGAACCGGTGCTGAACGCGTGCCTCGCCAAGCAGGACGAGGCTCAGGTGCGGGTTTCGGCACACGAGGCCGAATCGCTGGGCCTCGAAGGCACGCCGGCGATGTTCATCAACGGCGAGCGCATTCCCGGCGCCTTGCCTGAGGACAAGCTCTGGCTGGTGATTGACCGGGCGCTGCGGGCTGCGGGCGTGCAGCCGCCGCCTGGCGCGCCAGCGCCACCCGCCGTGGAGCAGCAACCGTCCGGCGCAGGCAATTAGCCGCCCGGATCGAATCACCTGCACGCGACAAGACGGGATTTCGTGCTCGGCGAGTTATTCTGTAGTGCCGGGAATGCTCTCGCATTCCCGAGGAGAGTATAGGTTGCAAGTGGAAGGTTTTTCCCGTTCGCGTTTGCGCGTTTTCCTTTTTGCGATGGGGTCGTTGTTGCTCACGGCAAGCAGTTGCAGCCACACTGTGGCCCCCGACGTAATGGCTACTGTGAATGGGAAGCCGATCACGCGGGCGGAGCTGGACAAGTACTACAAGAGCACCGTCGGTGACGCCCCTCAGGAACCCTCGGCCGAGCAGGCCGACATCGTTCGCCTGAACATCCTGCGCAGCCTGATTGAGGACGAGATTATCCAGCAGCGCGCGGCCAGGCTCAACCTGGCCGCCAGCGACGAAGATGTGAACGCCAAGCTGACCGAGTGGAAGGCGCCCTACACGCAGGAGGAATTCGACAAGCAGCTCAAACAGCGAAACCTGACGCTCGATGACCTGAAGCGCGACATTCGCCGGAACCTGACCAAAACGAAGCTCCTGAACAAGGAGATCGAGTCCAAGATCAATATTACCGACGCCGAAATCACGAACTACTACAACACCAACAAGTCGGAATTCAACCTGATTGAGCCGCGCTACCGGCTGGCACAAATCGTGGTGACTGGAGCGCCCCCTGCGCCGGGCGGGAACCCGCAGGCGCCCCGCGCGGCCAACGAAGCCGAGGCCCGCAAGGAAATCCAGACCGTCCACCTCCGGCTGGAAAGCGGCGATGATTTCGCGGCGCTGGCCTCGCAGTTTTCCGAAAATCCCAATTCGGCGCCCAACGGCGGCGATATGGGCTTCTGGACCGAGACGCAGCTGCGCGGCGACCCAGAAGTTTATGCCAACGTGACCCGGCTCAAACCTGGCCAGATCACCGAAAGCCTGCCGATATACGACACGCCGGCGCCCAACCACAAGATCGTCGGCTTCGCCATTTACAAGCTCATCAGCCGCGAGGCGGCCGGGCAGCGCGAGTTGAACGACCCCCGTGTGCAGCAGCAGATCCGCCAGGACCTGCGCGAACGAAAGGCGCAGTTGCTGCAGAATGCCTATTTCGAAATGCTGCACAACCAGGCCACGGTGCGCAATTACTTCGCCGAGCAAGTCCTGAAGATGGGCGCGCAATAAACATTCTCCGTCGTCGCCGATGGCTCCAGGGCGGATCTCCTGTGACAAAAGTCGCTGAGATTGGAGCGACCCGCCAGTATTCTCCTGGCAGTGGCGCGGCTGCGGAATGGAACCGTGGAGTGCGTCAGATTCTGAGAGGCAGGCATGGAGACGCTCGTCCAGGCAGTCCAGGCAAAAACATTTAGTCGCCGCAAATTGTATCTTCCGCGCGAGCACGGGGCGACGGCGATGCTTCTCTCCCCGATTTTTTGCGCCGCCATCCTGGCTCGGACCTGGCATTGGAGCGAACTTGCGGTTCTTGTGGCGGCATTCGCCGCGCTGTCCGCAAAAGATCCTGCTGTGTTGCTGATAAGGCAGCGATTTTTGTGGAAACAAAGAAATCCCGATTCGTCCGCTGCCTCGCAATGGCTTTCAGGTTGGAGCATGGTTCTCATCGTGAGTGTATTGGTCCTCCTCGCAACCTGGCCGCTCAAGTTCTTTGTGGCAATGGGCTCCGGCATTGCAACGTTTGGCTGTCTTGCGATGATCGTCAATCTGAAGAATCGACAACGTTCGACACTTTTCCAGATCGCAAGTGCTGCGGCGCTGACTTCCACCTCTCTCGCGACATGCATGTCAGCGGTGGGATCAATCCCATCCTGGTGCTGGTGGTTTTGGGGCCTGACCGCATTGCAGGCAAGCGCGGGAATCCTGGTAGTCCATGCCCGGCTGGATGCCCGGATTGCGCTCCGCAAGGCCGCTGTGGCGAGCCAGCGATTTCGTCACGCGGCCCAGGCCATTGTGGGATTGCTCCTGTGTGCGGCTTTCACCGCAACGATCCTCAGGCGTGGCTGGATCGCCCTGGCTCTGGTGCTCGCTGTCGTCGGCTACGCCTATGACCTTATGCGACAGAAGGAATCTGTTTCTCTCCAGATGCCGCTGAAGACCGTTGGGCTGCGGGCGCTCACGCTCTCGACCCTGTATTCCGCTCTGCTTATCGCAGGTCTCTGGTAACAGGAATTACGCCGCGGCCAGGTATCTCCGCAACCAGTCAAGAATCAGACTCCGCATTTCGGGAGTTTCTTCGTGAGCGCAATCGAACAGTTCGATGCGGCAATCCTCTTCCCGCCCATATTGCCGGTAGAGCGGCAGCAACTTCTCGCCAACCTTCTCCACTCCTTCCGGCGGAGTGAGTGGATCTTTGCGCCCGTTCACGCTGAGATGCGGCCGCGGCACGATCAACTCATTGATCCCCGCCGTGTCGAATTCTTTCAGCAACGATGGAACGTAGTAAAAGATGCCGTGGCCGCTTAGCCCGTGGGCGGCAATCAGTGATTCGTAATCGGTAAGACAACAAACGTCGATCGTCAGCCGGACCCGCGGATCGAGAGCCGACAGCCACCATGCCTTGGTCGATCCCATCGACATGCCCATGACGCCGAGCCGTTGCGGATCGACCTCCTTCCGCCCCGCCAAGTACCCGAGCGCGCGGAATTCATCGAACATCATCATGCCAAACAGCACCTGCCCGCGCCACAGCATGAGCTTGAACGTGTCTTCCTCTCCCCGCTTGCCGTTCGTGTCGTGCTGCCGCTCTCCAAAGCACCAGCTGTCGATCGCCAGCGTGACTACTCCCATTTCGGCCAGCACGGGAGCGTATGCCGGCTGCACGCTGGTTCCGCGCAGCAGTTGCTCTTTGCCCAGGTCGTACATGCCCGCGTGCCAATGGATGAATAGAAGGCCGGGAGCCGGTTGTTTGAGCCTTTTGGGAATCATCAGCAGAGCCGGGACCGGTTCGATTCCATTCAGGTCAAGAACCAGCCGCTGGAGCGTGTATTGATCGTGTTCTTCGGTGCGGACAACCTTGGGAGGCGCAGGTTCGTGCGGCCAGGGAAGATCGCCCAGCAGGCCCCAGAGTGCTTCCCGCCGGCGCTGCTGATACGTGGAGAACGCCTCGCCGGCTTCCCCTCCAGCGGCGGAATTTCCAATGGTTGAATTCAGTCCGAGTCCCATGCCACCCGCCAAAATCGCCGATCCCGATACAAATTGCCTTCGGGTCGTTTTTCGTTCGGAGATCGCCATTCGCAACCTATCCCGGTGCGGTGCGTCATGCAGATTACCGATCATGTTTTTGCCCTCTGGGGGCAATTTGCATGTGCTTCTTTCGCTGGCCCGGCCACGATCATGATCGGTGTGGGCCTTCTGCTGCGAAGATGGGAAGATGCCATGGGAGCCATCCTGCGAACCTGCGCTTGCGTTCACACAGATAAGTACACTACTTCTTACGGCGGCAAGGATATCTTGGTCAACTTCGATCTTGCTCGGTCAGCTCAATGCGGACACGCGCCCAGCAAAACGGCCTCCGCGCAGGGCGGAGGCCGTCGGTCAAACGCGACTTGCTGCTTACTTCAGGTTGCCGCTTGAATCCATGGTGATGCCGCCGGGGCCCTTTTCCTTCTTCGCCTCGTTTTCCTTGCGGGTTCCCATGGCCTTGGCGCTCCACTCCTTGGCCTTGGCCACGTCCTCCTTCACGGCGTCATTGTTGCCATAGTCCACGTCCGCCTTCCGGCGATAGATCAGGTTCAGGTAGGCCATCGCATCGTCGTAGTTGGGCCGGTTCTGGACGGCCTGGTTCAGATACTGCAGGCCTTCATCCACCAGCGGCTTATTCTTCTCGACGATGTCCTGCATGATTTTCTTGGGCGCTTTCACGTTGCCTTCGCCGTCGTCATTGACGCCTGCCGGCACCAGGGCGGAGAGGGTATTCTCGTGGGCCAATGTCCAGTCGATGACGCCGATGGTGTAGGCCGCCTCAGGATCTTTGGGATCCACCGCGAGAACCTTCTTCTGCCACTCCTTGGCCTCGGGAAATTTCTTGATGCTGAAATAAATGCCCGCGATCTGCTTCATGCTGTTGACGTCGCTGGAATCCTTGGCCAGCACTTCCTGGAAGATGCTGATGGCCTGCTGGGCAGTCTTCAGGTTGTCCGGCGTATCCAGCCCCGGAACCACGTTCTGCGCCAGCGCGGTCGCCAGGTACGTCTTGGCCATGGGCAAGCTGGGATCGAGTTCTGTGGCCTTCTGGAAGTGCCCGATTGCCTCTTCATATCGGGCGCTCTTGTAGGCATCCACTCCCTTGTTCAACTGGTCGCGGGCAGCGAGGCGGTTGCACCCGCCCAAGGAAAGCACCATGCCGGTCAAAGTCACCGCGATCGCCGTAATTCGTGCGGGTCCATTCATGTTTATCCTTCTCCTTCAGGCGAGCGGGATCCTTCCCGGCCTGGAAATTAGACCTGAAATCGGGCGGGAGTTTCCGAAACCAGGACGAAAAAGAATTGTACTCCTGCCGGAACCGAATGCACGTGATCTTCGACTGTACGTTAATCCCGGCCGAAAAAGCTCCAGCAAGTACAGCCCGAAGCCGCGGCTTTGCAATCTAAAGTCCGGCCGCAAGCTTCGGCGTAAGCAGGCCGACGCGATCCACACCCGCCCTATGGCTGATGTCGATCACCTCGGCAATTTCCGTGAACTTCAACTGATCGTCGCCTTTCACGAACAGCACTCGCTCGGCGCGATTGGCATAAATCCCGGCCAGGCGGGCGGGCAAATCCCCCCGCCTCACTGCCTGCTGATTGATCCTGAAACTTACTCCACCGGCGGGGTCCTTGAGCACCTCGAGGACCACCGCAACTCCCGGCTCCGGATGGCCGGCCGGGTTCCTCGGAACCTGCGTGGCTTCCCCTCGGGGGAGCGCGGGAACGATCACCATGAAGATGATCAACAGCACCAGCAAAACGTCGATCAGAGGCGTGACGTTGATCTCGAACTTCATGCCGCGGCCTATCGCATCATTCATCGACATGGCAACCTCCTTCATTCTTGCAAGGCGGAGCGACGCCTTCGATGAGTGCGGGTCGGTTATTGGCCGGCCATGATCTTGGGCGTCATCAAGCCGATGTGGTCGACCCCGGCCGCCTTGCCGATGTCAATCACTTCGGCAACATAGGCGAAGTTCACATTATCGTCGCCGCGAACGAACATAATGCGCTCGGCGCGGTTGGCGTAAATGTCGCTCAGGCGCGGGAGCAGGTCCACCTTGTTGATATCCGTCTCGTTGATCCTGTAGGTCGGCGGATGTCCCGGATTGTTCATTACCTGGACCACGATCGTGCGGTCGTTCTGCGGCTGCTGCTTTTGCGGATCCTTCGGCGGCTGCGGCACCAGGGCGTCCAGGCCCTTGGGCGTCACCGGCACGATGACCATGAAGATGATGAGCAGCACGAGCAGAATGTCGATCATCGGGGTCACGTTGATGTCACCCATCGCCCCACCGCCGCCCCCAGTTGTCATTGCCATGGCTTCAAACTCCTCGATTTCTTCTGACCAAGTTTCGCTAAATCTCGCCCCGCGGGCGAGGACCCGCCTGCGGAGACCTCTACTCTATCCCGCGGACAAGAACGATCCGCGAGGTCCGCCTACTGGCCGCCGGCTCCGCCCGGGCCTTCCTTCTTCTGCGTGAGAAGACCCACTTCGTCGACACCAGCGGTGCGCACGGCATCAATCGCGTCTTCAACCGCGCGGAACTGGGCCCGCGCATCGGCGCGAACAAAAATCATTTTGCCCGGTGTGTTTGCCAGCTTGTCGCGCACCTTAACGCCCAGCTCGCCGGTAGCCACGTGGTCCTGGCCGAGATAGACTCCACCGTCACGGGTGATGGCCACGACAATCGCGTCTTCCTTATCGGCATCTGGCATCGAGGTGGGATTTTCCACCTTGGCCATGTCGATCGCCACCTTGTTCTGCAACATGGGTGTGATGACCATGAAGATAATCAGCAGCACCAGCATCACGTCCACCATCGGGGTCACGTTGATGTTCGAATTGACCTTGCTGCCTTCGTTCCGAACTGCAATTCCCATCTTGGACTCCATGCCTTGAGGATTGGTATTCCGGAAGGCATCCGGGGTGTTACGGGTTCACTCGCCGCGCCGAAACTGCAAATGCGGGGCGGGAGTGCTCCCGCCCCACGTCAGTCTCGCTCGCGCACCAAAGCTCCTGATTAGCGCTTGTGGCTCTGCTTGATGAAGTAGTCGATCAGTTCGCTCGAGGAGTTGTCCATCTCCACGTCGAACGCTTCCACGCGGCCGGTGAAGTAGTTGAATGCCATGACGGCGGGGATGGCTACAAGCAGGCCGAACGCCGTCGTGACCAGCGCCTCGGAGATACCACCGGCAACCGCGCCGATACCCGAGGTCTTCTGGGTGGCGATCTGCTGGAAGGCGTTCAGAATGCCGACGACGGTTCCGAACAGGCCGACGAAGGGTGCGGTTGAACCGATGGTGGCCAGTACGCTCAGGCCTCTCTTCAGCTTGGCGTGCACGATTGCTTCGGCCCGTTCCAGGGCGCGCTGCGAGCTCTCGATGGTTTCTTCGCTGGCCATGCCGCCGGAAACCCGGAACTCCTGCAGGCCGGCGGTGACCACCTCGGCGAGGTGGGACTTCTTGCTGCGGTCAGCGATCTTGATCGCTTCTTCCAGCTTGCTGTCCTTCAGGGCGCCGGCAACCTTGGGCGCGAATTCGCGCGATTGCTTGCGGGCGGCGGAGAAGTACAGGTAACGGTCGATCATCACGGCCAGCGACCAGATCGACTCGATGAACAGGATGATAGCCACGGCGCGGGCCAGCCATCCCATGTGGTTCCAAAGCCCCATCGGGCTAAAGCTGACGGTCTGTTCCTCCTGGAACATGGCGAGGCTATTGACCGTGTGCGAAGCGAAATGTGCGAGCTGAGCGAGAATCACTGAATCGTTCCTCCTGCGGAGTTATCTTGTGGTCTATGTTGTGGCCCGTCACTGGCCCTGCTCGGCGACAAAACTCCGGCGCCGGGGATCGGGCAACTGGCTGGCGGCTGCTTATTGCCCGCTCAACGCGGGCGCAGGTGAGAATGCGCCTCTTTTCCGGATTCGCATTCGGGTCAAGAAAAGCGAAGCCCTTTTTCGCGGCTGCGAAAAAGGGCCAAAGACTCATCAGCCACCCAGGCTGAAAATTACGTTCACGGTGGTTTCCACCTCCACCGGCTCCCCATTGAGCAGGTAGGGCTTGTAGCGCCATTGCTTGACGGCATCCATGGCCGACTGCTGCAACATGGCCGGCCCGCTGATGACGTGCAGATTCTCAATCGTGCCGGACTTGGAAATCGTGGCTTGCAAAATCACCGTGCCGGACACGCGCGCCGCCTTGGCAATCGGCGGATAGTTCGGGGTGATCTTCTGCAGCAACATGCCCGCCGCCACGCCGGCCGAGATGTTGACCTTCTTGGGCGCCTCGGCCTTGACCTTGGGTCCGTTGCCCTGGCCGAACACGCTCCCCAGGACGCCGCTCGAACTGCCGCCCAGGCCTTCCATCCCGGCCACGCCGAAGCTATTCGACGGCGGCGCTTCCTTCTCCGCCACCATCTTGATGTCGTGCGGAATCTTGCTGGGCGCGGTGAGCTGGTTGTTCATCATCTCCGACTGCACGTGCACCACCTTGATCACTTCCGGCGGAGGCGGAGGAGGGGGCGGCGGAGGCGGCGGGGGCGGCGCCACCAGCAGGGTCTGCATGGCGGCTTTGGGAAGGGCTTCAGGGTAGATCAGAGGGATAAGAATCAGAAGTACGAGAATGGAGCCGTTGATGATGAAGGTAAACATCATCCAGCGGCCGCTCTTGGTCGCTTTCCTGATCTTGCCCGACGATTCAAACGTGGAATCTTCAAACATGGCCAGCCTCGAATCGGGTGTTGGTTACTTTTTCTTAGACACCGCCGGAACTTTGAATGTTCCCGGAGTACCAAAACTGCGCCAACGATGTGCTCACAACCTATACCAAACCTTGCACCGACTTGCAAAGGATGCTTAAAAGCCGGTGCAGTTTGTTCCCCGAGAAGAAAACGTCAAAAGGCCGGGCTCCGGCGAACTAGCGCTTCGCCGCCGGAAGGACGACCGCCTTGCCTTTGCCGGCGCGCCACTGCTGCCAGGCAACCAGCATCGGAGCCGCGATTGCAATCGACGAATAAGTTCCTATCAGAATTCCCACCACCAATGCAAACGAAAAACCACGCAGAACCTGCCCCCCGAAGATGTAGAGAGACAGTACCGTCAGGAAGGTCAATCCGGAGGTCAGCACCGTCCGGCTCAATGTCTGGTTGATGCTGCGGTTCACCACGTCGGGCAGCGACTCGCGCCGGCTCAGGCGCAGGTTTTCGCGGATACGGTCGAAAACGACGATCGTGTCGTTCATGGAGTAGCCGATCAGCGTCAGAATGGCGGCGATTACCGTGAGGCTGATCTCCATATTACTGAAGCCGAACGCGCTCGCCAGCGAGAACGCTCCCACGGTGATCAGCGTGTCGTGGAAGCACGCCACCACGGCCGCGACGCCGTAGATAAGCTGGAACCTGAACCAGAGATACACCAGCATGCCGGCCAGGGAATAGACCGTGGCCAGGCCGGCCTGCTTTTCCAACTGCCGCCCCACGGTGGGTCCGACAACGTCGACTTTTACGCCGGCATCGTCGAATGGGTTGCTCGGGTAGTACTGGTGCAGCGCGGCCTCGATCCTCTGCCGGCCGACGTCCAGAGAAGTCTCGTTGTGCTCCACGGGAAGGCTGATCAGCACCTCATTGCGCTCGGCGGTGCCGCCGTAATTCTGAATCTTGGCATCCTTGAACCCGGCCTGGTCCATCGCCTGGCGGATGGCGCCGATGTCAGGCCGCTGCTGGAACTGCACCTGCACCTCGGTGCCGCCGCGAAAATCCACGCCCAGCGGAACGGGCTCCCCGACGGTCTTCCAGTGCCAGGCCATGGAAATGATTCCGGCCACGCTGAAAATGAGAGAAAAGGCCAGGAAATACCATTTCTTGCCCAGCCAGTCGACGTTTACGCCCCTAAAAAATTCCACTTGTTTCCCTTCCTAAATCAGGGATCAGGGGTCAGGGGCCAGGGGTCAGCAACTTTCTAAAGCGCTATCGATTTTCCCCGTCCGCTCCCTCGATCCCTTCCTCCCTTTGTTCCCAGTCCTGAAATGCCCTTCTCTGATCCCTGAAACCTGATCCGTGACCTCTGCTCTTAGATCGACACCATCTCGCCGGTCTTGATCTTGTTCAGGTGGGAGTCGAAGATGGTGCGCGAAACGAATACCGCCGTGAACAGGTTGGCGAGCAAACCAAATGTCAGCGTGGTGGCAAACCCCTTCACCGGCCCGGTGCCGAACAGGAACAGGATCGCCGCCGAAACAATGGTCGTCACGTGGGTGTCGACAATGGTGACCCAGGCATGCGCAAACCCCTGGTCCACGGCTGCCGATGCGGCTTTGCCCGCCCGGATCTCCTCGCGAATGCGCTCGAAGATCAGCACGTTCGAATCGACTCCCATACCGATGGTGAGGATCACGCCGGCAATGCCCGGCAACGTCAATGTCGCCGTGGAGTAGCCCATGAACCCCAACAAAATGAGGAGGTTCAGGACCAGCGCCAGGTCGGCGTTGATGCCCGACCCGCGATAGTAGATGAGCATGAACACCATCACTACCAGCACGCCCACTACGGCCGCCGTCACGCCTTCCTTGATGGAATCGGCCCCCAGCGACGCTCCCACCGTTCGGTTCTCGAGATAGGTGAGCGAAGCCGGCAGAGCGCCGGTACGAAGCAGCTTTGAGAGAGTGGAAACCTCGTCTTCGGAAAACGTGCCTTCGATCTCGCCGCGGTCGCGAATCGCGCTCTTGATCACCGCGACCTCGCGCACCCGGCTCCCCAGGACCACTGCCATGCTTTTGCCGACATTGGCGCTGGTGTAATCCCAGAACTTGTCCCCGGCTTCGTTGGTAAGGGTGAAAATGACAATGCGCTGGCCGGTGTTCTGGTTGGTGCTCGGATCGGCCGAACGGAAGTCGTTACCGGCCACGATGGAGGTGCGGTCGAGGATGTAAACGGCGTCGTTATCAGAGCCGGTGGCCATGGTGCCCGATCCGTGAATCATCCCCTCGTCCGGCGGCAGGTTGCCGTTCACGCTGGCCAATGCGGACTGCTCATCAGGGAAAGGACCGCCGACCACCGCATGGATCGACAATCGCGCGGTGTCCTGAATGATGCTCTTCACGCGATCAAGATCGTCGATCCCCGGAAGCTCCACCAGGATCTGGTCCTTGCCCAGGCCGTATTCCTGGATGACCGGCTCGCTCACGCCCAGCACGTCGACACGGTCGCGAATGGTTTCTATGGCCTGCGTCACCGTCTTCGATTCCAGCGACGAGAGCACACTCGGCTTCATCGTCAGCGTGAAGCTGCCATCCGATCCGCCTGAAAGGTCGTATTCGTTGGAATACTTCTGATCCAGCAACGAGCGAACCGCTGACTGGCTGGCCGGCGGAACACCTTGAACCAGGACTTGCTGCGGGTCCTTCGCCGGATCGGGCTTCGCGACCAGGCCGAACGGAAGCTTGGCCTTCTTCAGGTCCTGCTGAATCGTTCCCACCAGGTTGTCGGTCTCGGCGTTGACGGCATCCGACACTTGCACCTGGAGAATGAGGTGAGCCCCACCCTTCAGGTCCAACCCAAGGTGAATGCGCTTCTGGATCGCCGCCAGAAGGGCCTTGCCGGACACGCCGGAGGGAAGGCCGATGATCCCATATACCGAAATCAGCAGCACCGCAATGATGGCCAGAATTCTGTTTCTGAGGTTTTTTTTCATGTTCCTACTTCTCTAGTCCAAAGAGTAAAAGCGCCGCCCTAGGAGGCAGAGGAGCTCTCCTGGGTGGTAACCGAAGCGATGGCGTTCTTGGCCACTTCCATCTTGATTCCGTCCGGAGCGACTTTGATGATGATGGTGTCATCCTTGATAGAAATGATGGTCCCGCGAATGCCGCCCGCGGTGGTCACCTTGTCGCCCGACTTGATGCTCGAGAGCATCGACTGCCACTGTTTCTGCCGCTTCTGCTGCGGACGGATCATCACAAGATACAGAACGGGAATCAACAGTAGCGGCAGAAGCATAGGAAGACTGCTGCCGCCGGCGGGCGCCGCTAACATTGCCAGATTAAATGCCACACTCGTCCTTTGCTGCCTTGGCCGCCGCTCGGGGCCGGTTCCGGCATAGGCATACCCGGCCCTCGCCGGCGCCTGAAAGATTTGTCTCCGGGAATGATCCTCATCGGCTTGTCCATCCCACCCCTCGGACGAAAACCCGTTCGTGGGGACCCCGGACTCAGCGGATGACGGATGCGCGTATCAGACTCTCGTCGGAACGACCGTCTGCTTTCCTGTTCGACACGGCACTCCCTTGGAAATCCGCATCCGGCTAGACTGCGGCTTTCATTGCATCCAAACCGGACGAATCCCGAAGAGAAGGCCTAAGGAAAATAAGATACGCGGAGCCGGTTGCGTGTCAAGGTGCGGAACGCCTTTCCGCACCCAACCGAACCCCACAAACGTGGGATTCCACACCCGGTTTCTCCGCGACCCACTTGACTCGCAATCGAACCGGTAAGCGCTGGAAGGATTGTAGCGACGTGTCGTGGATTTTCTGCCCCGCTGAGATCAACCGTCCGCGCCCCATCCACGCGACTTTTTTCTGGCGCGAGGGTGGGAGACCACAGGCCTACTGCTTCGGTTTCACTTCCGCTCCCGTTCCCGTCTCCGGATCGTCTCCCGAATCCTCCACCAACAGCGCCGATCCCGGCACAATCTCGAAGCTGAGGTCACTCATGCCGGTGGGGTGGAAGGTGACCCTCAGCGGCTCCCTCTGCCAGTCGGGCTGCTTGCAGACGGGATCGGGGTGGCTTTTCGCATCAGGATCGTAAGCATCGACCTTCCTGGCCAGCACCGGCTTGCGCGCCGCCAGTTGCGCCACCACCGCGTACAGGCTCTTGCCGGAAGCGGTTACGCCGCAGTAAGCGCCGTAATCGCGGAACCAGCTCACCTGGCTGACGCCCGGATCGTAGTCGGGAAGCTTGACCGGGGTGACGTGCCCGGAGGCGCGGTCGACCAGCAGCCACGGCCCGCGCTGCCACACCCAGTGCTCCACACGGTCGCCGGGAAGCGCATCGTTGAGCCGCAGAACCCGTCGCACCACGAAACTGCGGTCGGTCACGTCGTGGGCGTCGCCGGTGGTCCATTCCTTCACGGCACCATCCACCACCAGCGGGCGGATTTTCAGAGCGTCCTCGCCGGAGATGGCGCCGGCCGGGTCGCCGGCCTTCGAATAGGGCACCCGTTTTACCGCGCCCAGAACCACCACATGAGGCTTGCGCCCTGTGGCGCTGGTTTGGAGTGAACAAAGCAGAATTACAACCACAGTCCCAATCGCGAGGGCCGATTTCCGTCCCACGGTACCGCTCCTGACTCGACCCCCCCAAAAAACCAGTTTGTCATCCTGAGTCCGCCGCGGCGGACGAAGGACCTGCTTTTCAAACCTGCGCCGTCTCCACCGCCCGCGCCACGCGAAACGCCGTGCCCTCGTTCATGTGCCGTGCCAGCACCTGCATGCCCACGGGCAGCCCTGCTGCCGTGGCGCCGCAGGGAACGGTCACGCCGCAGATACCCGCCAGGCTGGCCGTCACGGTGTAGATGTCGGCCAGGTACATGGCCAGCGGATCTCCGGTCTTCTCGCCCAGCTTGAAAGCCGGCACCGGGGAAGTAGGTGTCACGATCGCGTCCACTTCCGCGAAGGCGCGCAGGAACTCCTCGGCGAGCAGGCGGCGGACCTGCTGTGCCTTGAGGTAGTAGGCATCGTAGTAGCCGGCCGATAGCGCATAGGTCCCCAGAAGAATGCGCCGCTTCACCTCGGCCCCGAATCCCTCATCGCGCGAGTGGCTGTACATGTCGCTCATCGTGCCGGAGGCCGGGGAGCGGTAGCCGAAGCGCACGCCGTCAAAGCGGGCCAGGTTCGCGCTGGCCTCGGCCGTCGCCACAAGGTAATAGGCCGGGATCGCGTAGCGCGTCGTGGGCAGCGAAACCGGCTTGACCGTGCAGCCCGCCGTTTTCAGCCGTTCGATCCCCTTCTCGATGGCCGCGCGTACCTCGGGGTCGAGGCCTTCGCCAAAGAACTCACCGGGCACGCCGATGCGGAGGCCTTCGGCGGGCCTGTCGCTCTCGGCGGCGAAATCGGGAACCGGGGCCTCGGAGCTGGTCGCGTCCATGGGATCGTGACCGGCGATGACGCTCAGCATTGTGGCTGCGTCGCGCACATTGGCGGCGAACGGTCCCACCCGGTCCAGTGAGGACGCAAAAGCAATGAGCCCGTAGCGCGAAACGCGCCCCCAGGTAGGCAAAACACCCACCACACCGCAAAAGCTTGCCGGCTGGCGAACGGAACCGCCGGTGTCGGAGCCCAGGGCGGCGACGGCCATGTTCGCCGCCACGGCGGCCGCTGATCCGCCGCTCGAGCCGCCCGGCACGCGTTCGGGATCGGCGGGGTTGCGCACCGGCCCGTACGCCGAATTCTCATTCGACGACCCCATGGCGAACTCGTCGCAGTTCGTCTTGCCCAGCAGTACTGCCCCGGCCGCTTCGAGCCTGGCGACCACCGTGGCGTCATAGGGCGGCAGGTAACCCTTCAGGATTCGTGAGCCGGCGGTCGAGGGAGCCCCGCGCATCACCAGCACGTCCTTGATGCCGACCGGAATTCCGGCCAACGGCGGAAGGGATTCACCCCTCGCCGCCATCGCGTCCACGCGCGCCGCTTGCTGGAGTGCGCGTTCCTTCGTCAGGTTCAGGTAGACGTTGAGCTGCGGATTCAGGGCCGCGATCCGATCGTAGTAACCCGCCGCCAGGTCAACGGCGGTCATGGCCCCGGAAGAAATGTCCCCCCGCAGCCGGCACATCGTCGCCGGCTTCGCAACAAAAGTCTCAACGGCTTTTGCTTCTCCCGCCAAACCTCTCTCCCTGTTCCTTTGGTCCTATTTCTCAATCACCTTCGGCACTTTGAAGAACAAGCCATCGGTTTCCGGCGCCTGAGACATCACGGCAGCGCGGTCGAGCGACGGCCGGGGCGTGTCCTGGCGCAGGGAGCTTGCGGAGCCGGCGCCATCGAGTTCACTCACCTGGGCCAGCGGAGCCACACCGGAGGTGTCCAGTTCGTTCAGCTCGGCGACGTAATCCAGGATCGCATTCAGGTCGCGAACCATGCCCGGCATCTCGTCGGGAGCCAATTCCAGGTGGGCCAGCTCCGCCACGCGCTCGACGTCTTCAACCGATACCTTTTGCGCCATTTCCTGCTCGTGTCAGCCGCGTTCTTGCCGCGCGGCATTCGAGGATGTCCGAAGCTTGAGTATAGCCGGTTTCCAGTTAAAACCCGGACCGCCCGGAATTCCCCTCTCCCATGCCACCGAGTCGTTTCAATCCACAACCAGCGTCAGGGTGACATTGTGCTGGACCCCGTCAGCGCTGATGGTGACCGGGATCGAATAGGTTCCGGCGGGCGTGGTATGCGTCGCCGGCGGAGGCGTGATCCCACCCCCGCCTCCGCCGGACGACGAACAGGCTGTCAAACCAGCCGCGAACGCCAAAAGAACAACCACAAGCGCCAGGAACAGGCCCCGTCCGCGCCGCCGGGCCAGGGGCCACATCAGGAGCGCGAGAACGGCGGGGATTTCCTGCCAGCGTCCCACGCCCCCCTGCCGGATCGCCTCAGAACTGGACTGGCTGGTGGTGATCTGCAAGGTCACCGTGCCGGTGGCGCCGGCAGCCACTGCCGGACTCGAAGGGTTGAATGTGCAGCCGGCGTAAGACGGAAGCTTCCCGCATTGGAGGCTGAAGGTGGCAGAGGAACCGGTCGAGGGTGCCAGGGTCAGTGTGTAGCTCGCCGTCTGCCCGCTCGCCACCGTCTGGCTCGACGACCCGGAACTCGCGGCCTGGAAATCGAAACCCATGCCCGAGAGCGGCACCGCCACGGTGGCCGCCAAAACACTGCTTGCCAGCGTCAGGGCGCCATTCTGGGGTCCGGTCGTGGCGGGGGTGAAGGACACATCGACCGTACAACCGGCGCCCGGGGCGATCGACGTCCCGCACGTATTGTTCCCCATTTTGAATCCCGTTGAGACCGAGAGATTCAGATCGGCGAGCGCAACGGCGGAGCTGGAGTTCGAGATCGTGAGCGTGCTGGGACTGCTGGTGGATCCTACTCCGGTTGTCGGGAAACTGACCTGCGCCGGAGTGATCTGAACCGCTCCCGTCAGGCCACCCGTCCCACTAAGCGCCACCGTCGCCGGCGTGCTTACGTTGGAGGCGGTAATGGTAAGCGTGCCGGTGAGGGCGCCGCGGTATGCCGGAGTGAAGACGACTCCAGTCGTGCAGCTGGCCCCGGTGGCAAGACTGCTCCCGCAGTTGTTCTGCGCCAGGCTGAAGGGGGCCGAGACATTCAAGGCCAGGCCGGCCGCATCGGTGCCTCCCGAATTCGTGACCGTCACGGTTTGTGCGGCGCTGGCTTTATTGAGCTCCTGCGGAGCAAAGGTGAGTTGCGCGGGGCTCACATTCAGACCGGCTGCGGTTCGCCCGGTGCCCTGGATCGGAACTCCCGGAAACTGCCTGGCATTCGATGAATCGATGGTCAGGTTTCCCGTCGCACCACCGGACGACACCGGGGTGAACACCACCAGCAAGGTGCACGTCGAGCCGGCGGCAAGCGTGCTCCCGCACGTGCTGGTGCTCACCGGGATCGAAAAGCTCCCCGCCGGCTGCTGCCCGGCAATCGCGATGTCCACATTGGCAGCATCGGCGTCGCCAATGTTTTTGACGGTGAATGCCTGCGGCGCGCTGCTTACGCCAACCTGCTGGGACGGGAAGGTCAGGCTCGTGGGCGACACGGAGAATTCCGGCGGCTTGAGGCCGGTGCCGCTCAGTACAACGATCTGATTCGGATTCACCGCGTCGGACTCGGTGAGGTTCCGGGACTGGGAGCCCGGGTCGGTGGGCTTGAACACGATCGTCAGAGAGCAGCTGGACTTGGCCGCGAGTTGGTCGGTGCAGTTGTTCGTCTGCTGGAACGGCGCGCTCACCGCCACCGAAATCGACGTCAAGGGCAAGTCGCCGCTGTTGGTCAAGGTGATTGTCTGGGACGCGGAGGACAGGCCAAGGATCGTGGCCGGGAA
Organism: uncultured Acidobacteriota bacterium; assembly: GCA_963706455.1. Taxonomy (GTDB): domain Bacteria; phylum Acidobacteriota; class Terriglobia; order Terriglobales; family Acidobacteriaceae; genus Telmatobacter. The sequence goes on along the minus strand of CAVPNO010000130.1, from coordinate 85,828 downwards.
GATCAGCGAGTTCGCTGAAAGGGTACCTGTGGGCGGCGCCGCGCCGGTTCCCGTCAGTTCGACCGTCTGGGTTCCCTGGTCGTCCACGACCGTCAGTACTCCCGCGGCTGCGCCGGACGCGGTGGGAGAGAACGCCACCTTCAATTGGCAATCGCTGCCGGCGGACAAGATGTCTCCGCAGGTATTCACGGCCAGCACAAACGGGCCCGTCACCATGATGCTGGTGATGGCGACTGCCGTGCCTCCGCTGTTTTCCACGCTGAACGGATGCTGCGGCGGGGGCGTGGTTCCCACCTTCACCTGTCCAAAATCGTACGAACCGGGCGTAACCGTGACCAACCCGGGGGTGTCGCCAGTGCCGCTCAGCGCTACCGAAAGCAATCCCCCCGCGACGTTGGCGGGGACCGACAATTGCCCCGTCCGGCTTCCCGCTTGCGTGGGCTTGAACGTGACCTGGATGGAGCAGCTTGCGCCGGCATCTATGGTGTCTTCACAGTCTTCGGATTTGCTGAAGTCACCGGTGATGGAAATAGCCCCGGGCAGAAGCGCAATCCCGCCGGTGTTTGTCAGGGTCACGGTTTGCGGGCTGCTGGCGATGTCAAAGCCCTGGGGCCCAAAATCCACTGAAGCCGGCAAAAGGGTTGCCGTGGTCAACTGCGCGCCCGCGGTGGCCAGGGGAATCTGCCAGACGCCGCGTCCGAAGGTGGCGGCAACCAGCACGTCCGGTGTGGTGGTGGGAGGCGCCGCGCTCAGCGCCACCACCGGCGCGTTGGGCAGCCCGGCTCCGAACGGCGCCCAGCACTCGGTCGCGGTGCCGCAGGCGGTCACGTTGCGGCTGATGTACACTCCCGCGTCCAGCGCAATGTAGGCCGTATTGACGTCCTGAGGATCGACGGCCAGGCTGTTGGCGGAAGACGAAGGCAGGTTGGAGACAAGGTTGCTCCAGTGCGCACCGCCGTCGGTGGACCTGTATACAGGCGCGACGTATTGAAACCATTGGTTGATTCCCGCCACCGTCGCGTAAATCGTGTTTCCCGTTGGGTCGTGAGCATCGATAAAGAGGCTGGAAATATCCATCCCGGTCGCATTCATCGACACGTCGTCGTTGCTCACCGGGTTCAGGGTCAGATCGTTCCAGGCCGACCAGGCGCCGCCCGCGTCCATCCTGGCGCTGAGCACATGTCCGGGCAATGTCGCGCCGCCGTCCAGAGTCCCGTAGGTGCCCACGTAGACTATCTCGCCACCGTCGGCGGTCGCCATTGCCGCGATCGATCGCACCAGGGCGTTTCCGTTGCAGTAGGAGCTGGTGCGGTTTCCATCGAACATCGGACTGACCGCATTGGCGCCGGTCCAGCGTTCTCCGCTGGCGGGGCCCCGCCACACTCGGCACGTGCCTATCAGCAGTTGCTCCGGGTCGACCGGATCGATCAGGAACGGCGCCGGCGTGGTCATCGTCAGTCCGTCGTAGTTCACGTCGGCGTTGGAGATGGCCGGAACGGCCCCGAAGTCCGCCGGCGTGCACGGCGCGGACTGCGAACACCGATGGATGGACACGCCCGCGCCGTTGTTGACGTACCAACTGTGCGATTTGCCGGCATCGATGGCCACAGGCCCGCCTTCGCCGCTCAAAATCTGGGGCCATTCTTTGGTGGGACCACCCGTGCTTTTTACCCCCGCCGTTCCATTGGCGCCCAATCCGAGCATCATCGTGTACGGCGATTCCCCTACGGCCGACATGCTCTCGACTTCCGTCAGCGACCCCAGGCCGCCGTTCACGTTCTGGAAGTGGCCGGCAGCGGAGGTGGAACACACCGAATCCGTTTCGCCGATAGCGTCCATCGACCGCCATAGGCCGCTGTCGTTGCCGAGGAACACTTCCAGATTGTTCGCCCCACTCCACTCGATGGCATGCTGATATGGGCCTACCTGAGCGCTCATGCAGGTGGTGGCGTTGGTGGTGTTGCGCCAGACGCATCCTGTGGCCAGGCTGCACTTCCACAGGTCATTGTCCCCGGCAAGCAGGATCGTGTCCTGCCCGGAAGGCAGAGCCGCCAGCGCCAGGTTGTAACTGCCGTCCTGAATCGTGGCCGAGCCCAGCCACGAGTTCGCGGTTTCGAGAGGGGTGGTGTTCCACTGCTTGGCGAACGAAATGCTCGGGTTCGTGCACGACCCGGACCGAGCGGCGCACACATCCTGCCAGATGCCCTGGTCCTGGTCGTCAAGATCGACGGTCCAGGCAAAGGTGTCGCCGGTCACCGGGTTCACCGCCAGCGTGCCGCGATAGATGGGACATGCGGGCGAACCGGTCGATTGCGGCCGGGTCGGGCACATCGCTGCGGTCAATCCGGAACCGGGCTGAGCCGCCAGCCGTGTCCAGTGCGCGCCGTCGGCCGACTGGTAATAGCCGTGATAGCGCACCGCGGCGACGAAAACACAGCGAAACGGGTTCCACACCACCGAGGTGGCAGCGTTTCCGTCAGGGAGTGTGAATCCGTCCAAGGGCCCCTGAACATCCTGTCCATTCAGATCGGCGATCTGCGCCAGTTTCCAGTGGTCCCCGGCGTCGGGAGAGTAATAAAGCCCCTCGTAGCTGCTCTGACTTTGCTGCGCGCCCACCAGCAGGCCTTCCCACGACTGGGAGACCGCCGCCACCACCCGATTTGGGTCCGCGGCGCTGCAACTGGGGTTCGCGGTGCTCCAGGCGAACCCTGCAAACCCCTCGCCCGCAAACGTGTACGGCTCACCGTCCGTGCCCTGCTTCAGAGTCCATGTCTGGCCGCCGTCGGTCGAGACCAGGATACCGTTCCCGTAATAGGAGTCGAGGGCGTCGTTCGGGTCGCCGGTCCCTGCCAGGATCACGCCAGTCCCGCCCGGCGGCTGCACCGAGACCGCGCCAATGCTAAGCGACGCGTCGATGGTCGTGCTCATTTCCGCCAGGTTGTCGGTCAAGGGAACAAACACGATGCTTGCGGGGTCGGCTGCGGCGGCATTCTGCGAGAACCAGACCCCACCGCCGGTCGTCCCTGCATACAGTCGATTCCCCTTGGGGTCGGAAGGGTCTAGGGCCAGGGACGAGATTCGGCCCGTCACCAGGCCATAGTTGGCGGTGAGCACGCCTGCGGGGCCGAGAGGCTGCCAGCTGGCCGCTCCTCCCGTAGATTGCGGTCTGGCGGCGGTCCCGTGGGGAGCAGCACCGTGCCGCAACAGAAATCGCTGGGCCGTGGCAACGCGTGGCGGCACAGATGGCCGGCTGTGCATTCGGGACGCCGACGGACCCTGCTGTCCGACCACCGCCATTCCAGACGCGGCAGCCATAACCAGCGCCATCCACTTGAGACGCAGGCCAGGACGAGCGGCAGCAGTTTGTAGGCGGGTGGAAACAAACGCAGACGCACCGGCCAGGATTCCGGCGTTACCGAGAATTCGTAGAGGGGGCCCAAAAGTCACGAGCATTGGCCGTCCGGATTCCGCCTCCCTCCGCCATCATCCGGGCGACACGAGTGGAGAACCCAAGTATTTGCACCAAAAGGGCAAAGCCGTTTTCAAAGTGGAAGTCGTGGCCCATTTTAGGACAGGGTGGGCCGGCTCCCTGTGACCGCCGCTACACAGGCATGGTTGCAGCCCCGGCGCGAGGATTTCCGGAAGAGAAATGGCAAAAACTCAGCCGTAAAGCCAAAGCTTGAGTTTCCTGGCGTCCATCGAGAACGGCTGCTGCTAGGACCCGGTCTGCCGCTCCTCGTCCAGCAGGACTTCGTCGAGCAAGCCGCGCAGGCTCGCAGCCCGGGCGTGACCCACGCGAGCCGCTGCGCCGGAGGGGCTCTCCTGGGCCTGGAGGAGTTCGTCGGCCAGGTTCAGCGCCGCAAGCACCGCCACCCGCAGCGAATCCACGGTACGGCCCTGCGCCGCGACCGCGCGCATCTTGGCGTCGACCTGGGCGGCCAGCTTGCGGATATGCTCGGCATCCTGGCCGGACAGGTGATAGGTCTGATCGTAGATCTCGACCGTCACGTAATTGGTGGGGTCCGGGTCCATACCCATCCTTACAATTCCAGCGCGTCAAGTTGCGAGAGGAGTTTCTCCACCCGCTGGCGGATGTGGTCCCGCTCGGAGCGCAGGGAGACCACTTCCTTCTGCAGTTGCTCGGCCGCCGACGATTGCTCCTGAATCCGGGATTCGGCCTGGGACGCGCGCTCCTCCGCGGCTGCGCGCGCCATCCTTTCCCGCTTGACCAGGTTCACCGCCCGCAGAATGCGTTCTTCCAGGGAAGAAAAATCGTCCACGCTCAGGGCCAGCGTATTCGGCTCACCGGTCTCATGGCCGGTCTGACTCTCTTCTACAGCCTCAGGGGCCCAGGGTAATTCCGACATCCGGAAACCTCCGCTATCCGTGCCAGTATAGCGTTTGGACATAACCATCCATATTACGTTCTGAGCCGCGCGCCGGCGGTGCCAACCGCTGCGACGACACGGCTGTGAAAATCCTGCAGTTCCTCTTCGCGCAGCGTCCGGTCGGGGGCCTGGAACGTGACGCCCAGGAGCAGCGAGTACTCGCGCGCGCCAAGCTTCGGGTCGCGAAACACTTCGCGCGCGCGCCACTCCACCAGTTCGGGAAGTTTCAGCGCCGCCACGGCCTGGTCGATCTTCTCCCACCCGATGCTCTCATCCAAGACCAATGAATAATCCCGCCGCACCGGCTGGAAACGCGAAATATCCTTCGCCGCGGGTTTGCGCACCGGCAGTTCGTACAACCGGTCCAGATAGATTTCGCCGATGAAGACGACCTCCTTGAGTTTTCGTGCCGCCGCCTCGCGCGGGTGCAGCTGGCCGAACCAGCCAACGGTGTGCCCATCCACTGCTACGCGCGCCGCGCGGTAGGGATGCAGCCAGAGGGGCGTGAGCCCTGCCTCGGCCGGGAAGCGGTCGAAGTACATCGAGCCGAACTGAAATCGCGCCACCACCTGCTCCACCGCGCCCTTCACATCAAAGAACTCCATGGCCCGCGGGGGATGCAAGGCGCTTTCGACCGGCACAGTTCCCACAGCGCCCATAGCCAGCGAGGGACGCTCGTCCACCTTTTCCGTGGTGCCGCTGAACACGGTGCCCATTTCGAACAGGCGCACATCGCTCACGTCGCGATGCAGATTGCCGGCAATCATGGTAAGCATTCCCGGAACCAGCGACGGCCGCATCACGCCTGCTTCTTCGCTGAGCGGGTTGCCGAGCGGGACCACCAGGCCGGGTTGCGGCGCGGTGAGCGCGGCGTCCGCCGCGGAGCAGAACGTGCTGCCGATCGCTTCGTGGAAGCCGGCCCCCAGCATCGTCCGGCGCACGGCGGATTCGCTTTCCGCCCAGGGCAGCGCGCGCACCGCATCGGCGAAAACCGGCAGCGTGTTGGCGAAGCGGTTATAGCCGTAGACGCGCGCGAGCTCTTCGATGAGGTCGATGTCGCGTTCCAGATCGAGCCGCCAACTGGGGAGCGTGACGAGCCATGCATCGGAAGCCGCACCCGCCTCCGAGGCGGACCGCTGGTGCGACAATTTGCAGCCCAGCCCGCTGAGAACATTTTCGACCGCGGCGGAGGTGATGCCCTCCGGATCGATGGTCTGGCCCAGGATGCGGTGCACTTCGGAGAGGGCCAGCGGAATGGCCTGCCGGTGAACGGTGCCCGCCTCCATGGCCGGAACGCGGACATCCACCAGGTCCCCCTCTACCGATCCTCCGCCGGCCAGCAGGATGCGGCTGACCAGCGCCGAAGCCACCGGCCCGGCGTTGAAATCCGCCCCACGCTCGAAACGATGGCTGGCGTCGGTGTGCAATCCATGCCGGCGCGCGGTGCGTCGCACCGCCATGGGCTCAAACCATGCCGCCTCGACGAGCACGTTCTTCGTCTCCGCGGTGATCATCGTGTCCCAACCGCCCATCACTCCTGCCAGGCCCACGGGCTTCACGTGGTCGGCAACCACCAGGTCCTCGGGATCCAGCGTACGTTCCACCCCGTCGAGAGTCCTGAGCCGCTCTCCCTTGCGCGCGCGGCGCACGAGGATGCCGCCCTCCAGTTTGTCGAGATCGAACACGTGCGTGGGCTGGCCCATCGCCAGCCAGACGAAGTTGGTGGCGTCGACTGCATTGGAGATCTTTTTCTGCTCGAGCAGCCCGAAGTACATGGAAACGGGAGTATCCGCAAACCAATCGCGTGAGTCCGTGATGGTCACCTCGCGCAGAACGCGAGCGGTGAATCGCCCGCAGCCATCTTTGGCCTCGATGTGCACCGGGAAGCTCTTCACGGACGGCGAATATTGTGGGAGCGAAGTGTTCAACGCCTTCAACTCAACACCGTAGATGACCGCCGCCTCGCGCGCGATGCCGTAGTGATTCATGGCATCGACACGATTGGTCGTGATGTCCATCTCGTAGAGCGAGCCGTTGCCTGCGCCAAGGTCGTAGATTCCCTCGACCGCAATTCCGCGCAGGGTGAGGTCTTCGGCCAGTTGCGCCTCGGAAACTTGCAACTCAGGCAAATACGCCCGCAGCCATTTCGTAAGAATCTTCATTCCTTTGTTCTCTCTCTCAGCCAGCCAGCGCGCTAAACAAACTGATTCAAAAACCGCATATCCCCGGCAAACAGCTGCCCGATCTCGCTGATGCCGTACTTCATCATCGCGATCCGTTCCACGCCCATGCCGAAGGCGAATCCCGAGATCTTCTTCGGGTCATACGCGGGCTGCTTTTCCGCCGCGAACGCGAACACCGCCGGGTCCACCATGCCGCAGCCCAGCAGCTCAATCCAGCCCGACTGCTTGCATTTGCGGCAGCCCTTGCCTCCACAGAAAATGCAACTGATCTGCACGTCCGCGCTCGGCTCGGTGAACGGAAAGAACGAGGGGAAGAACCGCGTCTTCACTGACGAGCCAAATAGCGCCTTCATGGCGTGATCCAGGGTTCCCTTCAGGTCGCTGAAGGTGATGTTGCGGTCCACGCAGAGTCCTTCCACCTGGTGAAAGATGGGCGAGTGTGTGGCGTCCTGTGCGTCGTTGCGGTGCACCTTGCCAGGGATGACGATCCGCACCGGCGGCGGCTGCCGCTCCATGGTGCGCATCTGTACCGGCGACGTGTGGGTTCGGAGCAGCAGGCGGTCGCGCAGCGGCCGGCGCTCCTGGTTGGCGATCACCAGCGTGTCCTGCGTGTCGCGCGCCGGGTGGCCGGGCGGAAAATTCATGCTTTCGAAGTTGTAGAAGTCGGTTTCGACCTCTGGCCCTACGCCGACCGAGTAGCCCAGCGCCGCAAACACCGCAACAATTTCGTTCATCGCGCGCGTGATGGGGTGCTCGGCGCCGGTGAGGCGACGCGTGCCGGGCAGCGTAATGTCGATCGCCTCGGCAGCTAGCGCGGCGTCGCTCGGTCCGGCCCCGCTGGCCTGATCGAGCAGCTCTTCGACTTGTTTCTTCAGTCCATTGAATCGCTGGCCGATGGACTTCTTCGCCTCCGCCGGAGCGGCCTTCAGCCATCGGCCGGAAATTTCATTCAGGCGACCCTGCTTGCGCCCCAGCCATTCCAGGCGGAATGCTTCCACCGCATCGGGACCGTCCAGTCCGGCCGCATTTTCGGCGGCCTGCCTGGCGATCGCGGCAAATGCCTTGTCGAGTGAGTCGTCGTCAAAGGCCCCAAGATTAGGGATCGAATCGTTTGTCATGAGTAACCCTCAGAATAATTCACGGTTTCGATCGGAAATGCGGCTGCAACCCCACGTTCCACGCTCGCACCGTTGCGTGATGCTCGCTCCAGTTCTTCCACACGGCACGTGCCCACTGCCGCACCATCTCCGTGTGCGCTTCCGGCGTCGTGGCCGCCAGCACATCCGCTACGCTCAAGGCCGCCCGGGTTGCCGGAGGCGTCAGCCATGGATACGCCCGACGCTTGGCGCTGATTTCATCCCTGACCGCGTCGATCTCGCTTGCCGTCCCACCGAACTCCAGCCACAGGTGAATCCGTGAAAGATGAAAGCCGACCGAACTCCGTGCTTGCGCCGTTTCGATCCCCGGGTGATGGACCGCATACGTGTCCACGGTCAGCCGGTGGATTTCGGAATACGCCGAATGATCCTGATATTCGCGCACCAGCACCTGCCCGTACGCGGCCCAGCACCCCGGCGACGACAGCATGTAGGCATGCGTGGGACCCTCCTGATCGCCGAATTCAACACCGCATCCGCAGCATTGCATGATTTGGGATCTCCCGCTTTGGGTCTTTCGGAATGGACGCGCAAGAGAAACGGCCCGGAGCTGAGCTCCGGGCCGCCACAAAAACACTCCGCCGGGCTCAGGCTGCCTTGGTGCTGGCCAGAGCGGCATTCGCCTGCTCCGCCAGCCTGGTAAAGCCCGCGGCGTCATGCACGGCAATGTCGGCCAGGATCTTGCGATCCAGCTCGATGCCGGCCTTCTTCAGTCCGTTGATGAACTGCGAATAGCTGGTGCCGTTCAGCTTGCAGGCCGCCGAGATGCGCACGATCCACAGCGAGCGGAACTGGCGCTTCTTCTGCCTGCGGCCGATGTACGCGAACTTGAGTCCGCGCTCCACGGCTTCCTGGGCTGCCTGGTAGAGCTTGGATTTCGTCAGGAAGTAACCGCTCGCGCGCTCGAGAATCTTCTTGCGGCGGTCACTCCGCTTGGTACTGCGTTTTACGCGGGGCATATCGTGTTCTCCATTTGTGTTTCGTCGTCGTCGCGGCTGGAGGCAGGAGGCGCTCGCCCTGGGTCGGCTGCGCTTGGAACCTCTTCACTCGCTCTTCCTGATCTCTCGGCAGCCCCTCAATTCGGCTCGCCGGGGGCCCTTCGACCGGGGCCCTGAAGCTATGCGCTACGATCAGGCGTAAGGAATCATGCGCGCTACCTTGGCGTAGTCGCCGTCCGAGACCAGGCCCTTTTTGCCGAGCTTCCGCTTGGTCTTTGGCGACTTTGACGTCAGGATATGCCGCGTCTTCGTATGACCGCGCTCGATCTTGCCGGTGCCGGTCTTCTTGAAGCGCTTGGCCGCGCCCGAATGTGTCTTCAACTTGGGCATTGTTTTCTCTTTTTGGACTGGCTCCCCGGACAGGGACTCCCCTGCCCGTATGAGCCTCAACCAGTATACCTTAGACCTGCCTGGACCGCCATTCCCCGGCACCATCGGATGAGACTGGGTGCCCAGTTCCCCAATTCTGGGGACCGGGGTTCCTGCTCCGCTATTCGTACCGGTACAGCGTCACCTTCTCCGTCCGTATCTGCTTCGAATCGAACCGCCACGCCTTCCCCTGGTCATTCTCATCGCCATTCAACTGGCGCCCCGGAACCCACTTTCCGTCCGCGAAGCTCCCTTCATCCACGGCGGCGATCCCGGCGTGGAGGCCGGCGCGCGCGGTGAACGACACCCGGAAACCCTTGCCCAGGCCGAGAAACTCGTCCTTCCCGTTTGGAAAGATGAGACCGAACCCGTTCTGCGCCTGGTTGCGGAAGATCTCATCCAGCTCCACGTGAACCGTGTAGCCCGCCACGGTGAAATCGACGGCGGGATGGCTCCGGTCGAGCACGAATCCGTGCAGGTCGCCTGCGCTCTGGTGCTCCAGCACCATCGGCGCCAGGCTTTCGATCGCTCGATAGCTCTCCGCGAGGGCGCCCCTGGGGTCCATCTCGTTATCAATGCCAAAGGGCGAAAACCCCATCCCCGCCTCTTCGCCGATCGCATAAAACACATTCCCCGCGCCCGCGTCGCCTCCACGCGTCTCCGGCATGTAGAGCGGATTCCCGGCGCGGTGATACCGCCTGCTCCACAGCACGAAATTCGGATCGTACAAATCCGGCGAGTAGAAGTCGAGCGCCGTCCCCGCCGCGCGCCAAACGTCCACCACCCATGGCTCCGGGCAGCCGCTCGGATAATTCCCCGGCGTGGACTCGTCGCCCGCCAGCCACGTGTTCACATACATGGGAATGTCGTAGGCAGCCTTGCCCTGCGCCGCGACGGCCTGGATGAACTTCGCATAATGCCAGGCCATGAAGATCTCGTCGGCGCGCGCGTTGTCGCCAAACACCTCTGCCCACGTGCCCAACGTCCTGTCGCCGTTTGCCTCCCAGCGCGCGCGCAGGTCGGGATAGAGCGAGTCGCGATGCGCCGCCAGGTACTTCGTCAAATCCGCCGGCGCGGCCCCGGCAAACGCCGTGTTCGCCGCCTCCGAATGATCGCGCGTATCGCCCAGCACGCCCACTTCGTTTTCCACCTGCATCATCAGCACCGTGTGGTCGCGGCTGTCGGCTTCCTTCAGGTGCCTCATCAGCGCCACATACGCGCGCGCATCCGCCTCCATGGTCGAAGTGGCGAGCGGCGTCAGGATCTCCACCTCCGCGCCGTTCTCCACCACCCGCGGAAACCGCTTCGTATCGCGCTTCACCCACACGGGCGCATAGCTCGACATGCCGTTCTTCCACGATGCGAGCCACAAAAACACGATGCGCTCGTGCGCCTGCCGCGCCTGCTCCAGCAATCCGTCCACCAAGGTGAAATCGAATTTGCCTTCTTCCGGCTCGATCAGCTCCCAGCTCAGCGGAGTAACCACGCTGTTAATGCCCATCGCGGCCAGTTGCGGCCAGATCGGCTTCATGTAGTCGAGACTCGACGATGAGGAGTTGTGCAGTTCGCCTGACAGCATCAGGAAAGGCTTGCCGTCGACGATGAGTTGTGCGGCCGCGCCGCGCTTTTCCAGATGCGGCGGTTGCGCGGACAGCACCCCCACTCCTATGCACAATGAGAGATAAAGGAAAATTCGCATAGCGCGTGGGAGTATACCACCGCGGCTGACGCGCGTCGCCACGACCCGCCGCGCAGATATCAGTCATTTGCCCGCGGCGCGCCGGTGCATCTGAACTGACAACTGACAACTATTTGCCAAACGCCTTCTCGATGAACTCGATCATCCGCTGGCGCACATCATAGCCGTGCCATGGCTCTTGAACGGGCCTGCCCATCATGCCGCCCGCCAGAGGTCCGTGGTCTTCGCGCGGATAGGTGACCAACTCGACGGTTACGCCTTCCTGCCGCAGGGCGCGATACATCTCCCTCGCTTGCCCCTGCGGATCGGTCGAGTCGCTCTCGCCCTGGATCAGCAGAAAGGGCGTCTTCGCTTTCGCTGCCCCGGAAAGCGGGCTCTGCCGCCATGCGTCCTCGATGTGTTCCCACGGCTTGCCGTAGTACCACCGGTCGTACCACGAGCCGCCCTCGGTTCCGTATTCGCTGAACTGGTCGATCACCGGGGCGCCGCTGACAATGGCCTTGAAGCGGTCGGTTTTTCCTTCGGCAAATCCTGCCATCTCCCCGCCATAGCTATAGCCGATCAGCGCCATGCGGTTGGCATCGAGCGGATACTTCCCCAGCACCGAATCCACGCCCGCCATCACGTCCTGGTAGTCGCCGCCGCCCAGGTCGTTCTTGTTGGCTGCCTCGAACTTCACGCCGTAGTTCGACGAGCCGCGAATATTGGGCCGCAGCACCGCCCATCCATGCCCAACAAGAAACGCAACAAACGCGTCGTTGCGATTCTCCCAGGCACCCGCCGGCCCGCCATGCACATCCACGATCAGCGGAACCTTCGCGGTACCAGGCGCCCCCATCGGCATATACAGAAGCCCTTCGATGGTGAACGATCCGCTCTTCCAAGTCACCAGTTCCGGCTCAACCGAGCGCAGGTTGGCCGGCGCCAGTTCCGGAATCGCGAGCGCCGTGCATGCATCCCCCAGCCGCTCGGCGAAACATAGCTTCTCCGGCTGCCCGCCGCTTTCCGCCAGCCATACCCAGCCGGTTTGCTTGCGATTGGTGTTCAAGCCGGTTATGACCGCGGCGCCGAGATCGATGGGTCTTGGCGGAGCGGTTCCATCCACAGCCAGCCGCACAACCGCGGAACGAGTGCCTACGCCGGCCTGAGTCACCAGCCCGCCATCCTTCACAAAGTAGAGCGGCGATCCGTTCAACCGCCCGGCAAACCCGTGGGACAGCGAAACCACCGACGGGCCGGAGGTTTCGCGCGGCAAGGCAAACAGCTCGTCGGAGCCCGGAGGAGCTTCCTCCGGCGTTTGGCGCGGAAAACACGATCGCGCTTCCATCGGGCGACCAGGCGGCTTCACCCACGGTGGGCGGAATTGCATTCAAGCGGGTCGGTTTCTCAGGGCTGGCTACTTCCACGACCCACCCGGCCTTGGCCGGGCCGAGGTCCGAAGCCTCGTTGGGCTTATTTGTGATGACCAGCAACCGGTCCGCAGCCTGAGTCCAGATGGCACGCTGAACCTCGGGCTCTACGGCCACCGGTTTCAGCCCGCCATCGATCGTTCCATCCGGCTTAAGCGCCGCCAGGTACAAGCGGATCATGTGCTCCTCATGATTCACCCACTCCGCGTCGGCCTTGGCGTCTTTCTGCTTCTTCTCGCCGGGTGTCTCGGGATCCCTTGCCCACAGTGCGAGCCACTTGCCATCCGGCGAAGGCGCGTACCCAGCCACCTCGATGGCGATCGCCTCCGGGGCTGCCGGCTTTTGATCGGCGCCGGCCGGCTTGCCTTCGTCCGCCGGCTTCTTCTCGTCGGGTTTCTTCTCCGCGCCGGGCGGCGGAATCGCATTCTTCTCCTTAGACCGGTCGACGGTGGGAACAATCTTGAAGTCGTACGGAGAGGCTTCTCCTCCCCGCAGGTCAAGCCGGAAAAGCTGCGATTGCTCGCCGCGTTTGGCCACGAAGTAGATGGCCGACCCATCCGCCGCCCATTGGGGATTGCGTTCGCCCCGCTTGTCTGCCGGTGGCGAGAACGTGATCTGACGCGCCCGTTCGCTGCCGGCGGCCGGCACCAGCCAAAAGTGGCTCTTCGCCCCATCGGCCGTCGAATCGCTGATCGTCACCAATACCAGCTTGCCGTCCGGTGAAAGCTGCAGCCCGCCGATGGCCTTCAGGTGACGAAGATCGTCGGTGCTGGGGTAATGCAGTTCCTCGGCGTTGAGCGCAAACGACGCGGCGACCGCGAAAACACAAAGGACAAGGCGCCTGAAAAGCATGCGAACAGCATACATCCGGGTGGTGGGTGCCCCATCTCGGCCTCGCATGGGTGGGCTTGCCGGCCGGCTATAAAGAAAAGGCCGCCTGCGAGGCGGCCTTGCAATGGTCTTCGAATTGAGGTGGAAACCTATCTTGCCGCCGGAGCCGCCTGCTGCTGCGGTGGCGGAGCGGCTTTGGGCTTGGGCTGCTCCTTCTTGGAAGGCGCCAGGATGGCGTGCAAAATCGTGCCTTCCATCCGCGGCATGAACTCCACGGTCCCCGCTTCGCCTATGTCCTGGATGAGTCGATTGATAATGGCGTAGCCGAGCTCGCGGTGAGCCATTTGCCGGCCGCGGAACCGCAGGCTGGCCTTCACTTTGTCGCCCTCGTTCAGGAAGCGCACCGCCTGGTTCTTCTTGGTCTGGTAGTCGTGCTCGTCCACCGTGACCGAGAACTTCACTTCCTTGATGGTGATGACCTTCTGCTTCTTGCGCGCCGCGCGCTCGCTCTTTTCCTTCTCGTAGAGGAACCGGCCATAATCCTGGATGCGGCAGACGGGAGGGACAGCATTCGGGGAGACTTCCACCAGGTCTAAACCGCGCTCGCGGGCAACCTTCAGGGCTTCAAACGGCTGCATGATGCCGAGTTGTTCGCCGTTTTCGTCGATGACCCGGACTTCGCGGGCGCGAATCCGGTCGTTGATGCGGATAAAGGACTTGGCTGCACGTTTATCGAATGCGATGGTACTCCTCCATGGCGTCCCCGCCCTTGATGGCACGGGCTGTCTCTCGACAGGAGTATAGCACTGGTTTGGTTGTGGTTTTCAGGGGCGGCGTTGGTCCGAATTTCATGCGACCCCGCCCTGAAGCGTAAGCTCCGCATCGAGCGCCGTGACGCGCAGCCGGACAAGTTGATTCGCCGGTATCACAGAGTCGATCTCGAGCGGCAGAAAATTCTCGCTGAGTCCCGCTGTCGCGCCTCGGTTCCGTAGCGCCTCCGGGGTGTGCAAAGTAATGGCCTCGAGTTCCCGCCCCAGGAACCGCCTGCGGTGGGTTTCACTTCTTTCCGCCGCCAGCGCCCGCAGGACAGCCATCCGCTCCTCCACAACCCGCCTTGGAACCGGCGACTGGGCATGGAGCGCCCATCCGCGCGTCCCCGGCCGCGGAGAAAACGGAAAGAGGTGCAGATATCCGAACGGCAAAGCCCGGATGAACTCGACCGTCTCTTCGAATTCGCGGTCCGACTCGCCGGGAAAGCCCGCCATCACGTCCGCGCCCAACGTCAACTCCGGGCCGGCCGCCTCCACCAGCGCAGACACCTTCTCGGCGTAATGCCAGGGCCGATAGCGCCGATGCATGCGGCGCAGCACCGCGTCCGATCCTGATTGCAGGGGCAGATGCGCGTGCCTCGCCAGACGCCGGCCGCCATACTCCCGCATCAACCCGATGATGTCCGCGTCCCAGTCCATCGGCTCGATGGAACTGAACCGCAGGCGCGCCAGCCCGGTGTCCTGAAAGATCCGCCGCACCAGCCGGGCCAGCGACTCCTGGCCCCCAAGCTCTCGTCCCCACCGCCCCAGGTTGATACCCGAAAGCACAAGTTCCTTGCCGCCCGCGCACACGAACCCCGTCACCTGCCGCAGGACGGCCTCCGCGGTCAGGCTCCGCGAAGAACCACGCGTCTGGGGAATCACGCAGAACGTGCAGCGGTTGCCGCAGCCCTCCTGAATTTTGAGATTGGGGCGAGTCTGCGCGCCGGGCAGCACCTGCGCTTCTTCGAGGAACGAGTGCGCAAAACCGTCATCGGACCAGACGGGAACAGCACCGTTCACGCTGGGGACAAGCAACGATCGAACCGGCACGAATTCCGATCCGTGGCCGGCGGTCCCCGGCGGCGTTCCGCCGCGCGCCAGTTCCGCGGCGATCGCAGGCGCCCATGCCTTGTGACTGTTGCCCACCACGGCCGCCACCCCGCCCAGTCCGGCCAGTTCGCCAGGGGCGCGCTGCGCATAACAGCCGGTGACCATGATCCGCGCCTCGGGGTTGTGCCGGTGAACGCGGCGGATGTATGCGCGGGCCGCCCGGTCGGCCTCCGCCGTCACGCTGCAGGTATTCACGATCACCACCTCGGCGGTCGAAACCTGCCCTTCGGCCAGGCGCATGGCGCGCAGACGCTCCGCCACGGCCTCGCCGTCGGCCCGTGCCGCCCGGCAGCCGAAATTCTCAATGTGAAACGCCGGCGCCATGATGTCAGTCTACGTCCCGGTGCCTGACGTAACGTTTATCGCTCCGCTGACCCCGCTTGCCCCGCTAACTCCGCTGCACTCTTCGCTATACTGGAGCTTGGCCCCCTTGCTCCGCAGAATCCTTCCCCTTCGCCTCCGGCAGGCCTCCCCCGGCGGCGTCCCCGCCTGGGACATGCCGGCCGCGGCGCTGCCTGGACCACGCGCCGACGCCGCGCAGATTTTCACGTTCACCTCGTTCAGCTTCGTGGTGTACCTGGCCATCGGGCTGCCTCTTGCGATTCTTCCCGCCTATGTTCATCTGCGCATGGGGTTCAGCGCCGTGCTGGCCGGGCTGGTCATCAGCGTCCAGTACGTCGCCACGTTTGTTTCCCGTCCGTGGGCAGGCCGCATCTCCGATCGCCAGGGCGCCAAGCTTTCCGTCCTGTGGGGTATGGCGGCATGCACCCTGAGCGGCGTGCTGCTGGTGGTCTCCGCCGCGGTCCACAGAATGGCCTGGGTCAGTTTCGCCGGCCTGCTCGCCAGCCGCCTGGCGCTGGGCGTGGGCGAGAGCCTCGGATCCACCGGCGCCACGTTATGGGGCATCGGCGCCGCCGGTCACGAAAACACCGCCCGCGTTATCGCCTACAACGGAGTCAGCACCTATGGCGGCCTGGCGCTGGGCGCCCCTCTTGGCGTGATTCTGGAGAACGCGTTCGGGCTCGCCTCGGTCGGATGGCTCACCGTCGCCATCTGCGCGGTCAGCTTCGCCATGGCAATGCGCAAGGCCCCGGTCCCGGTCACCCCCGGGAAGCACCTTCCGTTCCGCCACATTGCCGGCCGCGTCGCGCCTTTCGGAATGGCCCTCGCCCTCGGCGGAGTTGGCTACAGCGTGCTGGCCACGTTTGTCACCCTGTTCTACGCCAGCCGCCACTGGAACGGCGCCGCCCTCTGCCTGACCGCGTTCGGAATCGCCTTCATCGGCGCGCGCCTGCTCTTCATTCACACCATCGACCGCTTCGGAGGCTACGCGGTCGCAAAGGTCTGTCTGGTGGTCGTGTCGGTGGGACTTCTGCTGCTCTGGTCGGCCCATTCGCCATGGATGGCCTTCGGCGCCGCAGCCCTTACCGGGTTCGGGCACTCGCTCGTGTTTCCCGCACTGGGCATCGAAGCCGTACGCCGGGTCTCCGACGAGAACCGCGGCACGGCGCTGAGCGTCTACACCGTGTTCGCTGACGTTTCGTTCTTCATGGTCGGCCCGGTGGCCGGCGCCGTCATCGGCGCGTTCGGATACGCGAGCGTCTTCCTGTTCGGGCTGGCCTGTGTGCTGGTCGCTCTTGGGATGGCCTTTGTGCTCGCCGAGAAGGGGGAGAAGCGCGCTTCCCTGACCAACTTCGATTTGTCATCCTGACCAGGAGCAACGCCAAGGGGAAGGACCTGCCGGCTGCCCGAGGTCCCGGGGTTCGGGCTTGGGAAACTTCGATTTCCCTCACCGTACCAGCCAGAAACGCACCAGAGACATCGCCAGCGCAAATGTGAATCCGTAGCCGAAGCTCTCGATGCGGACAGACGCACGCCCCCTCCTTCGCCATGCTCGTCCGATCCACGCCATCGCAATCCCCGTCAGCACCGGACTGATCAACAAGCTGATTCCGTGGAATCTCGACGGATGCACCACGGGATGTGGAAACATCCACGTGCTCAGAAAACCGAACACGGCGCCGACCAGGATAAACACCACGGTGGTCGCGACCGGATTGCCGCGCTTCACCGTCACGGTGAATCGGCGGATCAACCGCGAGAGAAGTCCGGCCAACTCGCCAAGAGCGACATCGAGTAGAAACTCAGCCAGAAGTTCGAGCAGCCCGGCGAGAATCGCTCCTATCAGATCGTCCATATTCTCGGGGATTACGGAGTATGGGCCTCGCGCGTTCCCCGCCGGCAACGGCTCCATCGGAGCGGAAAAAAATCGGCCATCCCGAAGGATGGCCGATTGACTGTTCCCTGTTCCCTTGTCGCTGTCTTCACTGTCTCGCGCGCGCGTTCTGGGCCCGTGTCGCCGGCCGGTTTCCATCGAGGGCGAACACCACCTCGATGGTCGTCTCCACGTCCACCGCCTGCCCATTCACGGCGTACGGCTTGTACTGCCATTGCTTGACCGCATCCACCGCGGCCGACTCAAGCAGCGGCGGTCCGCTGAGCGCGTTCACCTGCGACACCTCGCCGGTCCTGTCGATCACCGCGTGCAACACCACCGTGCCTTCGAGGCGCACCAACTTGGCTTCCAGCGGATACGACGGAGGAACCTTCCTCACCAGCAGCCCATCGGCCGCTCCAGCGCCGATCTTCACCAGCCTGCCCGTCGGCATCCCCATCCCCGGCGTCGAGATCGATGCGCGCGCGGAAGGTGGAGCAATGCCGGTGACCGTCGGCCTCGTCGCGCTGGCGGGCAGAAAGCTGACCCCCGGCGAAGTGCCGCTGACCGAAGCGGCCAGCGGGCTGGTGCGCGGCGACGCGGAAGCCGCCACGCTTGCCGGCGCCGTTCCCGAAGGCATATCGGCGGGCTCGCCCTTGCTCATGCGGTAGGTCGTTCTCCAGCCCGACTCGAACCGGGTAATCGTGTCGTTCAGCAGGGCGAACTCCTGGTCGAGAAGCGCCCCATTTCCACCCTCCGGGGCAGCCGCACCCGCCGCGCACTTGGGGCAGATCTTGCGGAGTTCGAAGCGCAACGCAACATCCTTGCCCCGCAGGGAACCGCCCGGATCGCCGTGGGAGTGTTGCAGTTCCGCCTCGCCGTGCGCGATATCGAAATATTGACCGGCGTTCTGGGGGTCGGCGGGTATGAACCGAACGTGGTGCGGCGATACGACAATCCTGCCGTCGATCTCCGGCGAGGCGCCGCCCGCGCGCGTGATCGATCCTTTCACGTACCAGCCGATGGCGAATTCGATCTTGTCCAGCGGCAGCCCGGTCTTCGGCACCTCCGCCGAGAAGTCCTTGGGCGTACGGCAGAACGCTGCATAGTTGTAGTATCCGGGGCCTTGCTCGAACCGGACGGCCGGTTCCTGATCGATCGTGGCCGCCTCCTGCGCGCGCAGAGCCGGTCCATCAAAAAACAACCCGCAGAGCAGCAAAGCAAAACCGGGAAGAACCCGAAGCATCCGACACATGGCTTCGCTCCAATCACATTGACAGTCAACCGAGGCATGCGGGGCCGCGAAAATCCCAGGCGGGAGCGTCCTGAGCGGGGCGCGAGTCCCAAGCAATATTGGTGTCCCATCCGCCGTTAAAAGCAAGCTTGCCTGCTCGAACGGTTGGGGAATCGGGTGGAAACGTGTAGGTATTATATGCTCGTACTTCTATAACAATAGAGGATTTATCCAATCGCGCAACAAATAAATTGCCAGGGTAACGCGGACCTGTTTACTGACTGATCATTATTCGGTCGACCCTTGATAACTATCCTCTACCTCTTGAGGAAACAATTCTGGGTGCCCAGGTCCCAAACACCAGGGCCTTAAGAACCCAAAACAAATCGGCCACCCTCGCGGGCGGCCGATTTGCTGTTCATTGATCACGAACCACTATCTTTCGTTCTTTCTCCACTGGATCAGATCGCCAAGCGTCGTCGTAGAGCTGGAGACCGGCTGCTTGTGCGTGGTCTCCTTGTAGTGCTCGACCGTGGCGCGGCTGGCCTCGTGGCCGACGGCGCGCAGGCTCAAGCCTACCTTCTTCTCTTCCACGTTGATCTTGATGATCTTGAAGTCGTGCTCCTGGCCCTGGTCGAGCTTGGACGGTCCGCCGTGCTCGTCCACCGCCTCGGAGATGTGGCATAGACCCTCCACACCCTCGGCGATCTCGACGAACGCGCCGAACTGCGCCGTGCGCAGAACCTTGCCGTGCACCACGTCGCCCACGCGATGAGTGGCGAAGAAGCTCTCCCACACATCGGGCTGGAGCTGCTTGATGCCCAGCGAGAGGCGGCGGTTCTGCGGCTCGACGCCGAGAACCACAGCCTTCACCTTTTCGCCCTTCTTGACGACTTCCGACGGGTGCTTGACGCGCTTGGTCCAGCTCAGGTTCGAGACGTGGACCAGCCCGTCGATGCCGTCTTCGATTTCGATGAAGGCGCCGAAGTCGGTGAGGTTGCGAACGCGGCCCTCGACGACGGTGCCGGCGGGATAGCGCTCGGTGAGGTGCTCCCAGGGGTTCTCCAGGAGCTGCTTCATGCCCAGCGAGATGCGGCGGTCGGCGGGGTTGACGCTGAGAACAACCGTCTCGACCTCGTCGCCCGGCTTGACCAGCTTCGAGGGATGCTTCAGGCGCTTGGACCAGGTCATCTCGGAGAGATGAACCAGGCCTTCGATGCCCTGCTCGAGCTCGACGAACGCGCCGTAATCGGTAACCGACAGAACGCGGCCCTTGACGTGCGCGCCGACGGGATAGCGCTCCGAGGCGTCGAGCCACGGGTCGGGCGTCAACTGCTTGAAGCCCAGCGAGACACGCTGCTTGTCCTTGTCGAACTTGAGCACCTTCACCTGGATCTCGTCGCCCACGTTGACCAGGTCGCGCGGATGCGTCAGCCGGCCCCAGCTCATATCGGTGATATGGAGGAGGCCGTCGATGCCGCCCAGGTCGACGAACGCGCCGTAGTCGGTCAGGTTCTTCACCGTGCCGGTGAGGACAGCGCCCTCGCCCAGCTGCTCCAGGGTGTGCGACCGCTTGGCGGTCTGCTCTTCCTCGAGGATCTCCTTGCGGCTGACCACCACGTTGCCGCGCTTCTTGTTCAGCTTGATGACGCGGACTTCGATCTGCTGGCCGAGATAGCCGTCGAGGTTGCGGACCGGCCGGATCTCGAGCTGCGACCCGGGCAGGAATGCCTTCATGCCGATGTCGACCGTCAGGCCACCCTTGACGCGGCTGACCACCGTGCCCATAACGGGCGTCTTGTCGTTGGCCGCCTTCTCGATGGTGTCCCACACCCGCAGGCGTTGTGCCTTTTCGTAGCTGACAAGGTAGCCGCCTTCAGGCTCCTCGCGCTCGATCACCACGTCGATCACGTCGCCCGGGTTGAACCTGGCGGCGCCTGTGTGGTCGACTACCTGCTCCAGGGGCACCATCCCCTCGGATTTCAGGCCAACATCGACTATCAGGTGCTTGTCGGTCTGCTTGAGGACCGTGCCCTGCACCACCTTATCGCCATAAGCTTCGACAGCGGCGGCCTCGGCGGCCTGCTCGCGTTCGAATGCCTCGAGCGCAGCAGAGAAGTCCTCCATGGACTCACCGAAGTGCTCGGGGTGCGCCGCATGCTTCGCGGGCGCAGCCGTCGCAACGGGTGCGGCTGCAACCGGCTCGTCCACGGACTGCTCGGCAACGGTATCCGTTTCCGGCGTGGACGCCGGAATCTCAATTGCGGCGGCAGGCGCGGCTTCGGCTTCCGCCGGGGCAGCTTCCGCCGTGGCGGCTTCTGCGGCGGCGGCTTCTGCAGTGGCGGCTTCTGCAGTGGCAGCTAAGGGTTCGTTGGTGGTATCGGCGTCCAGCGCGGGTGCGGTCGCTTCAGGGACTGCGGCGGTCTCGGGGGTGGACGTGGATTCGGACGACGGCTGCTCGCGCTCCGTCGCAGGATCGATCACAGGTGTTTCCAGTTCGGTGTTCAGGGTTATGCTCTCGGTTTCAGGATTGAGGACGTTTGACATCACTGTGCTGGCTCCAGGATTCCTTACGGCCGGCGGCCTACGTCTAATCATTAGTAGTGCCGGATGACGCCAGCGCTGCGGTGGGCGCCGGGTGCCGGTGGCCGAGGTCTTTCGCCCGAAGATGCTGTGAGCCGTTGGGTTACCAGAGAGACAGCGGGTCCGCGCCTCGAGATCGGCGTGGGAAACCGGCTGAACTCCTTGGGAAACACCCGGCAGGCAACTGCTGGCTGAAGGGCGGCCGCAGCTCACTGCTGGAATCCGCGCAGGTAGCTACGCTTACAAGTTTATCGTTTTGAGTTTGCTGCGTCAATCGAACCGGCCGCCCGCAAATCGCCTTTCATCACGCCGTCATGGATCAGCCTGGATGCCCCAGGGTCTGCCCTGGGCTTGTCGAAGGGTCCCGGTTTTGGGCCTGGGAATCAACAACCCCATGTCCAGGAGCCGGAACCCGGAAGCGGCTTGGCGCACCTATACTGAGGAACGGCGGCTGCCTGCCCTATGGACATTCTCTGGACACCCTGGCGCTTTGCCTACGTCACATCGGCCGACGGAGCGCCGCGTCCCGGCATTCCGGCGCTCCTCAAGGCATTTCCGGGAGACAAAGGATGCGTGTTCTGCAACCTGATTGCCTCGATCGATTACGCCATCGAACACGGCATGAGCCGGGACGAAGCCGAAGCCGCCGGCGGACTCCTTCTCCGGGGAAAACAGTGCTTCATCTGCCTGAATGCCTATCCTTACACCTCCGGCCACGTGATGATCATGCCCTACGCGCACCTGGACCGGATCTCCAAAATGTCCCAGGACGCCGCCCACGAAATGATGGACCTGGCGCAGCAGACCGAACGCGCGCTCGACCGGCTGTATCATCCCCACGGCTTTAACTTTGGATTGAACCTGGGCCAGGCGGCCGGGGCCGGGGTGGCCGGCCACCTGCACATGCATGCCATGCCGCGCTGGGTGGGCGACACCAATTTCATGACCACCGTGGCCGAAACCCGCGTCCTGCCTGAAGACCTGGAGACGACCTGGAAGCGCCTGCGGGAGGAGTACAAGGGGTTAGGGGTCACGGGTTAGGGGTTAAAATCGGGTGCAGTTCGTCGCGCGAGAGGAAACTCCCCATGCCATCGTCCGCGGTCCCCGCCGCCATCGAACCATGGCCGGCCCTGCCCCAGAGCGACTGGAGCACCACCTGCTCGACCCTGCAATTATGGATCCAGATCGTGGGAAAGATCCGGCTTGCCTTGACGCCACCCATCAATCACAGCTGGAATGTGACCCTCTATCCCACGGTGCGCGGAGTGACCACTTCGCCCATGCCTTGCGGACCGCGCATGCTCCAGATCGATTTCGATTTTCTCGACCACACCCTTCGGCTGGAAACGAACCGGGGCGAGCGAACCGACATTCCCCTGCAAGCCATGAGCGTGGCCGAATTCTACGCTCGCGTCATGCAGGAGATGGACCGGATCGGCTGCCCGGTCCACATCTGGCCCAGGCCGGTCGAGGTTGCGTCCCCGATTCCTTTCGATCATGACAACACGCACTGCAGTTACGATCCCGACTACGCGCAGCGGTTCTGGCGCGTGTTGCTGCAGGCCTGGCGCGTAATTACGGTGTTTCGTTCGCGGTTCCAGGGCAAGGTGAGTCCGGTTCACCTGTTCTGGGGAGCGATGGACCTGGCGTGCACGCGCTTTTCCGGACGGACGGCGCCGGAACACAAGAGCATGCCCGGCCTGCCCGATCGCGTGACCCGCGACGCCTATTCGCACGAGGTAAGCAGTTGCGGCTTCTGGCCGGGAGCGCCCGGCGCAGACGCCATGTTTTACAGCTACGCCTACCCCGAACCACCCGGCTATGCGGAGTACTCAATCAGTCCCGCGGCGGCGGCGTACGACAAAAACTTCGGTGAATTCGTCCTGCCGTACGAGGCGGTGCGGCATTCGCCTGACCCGGACGGCGTTCTTCTCGCCTTCCTTCAATCCACATACGAGGCCGCGGCCAACCTGGGGAAATGGGATCGGGCCGCGCTCGAGGTGAAGACGGCCCAGCCTCGTTCCTCTTAGAATTCCCCGTTCTCTGCAACGGGCAGCACATCGTGGTTGCGCGCCACCCAGACGTACAGCGTCGGCAGCAGGAAAACGCCGATGACCAGGTTCGCCAGCAACCCCCCGACAATGACGATGGCAAAGGGCCGTTGCGAATCGGATCCGATGGCGTGCGAAACCGCCGCCGGAAACAGCCCCAGCGTGGCCACCAGCATGGTCATCATGATGGGCCGAAGCCGCAGGACCGCTCCTTCCACCGCCGCCTCCACGATGTGCTCCCGGCTGAGCTCTTCCATGCCTTTGCGCCGCGCGCGCAACTGATTGATGTACTCCAGCATGATCACACCGGTCTGCACCGACACGCCGAACAGGGCAAGAAAACCCACCGCGGAAGACACCGAGAAGTTGGTATGCGTGAGGAAGAGCGCAAACGGGCCGCCAATCGAAGCCATGATCACCGACATCAGGATCAGGGCGGCCCACTTGAACGAGCGAAACATGGTGTAAAGGATGAGAAAGATCACCATGACCGTGATGGGAATGATCACCGCCATGCGCTTGTCGGCGCGCTTCTGGCTTTCGTATTCTCCCGCCCATTCGGTATGGTAGCCGGCCGGCAGCGCCACATTCGTTTCCACCTTGCCGATGGCTTCCTTCACCGTCGAGCCCAGGTCGCGCCCGCGCACCGAGTACTTGATGGCGACATACCGCTGTCCGCCCTCGCGATAGATCTCCTCGGCTCCGTCGTCGGCGCTGATGCTGGTCAGTTGCTCGAGCGAGACGCGCTCGCCGCTCGGCGCCAGAAGACGCACATCCCGGATGGCTTCGCGGGTGTCGCGATACGGAGCCTGGTAGCGCAGCGTTACGTCGAAGCGCGCCTCGCCCTGCTGGACCTGGGTGAGCGCGTTGGCGCCCACGGCGGTCTGGATGGCATCCTGCACGTCGGCCACGTTGATGCCCCAGCGGGCAGCCTGGTCGCGATCGACCGTGAAATTGAGATTGGGCTGGCCGATGATACGAAACACCCCCAGGTCCTCGATGCCCTTCACCGTCGCCATCTGCGCCTCGATCTCGTCGGCCTTCTTTTCCAGCGTGCGCAGGTCATCGCCGTACAGCTTGACGGCAAGTTCCCCTTTGACCCCTGACACCGCCTCTTCCATGTTGTCGGAGATAGGCTGGGAGAAGTTCCAGATCACCCCGGGAAACTTCTCCAGTTCCTTGTCCATGGCCGCGATCAGTTCTTCCTTGTTCTGGTGGAACATGGGGCGCCACTGCTCCTTTCGCTTCAGGTCGACGAAGTATTCGGTGTTGAAGAAGCCGGTGGTATCGGTGCCGTCGTCGGGGCGGCCCGTCTGGCTGACCACCTGCGTCACTTCAGGAAAAGAGGCCATCACGATCCGCGCGCGGTTGGTGAAATCGATACTGGCGCTCGGGCCGGTGCTCGGGGGCAGCGTGCCGCGCACCCAGATCGCGCCTTCATCGAGATGGGGCAGGAACTCCGAGCCGATCGCCCCTCCGAACGTGAGGAAAACCGCTACGGCAAACAGCGCCCCGGCAATCCCGACCGTCACATACCGTCTCTCGATCGCCGCGCGCACCGCCGTGCGATAGCCGCGGATCAGCCAATGCATCACCGGATTCACCCATTCCGTCGCGCCCTTGCGAAACACCAGGCTGGCCCCTACCGGCGCGATGATCATCGAAAACGTGAGCGCGCCCAGGAGCGCGAAAGCCACCGTCCACGCCATGGGTTTGAACAGCCGGCCCTCCACCGCCTGCAGCGTAAAGATGGGCAGGTACGCGGTGATGATGATGCCGATGGCGTAAAACACCGGGCGCTGCACCTCGTGCGCCGCATCGCGGATCTTCTGCAGAGGCGTACGGGTGTCGTCGCGGTGTCCGAGATGCCGCACAATGTTCTCGATCATCACCACGGCCCCGTCGACCACCATGCCGAAATCCAGCGCACCCAGAGAGAGCAGGTTGGCCGGAATGTGGCTCAGGTCGAGACAGATGGACGCAAACAACAACGCGAATGGAATGGTCAGCGCCACGATGACGGCGCCGCGCACGTTGCCCAGAAAGAGAAACAGGATGATCGAAACCAGGATCACTCCCTCGGCCAGGTTGTGCTCCACGGTTTCCACGGTGTACTTCACCAGGTCGGAGCGGTCGAGAAACGGCACAATCTTCACGCCCCGCGGCAGGATGCCGTGATTCAGTTTCTCCACCTCCGCGTGAATGGCCTCCAGAACGGGATCGGAATCATCGCCTTTTTGCAGCAGCACGATGCCTTCCACGGTGTCGGGATTGTCGATGATCACGTTCTTGCCTTTTTCGGTGTGGTGCCACGACCGGCCGATCTGGCCCAGGCGGATCTTCGGTCCCTGCACCACCGTGGCAATGTCCCGGATACGGTTCGAGGCGCCGTTCTGAAACTTCACCACCGTCTTTTCAATGTCCTGCACATTACGGAACAGGCCGATCGACTGCACATTGATCTGTTGCGCGCCCTGCTCGATGAAGCTGCCCCCGCCGTTGATGTTGTTGTTGGCGATCTGCTGCTCTACCTGCCCGATGCTCAGCCCATAAGAGACCAGCTTCTCCGGGTCCAGCTTCACCTGGTATTCCTTCGTCGGCCCTCCAAAGCTCGAAACATCCACCACGCCCTTCACTCCCTTGAACGACTTCTCCAGGGTCCAGTCTTCCAGGGTTTTCTTTTCCATCACGTCGATGGAAGGGTTGGTGCTCTCCACCGTGAACCAATAGATTTGGCCGACGGGGCTGTAGTCGGTACCCATCTGCGGCGTCAGGTTGGCCGGCAGGCTCACCTGGCTGAGCCGCTCGAGAACGTGTTCGCGATTCACGTCGCTGGTCGAGCCGTCGTCGAAGATGAGCATCAGGCTCGAAAGCCCCGCCAGCGTCGTCGAGCGGAGATGCGTCAGGTGAGGGATGCCGGCCATCTGGATCTCCACCGGCACCGTCACCTGGCGCTCGATCTCCTCGGCCGACCGGCCCGGCCACTGGGTGATGATCTGCACGTAGTTGTTGGCCACATCGGGATAGGCCTCGACAGGCAGGTTGCGGAACGAGACGATGCCCCACGCCGTGAGCACAACCACGCCGCCCAGCACCAGCCAACGATTCGTTAAGGCAAAATCGACCAGCGCGCGAATCATAGAAGGACCTCCGGTTTCGTGCGCGACGACAGGCACTGGAAAGAATTAAGAGAGGAGAGCGGTCCGGGTACCCGGCAGCGCCGCTTCTGTCATCGCCGAAATTGGGATAGAGACGGTCCTCGCTTCATCGTGAGGGCGCAGGGAATGCGCTCTCAGACAGAAACAAGGGGAAACGATTTCGGAAACGGAAGGTGAGACTCAGGCGGTGGGTGGGGGACGGTTTTCAATCGGCGCCAGCGCGGGCACCGCGGGCACTGCCGCCTCGAGCGACAAAGCCGCGACACGGACCACGGCGGGAATCTCCGTATGCACGGCTTCGGAGAGAATGGCGGACGAGGCCAGTGCGGCATTCAAAACGGAAATCGCAGAATCACGACGCTGAAACGAATCGGACTCCGCGGGGTTTTGCGCCGCCAGAAGATCATCGGTGACCGAGATCAGAGGGAAGAGGATGAGAATCAGCAGGGCCAGCGCGATCCACTGCGTCCGCAGGCTCGCGCGTGTCGCCGCGGTGCGCGGAGTACACCAGAGCCACAGGCATACCAATACGACTGCGACAAAAGCGCCCGCCAGATTGAGGAATAGTTCCACGCTCTGGTGACATTCTAACCGCGCCGCGACGCTGTATGAAAGGCGAAAAACACGCAACCGGCTTTACGAAATCTTTATGAATATCGCGCCGCGCACGGGTCAGATTCCACCGCCCGACTCCTCTGCTTCGGCGGCGAGCGCCAGTTCCTCCTGGTCCACCTCGGCCCGGTCGAGAAGTTTTTTGGGAATCGACTTGGTGGTGGGCAGGCCCAGCTTTTTCAGCATCTCCACCTGGCGAATCAGGTTGCCGCGTCCATCCGCCAGCTTCTTCATGGCTCCATCGTAGTTCTGGCTGCTCTTCCGCAGACTGTCCCCCAGAACCTCCATGTCGGTCACGAATCCGACGAACTTTTCGTACAGCTCCGTTCCACGATTCATCACGTCGCGGACATTGCGCGCCTGCCGTTCCTGCTGCCACAGCACGTTGATGATCCGGATGACGAACAGCAGCGTCGTGGGGCCCACCAGCAGGACGCCCTGTTTGTATGCGTCGGCCCACAACTCGCCGTCGGCCTGCAGGGCCATCAGAAACGCTGGTTCAACGGGCACGAACATCACCACGAAATCCGGCGCCTCCAATTCCGTCAGCCGGTGATAGCCCGCCTTGGCCAGCCCCACCACGTGCCCGCGCACGCTGGCCAGATGCGCCTTGAGCGCGGCTTTGCGCTCTTCGTCCCCCTCGGCGTTCACGCAGTCGGTATAGGCATTGAGCGACACCTTGGAGTCAATCACCAGGTGGCGCCCGCCGGGAAGAAATAGCACCACGTCCGTGCGCAGGGTGCGGGAACGGTCACCATCTTCGGGCTCGACATTGAACGACTGCTGAAACTTGTATTCCTCCCCTTCGCGCAGGCCCGCCTTGTCCAGGAGATCCCGCAGAATGAATTCGCCCCAATCGCCCTGCGTCTTGGCCGAGCCCCGCAGCGCCGTCGACAGATTGCGCGCCTCCTCAGAGAGCTGCTGGTTCATGGTGTTCAAATTCCCGATGAGCGTGCGGAGCGTGGTGACACCGTCTTTCGAATCGCTCTGCGCCTGCTCCACTTTCTCGCGAAATTCCTTGATCTGGATCTGCAGCGGCCCCAGCAACGCCCCCAGTTCCTTCTGACTTCCTTCAGAGAAAGTCTTTGCCTTGGTTTCGAGAATCTCGCCGGCCAGCGCCTGGAATTGATTCACCAGGGCCTGCTTGGCCGTCTCCACCAGGGACAGCTTCTCGGCCATGCTCTCGCGTTCCTTGCGCAACTCAGCTTCGAGTGCGCTCACCCGCGCCGACTGCACCCGCTCATTTTCGATCCGGTGCTGCAGCTCGATGCGCACGTTGTCCCGGTCGACCGCCATCGCGCCGGCGGTCCGTTCCCGCTCGGCGGCAAGCGACTCAAATCCGGCCCGCGCGTCAGCCACGGACTGCGCCTGTGCTAGGTCCGCCCTGGCATTGGCCAGGTCGCCCGCGACCTCAATCAGCCGCGCCTCATTGTGCTGCTTTTCCCGCCGCGCCGCGGCGCTGCGAAGCCAGAAACCTAGGAGAATTCCCGCCAGGGCCGCCAGGGCCGCAATGAGTTCCTGCATGATCCGCCTCTTCGCCTAATGTACGCCTTTTCGTTGTGCAATTCCGGGCCGGAATTCAAGAAGTAACCTGGATGTGTCCAACCTGTCTGTGACCGCCGCGATAGGGCCCGCCTTCCACACCTTGAGAGGCCGGTTTTGTTTGATAGACTTGCACTTCGGGGCGACTGCGACATGGGTGCATACGATGAGTTGTGTTCCCCGGCCGCGGGCCGGTATTGTAGGCAGGCGGAACCGGAGCGTTCCGGCCTGAATTTTTGAACCCGAGCCCTGAAGATTCCAGGAGTTTCGACCCAGACGAGGAGACACGCGCATGGCGGTGGAAGAAAAAGTCAAGCAGATCATCGTGGAACAACTGCAGGTGGACGAGGCCGAGGTGACTCCCGGCGCCAGCTTTCAGGAAGACCTGGGAGCCGACTCGCTGGACGTGGTGGAGTTGGTGATGCAGTTTGAAGAGGCCTTTGATCTGGAGATTCCCGACGAAGACGCCGAGAAAATCAAAACCGTCAAGGACGCGATCGATTACATCGAGAAAAATGAAAAGACCGCGAAAGGCAAGTAGCCGGTGAGTCGACGAGTCGTCATTACCGGCCTCGGGCTGGTATGCGGTGTGGGCAACACCGCTCCCGAAGTTTGGCAGAATCTGCTGGCTGGAGCGAGCGGTGCCGGGCCCATTCAAGGCTTTGACACCTCCGGCTTCCCCGTCACCTTCGCCTGCGAGGTCAAGAATTTCGACCCCCTGAACTTCGTGGAAAAGAAGGAAGCGCGCAAGATGGGGCGCTTCATTCACTTTGCTTTTGCCGCCACCCAGGAGGCCATGGCCCAGTCGGGCCTCCAGATCACCCCCGAGATCGGCGACCGGGTCGGGTGCTTCATCGGCTCGGGCATCGGCGGATTCGAGATTATTGAGCGCGAGCACTCCAACCTGCTTCAGGGCGGCCCGCGCAAGCTCTCCCCGTTCTTCATTCCCGCCACCATCGTCAACATGGCGGCAGGCCAGTTGAGCATTCGCTACGGGGCGCGTGGTCCCATCTCGGCTACGGCCACCGCCTGCGCCACCTCGGCGAACTCCATCGGGGACTCGGTGCGCATGATCGCGCACGGCGACGCGGACGTGATGATCGCGGGCGGATCCGAAGCGGCCGTCACGCAACTCTCGGTCGGCGGATTCGCCGCCATGCGCGCGCTTTCTACGCGCAACGACGAACCGCAAAAAGCCAGCCGGCCGTTCGACAAGGATCGCGATGGCTTCGTGATCGGTGAGGGCGCCGGCATTGTGATCCTCGAAGAGCTGGAATTCGCCCGCAAACGCGGCGCCAGGATCATGGCCGAGGTCATCGGCTACGGCATGAGCGCCGATGCCTGGCACATGACCGGCATCGCCCCGGAAGGCGCCGGCGCCCAGCGCAGCATGCGCGCCGCCCTGCTCGATGCGGGCCTCCAGCCGGAAGATGTGGGATACGTCAATGCCCACGCCACCTCGACTCCCGCCGGCGACGGCAACGAATCGGTGGCCATCGAGAAGGTCTTCGGCGAGCACGCCCTCAGCAAAAAATTGAAGGTCAGCGGCACCAAGTCCATGACCGGACACCTGCTCGGCGGCGCGGGGGGACTCGAAGCCGGCATCACGGTCCTCGCCCTCCAGCACCAGATGCTGCCGCCTACCATCAATCTCGACAACGTCGACCCTGAGTGCCGCCTCGATTACGTGCCCAACAAGGCCGTGCCCCACACCTTCGACGTGGCGCTCTCGAATTCCTTCGGCTTCGGCGGCATCAATGCCACTCTGATCATGCGCCGGTGGACGGAGTAATCGAGGTCAGGGGTCAGAGATCCGAAAAACGGCGCGCAGGCCCAGTTGGGTGCGCGCCGTTGGTGTTTCTAGGGCGAACCAGTAAATGCCGGGTGCCCAGGCCGACAATCCATGCGATCAGCGATCTGGATCAACTAAACGCCGCCGCAATGCCTGCCCCCACAAGGACAACCACCGCCCACCAGCCGAAGGACGCGATATAGCCCGAGCTGCGCTTGACTCCGGCCACCATCGCGGTTCCGATCCCTACCAGGACCAGGGTCCAGATGGTGACGAAATCGATCGAGCTGGCAAGACTGTAGAGACCGGGGTTCGTTTCCAGCGGATTCATGAACGCACCCAGGTTGGTGGGTGCGAAGTTCTTGATGTTGAACGACTCCGGCGCAGAGCCCGCGTAGAGCACCACGATCCCCAGAATCGTTTTGATACACGAAGGAAGCATCGCATACATCCACACCGTGAATATGCTCCCGAATTTGGCCCTGCCGCCAAAGCCGAAGTTGATCGTTCCCAGCAGAACCGCCGTGATGACCACTCCCATGATCAACACAAAGATGGGTGTCGCCAGAAAAATTCCTTGCGTGATCGAGGTGGAGATCTTCATCCGCTGCTCGCGCTGCTCGGGAGTCAACTGCGCCATCTGGTCTTCGGCTTTGGGACTGAGCTTGATCTGGTTCTCGCTCACCTGGCGCATGCCGATTTTGGCGTTCACCACCCCGTAGAAGGCAAAACCGAGAACCACGTAAATGATGAACGGCAGCCACCAGCTCTTGTTGCCCCGCTTGATGTCTTCGAAGGTCTTCGAAGGCGCCGTAAACGTGTTGGTCAAACGCTGCATTTGAGAAAGGCCCGCGGTCACATCCGCCGTGGGTTGAACGCCAAGGTCACTCATGTTTCCCTCTCAAGTAGGTTTCGCGTCCCTGCAGGCACGCTTGCGCCTCGTCCGGTAGACCACTGCCCGGTGGCAATCCGGTTGCATTTTTCAGGACAAGCCGCGGCCCGGTTTTCGAGCACCCTGCCAGGCTGGAAGCGCATGTGCCCGCGATTGTACCCCGGAAACCGGCCCGGTGGCATCATTTTCCCAAGAATGCCCGCTCTCCCCGTTCCCTTTCTGGCCCCTGTTCCCTCGTCCCTGTTCTTCAACTTTCCGGAAAACTTTTTTCGTTGGAACGGGTTCCAACCGTGGGAACGGGTCTTCCATTTATCAGACTCAGCCGTACCCGGCTGGATACCTAGCAAGAAAGCCGGAACGCCTTATACTGGAGTAGCTCTGGTTTCTTCGCTCACTCCATTCATGTTGCGGAACGTGTGGTTCGTTCTCGTGCTGGCAGCACTGGCCGCGACAACGGTCGCCGCATCGCCGGTTGTTCCGGCGAACGCGCGTAAGCTTGCCCATCACAAAACAGTTCACTCCGCTGCCCGTGCCGCGCATCGCATTGCCACAGCGCGTGCCGGCCGGGTGCCCGCCGCTCGTGCGCAGCGTTCCGCGCGGCCAGTCCACAGACAGGCCACAGGCACCACCGCCCGCGCCTCGCGCCGGCGGTCTGCCTCTCCAAGACCCACCCTGCGCCGGGCTTCCCTGGTTCGCCGCAGCGCGGTCATTCCGCCTTCGCCCCTGAAAGGATCCATCGAATCGCTGCAGCGGCAGAATGAACGCGCCGAAGAGGATGGCCTGGAGCGCATCCTGGACGAAGACGACCTGGCCAGCCGCATCGACCAGAAATTGCTGGTGCCCATCCCCGAGTCGCCGGCCTTGTCCGTCAACCCCGAACTGATCGAGAACCACCGCTACTGCCGGCCGTGGACCGCAAGCTTCCTCGCCGACCTGGCCGTCGAGCATGGCGCGCAATTCCATAAGCCGATCTTCGTCAGCTCCGCGGTGCGCACCGTCGAGTACCAGCAGGAACTGATGCGCACCAACCATAACGCAGCGGCCGCCGAGGGCGACATCGTCAGCCCCCACCTCACCGGCGGCACCGTGGACATCGCCAAGTCGGGGATGAGCCGCCAGGAATTGGTCTGGATGCGCAATCGCCTCCTGGCCACGCAGTTGGCCGGCATGATCGACGTGGAAGAAGAGTTCCGCCAGCCCTGCTTCCATATCACGGTGTACAAGAATTACGTCGCCCCTCAGATCGCGCCGATCCCTGCACCGCAGCGGCGCCGCCCGGCCCCGGCTGCCCAGGTGGCCGGCGGAAACCAATAACGCCTTTCCATGCCCCCCATCCCGGTTTTGAGATGTGAGAGGAACCTCCGCTCACTGGGACCTGTTTCATCCCCCGCGGTCTGCAGGCACTCACGCAGGCTTAACTCGCTACGCGGCCCGCGCGCGCGCCAGTTCCACGATCTTATGGATCATGTCGGTGTAGGAATAGCCGGCTTTTTTGGTGGCCATGGTGAATTCGGCGGCGCTGGCGAGCCACGGGTTCGGGTTCGCTTCGATCACGTATACCTCGCCCTTCTTGTTTAACCGCATATCGATGCGGCCGTAGTCGCGCAGCTTCAGGGCGCGGTAGGCAGCCAGCGCGGTGTCCTGCAATTTCTTCGTGGTCTCCTCGTCGAGATCTTCGACGGGCGCCGATTTGGTCACCTTGTAGGCTTCGGTCTCGTGGTCGAACTTCACGTCCTGGGTGGCGATCCGCGGCGTTCCCTTTGGCAGCTTCGAGAGGTCGAGCTCAATCAACGGGAGCATCTCGGCATTGTCGTTGCCGAGAATCGATGCGTAGATCTCGCGCCCCTCAATGTACTCCTCGATCAGCGCGGGGCTGTCAAATTCTTCCTGAATGTAATGAATCCGCTCCATCAGCTCTTTCACGCTCTCCACCACCGAGCCGGTGTCGATGCCGATCGATCCGTCCTCGGAAACCGGCTTGACGATCAGCGGAAACTCGATATCGTGCGAGTGATCGGTGAGTCCTTTATAAGAGGTGGCGAAGTCCGGGGTCTTGATCTTGTGAAAATCGAAAATCTTCTTGGCGACCGCCTTGTCCTGTGCCAGGTAGTGAGCCTGCGGGCCGCTGCCGGTATACGGAACGTGCAGCAGTTCCAGGTAGGCGGCGATGTTCTTGTCCATCGTGTCGTCGCCGGCATAGGACTCGGTCAGATTGAAGATGAGATCGGCGCCGCTTTTGCCCAGCGCAAGCAGGGATTGGTTTTTGCCGTCGAGGAGATGATAGGAAGGTTCGTGCCCAAGCTTGGTCAGCGCCTGGAAGATCTCTTCGCGGTCATACAGAGGATGTTTCTTTCTCCGCCGTTTGGCATTCTTCCCGCGCGGCGCCTTCTCCGGCTCCGGCTCGGGCTCCGGCGGCCCCTCTTCCCAGGCTTCGTGCAAGATCGTCACTTTCAGGTTTGCCATGTTGCCTCGATGCGTTTCCGTGTGACCGGGATCGGCTGGGTTCCCCGGGTCCCCGGTTTTGGGACCTGGGAACCACCACGCTCAACGAACCAATCCCCGCGGTCAGAGACCAACTTCCATCACGGCAGAATGAACTTTCCCCGGGTGATGTAGTTCATGGCCAGCGCGGTTGCGTATACCGTCACTTCGGTCAGATATTCTCTTTCACATTTTATGTCGGCGCGCAGCCCGAGGTCGCCAACTTTCGCTTCGATGGCTTCCACCAGCTTTTTCACCAGCGGACGCTGCACGCCCGTCCAGTAATTCACCTTGTCGACAAGGACCTTGCGATTCTCGCGAAGCAGGTCGACCGCCGGGCGTACATCGATCGTGCGACGCTTCGAGGCGTTGAAAATGTCGCGAAGATCGGTATCCAGGGGAAGCTCGCCGGGCGTGAGCTGCTGGTCGAGCGCGCGCTGGTAGAACTCACCCACCGTTACATCCATCTCGTCCACGGTGATGTCGGTATCCCCGTGCGCGAATACCGGGTCGGTATCGCGCAGCGCGCGCCCGATGCGGTCCATGTAGAGCAGCTTCGCCATCGCGCCCCAGCCCTGGTACCGCTTGCGCCAGTTGGAGCGCGGCGTCAACCACACCGCGAATGTTTCCGCGAAATCTTCGTCGGGGTGCTTCTGCGCGTACCATCCCTCCATGTGGCGCACGAACTGGCGCGAGAACGGAACCGGTTTGTAACCGTCCCGGTAGGGACGCCGGAACGGCCCGAAGAGCGCCCGCCATTCCTTCGTCTTGTAGAGCGCGTAGGCGTAATTGAATGCGTGGCCGGCCTCGTGGCGCATGTACATCATGATCTGCCGGGAGTCTTCAATGTCGTTCATCTCCGATTCCAGGCGCTGCAGCTTCGGATCGGCAAGGTAGAACGGGATTCCGATGACCGGCTCCATGTTCGGGCAGCCCCACTCATCGGTCAGGTAGCACTTGGGACGGAACCGGTTCAGCTTCTTGGCAGCCAGCTCGTTGTAGAGCTGCTGGACGAAGCGGTCGAGGGGCGAACCTTCGAGCTTCAGGCCCAGCTGCTGAATCGGCTTGGAGAGGATCTCCTGGACCTCTGCCGGTGCTTTTTCGAAGTTAGCCACAGATGGTCGAGATTAGCACAGCCAGAAGGCAGGGGGCGACGTAACGCGGGGTGCCCCAGGTCCCCGGTTTTGGGACCTGGGAATCCCGCGGAATCTATGACGCGAGGAAGGCGAGGTTATCCCCCCGCCCGGCTATGTTCGCGGATCGTCTTGATTTCCGCGGGGGAAATGTGGAGGAACTCCAGGAACTCCTGGTGTTCCTGCGGGGCGGAGCGTTCGAATTCGGCGTGCCAGCGGCTCATCTGCTCTTCGGTGAACCCGCAGCCACGCATGATGGAAACCCACTTCTCCTTGGTAATCATGTCTGCCTTTCCCAGCGCCCGCGAGCCCAGCAGTTGCAAAATGGCGTGCTGGTGAGCGCGCAGCGCTTCGATTTCGGCGTCCAGTTCCACCAGGCGCCGTTTCAGGACCCCCGAGGCGCCCTTGGCCGCATCCGTTCCGCGGCGGCCCGTCGCCTTGAGAATCGCGCGAATGTCTTCGAGGCGGAGACCCGCGTTGCGGTAGGCGCGAATGGCCTTCAGCCGCGCGGCATCCCCCTCCGAGTAACAGCGGTAGTTCCCGCCCGTGCGCGCAGGCGGGGGCATCAAACCGATCGATTCGTAGTACAGCAACGCGGTGCGCGAAACGCCGCACCGCCGGGCGAGTTTGGTTACCGACAGCATCGTCCACCCGGGTTCCCAGGCGACAGGCCTTCGTCGCTGGGTGTAGTCCCAGTCTCAACCCTACAGTTATAGACAGGTCAAGTTCCTTCCAATCCATCCACCAATCACCTCGGGCCCGACCCCGGCTATAATCCACCCTTGCCATGGGTTCGACCCCTCTCGAGACCGGAAGGAACACGTTTCCCGGCGAAATGGCATTTCAAAGAACCTGGCGGACGTATCAGGCACGTCTGCTGGAGCGGCTCGATTTCTACCTCGAGGACAAAAAGCTGCACGTTGTCGCCGCACCCGGCTCCGGAAAGACCGTGTTCGGCCTCGAAGTGGTACGGCGGATCAATCAGCCCACCCTGATTCTTGCGCCCACCATCACCATCCGTAATCAATGGGCGGAACGGCTCGTCCAGTTCTTCCTCCCCGGCGGAACTCCACAGCCTGACTGGGTCTCCACCGACCTCCGGCATCCTGCGCTGCTGACCGTCGCCACCTACCAGGCGCTCCATGCGCTTTGCGCCGGGGAACTCGAGGAGAGCGAAGATACGACCGCCGACGAGGAGACTTGCTTGGTGGCCGAGCCCGCCGGCAGCATCGAGAACGGCAAGGCAGCTCCCGCAATTCAACTACCAGCATGCCTTTCCGGGTTCAGGACGCTGGTCGTGGATGAGGCGCATCACCTCAAGGCCGAGTGGTGGAGAACCCTGACCTTCGTCGCGGAACGCCTCAAGCCGACACTGGTCGCCCTGACGGCCACGCCTCCTTACGACGTTTCTCCCTACGAATGGCAGCGGTACGAGGAACTCTGCGGCCCGGTCGACGCCGAGGTAGCCATTCCGGAACTTGTGCTGCAAGGGGACCTCTGCCCTCACCAGGATTACGTCTACTTCAGTGTCCCCGCCGCGCCCGAACAGGAGACTCTGACGGAATTCCAGGCGTCCGTGGATGGGTTCGCTGAGCGCCTTCGCCGGAACCGGGACGTTGCCACGGCGGTAGCCGATCATCCCTGGATGCGCGATCCCAACGGCTGCCTCGAAGAGATCCTCGACGATCCTGAGTATCTCTCCAGCATGGTGATTTATCTCCATGCCGTCGGCGAGCAGGTTCCAAAAGATGTGCTCCATGCTCTGGGAACAAGCTTGAAGTCGATTCCCCCGCTCGGCCTCGACTGGCTTGAGATCCTGCTCACGCATGCGCTCTATGCCGACGCAGACCGGTTCAGGAGTATCGACCCCGTTTTGAAAGCGATCCGCCATGAGCTCGCGCAGATCGGCGCCATCGAGCGCCGCAGAGTCGTGCTGCGCAATCCTGCAGATCACGCCAAACTGCTCACGACCTCCCGGACCAAGCTGCATTCCGTCGAAGCGATCGTGCGGGTTGAATCCACCGCGCTCCAGGACAAGCTGCGATGCGTGGTCTTGACCGACTTTATTCGCAAATCGGAACTGCCCAAATCTGCAGGCGACAATACCGCGGTCTTCGAAGACATTGGAGCGGTTCCCATTTTCGAAACGCTGCGGCGCGCCTCGATCGCAGACGTCCGTCTCGGCGTTCTCTGCGGATCCCTGGTGATCGTTCCGGCGTCTTCAAAAGACCTGGTCATCCGCACCGCCGCAGCCATCGGCATCGAGCCGGCGGATCTTGTTTTTCAACCGATGCCTCACGATCCGCTCTTCCTTCTCGTCGACATCACGGGCGCATACCACCAGGGAGCGGTTCGCCTGATCACATCGGTATTTGAGCAAGGCGGAATCACCCTGCTGGTGGGCACAAAATCGCTGCTGGGCGAAGGCTGGGACGCGCCGGCAATCAACACCCTCGTTCTCGCCAGCTTTGTCGGATCGTACGTTCTCTCCAATCAAATGCGCGGGCGATCCATCCGCATCGATCCTGCCTGTCCGGAAAAGACCGCGAACGTATGGCATCTTGTCTGCGTCGAGCCGGGGCCTTTCGGGCCGGGCGACGATTACGCACTGCTCACCCGGCGTTGCAACGCATTCGTGGGAGTCAATGCCGCCACCGCGACCATCGAGAACGGAACGGAACGATTGGGCCTCGGCCATCCCCCTTACACCGAATCACAGATCTCCGACCTCAACGCCCAGACCGTTTGTCGCGCCCTCGATCGCCGAGGCCTGCGGCGGAGTTGGGACCAGGCGCTGGCGTCCGGATCGCTGAAGCAGATGACCGACGGCCTGAAAGCCGATGAACAGTTACTTCCTCGCCGGTTCGTCCTTCGCAACACCATCGCCGCGCTGCTCATCCAGGCCGGATTGTGGTTTACGACCATCTCCTCTACGTTGATGAGAACCCTGGGGCGGGTTCATCTCGACATGGACCCGCTCCTTTACCTCGACGTCATCGCAGGGATCGCTGCGGTGGTCAGCCTGCCGTGGGGCCTGCTTGGGGTATGGCGTCTGATTCGCCATGGCACGCCCGAGCGAAGCATGCGCCAGATCGGCGTGGCCGTTCTCGAAGCCTTGCAGTATGAGGGTTCGATCCCCGCCTCGCCTGATTTCCAGGTCAACGCGGAACACAATCGGGATGGCTCGGTCTACTGCTGGCTCGGGAGCGGCACGGGGCGGGACCAGGCCATCTTTCTTCGCGCTCTTCGCGAAGTCCTCAGTCCAATCGACAATCCCCGCTACCTGCTGGCGCGAACAAAGTTGTGGCGCTTCTTCGGCGAAGATTACTTCACCGTACCGGAACGCCTGGCACGCAGGAAGGATTCCGCCGAGATGTTTGCGCGGAAATGGAGCAGCCGCGTCGGGCAGGTCCGGCTGGTGTACACTCGCACGCCCGAAGGCCGAACGGTCCTCCTCCGCGCGCGCATGCATTCGCTTACCGCGGCCTTCCAGCCTCGCGCTGAGCATGTAAGTTGCTGGAAGTAACGACTTCGGCTCAGAACCGGAACCCGTGACTGCAGTCACCGCGGAGCACGTTCTCCGGACCTATACTTTGGGCCACTTTCCAGGGGAGTGGCCCATGAATACTCTACTTCGGCTCGTCGCCGGCGCCGGGCTGATGGCGCTGGCATTTCTGGCGCTTGCCATCGGGCTGGCCAGAAATACCTCCGCGATCGCAGGCCCTGCGTACCTGATCCTGTTCCTTTTTGTGGTCGCCCTCTACCTTGTGCCTGGGGGACTGGCGCTGCACCGCAACTGTGCGGCTGCGTGGTGGATTGTGGCCCTGAATATTCTTGCCGGCTGGACACTGTTCGGCTGGGTGATCGCCCTCGGCTGGGCTGCCGCCGGAAAGGTCGCAGTGCCTCCTCCGCCGCCTCCGGTGCGGCAAATCGCCGGCCGGTAGTCTTCGCCTACTCGTACCGCAGCGCCGTCATCGGATTCACCCGCGTCGCCCGCCTTGCCGGAATCAGGATCGCCGTGAGGGCCGCGGCCATCAGCAGAAGCGACGCCCCGCCCAGCGCCAGCGGATCCGAGGCGCGTACCGCGAACAGCAGTCCGCTCATCAGCCGAGTCAACGAGAGTGCCAGGACAATTCCGATCCCCAGCCCGATGGCGATGCTCGCCATGCCGTTTCCGATCATCATCCGCAGCACCTGGCCGCGGTCGGCGCCCAGCGCCATCCGCACCCCGATCTCCATCCTCCGCTGCGCCACTCCATACGACGTCACGCCATAGATCCCTACCGATGCCAGCACCAGGGCCAGCCCGGCAAACACTGCCAGCAGGATCAGCGCCATGCGCCGCCGCTGCAACGACTCGCCCATCACCTCGTTCATGGTGCGGACGCGATACACCGGCAGGTCTGGATCGAGGCCCGCAACTTCCCGCTGGATCGCCGTGATGAGGCTCGCCGGGTTGCCTTCCGTCTTCATAGCCAGGGTCATGGCGGTCACTGGAATCTGGTTCGCCGGCCAGTAGACCTCCACCCGTGAACGGACCTCTAGGCTGCGATTATGGACATGGCGCACCACCCCTACAATGGTCTTCCAGTTGGGGTTCTTCTGGCCGCGTCCGCCGCTGTGCAGCCGTTTGCCAAGGGGGTCCTGGCCGGGAAAAAACGTCTCGGCCAGGCTCTCGTCCACAATCGCCACGGGCGGCGCCGTCGATGCATCCCGCGCATCGAAGAAACGCCCGCGCACCAGCGAAATGCCCATCGCCTTGAAATAGTCGTCGGTGACGATGCGCTGATCGGCCTCCGGCGTCGTGTTCTCCAGGGGCACCAGTTGCGAATCCACCGTGGTGGTGCCCGATCCGCCCT
Organism: uncultured Acidobacteriota bacterium; assembly: GCA_963706455.1. GTDB lineage: Bacteria > Acidobacteriota > Terriglobia > Terriglobales > Acidobacteriaceae > Telmatobacter. The sequence continues at coordinate 46,320 of CAVPNO010000130.1, read as the reverse complement.
CATCCGTGAGTGGCAGGCCGGAAACGGCGCCCGCCGCCTGCACGCCGGGTAGATTCCGCACCCGGTCCAGCAACTGGCTGTAAAATCCGCGAATCTGCTCCGGCTTGCTGTAGACCGCGTCGGGCAGCGCCACGCGCATCGTCAATACGCCCTCCGGACGGAAGCCCGGGTCCACCCTCAGAATCTCGGCAAAGCTGCGCAACAGGAGCCCGGCCGCCGCCACCAGCAGCACCGAAAACGCCGTTTCGCAAACCACCAGCACGGTGCGGAGCCGCCGGGGACGCCGGCCCTCCGTGTTCTTGCCGCTTTTCAGGCCGGCGAAGCTGCTCTTGCGTGCCGCCTGCAGCGCCGGCGCCAGGCCGAAAAGTATCCCGGTCAGGATCGAAACGGTCGCCGTTAACCCCAGCGCGCGCAGGTCCACGGAGGTATGCACGGCGCGCGGCAGCGCCTTGGCGGCAAGTGCGACCAGGCCGCGAAGAGCAAACGGCGTAACCGCCAGCCCCACGATGCCGCCTGTGCACGCCAGCACCACGCTCTCGGTAAGCATCTGGCGGGCCAGCCTCGCCCCGCTCGCCCCCAGCGCCATGCGCGTTTCCATCTCCTGCTGCCGCTCGGTGGACCGGGCCAGCAGCAGGTTGGCGATGTTGGCGCACGCGATCAGCAGCACCAGCCCCACCGCGGCCATCAGCACCAGCAGCGACGGGCGGACATCGCCTACCGTCTCTTCCAGAAGCGGATGCAGGATCACGCCGAAACCGTATTTCGAGTAGGGGTACGACGGATGCTGTTCGATCATCGTCTTCCCCACGCGATCCATATCCGACTGCACTTGCGCAAGCGACAGGCCCGTCTTGATGCGGCCCAGCAGTTCATAACCGTGGCTGCCGCGGTTGTTCTCGCTCAGGTCGTCGGGCGAAAAGGCCAGCGGACCCCAGATTTCCGTGTCGGCGGGATAGGCGAACCCGTCGGGCATCACCCCGACTACCGTGTTGGGCACGCCATCAATGTCGATGGTGCTGCCTACCACCGAAGGATTGCCCGCAAACACGCGCCGCCACAGCGCGTAACTGAGGACGACTTCATGATCGCGGCCGGGCTGGGCTTCTTCTGGGAGGAAGGTCCGGCCCAGTCCGGCCTGCGCGCCCAGCATGCCAAACAAGTTGGGCGACACCGACGCACCCACCACGCGCATTGGGCTGCCCTTGACTCCCAGGTTGACCGCGCCGATACCCATGGCCGCCAGGTCGCTGAAACTGCGGTTCAACTGCTGGTAGTCGCGGACCTCCGGCGCCGAGACCCAGTTCTGGTCGTCGGGCAACCCGATGCCCGTGAAGCGCGACCACACCTTGACGAGCCGCTCCGGCTGAGGATATGGCAGCGGGCGCAGCAGCACCGCGTCCAGCACGCTGAAGATGGCGGCATTGGCCCCGATGCCGAGCGCCATGGTCAGTACCACAACCAGCGTGAACCCCGGCCGCTTGGCCATCTGGCGAATCGCAAACCGCGCATCCTGAAGCAGCGTCTTCATGGTCCGACCTCCGTGTATCGGCCGGGGAGCGTCACCTGGGAGAGCGACGCTGCCCGCCGGTTGGCAAGGGAAATCCCGTGAACGGGAAAGCAGTTCGCCGACCAAACATGCCGGTCACTAAACGATTGATAGCACGGCGGGAACGGGGACACGGAGGAGCAAGCCATGTCCGCGCCCGAACAAAGCTGCGCGAAAACGAACACCGGGGCGCAGCGCCGGCACTTGACAATTGGAAACCTTTTGGTTACGCTCTATTGGTAACCGAAAGGTTTCCGATATTTCCCCCCGAACGGAAGGCTTGGGAAGCAAATGGAGAGCAGTCTATGAATCAGACGACCTTGACCGATGCAATCGTCGAAGAAATCACCATCCATGCTCCGGCGGAGCGCATCTTTGACGCGCTGACCAGCCCCCAGGCGCTGATGAAGTGGTGGGGCAAGGAAGGGCAATTCGGGGTAACGGAATGCGAGCTGGACCTGCGGCCGGGCGGCAAGTGGGTGATGCGCGGCGACTCCTACGGCGGACGGCGATTCCAGGTCGCCGGGGAGTATGTCACGGTCGAGCGGCCGCGGCTGCTCGAATTTACCTGGACGCCGGACTGGAGCGAGGGCGCAGCGGGGAGCGTGGTGCGCTGGGACCTGAACGAGCGCGACGGAGAGACTACGGTGCGGCTGACGCACTCGGGCCTGAGCGAAACGGCGCGCCAGAACCATCGCGGGTGGACGCAGATCGTTGCCTGGCTGCGCGACTACGTGGAGAAAGCGTGACCCCATGGCGGCGAATCGGCGCAGGCAGCACGATGCGGTGTTCCGGGCCATTGCGGACCCCACGCGGCGGGAGATTCTGCGCATCCTGCGCGGCGGCGAAGAAACAGTGGGCGGGATCGCGGAGCATTTCCGGGTGAGCCGGCCGGCCATCTCCAAGCACCTGCGGATGCTGCATCGCGCCGGGTTGGTGATGACGCGCAAAGAAGGCACGGCCAGTGTGTGCAGCCTCGAGGCAAAACCGCTGCGCGCGGTGGGCGACTGGCTGGAGGATTACCGGACGTTCTGGAGCGAGTCGCTGGCCGGGCTGAAGAAGTACGTGGAAGGCGGGTCGTAGGTCTTGGTTTTCAGTTGTCGGTCTTCAGTGTGCGGCCCGTCGCCGCGCACATTGCCGGCGCCTCGAATTGAGAACCATTCACCAACCACTGATCACGGATCACTGACAAGGAGGAACGATGCCCATCATGGTGCGGGAAGACGAGATCGTGCAGGAAGTGGTCATCAATGCGCCGGCGGAACGCATCTTCCGCGCGCTTACGCGGCCTGAGGAATTGCTCGCGTGGTGGGCTGCGGAAGGAAAGTTTCAGGTGATCGAGGCCGAATGCGATCTGCAGCCGGGCGGCAAATGGCGGTTGCGGGTCGCGGGCCGACGCGCGGAGTCGGCGGTCTCGACCGTGCGCGGCGAGTATCGCGTGGTGGATCCGCCGCGACTTCTCACCTACACGTGGATCCGTGAGAACGAGAACTGGCCGGAGACGCTGGTGCGCTGGGATCTGAAGGAAGAGAACGGCTGCACGACGGTGCGGGTAACGCACTCGGGGTTGATAAGCGAGGCCCTGCGCGATCGAAACTCGGGCTGGGGGCTGGTGATGACCCTGCTGCAGACATGGGTGGAGCGGAGCTCGTAATTCGGGGTTGGCAGTTCCCCTTCGATGGGCACCCGTTTTTCAGCTCTTGGCAAGGGACAGGCACGCAACCAGGGTGGCGAACTTCTCGTCCTGCGTCCAGGGTGAGCCGTGTGCGCGGCCAAGCGTAGCCAGGCGGCCTGCCAGTTCGTCCGCGGATACATGCAGAGCCTGGCCGGCTCGTTCGAGCAGTTCCTTTTCCTTGACGGCAAGCGTCTGGACGCCGAGCCGGCTGCACGCGCTGCGCAGCGCTTCGCGATACAGCTCTCCGTCGGCGGTGTGGATCAGGGCGTGAGACGCGAGGATGCGCTCGAGTTCGGGAAGAGGCTTGGCCGAAGCAGTGAGAAGCCCGCACCGGTCGAGCGCATAGCCCCGCGCTTGCAGATTCGATTGCGCGGACTGGATCGCTGCGGCGGCAAGCGTTTCCGCCTGGTCACGAACGCGCGCGATGAAGTCCCGGCCTTCGTCGGGAGGCTTCTTTTTGGCCGTGTGGTATGGCTGGCGGAACTCAAACGTGAAGGTCCTGACCAGGTGCGGCCGGTCGCGCAGGAGCGGCGCCGGAAAGCCCTCCTCCAGCGTGACGGCCACCAGGGCCGTCCAACCGGAATGCACGCGAAATCCGAGGGCGGCCGGCTTCATGGCTAGTCCCTTTGCGCGAACGTGCGCAAAGAATGGTAGCAGGACGCTTCGCAGTTCAGAGTTTTCCGAAGCAGTTCACCGTCTTCAGTCATCAGTTGTCAGTCCCAGGTTCTTGCGCTGAAACTGACAACTGAAGGCTGACAACTGGAAACTACGAAACCGGGAACTCCAGCTATTGGCCCGAGAGGCAGCCTTTCTGGCCGGAGCTGTTGGGGTAGCCGGTGCCGGCGTTGTAGGCGGCGTTGGACCATTCCCCCTGGATCTTCCACTGGGTGCCGTTGGAGAAGGTGACCAGCGGGGCGCCGAACGTCCAGGCGCATTTGTCGCCATTCTCCTGACCCTGCGAGTCGTACCAGGCGCCGGGACTGGCAGGGTCGGTGCGAGCTTCAGAAAGTTCATGGCCGCTGACGTTGGCGATTGCGGCCAGGCCCTGCGAATGCAGTCCCGAGGTGTCCTGGGGATCGCAGCCAGGGTCGCCGTCGAGCTTGAAGAAGTAGGCGAACTGGACGCGCACGCCGTTGCAGGTGCCCACGCTGTGATACGCGCAGTAACCGGCGTTGCCGCGCGGGGTGTCGGCGTAGACCGCGTAGTATCCGTTGCCGCTCGGATCGGGACTGGTGATGACCTTGCAGACCTCGTTGAGGATGGTGGAGGTGTTGTTGCCGGTGGTGGAAGCCGAGCCGTCGACGATGTGGCCGCCGGGGTTGATCATGGGACCGACCTGGCCGTTCGAGCCGGTGTACTCGTCGGAGGTCTTGGCGTAGTTGGAGTTGCTGAACCCGGTATACCAGGAGTCCATGCCGGTGATTTTGTCGCCGGAATAACCGGGCCAGCTCGTGCCCCAGAAGATGGACTTGGTGTTGGCGGTGGTCATAATCACGCCGCCGTGGTAAGTCATGTCGGGGCTGCGGCGGGTGCGGGCGGGAGTGTGGGCTTCCTCGACTGCCCGGGCGCTGGGCTCGAAGTCGCGAGCCCAGTGGATGCCGAGCATGGGCGGAGCCTCGGTCTGGGGCTTCAGGTTCTCCGGCGGTTTTGCGCTCAGATCAGCTGATGTGGAGGTTTGTCCAAAAGCGATTCCTGAAGCGCACAAGAGGAGGGGCAGGAATTTTAGGTTCATGGAACTAGATATCTCCTATAGGGGAATGGGAAATCATCCACGGAAACGTGAATCCGCGGACTTGTGGAAGATTGACCGACCCCACCCACGATCGTCAACCCCCGGCCGCCACTGGTCAATGCACCGCCGCCGGTGGTAGTGTTCGTGCGTGCAATTTCCGGCACGGTCCGGTTCCCGGCATTTGCCCGGAACGTGAAAAGTACCACCGGCACCCGGAAGCACATAGAGGTCAAAAAACTATGGCTACCGTTACCATCGACCCCCGCGTCAGCGGACGCACCGCCGACTTTGTCCAAAAAGATCACCGCATGCTTATCGATGGAAGATTTGTCGCCGCGGCCGCCGGACAGACCTTCCCCGTCTACAACCCCGCCACCGGCGACATCATCACCCATGTGCCGGAAGCGGAAGCCGAAGACGTGGACCGCGCCGTGCGCGCCGCCCGCCGGGCATTCGACGAAGGTCCATGGCCGCGCATGTCGCCCTCGGAACGCGGGCGCATGCTGTGGAAGCTGGCCGACCTGATCGAGCAGAATCTGGAACGAGTTCGCCGAGCTGGAATCGCTCGACAATGGCAAACCCTACGCTATCGCGCGCGTTGCCGATGTGCCGCTCACCGTGGACATGTTCCGCTACATGGCCGGCTGGGCCACCAAGATTCCCGGAAAAACACTGCCCCTTTCGTCGGGCTACGACTACCACTCCTACACCATGCGCGAGCCTATCGGCGTGGTGGCGCCAGATCATTCCCTGGAACTTCCCGCTGCTGATGGCCGCCTGGAAGCTGGCCCCTGCGCTGACGTGCGGGAACACGGTCGTGCTGAAACTGGCCGAGCAGACGCCGCTCACGGGACTGCGCCTGGCCGAGTTGATCAACGAAGCCGGGTTCCCGGCGGGCGTGGTCAACGTGCTCACCGGGTATGGCGAAGGCGCCGGCGCGCCGCTGGCCGCACACGACCTGGTGGACAAAGTCGCCTTCACCGGTTCGACGGAAGTGGGCAAGCTGATCGTGCATGCCGCCGCCGGCAACCTGAAGAAGGTCTCGCTGGAGTTGGGCGGCAAGTCGCCGGCCATCGTGTTCCCGGATGCAAAGATCGACCAGGCCATCCAGGGAACCGCGAGCGCCATCTTCTTCAACCACGGGCAGTGCTGCTGCGCCGGGTCACGCCTCTACATCCACGAGAAGGTGTTTGACCGCGTGGTGGAAGGCGTGAGCAACGTTGCGTCCGACATCAAGCTGGCTCCGGGCATGGATCCCGCCTGCCAGATGGGTCCGCTGGTCAGCGATGAGCAGTATCGCAAGGTGGTGAGCTACATCGAGTCGGGCATTTCCGAAGGCGCGAAAGTCGCGGCCGGCGGACCGGTCTCGGGCCACGAGCGCGGCTACTTCGTGCGCCCCACCGTCCTGACCAACACCAACCCGCGCATGAAGGTCGCGCAGGAGGAGATCTTCGGGCCCGTGGTATGCGCTGTGCCGTTCTCTGATGCGGACGTGGATGCCATCATCAAGCGGGCCAACGATACCATTTACGGCCTGGCCGCGTCCGTCTGGACGCAGAACATCAGCCTGGCGCACAAGGTGGCGCGCGGCATCCGCGCCGGCACCGTGTGGGTCAACTGCCACAACGTCTTCGACGCCTCGCTGCCCTTCGGCGGATACAAGCAGTCCGGCTGGGGCCGCGAAATGGGCGAAGAAGTGCTGCAACAACTACACCGAGCTGAAGGCCGTCACAGTGGCGTTGTAGACCGGTGGTCAGTGGTCAGGCATCGGGCGGGATTCGTGCAGGCGAATCCCGCCCATTCCTTTCTAACCCCTAATCCCTGTTCCCGGTCCCTGCCTTATTCATTCGCTTCGATGCGGCGGCCGTGGGTGTCCTGGAGCGGACGCGAATTGATTTTGTACAACCGTGCGAATGTTTGCCACTGGGAGCGGCTGATGCTGACCGGCTGCTCGAATACGAACCAGCGTACGCCCTCGGTGCAGGGAGGCGCGGTCAGCGATCCCATATACGTCCAGTAGCCGCGATCGGCTGGCAATAGCCCGCCGGGATTGATCATGTCGGTAATGGTCTCCTTGGCGCCCGTAGTGGTGGGCATATGCGGCCACAGAGCCGCCAGCGTGGCGTTGGCATCGCCGCGTTCCTCGCTGAACCGAACCGCCAGCACCGCCAGCTTGCCGTCGGCGCTCTTGTGCACCAGGTGGGCATCCATGTCGGTGATCCGGCCGTTGACGGCCTCTTCCCCGGGATGATGAAAGTGGAATTGTTCCAGGTCGTAGCGCACGCCGTTGGCGAGAATATAGCTGCCGGGCTTGACGTTCGCCCGGATGGTGTGGCCGGTGTTCTCCAGTTCGGTCGAGGCCGAGATGTAGTGGAATTCGATGGGCTGCAGCGCCTTGTTGAGCTTTGCCCCGTGAATGTCGATGGGCGATTGCTCCTTGCCCTGGGAGCAGGCGCGGTACGCGGGGTCGAGGTGGCCCCAGCCGAGCGGGCCGGTCTTTCCGTAGTAATCCCAGTAGGCGCCGGCGGGCTGCTGGCCCGGCGTAGAGACGGCAATCAAAAGGATGAAAAGCGCAGCAAGACGCATCTAGGAAATCCCCTCTCCAGAGGCTTGAAACTGGTTCCCGCCGATTCTATTCGATGGACGGGTAAGGGCCCAAAGAGGGTAGCGAGCGTGTCCGCAGATTTGAAAAAGCAGGTCCATCCGCTTCGCTGCATTCGGCGTCAGGATGACAACGGCAATATTCACACCGCCGGAGCAATGCTCGGCTGTTGCGGCCCCGGAGGCGCCACCCCCATCTCCTGGTCCTTGTATTGCAACTGGTAAAGCTTCCAGTAAAGGCCGCGCTGGGCAAGGAGCTGCTGATGGGAGCCCATCTCGCGCAACTGCCCCTTGTGCATCACCAGGATCACGTCGGCGCGCTGCACCGTGGAGAGCCGGTGCGCGATCAGGACGCTGGTGCGCCCTTCCACCATCCGCTCCAGGGCGGAGCGGATGCGCAATTCCGTTTCGGTATCGACGCTCGAGGTGGCTTCGTCCAGAATCAGGATGCGCGGATTGTAAGCCAGCGCGCGGGCAAAGTTGATCAGCTGCTTCTGCCCCGTGGAAAGCGAGTTGCCGCGCTCCTGCACCGGTTCCTCGAATTTGCCCGGCAGGCTCTCGACAAAGTCCAACACATTGACGTCGCGCGCGGCTTCCACCAGCCCCGCCTCGGTGATCCGTTCGTTGCCCAGGCGGATGTTTTCGGCGATGGTGCCGGTGAACAGGAACGGGTCCTGCAGCACCACCGCGAAGTGCTCGCGGAGGTCTTTCAGATCCTGTTCGCGCAAGTCCACGCCGTCCAGCAGGATCTGGCCCGCGGTCACGTCGTAAAGACGCATCATCAAGCTGGTGAGGGTGGTCTTGCCCGCCCCGGTGTGGCCGACGATGGCGACCGTATGGCCCGGATCGATGGTGAACGAGACATCCTTGAGGATCCAGTCGATGTCCTTGAGAGCGGCCAGTTCGCTGTTGCTGTTGGGGGAGCGGGCGGCCCGCGCAATGGCGGTTTCCTGTTGCATCGACAGCTTTTGATAGGTGAACCACACGTGGCGGAATTCGATCCGGTTCGATCCGTCGCCGGTGCGCGGGTGGGCGGGGCTGAAGATCTCCGGACGGGTATCGAGCAGGCGGAAGATACGCTCGCATGCGGCCATGGCGGCCTGCAGGATGTTGTACTTGTCGCTCAAGTCCTGGATGGGCCGCCAGAAACGCTGCGAATACATGTTGAACATGGCCAGCTCGCCGATAGTGACATAGCCCCTGAGCACCCCGAACCCGCCCCGCCACATCACCAGCGCCACCGCGATGACGGAGAGCAGATCGACCGCCGGGTAATAAAGCGCGTAGGCGAAGATCGTGTCCTTGAAGGCGATCATGTGCTGCCGGTTCACGGCTTCGAAATCGCGGAAGGCGCGGTCTTCGCGGTTGAATAGCTGCACCACCGCCATGCCGCTGATGTGTTCCTGGGTGAAGCTGTTGATGCGCGCGATGGCCGCGCGCACGCGCCGGTAGCTCTCCCGCACCGAGTTGCGGAAGATGCGGGTGACGAACCAGATGATCGGAAGGACGGAAAAAGCCAGCAGCGCCAGCCACCAGTTGATCCGGAGCATCACGATGCTCATGAAAGTCAGAGTGAAGAAGTCGTCCACAATGGCCAGGATGCCGCCGGTAAACATCTCATTGATGGCGTCGACATCCGACGTGAGCCGCGTGACCAGCCGCCCTACCGCGTGGGTATCGAAGAAGGCGACGTGCAATTGCTGCATGTGGCGGAAGATGTCGCGTCGCAGGTCGAACATCATCTTCTGCCCCACCCACTGCATCAGGTAGGTCTGGATGAATTCGAACAGGTATTGCAGGCAGAGAACGACGATGTAGATCTCCGCCAGATCGGTGATGCCCCGCCACGCATCATGCGGCAGCCGCCGGCCCAGCCAGGTGGTGGAGGCGTTCGACTGGTGGGTCATGTAAAGATCGATCGCCACCTTCAACAAGTACGGGCCGGTGACGTCGGCCAGCGACTTGAGGGTGACGGAAAGGGCGGAGACGGTGGCCTGCCACCAGTAGGGCTTCAGATAGTGGCCCAGCCTGCGGATCAGGACAGAGTCGTAGACCTTGCCGACCGGGTCCTCGTCCTGCTTGCTTTGTGCCGCTGTCTGGGGGCGCTCCGGCTTTGCCATGCCCGTGGCGGCACTCTTGTGCGCCCGCCCATTCTTCTTCGGGTCGAACTCATCCGGCTGTTTCTGGGCAGGTTCCGTCATCGGCCGAGGGGCGGGTCTTCCTTTCCTATTGTACGGGCAGAACTGGCGCGGTGAGCGTCACTTGCAGGCAACCACGCTCTTTGGCCTGCGGAGAGTGACCAGCCCTTTCGTTTCCGTGGTATGATTCGCGAGCAGTTCCCAAGAGTGCGCATCTCCTGACAGGAATTCCTTCTGTGGGCCCGGTATTCTCCGCTCCCCACGGCGGGGCGGATTCCAGCGCGCACCGTCACGAATTGAGTTCGGCTTATGTACGTGAATCTGGTCGCCCCCTGTTCGACTTCCATCGATCGTTCTCCGCTTCAAAATTTCAAAGCGATGCAAACGCCGGGTTTGGTCTTAGCGGCCTTGGGCCTGTTGTTTGGCCTGAACGCGAATGCGCAGGCCGTGGCCGTCAGGCCCGGCGCCGGTCCTTCAAACGACCGCGGTGAACCGTTAGCCGGCCCGATGATCATGAAGCCAGGGGCCCGCACAGGTCGGTCTGCACGGCCGGATGCAAGCACACCGCCGACGGCCACCCCGCAATTCTCCCTCGCGCAGGGAGCCTATCCGGGCGCCCAGACGGTCAGCATCACCGACGCCACCGTTGGAGCCATCATCTACTACACAACCAACGGTGCGGTGCCCGGAACCACGTCGGCCGTGTATTCCGGACCCCTCACGGTCTCGCGATCGGAGGTATTAACAGCCGTAGCCATAGCGCCCGGTTATCAAGCCAGCGAGTATACATGGGCCTTGTACGTCATCACGTCGGTTCCGGATTCTTTCATCTACACCTTTGCGGGAACCGATTTCTTCGGGTTCGGCGGCGACGGAGGCCCCGCAACCAGCGCCTGGCTCAATTCCCCCCTTTCCGTCGTGCTGGACAGCTCGGGGAACCTGTTCATCGCCGATCTCGGCAACAATGTGGTTCGGAAGGTCGCGGCTGGAACCGGCATCATCACCACCATTGCGGGCACGGGTGTTCCCGGGAACACCGGGGACGGCGGTCCGGCCGCAAGCGCGCAACTGTACTGGCCCGGGTCCGTGGCAATGGATAAGGCAGGCAATCTATATATCTCGGATGCTCACGATTTCACGATCCGCAAGGTTGCCGCCGGTACAGGGACCATCTCAACCTGGGCCAGCAATCTCAACGGTTTGGGTTCCTACGCGAACCTGGCATTTGACAGCGCTGGAAATCTCTACTACGCCGCCATCGAACGAATCTGGAAGATCGATGCCAACACCCAGGCGGTGACCGCTGTCGCCGGCAGTGGCACTTACGGTTTCAGCGGAGATGGTGGTCCGGCACTGAGCGCTTCCATGGCACAGCCGGATGGAATCGCCTTCGACAGCGCCGGCAACATGTACATTGCCGATACGTTTAACAACGCGGTGCGCAAGGTGGACGCGTCCACGGGAATCATCACCACCATTGCCGGCCAGGGGCCGGCGAGCATCGGTTACACAGGAGACGGAGGGCCGGCGACCAGCGCCAAGCTCTTTTTTCCTTACGGGGTCACGATCGATAAATCGGATAACATCTTCATCCTCGACAGCTTCAACGCTGTCGTCCGGGAGGTCTCGGCCACCACCGGGATCATCAATACCGTGGTGGGGAGCGGAGCCTTCTGCTTTTCACTGGGGGAGGACGGCGCTCCGGTGCTTAGCTCATCTCTGTGCGAGCCCATGGAGATGTCCTTCGACAAGTCCGGGAATATGTATATTGCCGAAAGCGGTGTGAGCCGGATCCGGATCGTGACGCCGGTCGGGCCGCCGCCCTCCACCGCAACGGCGGTACCAGCATTCAGCCTGCCGGCCGGCACTTACGCGCAGCCGCAGACCGTCACCTTCAGCGATACCACGCCCGGCGCCGCGATCTATGTTTCCATGAGCGACCAGCCCGTGTCGGCAGGAGGCAGGGGAAATGCCGTTCCCGCCGATGTCAGCGGCTCGGCGACAGTTCAGGCGGTTGCGGCTGCGCCAGGCTATCTGCCCAGCTCGGTTGCCTCGGCAAGTTATACCATCACTTCGCCGCCCACCGCGGTCATTTCCACTGTGGCCGGCAATGGCACTTCGGGCTTCAGCGGCGCCGGAGGACCACCGACCAGCGCCGAACTCGGGCAGCCCCAGGCTGTGGTCTTCGATCCGAACGGAACCATGTACATCTCGGATATGAAGAATCACGTCGTCTGGAAGGTAGCCCAGGGCTCGGGGATCATCACCATCGCCGCCGGCACCGGCCAGCCGGGCAGCACCGGGGATCATGGCCCGGCGACATCAGCCACGCTGTTCCAGCCCGTAGCCCTGGCCACCGACCATGCAGGAAACCTCTACATTTCCGACTATCAGGCGAACGTGGTTCGAATGGTAGCCGTAAACACCGGCATCATCACCACGGTCGCCGGAAATGGGAATTCCAGCGGCGTCGTCTCGAACGGTGACGGCGGTCCGGCTATCAATGCGAATCTGAGCGGTCCCCAAGGCTTGGCCTTCGATAGCACCGGCAACTTCTACATTGCGGACAGCGGCCACGATGCAATTCGATTTGTGCAGGCGAGTTCGGGCATTATCACTACCGTGGCCGGCGGAACATACAGTGGCGCTCTCGGCGACGGCGGACTGGCGACCGCTGCCTATCTCAACTTTCCCAGGGTGGTAGCCCTCGACGCCACCGGCAATCTGTTGCTGGCGGAAAGTGGCAGAGTGCGCAAGGTAACCGCGGCCACCGGAATCATCGACACCGTTGTCGGCAATGGGTCCGTTGGGGTGAGCGGCGACGGACTTGCGGCGACGGACGCCGAAATCAACATTGCCTGGATGGCCGTGGACAAGAACAGCAACATTTACGTCGCCGACCCTGACGACGAGATCCGTAAAGTGGATGCGACCACCGGCGTGATCAGCAAAGTTGCCGGGGGCCCCTACAGCGGACTGGGGGCCGATGGAATTTCGGCAACGCTCGCGGGCATTTGCTCCAGTGCCGGACTCGCTCTGGATTCCGCCGGCAGCGTGTATTTCAGTGATCAATGTGCCAACACCATCCGCAAAGTCACATTCCCGCCTCCCGCGCCCGCGCCGCAGTTCAGCCTGGCCTCCGGCAGCTACACGGGCAAGCAGACCGTCACCATCACCGACTCCGCGACGAATGCGACCATTTACTACACCACCGATGGAAGTACCCCGACAACCGGATCAACCCACTATTCTGCCCCGATCACCGTCAGCGCCAGCCAGACCCTACAGGCCATCGCGGCAGCCAATGGATACACCCTCAGCCCGGTGGCGTCGGCAACCTACACCATCACCATTCTCACGCCGGCCATCTCACTGAGTCCGTCGGCCGCGCTCGTTTTTGTCTCCAACCCGGTGACATTCACTGCGACCCTGTCCGATCCGTCCGGTACGCCCACCGGCACGGCTACCTTCTTCGACGGAACCACGCAACTGGGCATGGGTACGCTTGCCGGCGGGGTGGCGACTTACACCATCTCCTCGCTGGCTGCGGGGACTCACTCCATCACCGCCGCGTACTCGGGCGACAACAATTTCTCCCCGACAACCAGCACCGCCATCTCCGAAACCATCGAGGACTTCACGATCGCGGTTCCCAGCGGGTCATCTTCGTCGGCAACGGTTTCGGCCGGCGGCCAGGTCTCCTACACCCTTGCGGTCAGCCCATCGGGCGGGAAAACGATGGCTGCTGACATTACTCTGGCCGTATCCGGCCTGCCTGCCGGCGCAACTTCGTCCTTCTCGCCGGCCACCGTGACCGCAAATTCCGCCGCCACCACGGTCACCCTAGCCGTAATGGCCCCATCGGCTTCGGCAGCCGTTCCGGCGTCTTCCGCGGGACCGAGATTCCCGATCCCCGTTTTCTTAGCGGTGCTGCTGGCGGTCGCTGGAAGACGAATCCGAAAAGGGACGCGCTTGCTGCTAAATGCGACGCTCGCGTTGTTCGTTCTGTTGGGCCTTGGGGCCCTGAGCGCTTGCGGCGGAGGCGGTCACAGTTCAGGTGGCCAACCTCAAACCTACACACTCAACGTCAAGGCCACATCCGGCGCACTATCGCATACCACGACGTTGAGCCTGACCGTGCAATAGGGCGGGGAAATTCCCCGCCCCCGCAAGCGATCGGCCGGCTGAGCAGCATGCTCCGGATCCGTGCCTTGTTCCCTTGGTTCGTCGTTCTCTGTTCTCTCGTCCCCTTTTCCTATTCGACGAGAGCGTCGGCGATCCCCAGGTGCCGGTCGAGCACCTCAATCCCCAGGTCGAGTTCTTCTTTTGTCACGATCAGGGGCGGGGCGATGACGAAGTGGCTCACCCACGCCTGCTGGGCGACGCCGTCGGCCATCATTTTCGCGGCGATCTGGTCCACGACCAGTGGCTTGCCTTCGACTTTGTCGCGCATGGTATTGAAGGGTTCCCTGGTCGCGCGGTTCTTCACCAGGTCCACGGCGAAGAAAAGGCCGAGCCCGCGCACATCTCCGACCGACGGGTGTTTCTCCTTGAGCGCTTCCAGCCTTGCGCGGACGTAGGGCTCCAGCCCAGCGGCGCGCTCCACCAGTTGCAGCCGCTGCATCTCCTCGATGGTCGCGACCGCCGGGCCGAGGGTGATGGGGTGGGCCTCGTACGTATGTCCATGAGAGAAGTAGTGGTCCTCAAAATAGTCGGCCAGTCTTTTGGTGGTCGCGCAGAGCCCCAGAGGAACATAAGCCGAAGTGATGCCCTTGGCCGTCACCAGGATATCGGGCTTGACGTTCCAGTGGTCCACCGAGAACCACCGCCCGGTGCGGCCCCACCCCGCCATCACTTCGTCGGCGATCAGCAGCACGTCGTGACGGTCGCAGATCTCGCGCAAACGCGGCATGTATTCGGGCGGAGGAACCAGGACACCGTTGGTCCCGACCACCGGCTCAACGATCACCGCCGCCACGTCGCTCTCATTGCGGATCATGTGCTCCAGATAGTCCGCGCACGCGATGTTGCAGCCGGGGTACGTGTGGCGGATGGGGCAGGCGTAGCAGTTGGTTTCCGGCGCAAAGGCGAACCCCAGTCCCTTGCCGATCGGCTCCATGGCCCAGCGGCGCGGATCGCCCGTGGCCGCGATCGACGCGGCGGTCGAGCCGTGATAGGAGCGGTAGCGGGAGATGATCTTGTTTTTCCCCGTAACCATGCGGGCGATCTTGAACGCCGCTTCGTTCGCTTCTGTGCCGCTGGTCGCGAAGAAGAATTTCTCCAGGCCCCCGGGCAGCACTTCGAGAAGCTTGGCGCTGAGACGGGCTCGGGCCGTGGTGGCATACACCGGACCGACAAATGCCAGTTCGCGCGCCTGTTCGGCGATTGCCTCCACCACCCGGGCGTTTTTATGGCCGAGATTCACGCACATCAGCTGCGAGGAGAAATCCAGGTAGCGCTTGCCGGCGCCGTCGGTGAACCAGCAGCCCTCGGCATCCACGATATGCAGCGGCTTCCACGTGCTCTGGAATCGCCAGGTGCCGTAGTTGGTCTGGCGCGTGGTGGCGGAAACCTGTTCGCTGGTCAGGCCTGGGGTAAGCGCAATGTCGCTCATGGAGAAACCTCGCATTGGGGTGAGAAGTCCATGCTAGCAGTCCTGTGGCGAACCCCCGGAGTACAATCCAAGCGACGCCACGTTCTGCCATTGCCCGCGATCGGACGGCCTTCCCACCGATCCAGAAGGACATCGCCCAGACAATGAACTCGCCCAGCCCGTGGCATACCACCCCGCTCAGCAAGAAAATTGTTTTCCTGGCCGCCGTGTTCTTCATTTTTGCGGGAACCGGGCTGGCCAACGACGTGATCGACATGGGCCGCGAAGCGATGCCCCGCTTCCTGGTCTCGGTGGTGCTGAACGGCTTGTTCGCAATTTGCTATGCGGTGGGCTTCATCATTTGGCGTCATAAGTTCTGGAAAGTTTTTACCGGGCTGATCATCCTGGAGTTTGTTGCCATGGGGTGGCTGGCAGTCCGGTTTCCCGACATTCCCCTGGCCGTTCCCCTCGATGCCGCCGCAACCGAACGCCTGCATAACCGGATCACCTACGTCGGCGTCGCTATCATCGTCTGTGTCACTCTGGGTTACACAGGACTGGTGTTCGTCTCCATCAGCGAATCGCGGAGGTACTTCCGCTCGCAGACCGAAAAGGCCATCCTCGAGAGCGAGATGGCCGCCGCCCGCGAAGTTCAGCGCGTGATGGTTCCCGAAATCGTGCCCGCGGTCCCGGGCTACAGCATCGAGAGCGTGTACCGTCCCGCCGCCGAGGTGGGCGGCGATTTCTTCCAGGTGATCCCTCTGAAGAGCGGGTCCACACTCATGGTCATTGGCGATGTAAGCGGCAAGGGCCTGGGCGCGGCCATGATCGTGTCGATGATCGTCGGCATGCTGCGCGCGGTCAGCGGCTTCACGGAACAACCGGCGGAGATCCTGGGCGAATTGAACCACCGCTTGTGCGGGCGCACGCAGGGCGGGTTCGCCACCTGCCTGGCGGTGCGCATGGACGCCGGCGGACGCCTGATGCTGTCCAATGCCGGCCACCCTCCGCTCTACCTGAACGGAATCGAGGTGCCCTCCACCGGGTCGGTGCCCCTCGGCCTGATCGAGACCGCGGTGTACACGCAAACGGAACTGGAAATGGGAGCCGGCGACCACGCCGTTTTGCTGACCGACGGGATTCCGGAAGCGCGCAACGAAGGAGGGGTGCTGCTGGGATTTCCCCGGGTGCAGTCCCTGCTGCGCGAGGGCGCTTCGGCCCACATGGTCGCCGACACTGCCCAGAAGTACGGCCAGAACGACGACATCACCGTGATCAGCATCGCGCTCCGGGCCTAGCAAGGCCGGATGACCCCTACCTTCTTACCGTGGGCTTTTCAAATTTCTAACTGACGGTCACGATCAACTGAATTTAGTGTCAGAAAGGCCCCGCGACAGGTGGGCCTCTGACTCTTGTTCGGCAATGAAAAGCCCCCGGCCGGTTAGCCGAGGGCTTTTCTTAGCTTGCAATCCAGTTGTCAGTTGCTGAACAACAGCACTCCCGCCGGCTTCTCTTCGGTGCCGGTCTCGTCGGCGCTCACCGGGCGATAGAACAGCTGGTTGTTGTTCAGGTAGACCTCGAGGAACGCCGGACGATCGGTGATGTTGCCCGCGATCAGTGCCTCGGAAAGCGGGTCTTCGACGTAGCGCTGCAGTGCGCGGCGCAGCGGACGCGCTCCGTAGCTGCGGTCGCCCAGCGTCTTGTCGAGAATCCACTTCTTGGCTTCCTCGGTCACCGAGATCGTGATGGCCTTCTGCGCCAGGTTGGCGTTGAGCTGCTGCACCAGCAGTTCGACGATCTGGATCAGGTCGGCATCGCTCAGCGACTGGAACAGGATCACTTCGTCGAGACGGTTCAGGAACTCGGGATTGAAGGTCTTCTTCACCTCGTTCTTGACCAGTTCCTCCACCTTCTCGCTGACCAGGTCGTCGCGGTCGGACTGGAATCCGAGCCCCTGCTTTTTCTGCAGGTGCCGGGCGCCGATGTTCGAAGTCATGATCAGGATGGTGTTCTTGAAGTCGACCGTGTTGCCGAGGCCGTCGGTCAACTGGCCGTCTTCAAACACCTGCAAGAGCAGGTTGAACACATCGGGATGCGCCTTCTCGATTTCGTCCAGCAGGACCACCGAGTACGGCGAGCGCTTGACCCGTTCGGTCAACTGGCCGCCTTCCTCGTAGCCCACGTATCCCGGAGGCGAACCGATCAGCTTCGAGACCGAGTGCTTTTCCATGAACTCCGACATATCGAAGCGGATCAGCGCCTTGTCGGACCCGAACAGAAATTGCGCCAGCGTCCGGGCCATTTCGGTCTTGCCCACGCCGGTCGGCCCCAGGAACAGGAACGACCCGATCGGCCGGTTGGGCGACTTGAGGCCGGCACGCGAACGCCGGATGGCGCGGGCCAGAGCCGAGATCGCCTTCTCCTGCGAGATCACGCGCTTGTGAAGCTCCTCTTCCACCCGCAGCAGCTTCTGGGTTTCTTCTTCCTTGATGCTGGTCACGGGCACGCCCGTCCAGCGGCTGACCACTTCCTCGATGTCCTCGCGGCCCACAATTCCTGCCGCCGAGTCGTCGAGGTGGTACTTGTCCCTCAGGGCGCGCAGGCTTTCGCGCTCCTTGCGCTCCTCGTCGGAGTAGAACCGTGCTTTCTCGAACTCGTGATTGGCGATGGCCGAATCCATGCGGTGCACGATGAACTTGATCCGCTTCTGGACCTCGGTGATCTCCTCGGGCAGCGAAGTCTGGCGCAGCTTCACGCGCGCACCGGCTTCGTCGATAAGATCGATCGCCTTATCGGGAAGGAAACGGTCGGGAATATAGCGGTTGGAATGTGCCACCGCGAACTCGATGGCCGCGTCGGTGTAGCTGACCGCGTGGAACTTTTCGTAGCGGTCCTTGATGCCCATGATGATCTTAATGGCGTCGGCCTCGTTCGGAGGCGGCACCTTGACGGCCTGGAAGCGGCGCTCGAGCGAGCGATCCTTCTCAATCGACTTGCGATACTCGGCCGGGGTGGTCGCGCCGATGCACTGGATCTCGCCGCGGCTTAGAGCCGGCTTGAGGATGTTGGCCGCGTCCAGCGACCCCTCCGCCGATCCCGCGCCTACCAGGGTGTGCAGCTCGTCGATGAAGATGATGGAGTTCTGGTTCTCCATCAGCTCCTTCATGATGGTCTTGAGGCGCTCTTCAAACTGGCCGCGATACTTGGTGCCGGCAACAATGAGCGACAGGTCCAGTCCCAGCACGCGCTTGTCGGCCAGGAAGGTGGGAACTTCGCCGTCCGCGATGCGCTGGGCGAGGCCTTCCACGATGGCCGTCTTGCCCACGCCGGGCTCGCCGATCAGCACCGGGTTGTTCTTGGTCCGCCGGCACAGGATCTGGATGACGCGCTCCAGCTCCCCGTCGCGGCCGACCAGCGGATCGAGCTGCCCGTCCATCGCCGCCTGCGTCAGGTCGCGGCTGAACTCGGCCAGCAGGCTCGACTCGCGCTGACGCTGCTGCGCGGGAGCTTTCTCCTGGGTCACGCGGGCCAGCTCGTCGCGAATCTGCGCCAGCTTCAGGCCGCGCTCCTGCAGAATCTCCGAGGCGAAGCACTTCTCTTCGCGCAGCAAGACCAAGGAGCAAATGTTCCGTTCCAATGTGCTTGTGGCCCAGCCGCTCGGCTTCCTCGGCCGCATACGCCAGCACCCGCTTGCATTCGTTCGAAAGCGGCAGGTCGACCGACGTCGAGACCTTTTCGCGGATGGTGGTGTGCGCCTCGATCTGCTTGCGGATCGACTCCACCGAGGCGTGCGAGCGCAGGAAACGATTGGTCAGTGCCTTGTCTTCGCGCAGCAGCCCGAGCAGAAGGTGCTCGGTCTCGATGTAAGGCGAACCGAACTGGCTGGCCTCGTATCGCGCGAAGAAGATCACGCGCCGTGCCTTCTCCGTATAGCGTTCGAACATGGATTTCTCCCTTTGCCTGAGGGTCCCGGCCGACAGTGGCTGTCCGGTGAATCCAGCTTCAGTCCCGCCTGCCTACGCCCTCATGTATCTCGCGCTGCCCCAGGCATTTCAAGAAAAATCCGGCCCGGCCTGCGGAACAGCTCTTTGAGATGGTCTTCGGGAGGTCTTGTCCCGATTCGCTCCCGGCCGACGAAACGTCCGGTTGAGCTTCCATCTGACCTTTAAAGGGACCCGGAACGGAAGGGGAAGTTCCATTTCGGGGTGTTTCCCTGTTACATAGTGAGACTCATTTGAACCGCGGAATGCTGCTTTTTCCGGTTTGGAATTGTTTTCACTGATACTTAGGGACCGCCGACAAAGTCAACCGTCCACCTTCCAGCCTGAGAACCCGCGTACAGCGTGAAGCGAGCTCCATATTATGGGTTACGACTACCGAAGTTAGGTGATAGCTTGCGTGCAGTCGTTGAACTAGATCAAATACCTGACCGGACGTGGTTTCGTCCAGGTCACCGGTGGGTTCGTCGGCCAGAAGCAGGCGAGGATTATTCACCAGGGCCCGCGCCAGCGCAACCCGCTGCTGTTCGCCCCCTGAAAGCTCGCCGGGGCGATGATCGCGCCGGTCCTCCAGTCCGATTTCTCTCAGCCAGTTACCGGCGATGGCCAGGGCCTCTCTTCGCGCTTGTCCCTGGGCCAGGAGCGGCATGGCTACGTTCTCCTGCGCCGTAAACTCGGGCAGCAGGTAGTGAAACTGCCAGACGTAGCCGATGACGCGATTCCGAAAGGCCGCCGCCTGCCGGGTATTGAGCTCTGCCACGTTGGTAGACGCGCAGTATACCCTTCCGGCGGAGGGCGCATCAAGCGCGCCAAGCATGTGTAAAAGCGTGCTCTTTCCGGTACCCGACTGGCCTACGATGGCCACTAGCTCGCCGGCCTGGACTTCCAGATCGAGATCACGAAACAACGTCAGGGGACCGCGAGCGGTTTGATATGTCTTTTCGAGCCCTTCCACGCGGATGATAGGTTCGGCGCCGGCGGCTTTGGCCCGCAATTCGGGTTCCCGCTCAAAGCGGGTTGCCGTGGCAGCAGCCGCTGGAGGAGGTTCCGTCATGCGCTAACCTCATTTTATCGTGCCGGGTTGCCCGGTTTGGCGCCACCGGCGGGGCCGCCCCTCGCGCGGAGCGGACTAACGAAGATTTCCATTCACATTAGCGACCCGGGCGGCGATTGGGCAGACCCCGTCCGTGGGGGAGGGATGCAACTTTCGCTCCAGGAGCCCAACCTAGAAATCCGGGTTCAGGTCTGTCGCCGGGACCGGCGCCGACACCCGCATCAGCGCCAGATACGTCCCGCCGGCAACAAAGAAGCCCACGAACCACGCGTAGTCATACAGGAAGTGGAGCGGCGTCACCAGCAATCCTGACAGGGCCACGGCAACTCCCAGAACCAGGGCACCGATCGCGCGAGGGTTGATTCCCC
Source organism: uncultured Acidobacteriota bacterium (assembly GCA_963706455.1). Taxonomy (GTDB): domain Bacteria; phylum Acidobacteriota; class Terriglobia; order Terriglobales; family Acidobacteriaceae; genus Telmatobacter. Next base: position 25,615 of record CAVPNO010000130.1, on the reverse strand, counting down.
TGGCGTACTGGTAAGCGCCCTCGGCGTGATACAGCGAGTTGATATCCAGGTCCGTTTTGCGGATCAGGAAATAGTCCGTGACCATGATCCCCGCCACCGGCCCCAGCAGCCCCGAGTACCCGATGAGCCAGCCAAAGATATAGGCATCCGGCGTAGCCAGCAGCTTCCACGGGCACATCGCCAGTCCGAGAAAGCCCGTGATGATGCCTCCCGTGCGGAAGCTGATCAGCCGCGGATAGAGATTGGAGAAATCATTCGACGGCGAAACCACGTTGGCGCCGATGTTCACATTCAACGTGGCCACCAGCACGGCGATCAGGGCAACGAACGCCACAAGGGGCTGGTGGAATGCGCCGATCAGCTCGATGGGATTCCAGATGGGATGCCCGAACAGCACCACGGACGCCGAGGTCGCGGCGATGCCCACAAAGGTGTATAGCGCCATGGCGACGGGTAATCCGAACGCCTGGCCCCAGGCCTGCGCGTTCTGCGATTTCGAATAGCGGGTGAAGTCGGGAATATTCAGCGCCAGCGTGGCCCAGTAGCCGACCATGGCGGTGAGCGACGGGAAAAACACGCCGAGAAACTCGCCCGTAGTGTGGAACTGGCTGGGCGTCGAGAGCATGGTTCCGAAGCTGCCGGCCTTCATCCGAATCCAGATCAGCAGCAGCAGGGCCATCACGAACATGAAAGGCGCGCCGAAGGCCTGGAGGCGCCGGATCGAGTCCACACCGCGCCACACCACCACCATGTTCAGCAGCCAGAAGGAGAGGAAACTGGCCCACAGCACGCCCGCGTTGCCGTGCAGCGAAGGCCAGATCACCACCAGCATGGCGTCGATGGCCTGCCCGCCGATCCACGACTGGATGCCGAACCAGCCGCAGGCCACGACCGCCCGCAGGATGGCCGGCAGGTTTGCGCCGCGAACCCCGAACGGCGCGCGAATGAACACCGGGAAGGGAATGCCGTACTTGGCTCCCGCATGCGCATTCAGCAGCATGGGGACGAGCACGATGAGATTGCCCAGCAGCACGGTCCCCACCGCCTGCTTCCAGTCCATGCCCTTGGCGATCAGGGAAGAGGCAAGCTGGTAGGTGGTGATCTCCATCGACATCGAGAACCACAGGGCGATGTAGTTGTACAGGCCCCAGGTCCGGCGCTCAGGCAGGGTGGGGCGAAGGTCGTTGTTGGATAAGGTTGGATCAACGCTGCTCAATGCTCTTCTCCGTTGTGCTCACACTCTCGATTGAGTTGTCATCCCTGAGCATGAGTTGTGATGCTGAGCGTGAACTGTCATCCTGAGCGGCGTCGATCGCGAAGCGATCAACGCAGGCGAAGGACCTGCTCTTATCCTCTGATTGGGTCGTACCCTGCCCTTTGCGCCAAAGCAAGGCGGAATACTTTCACGGGTCGCAAACTTCACTTGAGAAGCCGTTCCCTGTTCCCTGGCTATTTCAACGCTCCGCCCCGGGCCGCCCGGCGCAGGTAGTTTCCCCGACCTATGCGGCCGATAAACTTGCCCCCGGACACGATCAACTCCCCGCGCGCATACACGTCCCGCGCATTCCCGCGCACGCGGAAGCCTTCGAACATCGAGTAGTCCACCCGCATGTGGTGCGTGGCCGCCGAGATGGTGTGCTCAGCCGCCTGGTCCCACAGCACGATGTCGGCATCGCTGCCCGGGGCCAGCACTCCCTTCTTCGGATACATGCCGAAAATCCGCGCCGGGGCCGTCGAGACAATTTCAACGAAGCGGTTGAGACTGAGGTTTCCCTGCCCGACTCCATGATGATGGAGCAGTTGCAGCCTGTTCTCTATCCCCGGGCCGCCGTTGGGGATCTTGGTGAAATTGTCCTTGCCCAGCACCTTCTGGTCTTCGAAGCAGAACGGGCAATGGTCGGTCGAGACCACCTGCAGATTGTCGCTGCGCAACCCGTCCCACAGTTTTGGCTGGTTGGCGCGCTCGCGCAGTGGGGGAGTGAAAACATATTTCGCGCCCTCCCAGCCCTTGTCCTCCATGTTGTCTTCAATCGAGAGCAGAAGGTACTGCGGGCAGGTTTCGGCGAAAGCGGGCAGGCCGCGGTCGCGCGCTTCGCGAACCTGGTTGAGCGCGTCCTCGCTGGAAAGATGCACGATGTACACCGGCGCGCCGGCCATCTCCGACATGGCAATGGCGCGATGCACGGCTTCGGCTTCGGCGCGCGTGGGCCGCGTCAGCGCATGATAAATCGGCGCGGTCTTCCCTTCGGCCAGCGCCTGCTGCACGATGACATCGATGACCGACCCGTTCTCGGCATGCATACACACCAGCGCGCCGTTTTTCGCCGTCTGGCGCAGCGCCTTGAAGATGGTGGCGTCGTCCACCATCAGCACGTTGGGATAGGCCATGAACAGCTTGAAACTGGCCACGCCCTCGCGCACCAGGTCGTCCATGTCTTCCAGGCCCGCGTCGGGAAGATCGGTGACGATCATGTGCAGGCCGTAGTCGATGCACGCCTTGCCTTCGGCCTTCTTCCACCAGGTGTCGAGCGCGGCCCGCATCTTCGTTCCCCGCGCCTGGATGGCGAAGTCAACGATCGTCGTCGTCCCGCCGATGGCCGCCGCGCGCGTGCCGGTAAGAAAATCGTCGGCCGAGGTGGTGCCGCCGAATGGCATGTCGAGATGCGTGTGCGCGTCCACGCCTCCCGGCAGTAGCAGCAGTCCGGTCGCGTCGACGACCGTTTGCGCCGCGCCGGCAGGGATCCCTGCGCGAATCTCCTTGATGGTTTCGCCGTCCATCAGCAAGTCGGCTTTGACCGTTGAGTCGGCGTTCACCACGGTTCCGTTTTTTATGAGAACTGATGCCATAGTTTTCCTGTTTCCACTCTTTCGCCAATCAGCTTGTCATCCTGAGCGAAGCGAAGGACCCGTTTTGACTGGGCGCCCCAGGTCCCGGTTTTGGGACCTGGGATTGCGAATCCCCGCTCGGTTTTCACACTTGGTGAGGATCCGTTACGCACGCCGCCCCGCGCGTGCGTTCATCCCAACTCACCGGCGAAACGCCCGTATCCACCCGCACCATGGTGATGCATTCATCCACCGGGCATACCAGCGAGCACAGATTGCAGCCCACGCATTCGCTTTCGTCAACGCGCGGAATGCGCGCCAGCGGAGTCGGATAGGCTCCATGCTCGGCGAGGTTCAAAGCCCGCTCCTTCCTCGTCACCGGCGTGTTGGTGATCGCGGAGCGGCTTCGGGTCTCATGCTGTCCTGGAGCCAAATGCAATTCCACCGGACCATCCACAGGCCCGCTGACCCGATCGAGATGAATGCATTGATGGGCGCCGTCCCAGCAGGCGATATGGCACAGATCGCACCCGATGCATTTCTGCTCATCGATGCGCGCCACGATCTTGTAATTCAGGTTGAGGTGCTTCCATTCGGTCACGCTCCCCAGCGAAAGCCCGCGGAAATCCTCGAGTGTCTCGAACTTCTTCGACCGCATCCAGTTTTCCAGCCCTTCGATCATGTCCTCGACGATGCGGTAGCCGTAGTGCATCACCGCCGTGCATACCTGCACGGTCCCGCATCCCAGCAGCAGAAACTCCGCCGCATCGCGCCACGTCCCGATGCCGCCGATCCCCGACAGCGGCAGCGCTGATTCGGGATCGGACATGACCTGGTGCACCAGGTTCAGTGCGATCGGCTTCACCGCCGGCCCGCAGTAGCCCCCGTGCGAGGTTTTGCCGTCCACGTTGGGGCGCGGCGTGAATGTATCCAGATCGATCCCGGTGATGGAGTTGATGGTGTTGATCGCCGAAAGCCCGTCCGCTCCGCCGCGTTTGGCCGCGCGCGCCACCGTGCGGATGTCGGTGATGTTGGGCGTCAGCTTAACGACTACCGGCGTGCGCGCCTTCTCCTTCACCCACTCGGTGATCATCTGCGAGTACTCCGGCACCTGCCCTACCGCCGAACCCATCCCGCGCTCGCTCATGCCGTGCGGGCAGCCGAAGTTGAGTTCCAGGCCATCCGCGCCCGCGTCTTCGGAGCGCGCCACTATGTCATGCCAGGTCGCGCGATTTGAGTTCACCATCAGCGAAGCAATCACCGCCTGCCGCGGATACCGCTTCTTCACCTCCGCCATTTCGCGAAGATTGTCTTCCACCGTGCGGTCGCTGATGAGTTCGATATTGTTAAAGCCCATCACCCGCTGGCCATTCCAGTCGACCGACGAGTAGCGCGAGCTTACATTGGTCACCGGCTCGCCAATGGTCTTCCACACCGCGCCGCCCCAGCCCGCGTCGAAGGCGCGCATGATCATCTCGCCCGTGTTGGCCGGGGGCGCCGACGCCAGCCAGAACGGATTCGGCGCATGAATCGAGCCGGCGAATCCGCGAACCCCAAGGTCAGGCATGGGCAGCCACCTCCATCTGTTTGAGCATGGCCTGCGCAGCGCGCTTGCCTTCCGCCACCGCGTCCACCACCTCGCGCCCGCCATTCACGCAATCTCCTCCGGCGTAGTAACGCGGGTTTCCGGTGCGCCCGGTGGCGGGATCGGCCACGATGCGGCCGGCGCGCACCTCCACGCGGCCAAATTGCTGAATGAGTTCGGCGAGCGGCGACTGGCCGATGGCGGGCACCACCATGCTGCAGGTGATGGTGGTCTGCGATTCGGGAATCTGCACCAGCTTCATTCCCACCTGCCGCACCTGGGCAGTGTCAAGCAGCATGCGGCCATGCGCGTCGCGGCGGATCGCGACCGGCGCACGCCGCCACAAAAACTGCACACCCTCCTGCTTGGCGTGCTCGTATTCAAATGTGAATGCCGCCATGTCGCTTTCGCCGCGCCGGTACAGGAGGTACACCGTCTCGGCTCCCAGCCGCCTGGCCGCGTTGGCCGCGTCGATGGCCGTGTTCCCGCCGCCTACCACCACCACCGTTCCCTGGATCTCCCGCAGCCACCCGGTCTTGTACGACGCGATCAGTTCGAGGGCGTTCATCACTCCTTCGGTGTCTTCTCCCGGGATGCCGAGTCGCTGCATCGCGCCCAGTCCCACGCCCAGAAAGAGGATGTCGAACTCCGACTCGAGCTTCTCCAGGGCTTCCGCGCTTTCAATCGACACGCCGAAGTGAAACTCCACGCCCATGCGGCGAATCAGTTCCGCCTCGCGCATGCTCTCGGCGGCGCGCAGCTTGTACTCGGCCACGCCGTAAGTGTTCAGGCCGCCAGGTAGCGCGCGGCGCTCCAGAATCGTGACCGACGCTCCGTGGCGGCGCAACTCGGCCGCACAGGCCAGCGACGCCGGCCCCGCTCCGATACACGCCACCCGCAGGTCGCACCGGGCCGGCGGCTCCGCCAGCAGGTCCTCGCCCGAAGCATGGAACGCGTCCATCGCGCGCCGCTGCAACAGCGCGATCTGGATCGGTTCGCGATTGTAGCGGTGCATCACGCAAGCGCCTTCGCAAAGCACATCCACCGGGCACGCCCGCGCGCAGCTGCCGCCCAGCACATTCGCGTCCAGGATGCGCAGCGCGGCGCCTCTCAGGTTGCCCGTGGCGATGCGCTTGATGAACCCGGGAACATCGATGTGCGTCGGGCAGGCCGAGGTGCAGGGGGCGTCGAAGCAGTAAAGGCAGCGGTGCGCCTCCACCAGCGCGGCCTGCGGCGCAAGCGGCGGATGGATCTCGCGGAATCGCTCGCGAATCTGCGGATCGTCGGGAACGGTGCTAGGGCTCATCCAGACCTCGGGATTCAGGGTCGCTCAGAATAACACACCGTGTTTTGTGGTTGGTCAAGGTCCACGACGGTCTACGACGCCACAAGCGGCCCGTACAGATCCGGCCGGCGGTCGCGGAAAAACTGCCAGGTCCGCCGCACCTCGGCGATCTCGTCCAGATTCAGGTCCGCGGTCAGGACTTCATCCTTGTCGCGCGATGCCTGCGCGATGATCTGGCCCCTGGGGTTGGCGAAGTAGCTCGAGCCGTAGAATTCGCCGATGTTCCAGGGCGGCTCGGTGCCTACGCGGTTGATGGCGGCAATAAAGTAGCCGTTGGCGACGGCGTGCGCGGGCTGCTCCAGCTTCCATAGGTATTCGCTCAGTCCCGCAACCGTTGCCGAGGGGTTGAAAACGATCTCCGCGCCGTTCAGCCCCAGGCATCGGGCGCCCTCGGGGAAATGCCGGTCGTAGCAGATATACACGCCGATCTTGGCGAACCCGAGATCGAACACCGGGTAGCCCAGGTTGCCGGGACGGAAATAAAACTTCTCCCAGAAGCCGGGCGCCACATGCGGGATGTGAGTCTTGCGATATTTACCCAGGTAGACGCCCTCGTGGTCGAGCACCGCCGCCGTGTTGTAGAAAACCCCTTCCTGTTCCACTTCATAGACGGGCACGATCATGGCGATGCCGAGTTCTCTGGCCAGCGACTGCATCCGGCTCACCGTGGGTCCATTGGGAACCTGCTCGGTGGTGTCGTACCACTTCACGGCTTGCTCGGCGCAGAAATAGGGCCCGTTGAAGATCTCCTGCAAACATACGATCTGCGCGCCGTCCGAGGCGGCCTGACGGATCAGCGCCATGTGCTTTTCGATCATGGCCTGTTTCTGCGTCGCCAGTGGCTCGGTGGCCGGAACGGCATTGGAAGCCTGGATGATGGCACAGCGAACGATGCGGGGCATGTTTCTCGTCGGCTCCGGGAAGAATCGGGGGTGCGTCTTGACGTTAAAGCATGCCGGCGCGTTCGGCAACGAAAACCTGAAAACCGGCGCCTGTCACGCGACCCGGCGAGATCGGCTTTCAGAAGGACCGGCCTTGATTCGCGGCGCCTGCGATGTTGCGATCGGCTCACCCCACGGGGCGCGTTCGCTGTCTGCCCATTTTTGACCACTGCAAACTGAGAACTGTGAACGAAGACCTGCGAACTGAGGCTTCAGTCTTCGCCCTCCAGCGCCTTCAGCAATTCTTCAGCGTCGGTGATGGGCGGCAGGCAGGTACGGCCGCGGCACACGATCGTGTACACGTCGGAGTCCTTCGGCCTGGGCGCCTCGAGCAGCATCTCGGCAAGCGCTTCCGGCACTCCGCCGGGAACCAGCCGGAAGGGCGCGACGCGCATCACGGTCTTGTTCACGCCATAGCGCGCCACGGCCATGGCCTCCAGGCGCGCAGCTTCCGGACCCGATCCCACCACGATCACCTGCACGGGATCGAGCAGCAGCCGTTCCAGCGCCAGCCCGTAGCTGCCCGCGTACAAGCCGAAGTGCTCCACAACGCCCGAAAATGTCGCCAGCGTCTGTTCGGCAACCTCGCGATACTGCCTGCGCCCCGTGATGGCTTCCAGGCGGAGCAACGCCGAAGCAGCCGTGGGATTGCCGGCGGGCGTGGGCGAGTCCTGCATCGGCTTGCGGCGCGCGGCGAGCGCCCCCAGCGGCATGGTTCCAGCCGGGGGGGCGGCCGTGTCGAAGAAGGCGCCGGCGGACTGATCGTAGAACCGGCGAATCATCGCGTCGGCCAGCTTGATTGCCGCATGGCAAAATTCCATCCGGCCGCTCGCCAGCCATCCGTCTACGCAGGCATGCACCGTGAACCCGTAGTCGTCGAGCGTTCCCGGAATGCGTTCCGACGGGGCGACCGCCTCGCTGCTCTTGCGCGCCGGATAGCCGATTACGTGACTAAGATAATCCTCGCCGCTCCAGGCCTCGGCCAGCAGCCGGCGCAGTGTGAGCAGCGCAAAGTCGCGCGCCGAATCCATGCGCAGCACGCGCGCGGTTTCCAGGTACGCCGTCACACCCATCGCGTTCCAACCGGTGTAAAGCGTGCGGTCGATGAACGGCGCGGGGCGCTCGCTGCGCGCCGCCATCAGCCGCACCCGCGCCGAGTCGATCAACTGCCGGACGTCGTCTTCCGGCTTCCCCATGGCTGCGGCGATTTCTTCCGTTGTCTGCTTTCTGTGAAGCACATTCTTGGCGGGGTTGTGCTGCATGTCGCCCAGTTCGCCAAGGTCGTAGTAGCGTCCGGCTGCCTCCAGTTCCGTCGGGTCGAGCACCGCTTTGGCTTCGTCCAGTGTCCAGGTGAAGTAATCGCCGTCGTCGTCGAGATCGATGTCCGCATCCTGCGACGCGTAAAAGCCGCCTCGTTCGCGGTCGGTCATGGTCGAGTCGAGCCAGCCGATGATCTCCTTCGCCGTGGCCAGGAAGTCCGCGCGCACGAAGCTCTGGAAGCCGTGCACGTAATTGCGCAGCAGCTCGGTGTTGTCATAGATCATCTTCTCGAAGTGCGGCACCACCCAGCGTTCGTCCACGCTGTAGCGGTGAAATCCGCCCGCCAGCTGGTCGTAAACGCCGCCGTGCGCCATCTTGTCGAGCGTGGTGATAAAGGCGTCGCGCGCCTGCTCGTTGTCGCGGTTCATGGCGATTTCGAGCAGCAAATCCAGCGCCGCCGGATGGGGGAACTTGGGCTGCGATCCAAACCCGCCGTTGCGCGCATCGAACTGCGAAAGAATCGACCCCGCAATCCGATCGACCAGCGCCACCGAGAGATCCCCGCCGCCGCCCGAGAAGCTTTCGTTGTGCTCGATGGCCGCCATCACGCTGGTGGCCGATTCCAGCGCTTCGTCGCGCCGATCCTTCCACACCTGGGCCATGGTCAGCAGCACGCGCCCGAATCCCGGGCGCCCGTAGCGGTCGTCGCGGGGAAAATAGGTTCCGCCGAAGAACGGGCGGCCATCCGGCGTCAAAAAACCGGTCAGCGGCCATCCGCCCTGGCCGCTGATGGCCGACACCGCTGCCTGGTACCGCGCATCAACATCGGGACGTTCGTCGCGATCCACCTTGATGGCGACATAGTGTTCGTTGATAATGCGGGCCATCTCCGGATCTTCATACGATTCCCGATCCATCACGTGGCACCAGTGGCACCACACCGCACCAATATCCAGCAGGATGGGCTTGTTCTCCGCCTGGGCGCGCGCAAACGCCGCCTCGCTCCACGGATGCCATTGCACGGGCTGGTGCCGCGCCGACCTCAGATAGGAAGACGCCGCATGTTCCAGCGGATTCGGTTCGCCCTGGATCACTTCCTCGCGCATGGCCTTCCCGGGCCCCCGCAATCAGGCCTTCGTTCGTACAGTAGCTCAGAATAGATGATTGTAACTTGGGCGCATATTGCGATTCGATGGATTTCAATCACGAAGACCCATGGTTGGCACCTGCGTATGCCTGAGTTAGGCAACGGGCATAGAGGAACCGGCATCGTACAGACATTGTTCCTGCCTTTCGGATAAAGTTGCCCCTAACCCTTTGCAGCTTTGAAAATGAACGCGAGCGCCCTTGTGCCTTAAAAACGGACAACTGTGACCCATGGACGGCAAGTTCCCCTACCATAATCCTTCTACTGCCCTCGACGTGGAGAGCCGGCCGCTTACGGTGAACGAGCTCGTTCGAGCGTTCGACTGGAGCGCCACGCCGCTGGGGGATCCCGCCTTCTGGCCGCCCGGGCTTCAAACCACGGTGCGCATTCTGCTGACGTCGCGGTTTCCCATGTGGATGTTCTGGGGGCCCGAACTGACCATGCTTTACAACGATGCGTACGCCCGCACCACGCTGGGCTACAAGCATCCCTGGGCGCTGGGAAAGCCGGCCAATGTGGTGTGGTCGGAGATTTGGAAAGATATCGGGCCGCGCATCGAGCGCGTGCTCGAAACCGGCGAGGCTTCCTGGGACGAGACCCTCTTCCTGATCCTGGAGCGCGGCGGCTATCCCGAAGAGACCTACCACACGTTCTCCTACAGTCCGCTGGTCGGGCCTGATGGCGCCAACGCGGGCATGCTGTGCGTGGTCATCGAAGATACCGGCCGCGTTTTGGGTGAGCGGCAGCTTGCATCGCTCATCACCCTTTCCTCCGCCCTGGTTGACGCCAATACCAGGACCGAAGTCTTTGCCGCCATCGAGCGCGGCCTCCAGGGCCAGAAGGATATTCCCTTTGCCCTCCTGTATCTGTTCGACGAGCAGACCTCGGGCCGGCTGAAACTGGTGGCGCATTCTGGCATTGAGAAAGGCCATGCGGCGGCCTGCGAGACCATGGTGATCGGCGCCTCCGATTGCCCGTGGCCCGTCGAGCCGCTATCGGCCAGCCAGCCGGTTACGGTGGAAAACCTCGAAGAGCTCTTTTCCCACCTGCCCGCCGGAAGCTGGGACCGTCCGCCCGACAAGGCGCGCCTGGTGCCGTTCGCGCGCAAAGGCCAGGTAGCGCCCGCCGGCATCTTCATCGCGGGGGTCAATCCCTACCGCCAGTTGGATGCGAGCTATGCCGGATATCTCGACCTGGTCGCGGGACAGATTGCGGGCAGCATTACCAACGCCGAGGCCTACGAGGAAGAAAAGACACGCGCCGAAGCGCTGACCGAGCTGGACCGCGCCAAAACGTCGTTCTTCTCCAACGTGAGCCACGAACTGCGGACCCCGCTCACGCTGATCCTGGGTCCCATCGAGGATGCGCTCACCAGCCAGAGCGCTCCTTCGCGCGCCGGCCTGGAAATGCTCCACCGCAACGCGCTGCGCCTGCTGAAAATGGTGAACGGGCTGCTCGATTTTGTGCGCATCGAAGCCGGCCGGATGCACGCTTCCTATGAGCCTACCGACCTGTCCCACCTCACCGCGCAGTTGGCCAGCGTCTTCCGCTCCGCCGTGGAGCGCGCCGGTTTGCAATATGTCGTCGAATGCCCGCCCCTGCCCGAGCCGGTCTACGTCGACCGGGAGATGTGGGAGAAGATCGTTCTGAACCTGGTGTCGAACGCGCTCAAATCCACCTTTGATGGAGACATACGGATTTCGATTTCGCACGATGGCTCGGCCGCTCTGCTCACCGTGAGCGACACCGGCACCGGGATTCCCGCCCGCGAGCTGCCGCACCTGTTCGAGCGCTTCCGCCGCGTGGAGGGCGCCCGCCGCCGCAGCCATGAAGGAACCGGCATCGGGCTCGCGCTGGTCAAAGAACTGGTCGAGATGCACGGAGGCTCGATCACGGTGGAGAGCACCGAGGGCATCGGCACACGATTCACGGTGCGCATCCCGTTCGGCCAGGGCCATCTCCCTCGGGAACGCGTCTTCCGGGATGCGATGAATCCCGTGGTTCTCCAGGGCTCCGCGATCGCCTATGTGCGGGAAGCCATCGGCTGGCTTCCCGGCCATGACCGCCTGGCGGACGAAGTGACCCGCACCGAAGCCGGCGACCACGCAAATCAGAAAAACGTGGTCCAGGCCGTGGAGCCCAAGTCCGTGGTTCTGCTGGCCGACGACAACGCCGACATGCGCGAATACGTGCTGGCGCTGCTGAGCGGCAGGTTCACCGTGCTCGCCGCATCGAACGGCAAGCAGGCGCTCGTCATCGCCACGCAGGAGCATCCCGACCTGGTTTTGACCGACGTCATGATGCCGGAGATGGATGGCTTCGCGCTCCTCGCAGCCATCCGGGAGAATGCGTCCCTGCGCACCACGCCGGTGATCATGCTTTCCGCGCGGGCCGGCGAGGAGTCGCGGATCGAGGGCCTGGGCGCGGGCGCGGATGATTACCTCACCAAGCCCTTCACCGCCCGCGAACTGGTCGCTCGCGTCGAAGCCCAGCTCAAGATGGCGCGCCTGCGCAAGGAGGCCGCAGATCTGCAGTCCGCTCTGAGCCGGGAGATCCAGCGCGCCCGCCAGTTTGCCTGGGAAGCGCTGGAGCATATCCCCGACTCTTTCGCCACCCTCGACCGGGACTATCGGGTGACGTATATGAATGCCGCGTCGGCGCAGATCACGATCGCCTCGGGCATCCCTCACATGGGTCGCTCCCTCTGGGAGCTTTACCCCATGCTGCTGGGAACTCCTGTCGAAGAGCAGTTCCGGCGCGCCATGGAAGAGCGAGTCCCGGTCGACTTCGAGCAATATTTCCGTACCGATACTGCCGAAAAGTGGTTCCAGTTTCAGCTCTATCCCCAGCCCGGTGAGGGCTTGATCATCTACATGCGGGAGACCACCGAGGCGCGCCGCACCGAGCAGGCGCTGCGGCGCTCGGAGCAACTGGCCGCCGCGGGGCGGCTGGCCGCCAGCATCGCCCACGAGATCAACAACCCGCTCGAAGCGGTGACCAACCTGCTCTACCTGGTCAAGATGGACGACACGCTCTCCAGCGCTTCCCGTGATCTGTGTGAGGTGGCTGACCGCGAGTTGCAGCGCCTGTCGCACATCACGTCACGCAGCCTCAAGTTCTATCGCCAGCGCACCGCCCCGGCATGGACCGCTATTGAGGAGCTGATGGAGTCGGTGCTCTTCTTCCACGAGACCGAAATCAAAATGCGGGGCATCCAACTGGACCGCCGGTACCGGAAATCGCCGCCCGTGCTGTGCCTGGCAGGCGAGATCCAGCAGGTGCTGACCAATCTGATCGGCAACGCCCTGGAAGCAATGGCCGAAAGAGGGCGCATGTCCGTGGGCGTGCACGGAGCGAGCGATCGCGCCGGGCGTGATGGCGCGACCATCACCATTGCCGATACCGGCGCCGGCATGGACCGCTTTACCACTGGGCGGCTTTTTCATCCCTTTGTCACTACCAAGGGCGAATCGGGCACCGGTCTTGGACTATGGGTTTCGAAGGGCATCCTCGACAAGCATCACGGAACGATCCGGGTGCGCAGCCGTCTGGGAAAGGGCACGGTGTTCAGGGTTTTTCTGCCCCTGGATACAACGGCAGAGACGGGGACTGGGGACTAGCCTCGGCGGGAAATGGGGCATCGTCCATAAAATTCGGGCCGCTCCGGTTGAGCGGAGCGGCCCGAATGCTTCTGTCCCCTTGTGTTGCAGATTAACGCGCGCCCGCCAGCGAAGGCCGGGGGTCGAGCTTGCCGCTGGCGTAGCCCTTCTTCATGTCTTCGATCGGAAGCGGGCTGTAGTCCTTGCCATGGCCGGCCTGGCCGAACTCGCGCATCCGCTCGGCCACCACCTTCTTCATGGCTTCGCGCGCCGGCTTCATGTAGTCGCGGGGATCGAATTTCTCCGGCGTCTCCCACAGCACCTTGCGGATTGCCCCCGTCATTGCCAGGCGGTTGTCGGTGTCCACGTTGATCTTCCGCACGCCGTTCTTGATGCCCAGCTGAATCTCCTCCACCGGTACGCCCCAGGTCTGCTTCAGCTTGCCGCCGAACTGGTTCACGATGTCCTGCAGATCCTTGGGCACCGAGGAACTGCCGTGCATCACCAGATGCGTATGCGGCAGGCGGCGATGAATCTCGATCAGCACGCCCATCTTCAGCACTGAGCCGTCGGGCTTCTTGGTGAACTTGTACGCGCCATGGCTGGTGCCGATCGCCAGCGCCAGCGCGTCCACGCCGGTGCGCTCGGCGAATTCCACGGCCTGGTCGGGGTCGGTGATGTGTTCGAGGCCCGTGCCGCCCGCGCCGTGTCCGTCTTCCACGCCGCCCAGCACGCCGATCTCGCCTTCCACGGTGATGCCGCGCTCGTGCGCGTACTCCACCACCCGCCGCGTCACTTCGACGTTCTCGTCAAAGGTGGTGGGAGTTTTTCCGTCCTCTTTCAGCGACCCGTCCATCATCACGCTGGTGAACCCCAGGGTGATGGCGCTCTTGCAGGTCTCGAAGCTGTTGCCGTGATCCTGGTGCAGGGCCATCGGCACTTCCGGATGCAGCTCCGCGGCCGCCAGCATCAGGTGGTAGAGGTACTTGTCCTCGGCAAACGCGCGCGCCCCGCGGCTGGCCTGGATGATGACCGGCGCATTGGTCTCGACGGCCGCGGCCATGATGGCCTGGATCTGTTCCATGTTGTTGACGTTGAACGCCCCGACGCCGTAACCGCCCTTGGCCGCTTCGTCCAGCAGCTGCCGCATTGATACCAGTGGCATAGATAAGTTCTCCTTCATGTGCACTCCGGCCTGCCGAACCGCCCGCCGGAACTGCGATCCTGAATAGGGTAGCAGAGGCCCGTCAATGGGATTTGTGGCGGGGGACACAACATCTGACAGGCTGCGCGCAGGAGAGAGGGGAGGCTAACATTGCGTCCATGACCTGGCTTCCCCTTTGTCCTCGAAGAATGACCCTGCTGCTTTGGACGTGCGCGATGCTGCCGGCGGGTTCGCAGCCACGGGAGGCGCAACTGCCGGCGTTCGACGCAGCTTCGATCCACCCGGCGGTCGAAACCACGGTCGGTGAAGCAAGCTCGCGTTCCCGGATCGAATCCGCCGCCGACAGCCTCACGATGCGCAATATCGATCTGGAGGAGATGATCGAGTGGGCGTACGATCTGGACCACTTTCGGGTAGCCGGCCCGGGACTCTTGCAGGGCCAGCGCTACGACGTGCGCGCGCGGGCAGCAGAACCCGTCACCGTGTCCACCCTCCGCCTGATGCTTCAGGATCTTCTCACCGATCGATTCAAGCTGCAGGTACATCGCGAACCCAGGACCACGGCGGTGTATGAGTTGGTGGTGGCCAAGGGCGGCCCAAAGCTGCCGGCCAACAAGGCGGACACACTTCCGCCCGCCTATCCGAGAGAATCCCTTCCGCGGGTAGTAGACGGAAACTTCGTCTTCACCAATGTATCGATGACCGATTTCGCGGCCCAGTTGACCGAACTGCGCGGGATCGCGCTTCCCGTAATCGATCGGACCGGCATCCCGGGCATCTACGACATCACGCTGAAATCGGCAGCTTCGGCGATCGTCGAGTCCGATGGTTCCTCGCTGCTGACGCTCATCCGCGACCAATTGGGCCTCAAACTCGTCTCGGCCCGCGATCCGATCGAGGTTCTGGTCGTGGACCGCGCCGAAAAGCCTTCCGCCAATTAGCCGCGCAATCCGGGTGCCCCGGGTCCCCTGTTTTTGGGACCTGGGATGCCACCACGCGGGCGCGTTGCGACTGAGAACTGGCGACTCACCACTCCCCTATAATCGCCCGGTGATCTCTACGCCTGCCCACCCCTGGTATCTGCCCGCCTGCGTCGCCGGCACGGTGCTCGTGCTTCTGGTGCTCATCATCCGCGTCCGCCTGCCCGCCGCGCTGGCGCTGATGATCGCCGCGCTGAGCCTCGGCCTCGCTTCGGGCATGCCGGTGGCGCAGGTGCCGATGGCGTTCACCACCGGCGTCGGCAACCTGATGGGCCACATCGCCATCATTCTCGGCCTCGGCGCCGTCCTTGGCGCCCTGCTGGCGCGCTCCGGGGGAGCCGCGGCGCTGGGCGGCTTCCTTGTGGATATGTTCGGCGCGCGGGGTGTTCCGTGGGCCATGCTGGTTCTGGGCATCGTGGTGGGCATGCCGGTCTTTTTCGAGGTGGGACTCATCCTGATGCTGCCGCTGGCCGTGGCGGCAGCCGAGCGCAGTGGGCGCCCGCCCATGCTGGTGGCTATGCCGCTCCTGGCCGGCCTCTCGATCATGCATTCCACGGTGCCCCCGCACCCCGGCGCGGTACTGGCCGCCGCCACCTTTCACGCCGACTGGGGCCGCACCATTTTCTTCGGCCTGCTGGCGGGCATTCCCGCCGCTGTCGTGGCCGGGCCGCTGTTGGGGTGGATCTACCTGCGACGCTGGGAAAAGCGAGCGCACAGGGAACAGGGAACCGGGATCGCGAGTCGGGCATCAAGCGCCAATGGCCCAGCCACGGCCCGCGGCACCATCGCCGGAGCGCCGGCCATCGACGATTCCCCGGATGCAAAGGGGACCGTCCCGCCGCCGGCCGGACCGGCGCGCGCGGCGTTCGCGATCCTCTTTCCGATCGCGCTGATTTTTCTCGGCAGCTGGGCGGATACGTTGTGCCCGCCCGGCAGCCCGCTGAATCGCGCGCTCCATTTTGCCGGCTACCCCGACGTGGCCCTGCTGATCGCGGTGCTCGCGGCGCTGTTCACGCTGGGCCCGCGCATCCAGACCGAACGGCACCACGGGCGCGAACTTCTGCGCAAACTGACCGCCGAGTCGTTCGCGCCCATCGCCAATTCCATCGTGATCCTTTCAGCGGCAGGAGGACTGAGCGGCATCCTGCGTGAGTCGGGCGCCGCGCAGGCGACGGTGGGACTGGCGGTGGGGGCGCACATGCCGCCCCTGGTGCTGGCCTGGCTGCTGGCCGCGGTGGTGCGCATCTCCATGGGATCGGCGACTGTGGCCACAGCGGTAGCCTCCGGCGTGCTCGCGCCGCTGGCCGGAACCAGCGGCATCCGGCCCGAGCTTCTGGTTCTGGCCACCGGGTCCGGGTCCCTCATTCTTTCCCACGTCAACGATTCGGGGTTCTGGCTGGTGCAGTCGCTGTTCAACGTCCCTCCCAAGCAGACGCTGGCCACATGGTCGGTGCTGGAAACCGTGCTGTCGGTGGCCGGGCTGGGGTTCACGCTTCTGCTGGCGGGGTTGCTGCGATAGTCTTCTTCAGTTGTCAGATATCAGTTGTCAGTTTTCAGACCAGAGCCGGACCGCCGAGCAAAAGGAAACGCGGGCTGGCGATCTCTACTGATCACTGACAACTGAAGACTGACAACTCCGAAAGGCCACCGATGCTCAGAGCCCGTCCATTCCTGCTTGCCGTTTTCGCCGCTCTGCCCCTCGCCGCCGCCGCGCAAAAGCCCCAGTATCCCAATTACCCCAGCGAGACGCCGGCGCACCTGGAGCCCGCCACGGCCTCATTCGACTTCGCGCGGCGCGATGCGATGATCCCCATGCGCGACGGTGTAAAGCTGCACACCGTGATCCTCTTGCCCAAGGGAGCCGCGCACGCGCCCATGCTTCTCACCCGCACTCCCTACGACGCCAACTCCATGACGTTTCACGGCACCGCCCAGCTCGGTCCCGACCTGTACGGCTACGACAACGCCACCGACGTGATCGTCGAAGGCGGCTATATCCGCGTCATCCAGGACATCCGCGGCAAGTACGGCTCCGAGGGCGACTACGTGATGAACCGCCCCTTGCACGGCCCCCAGAACCCGACGCCCGTCGACGAATCCACCGACACGTACGACACCATCGACTGGCTGGTAAAGAACGTGCCCGAGTCGAACGGCAAGGTCGGCGTCCTGGGCATTTCCTATGATGGATTCCTGCCGCTGATGGCGGTGATTCATCCGCATCCGGCGCTCAAGGTTTCCGTCCCCATGAATCCCATGGTCGACGGCTGGATGGGCGACGACTGGTTCCACAACGGCGCATTCCGGCAACAAAACCTGCCCTACATCTACGAGCAGGCGGGCACCCGCGACAACGACCCGAAATACAAGTGGTGGGTCTCGCACTTCGACGACTACGACGAGTACATGAGCACGGTCTCGGCGGGCGAGGAGGGCCGCAGCCACGGCCTGGATCAGATCGGGTTCTTCCGCAAACTCGTCGCCCACCCCGCCTATGACGCGTTCTGGAGCGACCAGGCGCTGGACAAGGTGCTGGCCGCCGATTATGCCGAAGAAGGCATCAAGGTCCCGATGATGCTGGTGCACAGCCTGTGGGACCAGGAGGATATCTACGGCGCGCTCGCGGTCTACAAGGCCGTCAAGCCGCTCGACAAGGACAACAAGGTGTGCCTGGTGATGGGCCCGTGGCATCACGGCCAGGAGATCGAGGACGCCCCGTCGCTGGGCGCGATCCGGTTCGGGTCGGATACGGGAACGTGGTTCCGGCAGAACGTGCTGCGCCCGTTTCTGGACCATTATCTGAAGGACAATGGGCCGGCGGATCCCGGCGTGCCGCCGGTCACCGTATTCGAGACCGGCGTAAACCGCTGGCAGAAGCTGGATGCGTGGCCGGTCGCGCCGAAGATGAAGCCGCTGTACCTGGAGACGAGGTTCAGGCTGGGATGGGAGGTCAGCGGAGCTGGCGGAGTTAGCGGAGCAAGCGGCGCTGGTGATTCGGCTGCGGCTGGCTCCGCTTCTTACGATGAATACGTCTCCGATCCCTCCAAGCCGGTGCCGTTCCGAACGCGGCCCAGCCAGCCCAACGGCTACGTACCGCCCTTGACCTGGCCTCAGTGGCTGGTGGATGATCAGCGCGAATTCTCCGGCCGGACCGACGTGCTGACCTACACGTCCGACGTGCTCACCATGCCGCTGCACATCCTCGGCCAGCCGGTCGCCAACCTCGTGGCCTCCACCAGCGGCACCGACTCCGACTGGGTGGTGAAGCTCATCGACGTCTACCCCGATGAGGTCGCCGCCGAGCCGGAACTGGGCGGGTACCAGTTGCCCATCGCGATGGATATCTTCCGCGGCCGCTACCGCGAGAGCTTTTCCTCACCGAAACCCATCGAGCCCGACAAGCCGCTGCCGTACCGCTTCGCGCTGCCGCCGGCCAACCACGTGTTCCTCCCCGGCCACCGCATCATGGTGCAGGTGCAGTCAGCCTGGTTCCCGCTCTACGACCGCAACCCCCAGACGTATGTCGAGAACATCTTCTGGGCGAAACAGGGGGATTACAAGAAAGCCACGCAGCGTATCTATCACGCGTCCGGGCAGGCGAGTTTGATCGAGCTGCCAGTTGTAGAGGAGAAGTAAAGCGGAGTTAGCGGAGGCAGGGAAGCAGGCACGGCGAGGGTTGATCCACCCGGCTTCGTTCATCGAAAGGCGCGAACTCCGCTAAACCCACTCCAGCATGATCCGTTGCACCGTGAATACCCTCTTCAGTCCTATTTCGGCCAGATCGATCAGCGCGTTGAGCTCCGCCCGGGAAAAAGAGCCCTTCTCCGCCGTCGCCTGCGTCTCCACCAGTCCCCCGTCCTCGGTCATGACCACATTCATGTCCACCTCGGCCTGCGAGTCTTCCTCGTAGCAGAGGTCGAGCAACGGCGCCCCGCCGACCAGCCCGACTGAGGTCGCCGCCACCAGTTGCTTCAGCGGAGACGTTTTCAGCGTTCCTGCCTTGACCAGCGCGTTCAACGCGATAGCCAGCGCCACCGCCGCCCCGGTGATGGCCGCCGTGCGCGTGCCTCCGTCCGCCTGGATCACGTCGCAGTCGAGGATCACCGTCCGCTCGCCCAGCGCCCCCATGTCCACCACCGAGCGCAGGCTGCGGCCGATCAGCCGCTGGATCTCGTGGGTGCGGCCCCCGATCTTGCCCCGCTCGCTCTCGCGCGGCGTCCGGGTGACCGTGGAGCGGGGCAGCATGGCGTACTCGGCCGTCACCCAGCCGCGGCCGGAGTTTCTAAGCCACGACGGGACGCCGGGCTCGATGGTGGCGTTGGTCAGCACCCGGGTATTGCCCAGTTCCACCAGCACCGAGCCCTCGGCGGTCTGAACAAAATGGGGCGTCAGCGTCAGCGGGCGAATGGTGTCCGGCGCGCGGCCCCCGGGGCGGAAATATCTCTCCGGCATAGGGGCATTGTACGGGAGCATCCGGGGATAGAGGTTCTGCCCGGCCCTCCCGGTGCCCCTTGCGCCTGCTGTCCCGGAATGGGAAGGGGTGCATCGGATCGGGAAAATCTTCCTAAGGCGAAGAAAGTAAAGCACATCGAGAAGGAGAGAACCGCCCGCTGGTTCCGTTTTGGAACTTCCGGGACGATCTGCCGGTCCCCGATGATCGATTGTAAGTGTCTGATTAATTTAAGTTTACATAAGATGTCCCGGTTTGGCACACGGCGTGTATTAGAAGGGGACAGCCGGGCCGCACCGATGCTGAATCGGGAACCCGGGACGGCCGGAAACCAAGCGGAGAGGGGCACTTCCATGCAAACGACAGCAACAGCAGGGACAACGGATCGGAAGCGGGTGGAGGCAGTCGTGGAGACGGTTGCCGCCCTGCATCGTCATGGCGGAAGCCTGGCGGAAGTGGCGCACGACGCCCGCAACATGGTGACCGCTCTTTCGCTCTATTGCGACCTGCTCGAGGAGCCCGGCGTCCTGGCAGCGTCCTACCGGCACTATGCCAGCGAATTGCGCCTCGTCGCCGAGGGCAGCCGCCGCCTGGTGGAGAAGCTCTCCGCCTTCGAAGGCGACCCGGAGCGGAGCTCGGCGCTTCTACCCGCGATTTCCAGTCCGCAGGGTCTTCTCTTCCCGACGTCCCGGCTCGAGGGTGCGGCGGAGCCTCTGGACGGGATTCCCATCGAGGACCTCGGCGAAGAGCTCGTGGCCATCCGCGACCTGCTGGCGGCGATCGCCGGTCCGTCCGTCACCGTGACCGCGGCCGCCAACGGGGGCGCGTGGCCGGTGGCCATGACGGGCGAGAATCTCATCCGCGCCCTGGTGAACCTGGTGCGAAACGCCTCCGAATCGATCGGCGGTCCGGGCGCCATTCAATTGACCCTCGATGAGCGGCGAAACCCCTCCGGCGAGGTGAGCTCGGTGGTCCTCTGTGTCGAAGATTCGGGGAACGGGATCCCCGCTGAGCTGCTTGACCGGATATTCGAGGCGGGATTCACTACCCACGCGGATTCGTCCGGGCGTCGGGGCCTGGGGCTGGCTATCACCCGCTCCATCGTGGAGGAGGCCGGCGGGCGGATCGAGGCGGAGAACCGGGCGGGACGAGGCGCCCGCTTCCGGATCGAGCTGCCGGTGGCGGAAAGCCAGGGAGTAAGGGAGCAGGAACTAAGGAACTTAGGGACTTAGGGTCGTGGGCAAAGACTGCGACCTGCGAGCTGGGAACTACGAACTTTCCACTGTCAACTGTCAACTGACCTCTGTGCACCGGCCCACTACCAAACGGGCGGCGAGGCGACTACAATGCTGGCAACAGTCTCTGACAACGAATTCATGGAGCTCATCCCTCAACTGGCGGAGCCTGCCGTGCGCCTGCACGTGCTGGTGGTCGATGCCGATCCGGCCGTTCGTTCGGCCTGCGCGGAGATTGCCTCCAGCCTGGGGTACGCGGTCGACTCCACCGGCGACCTCGGCCAGGCACGCGAGTTGTTGCGCGGTCACGCCGCCGACATCGTGCTGATCAACCTGCCGGCAACCGCCCCGCAGGGTCTGGATTTGATCACCGAGGTCAAGACGCTCCACCCCGACACCTCGGTCATCGCCATGACTGCCTCCGGGTCGGTGAGCGCGGCCGTCGAGGCCATGCGCTGCGGGGCCTGCGACTACCTGACCAAGCCCTTCGGGCTGGACGAACTCTCCACGGTGCTGGACCGCGCCACCGCGGGGCATGTGAGCGACAGCGGCGCCCGGCGGATACGCGAGCGGCTGCGCCTTTCCGAAGGCCTGGGCGCGATGATCGGCCGCTCGCCCGAAATGGAAAAACTCTACCGCATTCTTTCCAAGGTGGCGCAGAGCTCCCATCCGGTGCTGATCCTGGGCGAGAGCGGAACCGGCAAGGAACTGGTGGCGCGCACCATCCACGCCTACGGGCACAACGCCCACAAGCCTTTTCTGCCGGTGGATTGCGGATCGCTCGTGCCCTCGCTGATTGAGAGCGAGCTGTTTGGCTATGTGAAGGGGGCGTTCACCGGGGCCATCCGCGCCAAGGACGGCCTGCTCGTCGCCGCCGAAGGAGGCACCGTGTTTCTGGACGAGATCGGCGAGCTCTCGCTCGATCTCCAGGCCAGGCTCCTCCGGGCGCTGCAGGAGAGGGAAGTGCGGCCCGTGGGCGCCACCCACCGCGTTCCGATTCGGGCGCGCATCGTGGCCGCCACCAACCGCGACCTGGCCGCGATGGTGGAAAATGGCGGCTTCCGCAAGGACCTTTTCTACCGCCTCAACGTGGTCAACCTGCGGCTGCCGGCCCTTCGCGACCGGCGCGAAGACATTCCCCTGCTGGCCGCCCACTTCCTCGACCGCATCAGCCGGGAGCGCAAAACCAGGTTCACGCTCAGCGACGAAGCCCTGCGCATCATGATGGATTACTCATGGCCGGGCAACGTCCGCGAACTCGAACACGCCGTGGAGAGGGCCTGCACCTTCTCCTCCGGCCCGGTCCTGTACCTCGGTGATTTTCCCACCCAGCTGCAGCAGCAGGGCCTCCATTTCCGGCGGGACCTGGCCAACGGCCATGAGCCCGAATCGGAGCCGCCCGGCGTGCGCACCCTCGCCGACCTTGAGCGCCAGGCCATCCTGGACGCCATCCGCACCCTCCACGGGGACAAGCTGCAGGCCGCCCGGCTGCTGGGCATCGGGAAAACCACCCTCTACCGGAAACTCAAGGAATACGGCATCGAGAAATAGTGATCAGGGGTCAGGGATCAGGCATCCCTCGGCTCCGATCCCGATCCCTGACATCTGATCCCTGACCCCTGAAACCTTTGAAGGAGTTCCAAGCCATGAGCATCCTCTTCGTCACCGGCATTGAAGGCGCGCGGCAATGCGCCGAAATCATGGGAAAGCAACTGGACATGGAAGTCGTCGTGGCGGATGGGCGCAAAATGGCGCTCGCCCTGCTGCGGCAGCGCGAGTTCGCCGCCGTGGTGGTGGACGAAACGGTGGCCTCGTGCGATCCGGCGGCAGCCGAAGCCATCTGGGAGCGGTCCGGGCTGGCCATCCCCCTGGAGATCAATCTGGCGCTGGCGGGAGCGGAGCGGCTGGCGCGCGAGATTCGCGCCGCGCTTCACCGCCGGGAGCGCGAACAGGAACTGTCGCGCCGCGCGGCGGCTGCGGCCGTGGAGTCGGAATTGAAAACCACCGTCGCCGGGCTGCTCCTGCAAGCGCAGTTGGCCCTCTCGACCAGCGGGATCGCATCGCCGCTTGCCGAACGGCTCAAGCTGGTCGCCACCCTGGCCGGCGACCTGCGGCGGCAATTGAGCACGGTCGCCGAGATACGGGGATGACGCGGGATGGGATCAGTCTTCCTTGGTCAGTTTCAGTTCGTAGTTCGGAGATCATAGTGAGACCGCATCCGGCGAAGCGACGATGAAGCACCAATTTGGGTGCCCGGCTTGCGTCCGGAACGCCGCGCGTTGAACACTGAGAACTACGAACTGAGAACTACGAACTGCTTCTATGGAACCCACGGCTGTTCTGCTCATCGACTGTCCCGACCGCCCCGGCCTGGTGGCCCGCGTCGCTTCCCTGCTCTACGAACACGGGGCCAACATCCTGCATGCCGACCAGCACCAGGACCATGAACTCGGCCTGTTCTTCATGCGCGTCGAATGGGCCGTAAAGGCCGGGACCGCCGGAACGAGGGAACAAGGGAGCAAGGGACCGGCGGAAGCGTCTTCGGGTACCGCAATATTCGCGCTTGCCCCTTTTGAGCGCGACTTCGCCCGTCTCGCCGAAGAACTCCAGATGCACTGGACCCTGGTCTCGACCGCGCGGCGTCCCCGGGTGGCCCTCTTCTGCTCGCAGTACCTGCACTGCATGGCCGACCTGCTGGAGCGCTGGCACACGGGCGAACTCAAGTGCGACATCCCCCTGGTTGTCTCCAACCACCGCGCGGTGGAGAAACTGGCGGCCTTCTACGGCGTTCCGTTCGAGCACACCCCGGTAGACCCGGCCGACCGCCCCGGGGCGGAAACTCGCCAGCTCGAATTGCTTTCTGCCCACGGCATCGACCTGGTGGTCCTGGCCCGCTACATGCAGATTCTCTCGCCCGCATTCGTCGCCGGCTACCCCGCCGCGATCATCAACGTGCACCACTCGTTTCTGCCCGCTTTTGTGGGCGCGCGGCCCTACCACGCCGCCCATGCCCGCGGGGTCAAGCTCATCGGCGCCACCAGCCACTACGTCACCGACGTCCTCGACGACGGGCCGATCATTGAGCAGGACGTGGCCCGCATCTCCCACCGCGATCAGGTGGAAGACCTGGTCGCCCGCGGCCGCGACCTCGAACGCATCGTCCTGTCGCGCGCCGTGCGCTGGCACCTCGACCGGCGCATTCTCAGCTACGGGAACAAGACGGTCGTGTTCGATTAGCCGCGGGGAATAGAGATTGGGGATTAGGGATCAGCGGCTGGGGAAAACCTCGCTGGGCGTCGCGCTTGGTCACAGGCAGCCGAAAAGAGGCCATTTCCCCGTTGGCGTTAGCCTGCCGGGCTGGATTTCCATGCATTTCTTTGACTCTGCCGTGCGCAGCCTTTATGGAAGGAAACAAAGAAATCAGCGTCTCTCCAGGGGCGTGAATCGCAGTGCCAGCCCTTCCCCGCCCGGCAGGACCGACACCACCATCCCGCCCAAGTCGCGAACCAGGTAAGTGGCGCACTCCAGGTGTTCCGCTTCATGCGAGAACGTGGTCCCTACCACGATGCACCCTGCCGCGCATCCCGATGCCACGCCCGACGCCGAGTCCTCGAATACCACGCACTCTTCCGGCGCCCATCCCAGGAGCGCGGCCCCCGCCAGGTACGGCGCGGGGTGCGGTTTGCCCTCGTTTACCGTCTCGGCCGTCACCAGCCGGTTAGGAACCGTGAATCCCGAGGCCGTCAGTCGCATGCGCGCCAGCCGTTCCGTGGCGCTCGTGACCACCGTCCACCGTTCTGCCGGCAGGGCCGCCAGCAGCTCTTTCACACCGGGCAGCACCGTGATGCCTTCCCCATCGCCCAGCTCGATGTCCTCGATCAGATTCAGCTCTGCAGCAGGATCCAGGTCGGGCCGCATCATGGCGACGCTCTCGATCGCCCGCCGTCCGTGAATCATCGAGAGCGCGTACGCCGGGTCCACCTCCCGCATCCGTGCCCATTTCGTCCAGCTCCGCTCCACCGAGCCCAGCGACGAAATCAGGATTCCGTCCATGTCGAACAGGATGCCCTTGCAGCGGACCAGAACCGGGGAAGAAGCCAGCGGAGGCGCCATGGCTTCATCATATCCGTGCGCTTCTGCCTCGCGGTCCCTTTGAGCGGACGCGGAAACCCGCATCACTCCTCGCGCAGAGCCACCATCGGATCGACGGCAGCCGCTCGCCGCGCGGGGATATACGCCGCCGCCAGGCTCACCCCGCACAGTGCAAGCACGGCAAGTCCCAGGGCTGCCGGATCTCCGGGTTTGATTCCGAACAGCATGCTGCCGATCAGCCGTGCCACAAGGAACGTAATGGGCAGGCCCAGCGCGATTCCCACGACCGTCAGCGTCAGGGTCTCACCCAGGATGGAGGAAAGGACGTGCCTCCTGCTCGCCCCAAGAGCCATGCGTATTCCGATTTCGTGCGTCCGCTGCGCGACCAGAAACGAAATCATTCCATACAGCCCGACCGCCGTCAGCAGCCCCGCCAGAATCCCGAAGAAACCCGACAGCGCCGCCATCAGCCTTTCGGGCAGGAGCGATTCCCGGATCTGCGTCTTGAACACTTGAAAGTCCGCCTGGATCTCAGGGTTTATCCCGTCAATCGCACCCTTGAGACTGGAGGTCAGGCTTCCCGAAGGCAATCCGGAATGAACCATGACTTGTTCGAAGGGATCGGGATTCTGATCCTGCGAGATGGCCAGGTAGACAATCGGCAGCGGCTTCTCGCGAAGATCGATGTATTTGGAGTTCTTCGCCACTCCCACGATCTCGAATACCATTTCCGGCTCTCGCGGCGTGGCCTCCCGCCGAATCTGCAGTCCCACAGGGTTCGCTCCCTTTCCAAACCGCCGCACGAATTCCTGGTTGACGATCGCCACCCGGGGAGAATTGAGAGTGTCCTGCTCTCCAAAGTCGCGCCCGGCCACGAGCGGCGTGCCTATCGTTTGAAAGTAGCCGCTCCCGATCGAGTTGAAATTGGGGTCGAATCCCGCCTGGCGATTTTCGCCTTCGGCCCAAACCCGGTTATCGATGCTTGAGCCG